>JAKSRC010000018.1 GCA_024403855.1 Saccharofermentans sp. | reverse complement strand
CAAGAATATAGTTCTTAAACTTAGAAGCATCCATATTACCTCTAAGATCATTTGCAATTGCCCAAAGCTGTTTAGAAAGTTCATTAGCTTGCTGCTGATATGATGTGTTTTCCATTATTTACCCTCCGCCTTATATTTGTTATACAACTCTTTAATGTTCTGTTTTATCAATTTGATAAGTCTCGTGGATTGCAACAATCCCAAATTCATATATTCAATTTCAATTCGTATATCATCATCAGTAATCTGACTAGTAAATGTATAGTCATAGAACAACTTGGTGATTTTTTGTTCGTCGACTTTCAATTCGGTTGCAATACGCTCCAAATCAGCTAACAAAGCTTCCTTCTCGAACTGCTCATATTCCAGAATAATGTCTGCTTCCGAATCAAGTGTGAAGAAACGATTATTAATGAAGTCTCGCATTACATCTCGCTTATATCTCAGGGCTTCATTATCTGAACGTTCAATCTCTCTGAGAATAAGGTCAACTGAGCGTTTCATTTCAGCTGTATCCTTACGATTAATCTCTTTCAAGAGATTAAGAATATATACAACATTTATCTTGTCTGTTCTTATAAGATCGATATCAAAATCAACATCTACTGGAACTGGAACTTTATCTTTATCATTTTCCTTTTTCAAGATGTCGTAGTAGTAAAGATACCAACTCTTATATGCTTCATATTCATCTTCGTCCAATTCTGTAGATAAATCCTTCCAATCGAACTTTGAGAATGTCTTAAGAATAGCTAGGAGTTTAGAGACTGCTCTGAAAGAAAGAATAAATCTCTTAATATCATCTTCAGACTGTAAGTGTCCTGCTTCAGCAGCATCTGGAACAACTCTCATCAATTCTCCAACTTTAATACGCCACTCATCCGTATAGTATTCGTAACTATTAAGGAGATATTCATCCGGATTTCCATCGCCTGAGAATAGTTTAAGAGCATCATCCTGTGCTTTCTTGATATTACGATAAGTAATGATCTGTCCAAACTGCTTAGAAGCCTTATCAACACGATTAGTTCTACTATAGGCCTGAAGAAGCGAATGCCATACAAGATTCTTATCTAAGTAAAGCGTGTTTAGTGGTTTAGCATCAAAACCCGTAAGGAACATATTTACTACAATAAGCAAATCAACCTGTGGTACTTCTTTCTGCTTCAGACGCTTCTGGATATCTTTACGGTATGCATCGAATGTATCAATACCGAATGATGTTCCAAACATTGCGTTGTAGTCCTTAATGCAAGAATCGAGCAATTCCTGTGAATGTTCATCAACACCTTCATCCATATCTTCATTAGCCTGATATGTAAAAATAGCTGCAATCTTTAATTTCTTATCCGCTGGTGCTGCTTCATTAATGCGCTTAAATTCTTTATAGTACATTCCAAGTGTAGGTATCTGATCTACAGCGAACATAGCGGTATAGACACCTTCACCTTGTGGATGAGTGTGGTTGAAATAGTTGTTAAAAATATGCTCAGCAATATTCTTAATTCTCTGCGGATCGTGATAGAGAGAGTTAATATCCACATTGTGAATTCTACAATATTCAGGATCATCTAATCTGTCAGGATCTATTCCTTTTGCTGCTACATTCTTAACAAGCATAGAACGCTGATATTCGACCGAAAACTTAAGGACATTACCGTCAGCAATAGCATTCTTTATCATGTATTTATGCAAGCATGAGTCAAGAGCAGAATCTTTTCCGGCACTAAAAATATCAGCAGTTGTTTTGTTATTGCTGCCCATATTCTCTTTGAAAATAGGTGTACCGGTAAATCCAACATAATTCGCATTTTCGAATCTTCTTGCGATATCGGCATGCATCTTGCCAAATTGTGATCTATGACACTCGTCAATAATAAAGATAACTTTCTGCTTTCTGAATTTCTCGATAAGCTCATTGAACTTCGGACTATTTGCTGCATTTGCTAACTTTTGGATAGTAGTAACAATGAGTTTCTGAGTATCATCTTCCAATCTCTTGGTTAAAGCGTAAGTATTAGTAGAGCGATCAACGCAGTCCTTTTCAAAAGAATTGTATTCATCAATTGTCTGGTCATCCAAATCTTTACGGTCAATTAAGAAGATAACTCTATCAACCGCACTCTCATCTCTCAATAACTGAGCCAACTTAAACGATGTAAGTGTTTTACCTGAACCAGTACAAGCAAATACGAAGCCGTCTCTATTTACTTCAAGCACACGCTTCTTTGCAGCCTGAACAGCGTATATCTGATATGGTCTCATAACCATAAGAGTATCCTCTGTAGTCTTGATTACCATATACTTGGCAATCATATCTGTAATAAAAGTCTTACGGAAGAAGTCTGTAGTAAATTCCTGCAAATCATTTATACGGTCATTCTTATCATCAGTCCAGAAGAATACAAGGCTCTTTAAGATATTACGGTACTGACCATTCTGCATCTCATTCTCATTGCAGAAGTATTTAGTTTGAACTGAATTTGATACAACAAACAACTGAAGATATCTAAATAATCCTTTAAAGGAGAACTTACGATATCTGTTAATCTGGTTAATTGCTTCGTTGATTTCAACACCAGGTCGTTTAAGCTCTATCTGAATAAGAGGAAGACCGTTGATAAGAACGGTTACATCATATCTATTCTTATAGCTAACATCACTTTTATGTGCTGGATCCATAGTGATTTGATGTGCTACCTGGAATATGTTCCTTGATGAGTCAGAAGTAAAGAAATCAAGGTAAACGGTTTTGCCATTATCAAGCTGAAGAATATACTTATCACGAAGAATCTTAGCTGATTCATAGACAGATTTATTGTCTACATGAATCATAAGTCTTTCGAACTCTTTATCAGAAATATCAGCGGAACCTTTCTTCTCGATAAGTTTATCGGCATTCAGCTTGCATAACTGCTTTCTAAAGTTCTTTAATACATCCTCATAGCATTTTAAATCAGCATATTCATATCCTATGCTCTTAAGTCTTTCAATAAATAGTTCTTCAACTTTGTATTCAGAAATAGTACCCATATAAATCACCACACCAATAAATACTTGTAAATACTATTACAAAAACATTCTATCAAGACTATTGTTCCAATAATTGGACACAATACTTATTTTCGTATTTTCGTATTTCTGAAGAGAAACCTCACCATGCTCTTCCTAAAATACTACTTCACATTTTATCATTCTTTCCTAATTTATTAGGCTTTGTCTTGTTAAAAGGATAAGAACACTCCTTACACCATTCTCATGCAGCACAAAACAAAAAACCTGACTTGCTTACGCAAATCAGGTTTTTACTTGGCTGCCGAACAAGGATTCGAACCTTGACAAACGGTGTCAGAGACCGGTGTGCTACCGTTACACAATTCGGCAATGTCGCTTACGACTTGGAGATTATAGCAAAGAGAAAACTGAAAATCAATATGATATTTATTCTTTTACAGGTTCTAACGGCGGCATTGCTCCGATTTCAGTCAACTTGGCTCTGACTTTGCCCATATCTTCGTAGATCGGCATCTTATTTGCAGGGTTTCTTAATGCAAATGCCGGGTGATATGTCGTCATTATGAAATAACCATTCTTTTCGATAAATGTACCTCTTACATCTCTCATTACAGGCTTTGTGCCAAAGAAGCCCTCATAAGCGGTAGATCCGCAAAGAAGGATAACCTTAGGCCTTACGAGCATGAACTGCTCTGCCAAAAGAGGCTTGCAGCAGTGAATCTCTTCCGGTGTAGGTCTTCTGTTTTGAGGAGGTCTGCACTTGGCGATATTACAGATATGGTAATCGTTATTGGTAAAGCCGTAGCTTCCTAAGAGGTTCTGCAAAAGCTGGCCGGATCTGCCGACAAAAGGGAGTCCCTGGATGTCCTCATTCTCACCAGGAGCTTCACCGATGATCATTAAAGGGGCTTTACGGTTACCTCTGTAGATAACGACATTTGTGCAGCCATCTCTCAAGCCGCAGTTATGACAGGCTTTACACCTGCTTTCAAATGCTTCCCACTTAATGTCGAACTCGTCTGCCATATCTACCTCTTATTTAAACATTATTACCGTAATTCCATCGTTCTGAAGGCCCCAGTCTCTGTCTCGGGATACTTCAGGATGTTTTGCGCTCATGTCGCGTCCTGCAGATGAGAAAGGTCCGAAGTCTTCGCCCGGACAATAGGACTTGATCATGCGGCGGGCTATATATTTTCGAAGTTCCATGCCTAGAGCCTGCTTAATAGCGCCTCCTGTGCCTGATGAGCCGTAACCATGTACAATCTTAGCCATCGGCTTCCCGGTCGCTCTGACGCGATATATGCCGTTAGAAAGCTTAACCATTGCCTGCTGTACTGTAGGATGTCCCTGTTCGATGTTAATTATTTCCATATATAACCTCTTTCAGGACTAATCATACACTATTAGGTTATAATATTGTTATGAGACTCGACAGATTACTTGCAAATAGCGGATTAGGTACAAGATCTACCGTTCGCGATAAGATTTCACACGGAAGCGTTATGGTTAATGGCGCTGTAGTTAAAGATTCTTCTTTCCATGTAAAGGAGACTGACTCAATTACTATCGACGGAGTTGAGATCAACTGCCAGACCAAGCTTTACTATCTTTTCGACAAGCCCGATGGCGTACTTACTGCGATGGAAGATAAGAGACTTCCCTGCGTAGCAGACTACATTCCTGATGAACTTAAATCAAAGAAGCTCTCCCCTGTCGGAAGGCTCGATTACCACACATCAGGACTTCTCATAATTACTAACGACGGCGAGCTCTCACATCGCCTTCAGTCGCCTAAGTATGAAGTTCCTAAGATCTATCTTGTAACCTACAGAGGCCTTCCCTGGACTTCTGATGAGATAACTACAGTTGCATCAGGCTTTCAGATCCGTGATAAGGGTTATAGCGAAGATATCGCTCCTGCTGAACTCAAAGTAATAGATGAATCTTCTGACGAATTCTCGCATGCATACCTGACACTTCGCGAGGGAAAGACTCATGAGGTAAGAAGGATTTTCGCGCACTTCAATAAGGAAGTTGTAGAACTTCGAAGAATTGACCTTGCTGGTATCAGGATATCCGAAGATACTGATTCCTGCGGTGCCATAAGGCCTTTAACCGCTGATGAATTGAATATTCTTCTTGAAGCTACAGGACTTAAACAGTCTTCTCTTTGAATGCAGCGTTGATCAATGCGACCATCATCTTAACGGTCTTTGCATCATCAGTACTGTTTACGCATCTTCCGAATACGAATGTTGTCTGACGTGACATCCACTTTGCTTCAACGCCGTAGTTAGTAATTACGTCAGGATCAGTAATTCTGAATCCAATAAGGATGGGAGTGTCAGAGAATTCCTGAGGATTTCTGATCTGTTCATCGTCATAACCCCATTCGGAATACATGTCGTTCTTATATCTTACCGACTCACGTTCAGACATATAAATAGGTTCAATGCCGGCCTTTGCTTCATCTGAAAGACCTGCCATGATCTGTTCTTCTAATGGAGACAGATCCTGGAATACGTTGAAGTAGTACAGATAGCACCTGTCATCTGAGATAAGCACATCAGGATTTGTATAGAACTGGGCATTAAAGGATTCGTTGCCCATCTCATCCATAGGGATATTCTCGTCGTTTGGAACTACCATATCGGCAAGTCCGACATAAGGATTCTTTAATCCCTCTTCTTCCAACGCTTCTTTCATCTGTGTACTGTCGAGATACATATGTCCGAAGACAAGAACTGAACATTCTGAGCCAAGGCCTGTGAAGTAACCGATAATTACTGCAAGGCCTGCGATAATAATAACTGCAGCAAGGATCCATGTCTTCCAGTTATAGTGGATTATGTTCTTCCAGTCACTTTCGTAGCGGCCGAAATACTTTTTCTCGTTCTCTCTTCTCTTTTCTTCTTCGAATCTGACTTCAGCTCTTCCGGATGCAATATCGTAGATGGTGGAAATCTCATCTTCCATCGCCATAGACTCTGCGTCCGTCTTGCCTCTGTACTTCTTGGACATTGTCCAGAAGCGGTCGTCGATTTCCTTGATATCTGCTGACTCATCAAGGCCCATATATTTGAGGGCTTCTTCACGGGTCATGGAAGCGAATTTACTAGTTGAAGAATCTGTCTTCACAGTAGATCTGCCTTTTGCTTCTTCGTAATTCTGGCAGACTATCGCCTTGAACTTGGAACCGAATAAAGATCTTAAATCCTTAACTACGGAAAGTTCATTTGAATCGATAAGGTAAACTGATTCAATGCCGCACTTCTTAAGATTTGCAAGATAGACTTTCCTGATCCATACGAATTCACGTTCTTCAAGCTTGGGATCTTCGTCGAACTGAATTGCGAGCACCTTGCAGTTATGCCTCATGGCCATATCTGCAGCGTGCATCATGGGTGTTCTGAAATCGTCACGGATTACCTTGCCCTTCAATACTGAAAGGACAATGCCGTCATCCTCCTTGCACTCAACACTAATTAACTTTGAATCAAAAACCTCGTTCATTCCTTCACCTTATTACAAACACTTGATAATCAATCTAACTACATTAATAGCAGCCTGCTGAACATCAGCTAATGTAAGTCTTCCGTTATTTACTGCTGTTACGATATCCTGAGCATTCTTCTTGCAGCCGGGCATCTGCATATCACAACCTGCATATACGCAAAGTCTGGAGAATGCCGGCGGATACTTAAGCTTGCTCTCGTCGTAGCCTAAGAACTCAACATCTTCGAATGAAGAGAACCAGTCTGTCATGACGGCACCTTCAAAGTCCCATTCATCTCTTAATACGCTCTGAATGAGATCGTAAGAATTTGCTGTATGGATACCATTTAAGAGGTTATAAGATGTCATTACGCAGAAAGGCTGTGCAAGTCTTACTGCAATCTCAAAGCCTCTTAAGTACATATCACGAAGTGCTCTGACTGATACATGAGAGTTAGAGAACATTCTGTTATCTTCCTGGTTGTTGCAGGCAAAGTGCTTTATTGTTACGCCCTTACCGTCAACAGACTGAACGCCTGCTGTGCAGTAAGCAGCACAAAGACCTGTAACGAGAGGATCTTCTGAATAGTATTCGAAGTTTCTGCCGCACAAAGGATTTCTGTGGATATTCATACCGGGAGCAAGCCAGAGATGAACTCCGAATTCTTCCATCTCCTCACCTACAAGGCGTCCTAATGTGTGAACGATATCCAGATTCCAGCTTGAAGCAAGTGCTGTTGCAACTGGGATCATGGTGCAATACTGATAGTAATCGATTGCATCTTCAGGAGTATCTTCAGGGAATTCGTTATAGATAAGACCGAATGTCTCACCGCCTCTTAAGAGTTCACCTTCACGGGTTGTCTTGAAATGAGGCTGGAGTCTTAAGCCGGCAGGGCCGTCAGCCATTACAAGGACCGGAAGTCTTCTGGAAGTTTCAAACATTCCTGTGGTCTCAGCTGCGGCACCGGGAACATGCATTGCAGATGAGAATACGACATCTTCAAATCCTTCCTTGATGTAATTACCGACTAAGAGCTCAGATAATTCTTCAAGTGAGAACTGTGCAACGAATTCTGCAACACCGGCATTTCTTCCGATAACTGAACCCAATGTGAGGCGTTCTTCTTTTCGAGCATCGAGATGAGTCTCACATACGCCTCTGTATCTGACAATGCTTCTTCTTACACGGGAAACATCCAAGATATACTTTCTCTCGCATGCAGCATACTGTGCTTCGTCGAGCATCTGATGCATTTCCTTGCCCTTGCCGGGATTTCTAAAATCTTCAAATGCATATCTTCCGTCGTCTTCCAAAAGTCTTGTGTACTTTTCTTTTACAACAAGCTCAGGAACACGAAGTACTGCTTCGATCGTTGTCTCACGTGAGCTTGTACCGACTCTGATGATGTAATCACCGTCAGGAATAACTTTTGCCGGATAGTCGTCATCGTAGCATGCGAAGTTATCGATCGGGAATGAGATCTCAAGATTTGTGCTCTCACCGGGATTTAAGAGACGTGTCTTACCATAGCCTGCAAGCTCCTGATAAGGTCTGTCGATCTTTCCTTCGGGCGCTGAGAAGTAAACCTGGATAACCTGCTTACCAGCATATGTATCGCCTGTATTTGTGACCTTTACCCAGATCTTGATATCAGCTCCTTCCTGGGAAACAGCCAATACTTCATGGGAGAATGTCGTATAGGACTTACCATATCCGAAGGGATAGATAGGTGCGATACCGAATGAATCAAAATATCTGTAGCCTACATAGATACCTTCTCTGTAGAACTCATCGTCGTTATTGCCATCAAGGCTTGAGAATTCATCGTGGCAGGGATAGTCTTCGTAATTCTTAGCCCATGTATCAACGAGCTTTCCTGAAGGAGTTGTCTTGCCTGTAAGAGCATCAGCAACGATCAAGCCTGTCTGATCACCAACCTGGCCTACAAAAAGGATTGCGCTGATACCCGGACGATGCTTAAGGCGGGACATATCGATAACCGCACCGATGTTAAGAAGTACGATTACCTTAGAGAAATTGTTTGTTAAGAAATTGAGGTTATATTCTTCCTCATCAGTAAGATAGTAGTCACCCTTTGTAGGTGTTCTGTCTCTGCCTTCTGTTGAGTCACGTGAGATAACAAAGATTGCTGTATCGCAAGCAGCTTCAGCTACATCTGCTTCGGTAATCTCAGGCATTACGGGAGTATCCAAAGCAATCTCAAAATAGACGCTTGTAGCAGGAACATTACGCTCTTTGGAGATGGTCGTAACCTTATCCATATAAGCTTTTACTGTTGAATTGTAGATCTCATCGTATCTGTCGAGCCAGCCATTTGATGCAATCTCAAATCCTGCATCAACAAGACCATCGCAGATGGAGATACTATTTCTGGTGTTAACTTCGCCGGAACCGCCGCCTCCTCTTATGGTATGTCTTGCGCCATTGCCATAGATTGCAACTCTTCCAAGATTTGTAAGAGGTAAAGTACCGTCATTTTCGAGCAGTACCAAACACTCGCTTGCAAGTTCTCTTACTAATTGAGAATGTCTTCTCTCAGATTCAGTAATTGCATCAGTAGTCTTAGCAAAATAATCCATTGGGCACCCCTTCCATAAAGCTGCCGACAGAAGTCGACTTTACGATAAGTAACACTAGATAATTATAATATAAAAACAAAAGCACAAAATTACAATTCAGTGAAAAGCACCCTGGAAGATTAGTCTCCCAAGGTGCTAATAATTATCTGAAATCTGTTATCGGTATAACAAGTCCGCCGGCATAGTAGTCGTAATCCTCTATCGTTTTCCCTCCATAGGATCTGATATTCTTCGCTTCATAAATGGAATACTTCAGAACTCCTACATGTTCTTCACCGGGCTCTATTCTTATTTTTATCCGGTAGACGGTCTGATCTTCTCCTACCACACTCGCACTTAAAGTCTTATAAGGCGACGTGTCACGCACAAGATAAAGTGTTCTTTCATATGCACTCTTATCGCTATTAGGATATAAGAGAATCTCACCAAGCTTGGATTCCTCATTAAGCTTAACGCTGCTTGCAATACGTCCTAACTGACTCTTGCAGGCTTCATCCTTATAAACCGTATAAGAGAAATCTCTGGTGTTGTCACCTATCTCTGCAAAAAGGCCAATCTTTGCAGGGACATCTGTAAGAGGTACGACGCATGCAAACTTGAGATAGCCGACATCTTCTGTTATCTCGCTCATATTCTGCTTTAATACTTTCTTCTTAACTGAAGAAGCATGCCACATCTTAGCCTTGCCGTCTTCAATTCCCGCATAGATACCGATATGTGTCCAGTAGGTATAGTTCGTATCGTTATCCCACATGATTATGTCACCCGGCTGAGCATTTATACTTGTAAGGTAATTGACCCACTGCTTATTGCTGTAGTCTTCTACCTTTTTTCTCTTAGAGCCTCTTGCAGGAACGATCTTTTCGACATAGTTATTGTAAAGCCAGGTAACGGAAGTACCGCCCGGTCTATATATCTCATACTTATCAACATAGCTTTGCGCGACAATGTGTTCTTCCTTGGGATAGAACTTAAACCAGATCTTATCTCTGTGCTTACTGAATTCATGAACGGTTCCGAAGGTAAGACGGAACACCATGCTTACGAAGCCGTCGCAGGCAAGATAGTTATCCTGACGGCCTGACGTATAGCCGACGCCATTAAGTTTTTTGCAATTGGATAAGACCTTACTTCTAAAATCTTCCTGGCTCATGAAGGTATCAGGATGACCGGATCTGGCTTTGAACACATCGTACAAGGTATCGTACTTTGCCGTAGCATTAACAGTTACAGGCTCAGTGTAGTAGCCTGAAATGCCAACAACAATGGTTGCCATTAATAACATGGCAATCACTTTAACGGCAAAATTACTAATACTTTTAATACCCATGTGACCTCGCTCTTCTCCATTAAAGATTGTAACAAGGTAAAAAGGATAAAAGTATTAAATTCTCGTGTCGAATTATTTAGAAAGCTTTATTGAAGCTTTAGCAACATCAGCACCAAGTTCGCTCTTATTCTGCGGATGGAGCTCATAAATGGGATCCGGGCAGGGTGCGACAACGGAAGCTGAATTACTTATGAAGTTCGGAGCTTCTTCCTGAAGTCTCTGAATCTCTTTCCAGCCATCAGGTACTTCTGTTGCAAATGTAAGTGGGTTGATATAGTCAGCCATCTTTACAAGGACGACAGGAACGTCGCCGAAGAACTCTCTCATCTTGCCAAAGCATCTGATCATCTTCTGATCGTAACCTTCAGGTGCGTCAGCATTGGACTCACCCTGATACCACCAGATCTGTGAGATAGCGATATTCTTAATAGGGAGAATACTTGCATAGTAAAGAGTTGCAGGGAGCATCTGAGCCATGGGAATCGGCTGGAAATTCTCCATACGATTCTCTTCAACCATCTGCCACTCGCCCATGATGTCGATATCACCAGCAGGTGTCTTCAGGTAGTAAGGGTGGCCTTCAACAAATCCGCCAGAACCAAGCTCAATTGTGAGCTTAACCATAAGAGTATTGGTACCCTGCTTAAGGACAGATGCGTCAAAAGGATAGATTCTGGGCGGATACTGATATTCAGTTCTGCCGACTTCAATACCATTGATATATGTGACATCAGCATCGATGAGATCACCTAATCTTAAGAGGCACTCACCTTCTGTAGGGCCATCGTATTCAAATTCTTTGATGAACCAGATAACACCTGAGAAATCCTTAATAACGATACCGGGAAGTGTTACAGGCTTTGTACTGGAAAGAGCTTCTTCAATCTTAAAGTCGTTATCGTAAGCCTTAGCTCTCCAGACAGTTGTACGGTTCTGCCAGTCTTCAAAATAAGCTTTTACAGCACCCTTTCCTCTTAAAGGAGCAATAGCTTCTTCCTTTACGCCTGAAGCATAAAGGTCTTCATCGCACATCCATGCTTCAATGGTAGAGCCGCCTTGAGCGCAAGCAATCAAGCCGATAGGAACATTTCTTTCTTCAAAGATTCTCTTAGCAGCATAAAAACCAACGGCAGAGAAATCACATTTTGCTTTTCCGACTGCATTGATCCAGTCAACTTCAGGCAAAGTAGAAGTACCTTCTCCACCAATTTCAGGAATCTCCATATCAGGAGTTAAAAGATACTGTCTGATATAAGGATAGTCTTTTGCTTCAATCTCTTCTTTATTAAGCTCGTAAGTTCTTCCTACGGGAAGCTCCATATTGGACTGGCCTGCGAGCATATATACATCGCCGATGCATACATCTTTTACTGTGATCTCGTTAGAACCTTTTACCTTAAGTTCTAAGTCAAATGCAGCATCCATAGGTGCGAATACGCCCTTGAACTTACCATCTTTAACGGGAGCTTTTATTTTCGCTCCTGCAAGGGTAATTACTACATTTTCAAGGCTGTCTTCATAACCTTCAATTACGATGTCCTTATTTCGCTGAAGGACCATTCCGTTCGAATAAATACCGAGAAGTTTTGTTGAAGACATAGCTTTAGACCATCCTTTTTAGGGTTTGCTTAAGTATAACATTTTAGGACTGATTTTTTGTGATGGTTAGTGGTTGTGCAATTTTCGCCCTCAAAAATGATCAACAATTGCACAAAATCTCATTTTTATGCAATTGTTGAGGGTATTTTGCATTAAAAATTGCACAAATGACTTGAGCTTGTGCCGACGAGTCGTTATATGCGGACACGCGAATGCGATCAGCCCGATAAAAAAAAGGGTTGTCTCAATTAATGAGACAACCCCAGATAGTTATTTTGTTCTTTATGGATCAGAGCTGCTTTATAGCGTCTTCAATGTTCTCTGCTTTGCCTGACTCAATAATCTTCAGGATCGCACCGACCTTAGCTGATGTTCTGTAATCAGCAGGAACGATATCTTCATACTTGCGCATGTTATGGAGATTATCCTGATAAAGGTCGATCATTCGCTGATTCTTAAGACCCTTCTGGTACTTCTCCTGAGCTGCCATGTTCATGTAATCAGCGTTGCTGTTGAAGTCATTACGCTTTCTTTTCGAGAGGAACAATCCGAAGAAGATAATGATCAGCGCGATAACTATTGCGACAATGTATCCTCCGAAAACATCACCGTAGTAACGATTTGCAAACTGCTCAGCACTTGAATAATACTCGATCGAATTACGAAGCGACATTATAGAAATGACAACCGAGATAATGTAAATCACTACGCCGCCTGCGATACCTCCGACAAGGTAAGGCCAGAAGAAAAACATAAGTGTTCTCTTCTTATAGTTCGTCTGATCCGCTGTCGGGAAATCGCTCTGGGGCTTGATCATAGTCTCAAGCTCTTCATTCTCAGATAAAAGCTCTTTATATCTTGTGAGATCATTTACGAGCGAATAACTGGGATTGGGTCTGAATGAAGGTATCTCCGTTGATCCTGCATTCTCCGCGCCATTTCCACACTTTGGGCACTTCATTCCTGCGAATGGAAGCACCGTTCCACATGTTTTACAAAAATCCATCTTCTATCCTCTTTTTCCAATTTATTCACAAACTCTGTTTCTGCCAGTTTCCTTAGCAGTATAGAGTTTTGCGTCTGCGTCAGCGATGTTCTCTTCAATTGATTTAGCAGGGTCGAAGAGTTTACATCCGAAACTCATTGTACAATTAAGCTTATTCCCGTCAGCTATTATATCAGATTCCATTAATTTAACTCTAATTTCTTCAGCTTTCTTTACACAGTCTTCGATGCCTGCATCACGCATTACCATGACGAATTCCTCGCCACCCCATCTGTAGATGTTTTCCTTCTCGCCACAGGACTCTTCCAAAAGATTTGCTGCAAATCTAAGCACATCGTCGCCGGCGTTGTGACCATATGTGTCATTAACACGCTTGAACTTATCGATATCGCTTATAAAGATCGACATCTGCTTTCCGGAATCCGGGATAAGATAATCCTTATATTTCTTGGAGAAGTCGTGGTAGAAGCCCATTCTGTTCTTAAGGCCTGTGAGCTTATCGTGGTGGGAATCTTCAAGGAATGTCTCAGATTCCAATGCGATACCGCAGACAAGTGCTGCAAGAGACAACTTCTTGGGATCTACTTCAATATCAAAGCCTGCTTCACCTGATTTGTTGATAAGCTGCAAAGCACCAATGAAATCGCCATTGATATCTGCTACAGGAAGTACTAACACGGACTTAGTCCTGTAACCGGTCTTCATATCGATTTCTTTATTGAAATCAGGATCGCTATAAGGATCGTTTGTAATCACGATTGACTTATTTCTTAATGCCTTACCGACAAGTCCTGATGTGTCAGGAATGACGATCTTGTCGACACCTGTCGCAGACATTGTCCAAAGCTCGCCTTTACGTTTATCCCACTTCCAGAAAGAAGCTCTGTCAGCATCGACTATTGTCTTGCCAAGGTCAGTCAGATAGTGGAACAGAAGATTATGGTCATCGGTTCTGTTCTTGCACATATCGTTATAAAGGCTGTCAGTGATATCGAAGATACCATCTAACATTCTGCCTGTATTTTCCATAGTAAAATCGTTGTGTTTTAAAGGTGCAAACATAGCACCTGTATCCTTAATAACATCAGCAATTCTCTTCTCATCGTCCATATGCATGAGATATACATGGACATTTCTCGAAGTGTATTCCTTGATCTTTTCGAGGACGTCAACGCAATAAAGATGGACTGGTGACTTATACGCAGATACTTCCATGTATAAATAGCAATCGTCGGAGATATACTTTTCGAACGGTTCAAGAGTATTTGTGTCGCCGGTATAGACAACTCTCTTGCCATCGACATTAAGGCAGTAACCGAAGCACTTTCCACTGAGTTCTAACGTATGCACTGTTCTTATCGGGCAGACAAACCAGTCCTTATCAAGATCTTCGGAATTGATAAGTTCATACCATGAATCACCGCAACCTTCGATTCTAGATAAGAGGTAGAAAAGATCGCCTTCAACTTCCTTAGAAGGAGCAACGATCGTAATCGGTGTCTTTACGGAAAACTGAAGAAGATCAATGAGCATCCCGATACCGCTTACGTGATCACCGTGAGTATGGGTTACAAGCACATAGATGTGATTGAACAAAGTAAGATTGAAGTCATTTAACTTCTCGAATGAACTCATAGGACAATCGATCAGGATAAGATCACCGTCAGATTCAAAATAAGCACTGTTGTGTTCGTCTGCAAATGCAGAGCCTCTACCTAGAAATGAAAGCATCTTTATTCCTCCGGTCCAATAAGTTTTAAGATCTCAAAGCCATCAGCCTTACCTTTGAGCTTGATCGGCTTTTCGAGCGGTTCGTACTTCATGCGTCCTTCGAGTTTATCAATAACGGCACGGCTTACATAAACTGTTCCGCCAGGAGCATTTGCTTCAAGTCTTGCAGCAGTATTAACCGTGTCACCAATTGCCGTATAGTCCATTCTTCTCGCAGCTCCCATGTTACCTACGACGGCAGGTCCGAAGTTGACGCCGACGCCGACATGGATCTCTTCATCGATTTCTTCTTTAAGCTTTGCTGAAAGCTCATTTGCGCCCTTAACAATATCAAGAGCTGCCATGCATGCGTGGTAAACAGCTTCATCGTCTTCAAGAGGCGCACCCCAGAAAGCCATCGTCGCATCGCCGATGAATTTATCCAAAGTACCCTGATATCTTTCAACACAGTCACTTGTCATGGAAAGATAGCGGTTAAGGATAAATACGACTTCTTCAGGAGAGAGTCTTTCA
The DNA here is from genome assembly GCA_024403855.1 of Saccharofermentans sp. Classification (GTDB taxonomy): domain Bacteria; phylum Bacillota; class Clostridia; order Saccharofermentanales; family Saccharofermentanaceae; genus Saccharofermentans. The sequence goes on along the minus strand of JAKSRC010000018.1, from coordinate 15,437 downwards.
GACATTGTTGTAAAGCCTCTGATATCAACAAAAAGAACTGCGATATCGGTTGTCTTACCGCCAAGCTTAAGGCTGTCTGTACCCTCTTTCAAAATCTCATTTACGACATTAGGAGCAACATATCGCTCGAATGTTCTTGTGACATTCTGTCTTGCAAGAGCTGCTCTAATATAATTGCCACCGACGCTTACAACGAAGATTACAAAAAGGCCAAGAGGTATCCACAAAACATGCGTAATTATTCCAAGCGAAAAGAGCCATGCACTGATACCAACTGAAAGAGCGATTCCCGCAAATACGGAAGGAACGGTAAATCTGAGCCTTCTGTTGTTGCAGAAAAGATAATATGCAAGGCAGACGATCCAGAGAATTCCGAGCTGGACAAAATCAGGAGCTGCCTTCTTAAAATTAGCATCTAAAAGGCACTGGATAACATTTGCCTGATACTCGACGCCATACATCATCTTACCCTTTTCGATCGGGGTGAAGAATGAATCCTGAAGACCAGGTGTGTATGGACCGATCAGGACGATCTTGCCGGCATAGTAAGAAGAATCCACTTTGCCGTTGATCAGATCGCCAAGTGAATAGTCGTCGTAAAATCCTCCCGGCTTCTTGGAATATGTGATGTAGTAATGGCCTCTCTCGTCAGTTTCAGGCTCAGAGAGCGCCATTCCCTTGCTCTCAGCGTAAATCCTTGCGACTTCATACTGCATGGAATAGACTTTCTTTCCATCAGGTTCGATATATAAGATAGCGTGACGTAAAACACCATCTTCATCGAGCATCGTATTGATGGAACCCTGAGTCGTTACATTTTTCAACTCATCGTAAGGCTCTTCGTAGCCTAAGATAGAACGTTCATCGATAGTTACTGAACCGCTTCCGAAGATCGTTGTTCTGCCAAAAGTCGCAGTTGTTGCCGTAACGACATTGCCAAGCTTTTCGGCTGCCTTAGCAAGCCTCATATCGCCTTCTTCATCAAGATAGCCTGAATACTGGATATCGATAGCAACTACGGCAGGAGCATTGTCAGGATCTGAACCTAATACTTCCAGTGCTCTTGCGACAATAGTTCTGTCCCATTTACTGTAAGGACCAAACTCCTTGATATCGTTATCGTCAATACCGATCAGGCATATATCACTGTCGACATATACTTCCTGCTGATATAAAGCATCTTCAAGCCACATCTCAGGCCTTCTGAAGACTTTATATGCACACAGCAAAGTAATAACAGTCGCAAGTGCAAAAGCGATAAGAAGATGTTTGGTGCGCTTATTCATAATCAGCTGTCAGATTCTGATTTAAGTAGCGTAATAAATATCGCCACCGTGACGGAAAATTACACCGGTATCTACGTATTCGCACTCAAGTTCAACCCATTCGCCGTCAATATATCCAATGAATGTTTCCTTAGCGCCTTCGCCCTCTGAAGCGATATAAATGGTATTACCGTTGTAACTCCTGCCCCAATAGTTTGTCGGATTCGTTCCGTCAGGAGCAGTAACTTTACCAGTGGGGTCATCACCGGGCTTTTCCTCAGGTGTAGGCTCCGCATCAGGTGTCGGACTAGGATCTACAGGTGTAGGCTCCGGAATAGGTGTAGGTTCAGGGATAGGTGTTGCAGTTCCTGATGCAGGCTTCTTTGTAGGAGCAGCTGTAGGCTTCTTTGTCGGAACCGGAGTAGCAGTAGGCTCTTCAGTAGGAGTTACTTCTGTTTCTGTTGCTGAAGTCTCAGAGGATGTAGTAGTTGTTGTAGCTTCTGTAGTCTCCTCTGTTGTTGCTTCTGTCGTAGCTTCAGGTGTGGGAGTAGGATCTGAATCTTCGTCACTTCCAATTCCTCTGAAGCCCTTCTTTACGTCATCGACATTCCAGCCTGTATTAGCGCTGATTCTCTGTACGAGCTCTTCGTCATCAGCATTGAAGGCATATCTGAAATTACCAAGTTCACTAGGCTTAACATCTTCAAGCTTGAATTCTACAGTATCTTCAACTCTGTCAGAGAAGAGGTATACCTTTACCTTCTTTCCTGCTTCAACTGCAATTGTCTTAGTCTCGCCTGTCTGATCGTTCGTACCTGTAACCTGTACAACACCATCAGTAACGATAAGGCTTACTCTTCCGCCATCGTTGAGATCGTAATAAACGATACCTGATGTACCTCTGATGCCTGCCGTCATGGTAGATGTCTTAATCTCGAATGTCTCATCTGCCTTGAGCTTCTCAGTAACATTAAAGAAAACAGCACCCTTTGTGAGCTTCAGCTCAAGCTGCTTACCCTTCTTCTGGAACTCTGCGCGGCTCTCATTCTGGAGAGTAACGATCTTGGTATCATCAAGGCCTACGGAAGCAAGACCGTCAAATCCGGTATTAAGTGCATCACCGGACTGGAATCTGAGGTTGTTGTTAACAGCTTTGGAACCGCCCTTGGAACTTTCAATATTGACTGTTCCCTCAACTCTTAAAAGTCTCATTGTAGTTGCAAGATAATTGTTGCGTCCGATTACGATAAAACAAATTGCCGCAGCGATAATAATTACCAGTACAGCTGCGATAATTGCCTTTGCCTTAACGGAAAGAGTTTTGAAATTGTCGATAATACCCATAAATATATCTCCCCTCACGTGTGTTCACAGTCTTTTTGATTATAACATATAGCTTATATATTTATCAGTAATAGCTTGGGGATTAAGGGCTGAGGAAAAATCCAACTTAAAATGGGGGAAGTTTCTTTTTTCGAATGCCTCTTTTTGTGCCTCTTTTGGGTTAAAACAGTCACGATTATAGGCAAGTGCCTCTTTTTGTGACACTTTTAGGGTGAAACAGGCACGTTTATAGTCACGATTGTAAATACCACCGCTTGGACTTGACTGAACACTCATCCAAAATCAAAGAAATCAGTCAATTTGGATGAGTCTTCAGCCAAACTCTCATCCAAAACTGAAGAAATGTGCGATTTTGGATGAGTGCTCCTCAATAAAGCTATCCGAAACCCACATAAAAAGAGGTCCTCAAATTCATGAGGACCTCTGTAGTGAATTTTGCTTTTCGAACTATGCCTGATAAAGCGGATTACTCTTCTCCGCCGCCTGCCTGTGTCCCTGAAGTGGGTGTAGGAGTATTAGTCGGCTTAGGTGTAGGTGTATTTGTCGGTGTGGGTGTTGGTGTATTTGTTGCTGTCGGCTCCGGAGATGGTGTAGTAGCTGCCGGAGTTGTAGGCTCTGTTGCAGGAGTTGTTGCAGCAGTCGGTTCAGCAGTTGGAGTTGTAGGTACAGGAGAAGGAGTTGCCGTAGCCTTAGGTGTAGGTGTGTTTGTCGGCTTAGGAGTATTTGTAGCCTTGCTATCCTTATCCTTCTCATACTTAGGCTTAGGTGTATTTGTAGCCTTAGGCTTTGTTGTGCCAGTTTCACTCTTAGTTGCTTCTGTTGCTTCTGTCTCAGATTCACCGGGTTCAGTCTCTGAATCTTCGGAACTTGCTGTGGCTTCTGTCTCTTCTGAGCTGCCCTCAATGTTGCCGAAAGTGTTGAGGTTGTAAAGTTCCTTTACGGACTGCTTATCCCAGCCTGTGAACTCACATACCTTTGTAAGGAGTCGGTCTGTCTGGTTGATCATCGTGAGTGCGAAATCTTCGAGATCATTTACTGTGAGGTCTGTTATCTCATATGAGAGAACATCAAGGCCATTCTTCTCGGCAGTTGTGACTACATATCTCTGACCGCCAGAGACTTCGCCATAAATTCTCTCACTTGTTTTGGGATTTACCGCTGTAAGTACTACCTTGCCGTCTGTAACGGTAATAGCTTCGGTGCCGTCTTCATTGAAATAGATATAGCCCGAAGTGCCCTTGATATTTGCAGTAAGCATCAATGCCTTGATATCAAGTTTCTCGTCGCCTGCAAGAGGAGAAGTTACTTCAAAGAACGCACCGCCCTTTGAAAGGTTTACTCCATATTCCTTGTCCTGCTTTTTGAATTCAGCTTTGCTGTTGTTATTGAGCGTAATGATCTTAGTGTCATCAAGAGCTACAGTGCAAACGCCGTCAGCACCTGTTAAAACAGAGTCACCGGATTTGAAACGCAGACCGTTCTTGGCGGGCTTTGTCTTACCGTTAGCCATCTCAATTCTGACATCGCCTTTGACACTCTGAACCTTGATCGTGGTGCCCGCCTTCATGTTGCTGTTGATTGCAACGACGGTAACAATGGTTGCAATTACAACTGCTGCGGCAATACCGTAAATGATTTTCATTCCGAATGTCAGTCTGGGGAAATTAAATGAACCCATAAAAAACCTCATGTATTTAAATAAATGCGCTGATTAATTATAGCTAAGGAATTTTTAGGCGACTATTGAACAAAATGAACAATAAGCCACCTTCAAGCGTTTCTGGAAGGTGGCTTTTTTAACATTAATGGTCGTTTACGAGACGATTTTATAGTAAGCGTTTGAGGTAAGCTTATAAACCAGTGCGTAGAAAAGTCCGCAGACAAGCACGCAAACTCCTGAAGCTGCAAGCAAAATCTGAATGTTGTTATGGCCGAAGAGCAAAAGGAGTTTATTAACAATGGGCAAGACCATTGCAAGGTGCATGCAGGCGAAGATTATCGGGATAAGGAAGACCGTCAGCATCTGGGAGTTAATGCTCTTTTTTATGTTCTCCTTGGTCATGCCGACCTTCTGCATAATGCCAAATCTTGCCTGATCTTCAAAGCCTTCGGATATCTGCTTGTAGTAGATAATGAGAACGCAGGACACGAGGAAGATCACGCTTAAGAGGATTCCAAGGAAGAATAATCCTCCGAATGTCTTTACGAAGTCATTTCTCTGTTCTTCACGGCAGTCGCAATAGATCTTATACTTTCCGGAAGTATTGGTTTTAACTTCTTCGCGTAGATGCGTTATGAGGCTGCTTGTGAGTTCCTTCTGCTTTTCGGTGCTTACTCCGGTATCAAAATAGTAATCCCATTCCCATGCGAGCAGTTTCTCGCCTGTCGGATCGCTCTTATCAGCATACAAAGAAGCCACGTTTTCGAGATCGTCGACAACCACAAAGACTGTCGTTACTACAGCAGATACGATAGCATGCTTTAAAGCACTGTCTTTGGGATTAATCGACTTTACGATGTCGAAATCAACATCTCCGATTGCGATTCTGTCGCCAAGAGTAAGATTGCCTTCGACACCGGCTAATACCTGACCTTCTGATAAGACTTCGCCGCTTCCGGTGAGCTTGTTGTAATCCTTAATGTCGAAAAAATAAACCTGTACGACATTATCGAAGTCAATATTGTTCATCATCAAAGGGTTGGCATCGATATCGAGCTTTCCGTTTTCGTAGTAGCCGCTAAATGAGTAATTAGTCAGCGAGAATGAATTCTTAGTATCGATACCAAGTTCTTTTGCTTTGTCATTTAAGGCTTCTTCGAGTTTTCCGGGAAGTGTTCTGTGTTCTTCATCAAATCCGTTGCTTCTGGCATAGCAATTGAGCTCACGGGGATAGTGATTGCGCAAAGTATCTTCCCTGTTGGCATAAAGAGCAAATGTTGAAGAAAGCATTACGAAGACCATCGTAAGAAGGATGCAGATAGATGCAAGGCTTGCGCCATTTCGCTTCATTCTGTAAGCCATCGAAGACACGGATACGAAGTGATTTGTCTTATAGTAGTAGCTCTTATTTTTCTGCAAGATCCTGCAAAGAAGGACCGAACCTGCGATAAGGACAAGATAAGTGCCGATGATTATCAGGATTACTGCAAAAAAGAACCAGATAAGAGCTGATAAAGGCTGCTTGATTCTTATTGCAATAGCATATCCTGTAAGAAGGATCACTACGCCCAAAATTCCTACGAACCAGTTGGCTCTGGGCGGCACTTCACCTGCTTTATCAGCATTTAGCATCCTGATAGAACTTGCAAATCTTACATGTCTTAAGGCATTGAGATAGATGAAGAAAAAGATGACTGTATATACAATTATCGTGGTAACGACAGATCCAATCGAAAAGTTGAATTTGTAGTTGATCTCTGTCTGGATGATCCTCGCAAATCCAAGTTCAGCCAGCTTGGAAAGTCCGACACCTGCAACGATTCCGCCTGTAACTGCAACGAACCAGGAGATAAGTGTCTCATAGAAAACGATTCTTCCGATATTCCTTTTGTTCAGACCAAGGACATTATAAAGGCCGAATTCCTTAAGCCTTCCCTTGATCAATGCTGACTGAGCATAAAACAGAAAAATCATTCCGAATATTGCCATTACATATGTTCCGAGCTGCAGGATCATGCCCATACTGGATGACCCTGTCATGTTCTTACCGACATCAGAAAAGCCCAGCAAGTGCATGATGTAGAAAAGGGAAACCATCAGAAGTGATACGCCAAAGTAAGGGATATAGAGGCGGCTGTTCTTGCGGATGCCGTCTGCTGCTATCTTAGGGTATAATCCCATCTTCATTTGATGTCACCTCCCTGGGCAAGGAGGTTTAAAGTATCGCTTATCTTCTGATACATCTGGACATCAGTAGAATCGCCCTTGTAAATCTGATGGAAAATAATGCCGTCTTTAATGAACATTACTCTTGAAGCGTGGCTGGCTGCCTTGGTAGAGTGAGTAACCATAAGCACCGTCTGGCCCATCTGATTTACCTGTGAGATAAGCTCCAGAAGTTCATCAGAAGATTTGGAATCCAAAGCTCCTGTAGGCTCATCGGCCAGAATTATCTTAGGATTCGTGATAAGAGCTCTGGCGACAGCTGCTCTCTGCTTCTGTCCGCCGGATACTTCATACGGATATTTCTTAAGAAGATCCTTTATTCCAAGAGCAGGCGCGAGATAATCAAGGCGCTCTTTCATTTCCTTATGTTTCTTACCTGCAAGTACAAGGGGCAAATAGATATTGTCTTCCAGTGTAAATGTATCGAGAAGATTAAAATCCTGGAAAACATAACCCAGATTATCGCGACGGAACTGTGCCATAGCCGATTCCTTGATCTTTTCGAGATTCATTCCGTCTAAAACAACTGTACCTACGGTAGGCTTAACCAAAGCTGCGAGAATATTTAGAAGAGTGGTTTTGCCTGAACCGGACTCTCCCATTATGGCTACATACTCACCCTTTTCGACTGTGAAATTGACATTCTTCAATGCCTCAACAGTAGCGCCTCCGCGGCGTCCTTTATAGATTTTCTGTACTCCTGAAACTTCGAGCAAACTCATAAACTGCACTTCCTTTCATTTAAGTCAGGCACAGTATAGAAAAGCTTAAAAATCCAAACCATCGAATCTTACAAACAATTCCTTACACGTTTGTCACATTTGACTTACTCAACGAATATCTTCTTCTCTCTTAGGTCGAGAATCATCCTGGTGCCACTGCCGGCTTCTGATTCGGCATTCATCTTGTGACCTAAGTTATTGGAGATACGCCTGCAAAGATAAAGCCCGATTCCTGACGCCCTCTTATCCTCTCTTCCGTTGAACCCGGTATACCCGTTATCGAATATTCTGGGAAGGTCTTCTTTGACGATTCCTATTCCGGTATCTTCAATGCAAAGGATGCCCGGCTCATCCATATAGATGCGCACAGAGCCCTCCTGTGTATACTTAACAGCATTGGAAATTATCTGCTCGATAATGAAGGATAACCACTTGGAATCGGTTATCACCTTATAGTCCACCGGCTCGTAAACAAGTTTAAGTTTCTTGTTAATGAAATCGCTCGAAAACTTCCTTATTGCAGGCTTAATAATCGCGTCCAGATCGTATTCCTTTATCAGATAATCAGTACTTTGCGAATCAAGCCTCAAAAACGTCAGAACCATCTCGACATAAGATTCAATACGGTTAAGCTCGCCCATGAGTCTTCTTGCCTTCTCCGAATCTTCAGACTGAAGACTTAATCGCATGGCAGCAATCGGAGTCTTAATCTGATGTGCCCAGACGGTATAGTATTCGATCATGTCATTATATTTTTCTGAAGAGTGCTTTTCGGCAAATCTTGCCTCTTCATTGAGCTTTTCAATTATCAACTGATAATCTTCTTCAAGCTTATTTGCAGGTTCAGGAAGTTCTTCAGAAAGGATATTTTCGTGGCGCCTTACAAACAGAATGAAATCAATTACCATCGCGATAATTCCGGCGATCAAAGTCAGGATCAATGGATAAAGAACCGCAATAACAGGCATTTCGAAAAGAAGATATGACGAAGCAAAAATGCCTCCAACAACAAGGCATGCTGCAATTAACTTTGCACGATACTTAAGATACGATGCAAAAAGCTTCATTCATTGCTCTCCAGAATATAACCGACACCGAATTTTGTCTTGATAAAGTCCTTAAGTCCGACGGATTCAAGTGACTTGCGAAGTCTTCCTACATTTACGGTGAGAGTATTTTCATCGACAAAACTGTCAGTCTCCCATAAGGCTTCCATGAGCTTTTCGCGGCTGACGATCTTATTCTTATTCTGCATAAGTGTGAGCAAGATCTTATACTCGTTACGGGCAAGTTCAAGCTTCGTGCCGTTATAGGTGAGCGTGTTATCACTTGTATTGAGGATCGCACCCCTCGCTTCAAGATTCAGCTGTGACTGGCTGAACGAATATGCTCGTCTTAAGAGAGCCTGAACCTTTGCGATAAGGACACTGCTGTCAAAAGGCTTAGGGATATAGTCATCGGCACCCATATTCATCGCCATGACGATATTCATGTTATCTGTTGCAGAGGAGATAAATACGATCGGAACATTACTGTCCTTACGGATTTCCTGACACCAATAGTATCCGCCCATATAGGGAAGCGTTATATCCATAATTATCAAGTGCGGCTCGAAGGCTTTGATCTCGCCTAAGACATTACGAAAATCTGAGACGATAAGAACTTCCATCTCCCATGTAGAGAGGCATTCTTTAATACCGTCCGCTATTCCCTTGTCATCTTCAACTATGTAGATCTTATACATTTTCGCGCCTATTTCTGTTATTGGGCAAAATTAAGCTCATCCTTATTCGCCCTTAAGCCTGATATCTTTTCCGCTATTCTACCACTTAAACAACTTTAGGTTTAAGAACGAACTGATATATAATCGTTGCAAAAGAAAACCATCTTCAAAGGGGATTTACATGATTTTTTCAAGGCGAAAAATAGTATCCGCAATTCTTGCCACAGTCCTTGCAATGCCCGTATTTACGGGATGTAACAATGTTACACAGAGCGAAAGTGAACCAAGCCTTCCTACCACCACGACTGAAAGCACGATTGCCACGACTACAACTTCTGAAACGACAGAAGAAACTGCCGAACCTACTCCGGTCGAGAGTGTAATTATCAGGACTGAAGATGGTGATACGGTAATCGACACGAGTTATGTCCGTCTCATAGATGGCGTAAAGCCTGAGATGATGCATCCTGACTACTGGATCAGCGAAGGCGATAACGAGATCCTCATGACTGATGAAGAAATTGCCGAATATAACCGCACCAACAGAGGTGTAATCAAGGCAGGCGATAACAAGACAATAATGCCTCACTTGGAAGACTTCGGTGACACATTAGACGGCAACATCTTAAGAACATTTCTTAAAGACAACGCAAAATCAGTACCTAAGGATTTCTCAAAGGCATATCTTAACGGAAAGCCTACTACAAAAAGCTACTGGGATAATCTCGTAGCACTTTCCAACATCGATGGCGTTGAAGATGAGATCAAGGTCAGATATGGCTTTACAACCAAGCGCATGACCGTAAGGATGTTTCCTACTGAAGATCGAATTTTCGGAAGCAGCTCAGACCAGTTCTTCGATTCGCTCCTTTATTCTGAATGTATGCCTTATGTGCCGGTAGTAATTCTCCACGAGAGCACTGACGGCGAATATCTCTATACGGTTTTTGACAGCTTCTCTGCCTGGGTACGTAAAGATGCAATCGCACTCTGCAAAGACAGACAGGATTGGGAAGCAAGACAGAATCCGGACCAGTGGCTCGTTGTAACAGGAAGAGAGATCAGATTGGGCGACGATCCGCACAGCCCGCTTACACAGGATCTTATTCTTCCGATGGGCACTTACATGGAACTGGTACCTGCCAAGAATGCACCCAAGAGCATCAATCAGCGCACAACTTACGGCGATTACATCGTAAAGGTGCCGACAAGAGGCAAGGATGGTTTCATAAAAGACGAATATGTTCTTATCCCTATCTCAGATGATGTAAATGTAGGATTCCTTCCTTTGACATCAGCAAATATCGTAAGACAGGCTTTTAAGCTCTTAGGTGACAGATATGGCTGGGGTGGCGATCTTAAGGCCAATGACTGCACGGGAATTACAAGGGAAATCTACAGATGCTTTGGTGTACTTCTTCCACGTGTCGGCCAGTCCGCATCCAAAGGTATATATAAAGTCGACATGAGCAAGATGTCCAGTTCCGAAAAGCTCAAAGTAATCAAGAATCTCGCTCCGGGAAGCTTAATCTCCTTCCCCGGTCACATAATGATCTACCTTGGTACCGTTGACGAAAAGCCTTATGTAATAAGCTCCTGTGGTACATTCATTGCACCTGCGCCCGGTCCTACAGACATAATCCATCCGAGAAGTGTAATTCTTAACAGCTTATATGTCAGAAACAGAAGCCTTAAGACATGGCTTAATTTATCAACAACCGCCCTCACAATGAAGGCGGCTGAAAAACTCGAGAATTAATCGTCAGACAGGTCAGATAACAACTACGATATTATCGACGCTCTTATGTGACCAGTCGTTTGCAAGGTTCATATTCTGCCAGTCGGACCTGTGCATACTGAAGCTGATCGTAAGGGTATCGCCCTTAGCAAGACTTCCGCTGCCTACAGTCATTGTAAGGCAGGTATCACGATCTTCACCAGAAGCGTCTTCATATCTGCCTTTGACCTTATCAGTAAGAGCAGTGTATTTTCCCTTGGAAGAATTGGTTGCCGCATGGTAGCAGTCGAAAACCATATCTCCGCCATCTTTGGTGAAGTAATACTTAATCTTAATCTTGGAAAGATCGATAGTAGAACTTCCGTTATTTGTAATCTCTAATGTGCCGGCAATAGCATTTCCGGTTGAGTTATTTCCATCGTAATTCATCTTGAGGGAAAGATTACCGACAGAAGCTGAACCGGAACCGCCTGTACTGCCCGGCTGAGTTGTAGAAGAAGCAGAATCACTCTGAGTAGGAGTAGTGCCTCCTCCGATTGTCTCACCTGAGCCCTTGCCTTCTTCATCAGGCAAAGTACCCCACACGAGCTTACCGTCATCTAAAAGGACTGCGCCATTCTTGAATGAGAAATCGTTAGAGTTATCCCAGCTGCCATTAGGGCTCGTCATTCTGACCTGAATCTCTGATTTGTACTGTGACTGGCCACCCGGTCTTAAGTTGCCGTCATCGAAAATTACAGAGAGATAGTAGATGTGATTCTCCTCATTCCATACCTTGAGGCCCTCTACTCTTCCCGACTGCATATAGTTCGTTGTAATCTTCACGCCTGAAGCATTGCCGCCTGCCTTATAGATCTCAGATAAGTCCACATAGTATCTGAATTCAAGCTTATCAGCAGCTCTTGCTGGCCATGCTGTCTTGTTATAGATAAGTGCTTTGATCTCAGCAAAATCCTTACCTTCAACATTAAGACCACAATCGCATGAATATTCGTCATTAGAAACTTCTTCGACAGCACCGAAGTCGATCAATGTCTTTCCGTGATACTTCGAATACATAGCTGCCATAAGACCTGTAAAACCGGCATTATAGTCACATGCAACTTCATTCTTGTTGTAGTCAGTAACTGTATCGGTATATCCATCCGATGCGTCAGGACCACCTACAAGAGCACCATAAAGCGTATGCCTGAAATCAGAAGGTTCATTCATGTTATCGCAATAAGAACCCTGGCTTGTTCTGTGGTGCGGATGTGACGGAGCATTCTCGCCAAAGCCTACGACATAGGATCTGCCGGATGAACCAAGTGCATAATTTGCCTGTGATTCTGCAAAATCCCAATAGACAGAAACCTTATCCTTAGGGCAGCCTTCCCATCTGCTGTAAACTGCCGCTACAAAAGAAGTCGTAGTCGCATATCTTAACGAGCCCCACTGATCGAGCCATGCAAGACCTTTGGGTGAATATGTGATCCTCTTACCGTCTGAAGTGCCTACAGACCAGTAATCAAGGTGCTTCTGAACTTCGTCTTTATAAGACTTATCGCCTGTAATCTTTGCAAGCATGACAGCCGCACCGATGTGAACATCATCCCAGCAAAGAGACCAGTCGTAGTCGTGTCCTGCTTTGGTAAATGTGCTCTTCGCGTTATCGAGATACTTACCATCGTCTGTTGCAAGATAAAGCCAGCAACCTGCCCAGGCGAGTTCATCGTAGAAGCCGCTCCATGAATTATAGAAACCATTTGCAGCAGTATAACCGGCATCACTTCTTGTAGAATCCGCAAAAGCATAGAGGCTCTTCGCGTGATCTAAGCAAAGCTTGGAATAAGCCGGATCTGTATCCTTGAAAGCAATAGATGCAACAGCCAGAGCCGCAGCAGCTTCGCCTACGACAGCTGAACCCGGATTACTCTTTGTGACCTTATATGAAGGTCTGTTCATAGTCATGACTTCGCAAGGTCCCCACCATGAGTGATCGGCATTACCGTCGCCTACCTGATAGTAAAAGACCTCATCTTCAGGATGGCACTTAATAAGGTAATCAGTAACCCACCTGATGTCGCCAAGAATGTATTCGAGCTGGCCGCTTTCTTCGTATGCTTTCCTGTCTTCTACTACAGACCAGCCGAGCATGGCAGCAGAATAAGCCATAGGAAGATTGAATTTTACATTATCACCGGCATCGTACCATCCGCCTGTGAGGTCGACACCATTATCAGCACCATCATTAAGGCCGGAATCGCCTCTCCAGTTACATCTTGTAGATTCAGGGAGTTTGCCGCTTCGCTGGAGTTCATAGAAAATCAGAGACTTCTGTAAAGCCTCACCGTAGTTATACTTTCCGGCGCCTTCGATACCTTCATAGCCTCTGCCCTTCTCAGTCAGATCACCGGTAGCGTGATCGCCGCCTGTAGCACCGCTGAATCCTGACGTCTCAGCAGGTTCTGTAAAAGCTACATCAGTCTCAACCGTTACCTCTGAAGTCACGACATCAGTCTCCTCGACCGGTGCTTTATTACAAGCTGAAAGGATAAATGCTGAAGCAAGAATCAGCGCAATTGGTCTTATCGTTCTCTTCATATGCCCCTCCGAAAAGTGCTACCCACATTATAGTACAGACTAAGTGAGCGTGGGTTCAGACTTTGGGACAGTTTTCTTATTTAAGCAGATTATTGTTAAACACTTAATAGTGGTCTATACTTCTAGCGGATAGGGGACTGGTTTTTACCAAAAACCTTTCAGTAAGAATTAGGCCTGGAAACAATAATAAAAAAAGTGAGGAATAAACATGGTATGTAGTTCCTGTGGTAAGCAGATTGAAGGCGGCAAGTTCTGCCCTTTCTGCGGTTCACCCGTAACTCAGGATGCACCCGCACCTGAAGTAACACCGGCAGCTGAAGTTGCACCTGCAGCAGAAGCTCCCGTAGAAGCAGCTCCTGTTGCTGAAGAGCCCGCTCCTGAGGCACCTGCAGCACCCGTTGCTGAAGCGCCTGTAGCTGAAGCACCTGCAGTAGACACACCCGCTGAGCCTGAAGTTCAGCCTGTTGTAGCTGATGCAGTAATCGATGCATCTGAAGCAGCAGCTGTAGAAGCAGCTTCCGCAGCAGAGCACGCAGCACCCGTTGAGCCTGTTACAGAACCGGCACCCGTCGAAGTACCTGTAGCAGCTATGGCACCTGCTCCTGAAGCAGCACCTGCACCCGCACCTGCTCCTGTTGAGGCAGCTCCCGCTCCTGTTGCTGAGCCTGCAGTTCCTGTAGCACCTGTGGCTCCCGCTACACCTGAAGCTCCCAAGAAGAAAAAGTCAATGAAGCCTTTGATCATCATCCTCTCCATTGTCGCAGCAGTTATTCTTCTTGCCGGCGCCGGAGTTGGTGCATTCTTCTTCTCTCTCAGTTCAAAGTACTCAAAGGCTACAGAAGCTTTTGAAGACGGCGACTATGAGACATCTTTAGAGCTCTTTACTGAACTTGAGAAGTTTAAGTATAAGGATTCCGCTGAGATGGCAGAAGTATCTCAGGTTGAGATCGACTATCTCAAGGTTGACGAACTTATCGCTGAAAAGGATTACGATGCTGCGTTGAAGATTTTGGAAGATGTCAGCAAGTTCTATGGCAACAAATCCAAGGGTAAGGACGCTAATGAACTCATCGCTGAGATCAACACAGCTAAGGATGCTGTCGATGCAATGAATGCCGGCAACTATTCCGAAGCAAAGTCCTTGTTCAATTCACTTACAACACTCAAGAGCGATTATGTAAAAGAACCTCTTATGTGTGATGCAAGAATAGCTGAACAGAATAGCGAATACATCAAGATTATCGCAGCTCTTTACGCCATTCAGATTGAAGACTACGATTACGCTTACCTCTATTCACCTTCCGGTGATGAAAAGCTTATCGCAGATGCTTATTTCGATCCTTCCAAGATTCTTGATATCGACAGCATCAGAGCAATCGATGCAATCGTAAATCCTGAGGGAGATTTAGAGGCAGCTCTTGCAGACAATGCAATCAAGGGACTCAAGCAGCAGTTGGCTATTTCTCTTGTTGATAAGCTTGAACTCGAAGCTGCTATCGCAATCTTCGAAGAGATCAGCGATTTCGGTGATACTTCTCTCCGCTTACAGCAGGCTAAGGATTTGCTCGCTTCATACAACAAGAAGTACGAAGAAGCACAGGCATACTACGACAAGGGCGAGTACTACAAGGCTATGGCAGCTTGGCGTGAGATCGCTAACTGGAAGGATTCCAGCGCTAAGGCTACTCAGTGCGAACAGCCGATGCCCGCAAATGGTTCAATGAAGACCGGCAGCGGAAGCATCACAATGACCATCAAGGCACCTGCATCAAGAAATGCACTCTTGAGAATCTATAACTCAAGCAATGAAGTTGTAGCTCAGATCTTCGTTGCAGCAGGAAACAGCTCAACAATTAAGGTCAACCCCGGCACATACACAATGAAGGCTGCTTATGGCGACAAGTGGTATGGCGACATTGATCTCTTCGGTGGCGAAGGCAAGTACATTCAGCTCAAGAATGGTTCTAGCACAGAGTTCACATTGAAGAAGAATTACAAGTACACACTTACACTTGCAACAGGTTCTACCGGCAACGTTGGATCTGACGGTGTATCAGGTGGCGCTAGCGGAATGTAATATTCCATAAAGGTGAAATCTTTGGGGCTGTCCTTTGGTGGGCAGCCCTTTTAGTACCATAGAAAGTGTAATTGTTAGAGAGTAATTAACTCAGACAGT
>JAKSRC010000017.1 GCA_024403855.1 Saccharofermentans sp. | reverse complement strand
GGCACATAAGTGTTTACCTTTTTTAGAACGTGTCTACTTTTACGTTACCACTTCATTGAGGGGTCATTTTGTGCACTTTTTTGAAATTCTGTAAAACCGCCCTTCCTGCCTGCTCGAAAACGCTTCCCCTCGCGAAAAAACGCTTCCCACCACCTCGACCAACCAGTTCATCATGGCGCACTCATCCAAAATGGAAGATTTCTTTGATTTTGGATGAGTCTATTGGGTTACGCTCATCCAAATCGGTTATTTTTTCCAAATTTGGATGATTTTTCGAGCTGGTGTGAAGGCGAAAAGAAAGCTGCACTACGATTGCAAAAAAAGTGCAAAAATTGCCCCCTCAAAAGTTACCCCTAAAATTACCCCCTAAAATTACCCCCTAAATTACCTCTTCTTATAAAGCAATAACTCCGGATTTGCGCCTTCTGCCTCATAGGTGCAAACCATAATAAAATCAGCGTTCGCCAAAACGCCGAAGCAGGTATTTCCATCAAGCTCGGATTCCAATTGATTTCCCAGGTAAGTTGTCTGGTCGTTTAGAAATTTGACACTGGCGCCACTTGGCAATGGATAAGCCAGATTTACGTAGCCGCCTACTAAAGCGTTTAACTTTTCGACCTTGGGCATTCCTTCAATATGAAGGTCGTTGATCTCATCGATAAGCTGCTTCTTGAATTTTTCGAACTGCCCATCATCGCTAAGCTCTTCAAATCGCTTCCAGTAATCGAGAGTTGGGAGCGTTGCCTTCATGTGGTCGCGCGCCTGCTCTTCGGTGAAGCCTTCATTTTCCAGATGCTTTACACAGACATCGATCAGATCGCTCATATTGCTATATGTGTATGTTCCATCCGCATAGCACCACTTACAATAATCTTCATTTAAAAATCCGTCGCTGTCATGACTGACGATCTCGTCTTCCAAAGGCATGCCGCAGCACTGGCAAATAAGTTGCTTTGGCGCACCTAAGAGAGTATTGATCGTTACGTTGAATTCCTTAGATAAAAGCTTAAGTGTCTCTGTATTAGGGATGGTCTCGCCATTTTCCCATCTGGATACGGCCTGTCTTGTGACCATAATCCTTTCTGCTAATTCATCCTGAGATAATCCCTTTTTTGTACGAAGCTCGAAAATAACATCCTTTGTTTCCATCATATCCACCTCCATTGTAGATATCTTATCAGCGATTAGGATTTCGCAAAAGCAACTCGTTGTTTCCTCAGTGAATTTTATGAATTATAATCAATAGGGTGCATATAGGAATTAAATTTACGTCTATAAGGGTTGCTACGATAAAATGTTTCGAAAATTCAATCTTCTCCATATCATGCTAATCATCGGTATTGTCTTTATGGCAGCCTATCTTGGAACGATTGGTGCATCCCGTATTTGGGCAAACATACATGAGTCAGAGATAACAGAGTATCAGGGAACTGTTTTTAACGCCTATTCGATTACTACAATTAACCCGTTTATCAAAACCAGTCAGTGGGAGACTGAGACGGCGGTGATTGCTTTCCTTGAGAATAATGAAATTGTATCGGTCGAGGTATACGATTACTCAGATGCAAAATACCCTGAAGGTTCCAAAATCAGCGTCTATGAGTGGAATGGCAAATACGCAATGAGACCGTATAATTTGTTTATGCCTGTCTCTCTCGAAAAAGCAATGTCGATTCTCATGTTTATCGGAATTGCTTTTATTGTCCTCTTCATCGATCTCCGCTTTGTGATTCCTTTTCAGTTCAAGGATTGAGAATCTGATGAAAAGCGCATGAGCAACGAAGTTCAGCAAACTTTTAGATCAGCGCAATTAAAATTCCGATAAGAATAACGGCCGCGCAAAGTGCCTTTTTCGCGATGTTCTTTTCCTTATATACAATTCGGCCCAGCGCAATGGTTACGAAGCAGGATGACTGTTTTATAAGAGTCATGAGTGTGATCTTGGATTCAGGATATCCGTTGGCGATAAATAGTGCCTTGTCTCCGATGATGAACATAACTGCGAGAAGCACGATCCAGTAGTTCCTGAAAAGTGCTTTCCAGTTTACCTTGGTTCTTCTGACAAGCAGGAAGATTCCGTACATAACGACCAGGAAGAACATATACCAGATCTGAAGCTGTGCACTTGTAATATCCTTCATTAATACCTTGTCCAGGAATCCGGATACGGCATTCAGCATGCAGGACAACAGCGCGAAAATGACAGTCTTTGGCGCGACCTTTTCGTCCTGTCCCTTTTTGCCTTTAACGAGGCGTAACAGGAAGAGTCCGGCAAGTACAAGCGGCAATCCGATTAACTGGCCTTTGGATAATGACTCGTGCAGGACTACAGTTCCAAGGAAAGTCGCGAAAAGAACACGGCTCATATCCAGTACGCCGTAAAGGCTGACCGGCATGGATTTTATAGCCATAAAGCTTAATATCCAGGCAAGAAATATCACAAAAGACTTGATGAATATGTAGGGGAGGTAAGAAAAGTTGATCGTAAGGGCTTCCTCGCGGCCGGGGAAAAGCAGGACCAGAAGGAAGCCGATCAGGGTATAGAAAAACAGCACCTCAACAACAGAATTTGTCTCGAGACACTTCTTTTTTACTATTTCGCGGGCTCCCTTAAGAAGACCGTATACCAGAACTAATGACATCCAGATCAAGATTCTTACCTCTGCCTTGTGGCTATTAACAATAGCCCTTCGTAACTACTTCCCACGTACCGTCGGCGTGTTCTACAACAAACCAGTCCCAAGTATATATGGTGTTGTGGTTCCATGCATCATCACCGCCGAAAAGTGGGGTTCTGAACTCAGAATTAAATACCATTACTGTTTTTGCATCCGGATCGTAGCCATGGAGATAATCCCATTCTTTACGAACTTTGTCATCACCTGCGTACTTGAGTTTGAGAAGCTGACAGCCTTCCAGTTCGGTAAAATCGGCACGAATCGCCGCGATTGCTTCATCCATCTGCTCCTGTGTATACATTTCCGATTCTACAGGGATGATCTCCAGAGTTTTGACCGGACGTGATATGCCAAGGAAAACCAAGAATCCGGCGATTATAGAGACGGCACAGGCTATTACAATAGTAAGAGCGATCCTTCTTTTGACCTTCTTGATCGGTGCTTTAGCTTCCTTTTCATCAACCTTTATTGAATCGACGACTGATTTGATCTCGCCGGCTTTAAGAGCTTCAAGTTCCTTTTTGCAATCAGGGCAGGAGCAGATGTGTTCATCTACGAGAGCCCTGGACTCACTACTTGCCAGATCATCTGCGTAAAGTGGCAGTAAATCCTTAATTACATTGCAATCTATTTTCATTTTTCTTCCTCCAGTTTATCCGTAATCATTTTCTTTGCTCGATGGTATGTCACGCATGCCCAGTTTGCGGTCTTCCCGAAAATTCTGCCGATCTCGTCATATTTCATATCGGCAAAAACTCTCCACATAAATACCTCTTTATAAGGCTCAGGAATCTGGTGCAGATACTTCTTTATCATCAACAGTTCTTCTTTATTTTCTTCAGAAATATCAACACCCGGGACGACCTCATCTATCTGACTTTCATCGAGATCTACTATCCTCTTGTTTTTATTGAGATAGGTGTAATAGGTGTTTTTAGCGATCTGGCAAAGCCATGCATATAAACTGCATTCACCGCGGTATGAATCGATGTTCTTCATTGCTTTAAAGAAAGTCTCGCTTGTAATATCCTCAGCGACGCTTTCATTTCCGGAAAGTTTGAGCAAATAAAGATATACATCCTTAAAATACTTGATGTATATTTCATCAAACTGCATGGCTATAATCACCTCCTTTCACCTATATGACTACGAAGGATTCAAAATCTTACAAAAATTTTCGGATTTTTTTCAACGGCTCGAAAACGAATCCCCGGCCGAACTTCTTATTCCAGCTTCCAGCCACAGTCGTTATGGTAGATCATCTGTTTGGTCATGCCGCCGTCAATGCAGATATTCTCGCCATTGATGAAGCCGGCTTTATCTGAACAGAGATACAAAACCATATCGGCAATATCTTTCGGGTATCCGACGCGTCCTGAAGGCTGCTGGTATGCATCAGGACCTGTGTATTCTTCGCCCATAGTATCAATCCATCCGGGAGATATGGAGTTGACTCTGACTCTGCCGGAAAGGCTCATCATGAGGGCATGAGTAAGAGAAGAAATACCGCCTTTTGCAGCGCTGTAGCTCTCTGTCTGAGCCTGACTCATCCTGTCTCTTGAAGATGAGATATTTACGATTGAAGCATCCTGTGTGAAATATGGCTTAAAGAGTTTTGTGAGGTAGAAAGGTGCAGTTACGCCTACTGATAAGGCATACTGGAATTCTTCGTATGAACACTCATCGATGCCTTTCATTAGCGGAAGGGCGTTGTTGACAAGGACATCGATTCTTCCGTATTTGGCGATGACCATTGACGCGAACTTTTCGATATCGGATTTGGAAGAAAGATCTCCGACAAAGTGTCCACCCGGCAAGATATCGATAACTTCTACCAGAGCTCCCTGTGCTTTGAATTCAGAAGCAATGCATTTGCCAATTCCTTTGGCACCGCCTGTTACAACTACGACCTTATCTTTGAACATGTAATGTCGCTCCCTTATATATCATGTTTGTCTTCTTATCGAACAAGAACAACTTCATTCTCATATAAGTAGAGAGTATATTTCTTGTTTTCGACTAATTCAGAAGCCAGAGAACCTAAGTAAAACGGCTTTACCGGAATGGACTCATTAGTCTCATTGTCCGTGAAACAGTAAGCATCCTGATCCTTGTGCGTATATACAACACTTTTTGTTCCAAATGTGGGAAGCACTTCTTTACGGACAAAATCTTGTATAGAGAAATCGAAAATCATGATCGCCATCTGTGCCTGTTCATCTTTCATACGCAAATATCGTTTGCGATCGTCCATTTTGTAATTGTACAACGTATCAAGATCGAAATTATTATCAGCGGAATCCAACAATACATCCAATAATATCCAGAATACTTCTTCATCTATCTTTGAAGTCAGATACAGATTCCATATATATCCGGCAAGAATTCCTTTATCTACTTTATCCTTGCAGGTATTGATTACTTCATAATCGTTCATACCGGCGTCAGTGGCGCAGGCTTTGATCTCATTGTGGACATCTTCATAGGAAGCAAGACTGAAACTGTTTTTAATTCTTTCAATATCCAATTCCTTGGCAAGTTTTCCTTTACGCGCATTTGCTTTATGCCATGTGTCCGAAGTGGGAACAAAAGCCGCAAGTGCATTCAGAATATCTCTTGCAAATCTGTCCGTATGGATTTCTTCAACGTCGTTATAGTGATAGTTAATATAAACCACGTCATTTTCAGTCCAGACATTCCTGATAGTATTGAGCTCGATCGTATGAAGAACATCTTTCTCGTTACTGCGTAAAAGTGCCCAGTAGAAATGTTTTTTACTAACATCAAAGGCAATAAAACCGGGACATATACCTTCTTCTCCCGAACCCGTACGAGCTATGAAATGAAAACCAAAACCGCATTTGTCTATATTTAAATCGAATTTGTTTCTTATTAGGCTGTACTCTTTTTTCAGCCTGTAATTCATCTCAGCAAATAGATCAAAGGTAGAGGATCCTACAAATTCTCTTAATCTGGTAAATGGTTTCATGTA
The DNA here is from genome assembly GCA_024403855.1 of Saccharofermentans sp. GTDB lineage: Bacteria > Bacillota > Clostridia > Saccharofermentanales > Saccharofermentanaceae > Saccharofermentans. The sequence continues at coordinate 27,517 of JAKSRC010000017.1, read as the reverse complement.
TCCCTCAGGGACATATATGCTGTCGATAATACCGGAAGCAATTCTAATGGTACGATTCAACTCGTTGATGTGAGACAGAAGTATATATGTCTCTTTGCAATGAGAAATATTGGGACTACGCTTCGCGCCACGGATCATTTTAATATCCAGAGTATCTGATTTATCGTCATATTCTATATCGACAATGTCGTTATAGGGTACGCGATAAGCAAGTATGCCCTTTACGCCACCAATGCTCTTGTGATAGACAACCATAGTTCTGTTCGTGAAAACTACAGTATTCTCCAATTCCTGATTAAAAATTGAACCCATCTTATGACCATAGTAGAAGACGACTTCGTCACAGAGGCCCCTCTTTTTGTCTTCTTTGAGTTCCTTTTCGACGAGTTTTTTGATGTCCTTCTGACTGTTTTCGAGTCTGCCCAGTACAGTTGCATCAATATATTTGGAACATTCCTGATATACATAGCTGAATATCTCTTTGGTAATTCCGTTTTTCAAAACTACATCGACATTCTTTTCGCCTATTACCGAGGTGAAATACTCTAATCTTTCCTTTTCTTTAAGCATTGTAACGACCTTCTATCAACACGAAAATATAAGCAAAACAATTATAACACTGCCATGATTCTTTCCATTTAAGCGGTGTTTTTGGGGTAATGATTTTCACATGAGCAAAACCAATAAAATCGCCGTCTGGGGTGTGCCTTAAGAGGTGTTTTATGTGGAAAGTGCCGTTTTTCGCGCAATGAGGGCCTGATAGATACGATAAAGATTGATTTTTGTCCTGAATAATATTAAATAATATATAGTCGGTATTTTGCGGATCCGGCTGACGTAAATGTTCAATATGAATCTTAGAATTATCATTCAGATAGTCTAAAACACAACTGTTATGTTGGAGGTTTGAAATGGAGAGAAAGATTATCGACAACGTTGAAGCGTTGTCAGAAGCTCTTGTTCGTGTAAAAGCAGCTCAGAAAGAGTATGCAAAGTTTACACAGGAACAGGTTGACGCAATTTTTAAGGCGGCTGCTATTGCTGCTAACCAGGCAAGAATTCCTCTCGCTAAACTTGCGGTTGAAGAGACCGGCATGGGTATTGTAGAAGACAAGGTTATCAAGAATAACTACGCTGCAGAGTATATTTACAACGCTTATAAGAACACCAAGACATGCGGTGTTATTGAGGAAGATAAAGCTTTCGGAATTAAGAAGATCGCTGAGCCTATCGGTGTAATTGCGGCAGTTATCCCTACCACAAACCCTACATCTACAGCTATTTTCAAGACATTGATCGCTCTTAAGACAAGAAATGCAATCGTTATTTCTCCTCACCCGAGAGCAAAGAAATCCACAATCGCTGCAGCAAAGATCGTTCTCGATGCAGCAGTTGCAGCAGGCGCACCTGAAGGACTCATCGACTGGATCGATGTACCCAGCCTTGAAATGACCAATATGGTAATGAAAGAAGCTGATATCATCCTTGCTACAGGTGGTCCGGGCATGGTTAAGGCAGCTTATTCCAGCGGCAAACCCGCTCTTGGCGTAGGAGCCGGCAACACACCTGCTATCATCGACAATACAGCAGATATTATCCTTGCAGTTAACTCGATCATCCATTCCAAGACATTCGATAACGGCATGATCTGCGCTTCCGAGCAGTCTGTTATCGTTCATAAGGATGTTTACGATGCAGTTAAGAAAGAATTTGCTACACGCGGATGCTACTTCCTCAAGGATGACGAGATCGAAAAGGTAAGAAATACGATCCTCATCAATGGTTCATTGAATGCTAAGATCGTTGGCCAATCAGCTGCAAAGATTGCTGAACTTGCAGGCGTTAAGGTACCTGAAGGAACAAAGATCCTTATCGGTGAGGTTGAAAGTGTTGATATCTCCGAAGAGTTTGCACACGAGAAGCTTTCACCTGTACTTGCTATGTATAAAGCAAAGGATATTGAGGACGCTTTCGCTAAAGCAGAACATCTTATCGCAGACGGCGGTTACGGCCACACATCTTCAATCTACCTTGACGCAGTCACAGAGCAGGCTAAGATCGACGCTTTCGCAGCACGCATGAAGACATGCCGTATCCTGGTTAATACACCTTCTTCACACGGTGGTATCGGCGACCTTTATAACTTCAAGCTTGCACCGTCTTTGACACTTGGTTGCGGTTCATGGGGCGGAAACTCCGTTTCTGAGAACGTTGGTGTCAAGCACTTGATTAACATAAAAACAGTAGCTGAGAGGAGAGAAAATATGCTTTGGTTCAGAGCACCTGAGAAAGTATATATCAAGAAGGGCTGCTTGCCGGTTGCCCTTGATGAGCTTAAGAATGTTATGGGCAAGAAGCGTGCGTTCATCGTAACTGACTCCTTCCTCTACAATAACGGATACACAAAGCCGATTGAAGACAAGCTTGATGAAATGGGCATTGCTCACACTTGCTTCTTCGATGTTGCACCTGATCCGACACTCGCTTGCGCTAAGGCCGGTGCTGAGCAGATGAGAGCTTTCAAGCCTGATACGATCATCGCATTGGGCGGTGGTTCTGCTATGGACGCAGGCAAGATCATGTGGGTTATGTATGAGCATCCTGAAGCAGACTTCATGGATATGGCAATGCGCTTCATCGATATCCGTAAGCGTGTTTACACATTCCCTAAGATGGGCGAAAAGGCTTACTTCATCGCAATTCCTACTTCAGCAGGTACAGGTTCTGAAGTTACACCTTTCGCAGTTATCACAGACGAGACAAGCGGCGTTAAGTATCCTCTCGCTGACTATCAGCTCCTTCCTAACATGGCAATCATCGATACTGATTTCCACATGTCAGCTCCTAAGGGCCTTACAGCAGCATCCGGTATCGATGCCGTAACACACGCTCTCGAAGCTTATGCTTCCGTAATGGCTACTGACTATACAGACGGTCTTGCTAAGCAGGCACTTCAGACAATTTTTAAGTATTTGCCCAGAGCTTATGACAATGGTCAGACAGATGTTGAAGCAAGAGAGAAGATGGCTAATGCAGCAACAATGGCTGGTATGGCATTTGCAAATGCATTCCTCGGTGTCTGCCACTCTATGGCACACAAGCTCGGCGCATTCCACCATTTGCCTCACGGCGTTGCAAACGCGCTCATGATCGAAGAGGTTCTCCGTTTCAATGCTGCTGAAGCTCCTGCAAAGATGGGAACATTCAGCCAGTACGATCACCCTCACACACTCGCTCGTTATGCAGAGGTTGCTGATGCACTCGGACTTGGTGGAAAGAGCGATGAAGAAAAGCTCGAGAATCTTATTAAGGCAGTCAACGAGCTCAAGGCAAAGGTTGGCATTAAGGAGACCATTAAGGATTATGGCATCGATGAGAAGGACTTCCTTGACCGTCTCGATGCGATGGTTGAGCAGGCATTCGACGACCAGTGCACAGGCGCTAACCCTCGCTACCCGCTCATGAGCGAGATCAAGCAGATGTACCTCAACGCATACTATGGCGAAAAGCACTTCACAGAGAAGAAGATGCCTACAGCTAAGGATGCAGTTGCAGCAAAGAAGCCTGCAGCTAAAAAGCCTGCTGCAAAGGCTGCAACTAAGAAGCCCGCAGCAAAGAGCGCAAGCGCAGCTAAGAAGCCTGCAGTAAAGACAGCAGCAAAGACAACTAAGGCAGCAAAGAAGCCTGCTGCTAAGGCTACAAAGAAAAAGAACTAAGGAGGGATCAACATGAATTTGGATAACATTATTTCAGTAAGAAAGAACAAAGTAATCTATCGCGATGGCGACAGAGCATTGAAGGTTTTCGATGAAAGCTATTCAAAGGTTATGGTTCTCAACGAAGCTGAGAATCAGGCAAGAGTTGAAGAGACAGGACTCAACATTCCTAAGGTTCTTGAAGTTACCATGATCGATGGCAAGTGGACGATCATTTCCGAGTTCATCGAAGGTAAAACACTTATGTCTCTCGTTAATGAGAATCCCGACAAGTTCGATGAATATCTTGATCTGTTCGTAGATTTGCAGATGGAAATGCACTCAAAGACATGTGACGGCCTTATCAAGCTTAAGGACAAGATGACAAGAAAGATTCACGAGGCTGACCTCTCAGCTACAACTCGTTACGACTTGCACACACGTCTTGAAGGTATGCCTAAGCATAAGAAGCTCTGCCACGGCGACTTCAACCCTTCAAACATCATCATCAAGCCCGATGGAACACCTTATATCCTCGACTGGAACCATGCTACACAGGGTAATGCATCTGCCGATGTTGCAAGATCTTACCTTCTCTTCTGCTTACATGGTAATCAGGCAGAAGCTAAGAAGTATCTTAAGACTTTCTGCAAGAAGAGCGATACTGCAATGCAGTATGTTCAGTCCTGGATGCCTATCGTTGCTGCTTCACAGAGCGTAAAGGCTATTCCTGAAGAGCGTGAATTCCTCTATTCCTGGATTGATATCGTAGATTACGAGTAATAAGTAATCAGTTCAGTTTAGTTACTGTTCCGGCGGTACCGTTTGCTTCAACGGTATCGCCGTTTTTTAATAGCGTAATATTTTCGCGATGAAAGATACCGAAAACAAATCCGGAACGATGATTATTCCGGTCTTTTCTTTACGTCTTTGACGCTTCCGTCGGGATACTGAATCTTCATGGTATTGAGCTGTGAAGAAAGATTACCAACGACAAGGCTTCTGTACTGATTGCGAAGCTCTGTCTGCTCAGCCTTTTCTTCGTAAGTCAGGCCTTCTGTCTTTGACTTTCTGCTGAGTTCATTTATGCGCTTGATAAGCTGGTCGAATTCCATGACACATCTCCTTTAACACTTCAGTTATTCTTTAAGAGCCATTCCTATCCCTCAATGCTATAATAAACCTATGAGCGGAAGATTCAAAATCACTATTGCAAGTATTCTTATTACAGCACTTTTCGCATCCTGTGCAACTAAGCCGGATGTGCAGGAGACGCTTGAGATTTCGGAAATGACAGAAGTCATGAGTGCGGTAACGGTTACAGAGCCTACTGATACTGAGCCGCCCACGCCGACGCCCAAGAAAGTTCCGCAATTTCCTGAGTTCAACGCAGATTACGATTCAAGAGAACCCGGCATGGGTTACAGAGTCAGAAATCTTACTTTTTATCGCGATGGCAACCCGATAAAGGCGAGAATCACATATCCTGAATGTGAAGGTCCCTATAAGACGATAATTATCTCGAGCGGTCTTTATTCAGCCTACGGAAGATATTCTTCCATGGTTCAGCGATTTGCTTCACACGGATATGCCGTAATCGAGTTTCTTTTCCAGAATGGCGTGGCACCTGAGCCTTACCATGACCCTAAATATCTGGGAGATTTCATTTACGAGCAGGTGTTGGATCTTTATGCGGTACTCGACGGAACATATTTAGTACCGGATGTCGATCCTGAGAATATCTATCTTTTCGGGCACAGCATGGGAGGCCTTGTAACTTCTTATGTCGGCACGATGAGACAGACTGAGATCAAGGGCATTATCCTTTTGGATCCCAGCTTTTATGCCGTAAAGATCATGAAGTTCGAGAATGAAAAGACTATAAGAACAGACATTTATCCATTGATCTCCAGATGCTATGTTCCGGTCGTAATTATTTCCGGCACGAAGGCGTTTGCAAGTAATCCCCAAAAAACTGCTGACCAGGCGATATGTTCGCTTCCGTATTCAGAGTATTACATCATCGAAGGTGCAACACATACATTCAATGGTGACTATGCTTACCAGGCAGTTGACATAGCCGTTGAATCCCTGAAGAGATGGGAAGAAGAGGGCAGATAAAGCCCACATTATCAGAAGGTATCCCATGCCTGACCATAAAAGCAACGATTGATTTCACCGGGAATTCAAAAATCAGCCTGTAATCTTTGTGAGTAAAAGGTTTGCACTGAACAGGATCAGCAGCATAACGACATTTACGATAGTGAACCAGAGTACATAGCCGGAGCCTTTTGCTGCCGGCTTGTATTTTGAATCGAGCTTGGCATAGAACCTGTATGTGATAAGGCTTGCCATTGATGCGATGAGCGTTCCAAGACCGCCAAGATTGGTACCGATTACGAGAGATGCGCCCTTTTCGGTGAAGACGGAAAGAAGCATTGCAGCAGGAACGTTACTGATTATCTGCGATGTGAGGATCGCCGTAATTACAGGGTAAGGATCGGCAACAGCTCGAATCGCGTTAGATATAGCGTCGATTCTTCCAAGATTTCCGGTGAGGATAAAGAAGAAAACGAAAGTCACGAGAAGGTTATAGTCAACGCCTTTGAAGGCTTTGCGGTCGAGGATAAGAATGACAACGATCGTTATGGGAAGCACGATCAGGTAATGGAGAATTCCTGCAACTGTAAGAAGGCTCAGTGCGAAAAGAACGATGCACAAAACGAGCTTTGCGGCAGGGATCTTAGATTCGCTTTTGCTGATCTCAGAGCTTGGGATAGAAGCCTTCTTGCACATAAGAAGGACGCCGGCGATTACAAGCACGAGTGATATCAGCGAGTAGGGGAAAGTGAGTCCCAAAAATCCGGGAAGCGTCATGTGGTAGTTGTCGTAAAGATAAAGATTCTGCGGATTTCCGACAGGTGTCAGCATGCTTCCGAGATTTGCTGCACAGGTTACGAGGATAAGGCAGTTCATCATGGTGCGCTTATCGGGAAGATTCTTCAAGAGCATGATCGCGAAAGGCACGAGTGTAACGAGAGTAACGTCATTTGTCATGAACATCGAAAGGACGAATGAAAGACCTGTAAGGATCAGGCAGATGGCTCTTGTTGACTTGACCTTGGCCAGGAGTTTGGAAGTAAGCACATCGAATGTTCCGATATCGACAAGGCAGCTGACAACGAGCATCAGGCAGAAAAGAATCGATAAAACACGAGTGTTGATGTACGAGACATATTGCATGTCCGGGTGCACGAAAAAGCAGGAAACCAAAGCGAGGATTCCTGATAAAACCAAAACGGCATTACTTTTGCAGAAGTTAACTATCTTATTCATAAGACGGAATTATACTACGAAATTGTGTAATTGAAGACATATGAATTTATGAAGAGTCGAAAAGTTGGAAGTGCTTGCTTTTCGTGCCCCCTTTTTCGCGTGCCCTTTTTCGCGTGCCGACTTCCAGTTGTGCAATTTTTCGCTCGAAAATGGTCAAAAATTGCACAAAATCGCGTTTTTATGCAATTGTTGGGGGTATTTTTGCGCAAAAATTGCACGTCCCTTTTTGGCCTGCTTTTCGAGATAGCGAGAATCGCAATTTGCACCAAAAGGAAGGGCAAAAATGGACATTAACAAAAAAGCTGTGAACACCAGCCTGTTTGAGGCGAAGTATTTCACAGCTCTTTAATAATCAATTGATAATCGGTTTACTCGAATCTGAAAGTATCGAAAACCGCTCTGTCGTCAGAATTTTCTGTTACGAATTCGAAGTAAACGGCATGCTTTCCGGATACCTTTTCACAAAGGTCGATTACAACTTCGTTTGAATCAGCATCAAGCGTCTTTGTTCCGACTGATTTTCCATCGTAAGAATCAATTCTGACAGTTACCTTGAATCCTGCAGGAACGGAACCTGTGAGGATAGCCTTTGCAGCACCATCAGAACCGAAATTGATATATCTGAAGCCGATTGTAGCACCGCTCTGGATATCTACGACAGGTGCAGATTCACCTTCATAAACAGGCTCAATATGAGCAACTCTTCTATCCTTATTTGTACCTTCAGCATTGTCCTGATACATGGGTTTTCCAAGGCCATCGTACATGTGGCATGTGTAGCCGGCTGAGATGATTGAGTAAGCATCAAGTCCATCAAGGTAGAAACCCTGTGAAGTCTGATCGACAACGTCGGAGCTTACAGGCTCGCCGCCCTCGTAAGAAATCTTACCGATGTAGATCTTGCCGTCTTTTCCAAGTGCGACATCAACCGGTTCAACCATTGCCTGACGGGCATATTCGTTGCAGCCTGTCTGTCTGTGATAGAAAATGTACCACTGATCCTTAACCTTCATGAGGGAGCCGTGGTTGTTGCCCCACTGGTATGTCATTATGCCGTTGCCGTCAGAATCAGTGAGGATCTCACCACCGTTAAAGCTGATATCGCCGCCCATCTTGTATTCGCCAAGAGGTGAATCGCTCCACTTGTAGGAAAGGAAGCCGTTGCAGCTGCCGAAGACGCCTAATGAGGGCTTGTTGTATTCGTAACGCTTGGAATAAACGAGGACATACTTGCCGTTGATTTTTCGAGGGGAAGAAGCTTCAAAGAAACCGTCTTCAGGAATTACATGACCATCGTCTTCAGTAATCCAGAAGGGCTTTGAGTGACCCATGATGTGATGAACGATAGTGTCCTTCTTAAGTGTGCACATGTCATCGTTAAGCTCGCCTGCGTGTGATTCGCAGAAACCCCAGTATGCATATACTCTGCCGTCATCATCAACTAAGATACCCGGATCGAAGCCAAGCTCTGTCTTAACGGGATTTGTAAAAGGACCCCAGGGAGTCTTTGAAGTAACGAGCATGATCGAAGAACCGCGGTTCTCTGCTGCATACATGTAGAAAGTGTCACCCTTCTGAACGACGTCGGGTGCATAAAGATCGCCGCCGTCGGATGCGGTGTAGCAGATGCCGTGACAGGTCCAGTTAGTAGGCTCGTCAACGGGTGCTGACCATACGACATAATCAGGTCCGCAGTAATCGGTTTTCTTTGTATCGTGTGAACCGTAAAGGTAAATTCTTGTCTCACCGTTATAAGTGAATACTCTGGGTTCGCCGTCCGGGACGTGTTCCCACAAAGGCATGTAAGGGTTGGCGCCGGTTACAATCTTTTTGATATCCATTTGTGTTACCTCATTTGTTATATGTCGTAGGGCATGATGCCTTCTTTTCGCGCATCAGAACCATACCAATTCAGTATACCCAAAAAATACATACAAAAAAGGCGACAAAATACAGTAGTTACCGTGAATAAAAGCGGTAATTATACATGCCGGTCTTGACTTTCCATTTCAAACAAAAGAAAATACGCCTGACAGTTAGTTAAAGTCAACTGACTTAGAGGTGAGAATCTTATGAATCTTGGTGAACTTAAGGCGGGGGAATCCTGCAAAGTAGAGATTGTTGGCGGCAAGGGTGCACTTCGTCAGCATTTTCTCGATATGGGAATCATTCCCGGCGCCGAGATAACCATAGTAAAATTTGCCCCTTTGGGAGATCCGGTCGAAGTCAGAATTCATGGATATGAGTTGTCTTTGAGACTTGATGATGCATCCCAGATTGAAGTAATTCCGGTAAATAGTACGACTTCGGAGGCGAGCACTCCCAAGCAGAAGATAAAGACCACACACCCTAATTTGGGCGAGCCTGGTATTCACCACGACAAAAAACACGAGAATCCGCTTCCTGACAGCCACACGCTTACTTTTGCGCTCGTCGGCAATCAGAACTGCGGTAAAACGACTTTGTTCAACCGCCTGACAGGTGCTAACCAGCACGTCGGAAACTTTCCGGGTGTTACGGTCGACCGTAAGGACGGTTCCATAATCGGCTATCCGAATACAGTAATTACGGACCTTCCCGGCATTTATTCAATGTCTCCTTATTCGAAGGAAGAGATTGTTTCCAGAGATTTTGTTCTCGATAACAAGCCCGATGCGATAATCAACATCATTGACGCTACCAATATCGAGCGTAATCTTTACCTCACGATGCAGCTCCTTGAGACCGACCGCCCGATCGTAGTCGCCCTTAACATGATGGACGAGCTTACCGGCAATGGCGGTTCTGTCGATATCAACCTGATGGAGCGCACTTTGGGCGTCCCTGTCGTACCGATCTCAGCGGCCAAAAATCAGGGTATCGATGAACTTGTAACTCACGCGATCCACATCGCCAAATATTGCGAAAAGCCTGTCGCACAGGATTTCTGCGCACCGGATTCTCCGATTCACAGCTCAATTCATGCTGTAGAACACTTAGTTGACGATAATTCCGAAAACTGTGGCCTGCCGCTCAGATTTTCTGCCTGCAAAGCTCTTGAAGGCGACAGCCTCATTCTCGAAAAGCTTCAGCTCGACGAAAATGAAAGCGGTCTCCTGGAGCACATCCGCGTAAAGGTTGAGCAGGAGACGGGCCTTGATCCGGCTGCAGCAGTAGCAGAAATGCGTTTTGCTTACATAATGCACCTTGTAAAAAAGTGCGTCACCAAGCCCGTTGCGAGCAAGGAACGCTCAAGAAGTGAGAAGGTCGACCGAATACTGACAGGTAAATTTACGGCCATCCCGATCTTTATTCTTATCATGGGTCTTGTGTTTTTCCTTACCTTCAATGTCATTGGCGCCGGACTTCAGTGGCTTTTGGAGCAGGGAATAGCATTCCTTACCAACGCTACCGAGAATGCTCTTACTGCAGCAGGCGTTAATGATGTAATCCACAGCCTGATAATTGACGGTATTTTCGAAGGTGTCGGAGGTGTATTAAGCTTCTTGCCGATCGTCGTTGTAATGTTCTTCTTCCTGTCACTTCTTGAAGACAGCGGTTACATTGCGCGAATCGCCTTCTTTATGGATAAACTCCTACAGAAAATCGGTCTTTCCGGCCGTTCAATAGTCCCGCTCCTTATCGGCTTTGGCTGTACTGTTCCTGCTGTTATGGCAACAAGAACTCTGCCCTCCGACAGAGACCGTAAGATGACAGTTCTTCTGACTCCTTTCATGAGCTGTACCGCAAAGCTTCCTATTTATGCATTCTTCGTAAATGCATTCTTCCCGGGCAAGGGCGGACTTGTAATGACAGGACTTTACCTTTTCAGCATAGTTATTGGAATTCTTATCTCGTTTGTCTATAAGAAATTACTTTTCAAGGGTGAAGCTGCTCCTTTCGTAATGGAGCTTCCGAACTACCGTCTTCCTTCAATGAGAAGCACCCTGCAGCTCATGTGGGAAAAGGCAAAAGACTTCCTGCAGAAGGCTTTCTCAGTAATTCTTATTGCTACGGTCGTAGTATGGTTCCTCCAGAGCTTCGACCCAAGATTTAACCTTGTATCCGATTCATCAGAGAGTCTCATGGCATTAATTGCAGGATTTATCGCACCGATAATGAAGCCTTTGGGACTTGGTGACTGGCGCATCGTAACATCCCTCATCAGTGGCGTTATGGCCAAGGAAAGCGTCGTCTCTGTATTGGAAGTCCTTTTCGGCGCTCAGGGCGGAATTACTGCAGTATTAGGTGTTCTTGAAGCCGGAACACTCCTCATCTTCAGTCTCCTTTATACTCCCTGTGTCGCAGCTATCGCATCGGTTAAGCGCGAACTCGGCTGGAAATGGGCTGTAGTCGTTGTTTTCTGGCAGTGCGCTCTTGCGTGGATCGTAAGCTTCTTATTCAGGATCATCGTGCTTGCATGCACAGGAGGCCTTCTGTGATTATTTCAGGCATTGCGGTAAATCCGGTAGATATAATTCTGGCAATAGTTATTGCGGCTGTAATTGCTGGCGCAATAGTACTTGCCGTCCATCGTAAAAAAAGCAGTTCATCCTGCTGCGGAGACTGCTCTTGTTGCAAAAAGTGTAATAACTGTAAGTGAATCAGGAAATCTTGCTTCTTGTTTCCCTGTGTGCGATTTCCATCGTAATCGGAGATGTGGTTGCCTTGTGCTGAATCGGCTTCCAGCCCGGATTTACAAAGAGTGCTGTAAATGCGATCGGAATATAAGTGAGCATGAATACCGGGAAAGTGAATAATGAGAAGATCTTTCTTGCGGTACTTGCGTGAATATTCTTCCATTCTGTGATGAGAGTGATCGCACCAAGCGCGAAAAGCGTTGCGCAGGCATTAAATACCGTCTCACCCATTGAGTAGAGAGCAATCAGGATATTGCCGCCTGTGATGGCACCGATAATGCCATACAGTAAATTGCATGTGATGGAAATGGCAGTAAGGAAGAAAGCCGGCATGATGTTCATTGTCATGTCGAAAGCGGCAAAACTTCCGTGGAACATCTCGCTTAAAAGGGTCTTTCCGTATTTGCCGAAAACCTGCAGATAACCTCTTGCCCAACGCATACGCTGAGTAACGGACTGCTTCAGGGAAGTAGGCTGTTCATCGTAGAAAACCGCTGATCTGCAGAAAGCAATCTTACGGCCCTTGCAGATACGGTCGATCGTAAATTCGATATCCTCTGTAAGGAGGTGGAAAGGCCATCCTCCGATATCCTTGAGTACGCTTCCCGAAAAGAAGAATCCTGTGCCGGAAATCGCTGCGGAAGAACCTAATCTGTAGCGTGGATAGTTGAGATACATTGATTCTCTTAAGAACCAGAGGCCGTAGCCGGCGCTTATCCAGTTATCACCGTAGTTCTTTGTGGCACGGTAGGAAGTGATTGCTTCGTTTCCTGCCAGATGGCACTTGTGCATCTCTTCGACATAGTCAGGTGAAAGGATGTTATCGGCATCGAAAACAAAATAACCGTCAAAGCCCATAGGGAAATCGTGTCTGATGTTCTTTAAGAGCATCTCGATTGCATAACCCTTGCCGATATACTTGGCGGATTTTCTTGTATAGACGATTGCACCGTGATCTGAAGCGACATCGAAAGTATTGTCGGTGCAGTTATCTGCCATGACGAAAGTGGTGATCTTGCCCTTATACGTCTGGTTATTGATGCTGTCGATGAGCTGACCGATGACCGCTGCTTCATTGCGGGCGCTTATGAGTACTGCGTAGGACTTAAGATGTCTGTCGCAGAGCTCGTCATCCATATTCTTGTTGGCGTTCTTGGATCTCCATCCGTCCTTATGCTGAAACCAAAGTGAAATCGGCACATAAAGGAACTGATAAGCATAACAAACAGCAAAGATTATTGTGATTATGTAATTGATAATTCGAATTGTTTCCATAGTTCTATCTCCGCGACAATTATGGCACAGTCTTTTTTAAAAAATAGACGCAAAAGTCTTAAGATTTGCTTAAGATTGGGGCAAAAGTTGTGTAAAAATGTATGAAATTTGCTTTTGACACGCATACTCGGGATATAATGTTTAAAAAATCTCTTGTCACAGGTGCAATATGGCTTTCAAGATAGTACGTAACGACATAACGAAGATTAAGGCTGACGCGATCGTAAATACTGCAAATCCTGAGCCGACATATATGGCCGGAACGGACAGTGCGATCTACCTTGCGGCAGGAGCTGAAGAGCTTCTTGCAGAACGTAAGAAAATCGGCCCTATCGCAGAAGGTGATGTTGCTGTCACGCCTGCTTTTGCACTTGATGCCAAATACATTTTCCACACCGTAGGTCCCATCTGGAACGGCGGTAACAGTGGCGAGAAGGAAATCGTCCGTAAATGCTATCTCGGTTGCCTTAATAAGGCCATTGAACTTGAACTTGAGAGCATCGCATTTCCCCTTATAGCAACAGGCGTTTATGGTTTTCCAAAAACCGACGCACTGCTTATCGCTACTTCTGTATTTAGCGAATTTCTTTCAGATCACGATCTGGATATTACGCTGGTTGTTTTCGATAACGAATCGTTTTCGATGTCGGGCAAGATTTTCGCCGGCGTGGAACAGTTCATTAACGACAACTATGTTGTAGAGAAAATTCACGAAGAGTATATGTGCTCTTACCAGGCAGAGCCACAGGTTCAAAGGCAGGAAAGAAGAAGGTTATTCAGGAATCCTTTCAAGTCCGATGAATCTCGCAGGGCAAAGGAAATACCTGCTCCGAAGCCTTATGAAGCTTCTGCTATGGAAGATTATATGCCTTCAGCGGTGTTCGGATCTGCACCTGCCAAGCGTTCTCTGGATGACGCGGTCAAGAACATCTCTGACACGTGGCAGGAGAGCCTTTTGCGAATGATCGATGAGAAAGGTTATGAAGATGTCGAGGTTTATAAGCGCGCAAATGTCGACAGGAAGCTCTTCTCGAAAATCAGGAGCAACAAATTCTATCAGCCGAAAAAGTCCACGGCACTTGCTTTTGCGCTGGCATTAAAACTCAACATCGATGAGACCAGAGATTTTCTCGGCCGGGCCGGATTTGCGCTCTCCAAGTCGAATCTGACTGACGTTATTGTCGAGTATTTTATCGAAGAAAGTGTCTATGACATCATGACGATAAATGTCGCTTTGTTCGAACACGAGCAGCCCCTTTTAGGCTGATAAAAGCCCCCTTTTCAAATGTCGCATGCCAGGCGACCTTTCGAATCCCTTTCCCAAATATACTGAAGCCACAACAACAAAGTTGCAGCAGATAGTGCAGCGGAAAGAGAGGAAAAGAAAATGAGAAAGGGATTAACAGAAATCGTATTTATTTTGGACCGCAGCGGTTCTATGGGTGGCCTTGAGAACGATACAATCGGCGGCTACAACTCCATGATTGCAAAGCAGAAGGGCGAAAAGGGAGAAGCTTTGATATCGACAATCATTTTCGATAACATCTCCGAAGTCCTTCACGACAGAGTACCGCTCGAAAAGATTGAGCCCATCACAGATAAGGACTATTTTGTAAGAGGTTCTACAGCACTTCTTGATGCAGTCGGAGGCGCAATCCATCACATCAAAAACATCCATAAGTACGCAAGACCTGAGGATGTTCCGGAAAAGACACTCTTCATTATCACAACAGACGGCATGGAGAATTCCAGCAGAGAATATTCCTACGGCAAGGTCAAGAAAATGGTCGAAAAGCAGCAGAAAAAGGACGGCTGGGAATTCATCTTCCTCGGCGCGAATATGGATGCGGTAGGCGTAGCATCACAGTTCGGTGTCGATAAGCATCACGCAGTAACTTATGAGTGCGATGTAAAGGGAACACAGCTCAACTATCAAATGATGTCAAAGCTTGTATCCTGTGCAAGAGCAGCTGAATCCAGAGACGTGATGGCCGCAGCATTCCAGTCGGATGCGATGTTAGAGGAGATTCGTGACGACTATAAAAACAGACACAGATAAACGGCGATTTGTCCGATAAGTCCGTTTATTGTCCACATATCGGGATGCGGAATGAATTATAATAGATCCATAAAAATCAGATTGAGAGGTATTAGTGTTATGCATGAGATTAAGTGTCCCAAGTGTGGAGAGATTTTTCAGGTTGATGAGTCAGGTTATGCAGAGCTTTTGGGTCAGGTAAGGAATGAGGCTTTCGAAGAAGAACTTCACAGACGTGCCAAGGACCTTGAAGCCAGGAATGAAGATAAGTTGAAGCTTGCCAAGTCTGAGCAGGAGAAGGCTTTTGCTCAGACCATAAGCGGCAAGGATAAGCAGATTTCCGATAAGGAGTTGGAGATTCAGGAGCTTAAGAACCAGCTTGCCATGAGTGATAGCGAGAAGAAGCTTGCAGTTACAGAAGCACTTCACGGTAAGGACGAAGAGCTTGCCGGCAAGGAAGCAGAGATTCAGAAGCTTAAGAGTCAGCTTGTCATGAACGACAGTGAGAAGAAGCTCGCTGTTACTGAAGCAATCCACGGTAAGGATAAGGAACTTGCCGATAAGGAAGCTGAGATTATCAAGCTCAAGAGCCAGCTTGTTAACCAGAAGAATGAGAGCGAACTTAAGGAGAAGAGCATCGAAGAAGCTTACAAGAATCAGCTTAAGTTCAAAGACGAACAGATTGAGCAGTACAAGGAATTTAAGGCACGTCAGTCCACCAAGATGGTAGGTGAGAGCCTTGAGCAGCACTGCCAGAATCAGTTTAATGCCATCCGTATGTCTGCTTTCCCGAATGCATATTTTGACAAGGATAACGAGGTCAGCGCATCCGGCAGTAAGGGCGACTTCATCTTCAGAGATTTTGACGACGGTATCGAATTTATCTCTATCATGTTCGAGATGAAGAACGAGATGGAGACTACTGCTACCAAGCACAAGAATGAAGACTTCTTCAAGGAACTCGACAAGGACAGAAGAGAGAAAGGCTGCGAATATGCGGTCCTCGTATCTCTCCTTGAGAGCGATAACGAGCTTTATAACAACGGCATTGTTGACGTATCTTACAAGTACCCCAAGATGTATGTAATCAGGCCGCAGTTCTTCATCCCCATGATTACTCTCCTGAGGAATGCCGCTTATAACTCCACGATGTATCAGAAGGAACTTGCAATCGTTAAGAACCAGCAGCTTGACCTCTATAACTTTGAGAGCAACATGCAGGAATTCAAGGATGCGTTCGGTAAGAATTACAGACTTGCATCCGAGAAGTTCCAGAAAGCTATTGAAGAGATTGATAAGACAATCGCCACATTGGAGAAGGTCAAGAAGGACCTCCAGTCTTCAGAGAATAACCTGAGACTTGCCAACAACAAGGCAGAGGACCTTTCGGTAAAGAGACTTACCAAGAATGCTCCTTCTGTTAAGCAGATGCTTGACGATATCAGGAAGGAACAGGAAGCAGAAGAGTAACTTACAAATCACAGATTTCATAGGCAGATTATGGCGGACTTCGGTCCGCCTGATGCTTTTCTCGCGCGCATTTATATGTGTGCGAATAAAAGGCTATAAGGTATAATTAGCGGGATGAAGATTTCAAAGGACAGAATTGCAGTCAGTGTTTTGGCGGGCGTTGTGCTCGTTCTTTTTTTCGCGACTATAGCAGGACTGTTCTACTACAGAAGCATGATCAGGAGCCTCGATGAAGTACAGGAAGAGGCTTATGCTGAATATACAAGGCTTTATGCCTATATCGCAGAAGATCCTGAAAGTAAGATCTCCAACCGTATTTACAAAGAGATTTCCGAGTATGCCCAGGAGAATGGCTGCTATGTTGAGATGACGGGACAGAACCTCTCTACGACCTATTCAAAGGCAGACAGAATAGACATCGCCATCAGTTCAAAAGTAGATGGCATTATCCTTGAAGGTGACAACTCAGAAGAGACTGCTGACCTTGTTCGCAAGGCGTCTTCCAAAGGCATTCCCGTCGTAACAGTTTTGTCGGATTGTGTATCTTCACCACGTAAGAGTTATATCGGTCTTAATAACTACAGTCTGGGTAAGGAGTACGGAATCGCACTCGGCCACATCGCGCAGGAGAAGAAGGTAGACAGCTTATCTGTCCTGATTCTCACAGATAACGATGAAGGTAATTACGATGACGTAATCCGTACAGGTATTCAGGAATATGCAGTCGGAAGAAGCATCGAACTTGAATCTTCTGTTGTAGATACGTCTACGCCTTTTACCTCACAGGAAGACGTCATGACGATTCTCGATAACATGGAGCAGATTCCGGATGTCATCATATGCCTTAATGAGCGAACAAGTGAGAGTGCATACCAGTGCATCGTCGATAAGAACCTTGTAGGAAAGACTACGGTATTGGGATATTACGATTCCGACACTATCCTGAAGGCAATCGACAAGGGCTCTGTTTATGCGACTTTCTCTATCCAGTCACGCTATGTTGCAGAGCAGTGCGTTAATGCACTTAACGGCTATATCGAGACGGGCTTTGTCAGTGAATATCTGAGCTCCGATTACATCCTGATCAATAAAGAGAACCTTACGACATACATAGCGGGAGGCGATAAGAATGAAGGCTAATTTCTTTGCCAACATGAAGATCTCCCGTAAGCTTGTTGCGGTTTTCCTTGTGACATCGTTAGTTGCGATGGGCGTCAACATCTTCATCTACCTGAACCTTAACCAGGCGCTTGCCAAGATCGACTCTGTATTCTCAAGTAACATCAGTTTGAATGAGCTTTCAGATAATCTGAACCAGCTTCATTCTGGACTTACAGGTTACCTTGAGACTAAAGGCACGGATAACCTTGAGCTTTACTACGCTTCTTCACAGAAGATGAATGACATGATGAGGCAGCTTAACGATGATGTTACCGACAATAACGTTAAGCTTTCCGAGCGTGATATCAGGAATATGCTCTCGACCTATCTGAAGACTGCCGATGAGGCGATTCAGGCAAAGCGAGGCAGGAACATCGACGAATATACGGAGAAGTATAACGAGTGCAGCAAGATCAAAGATTACCTCAACACTTATATCTATTCGGTCAATAACGAGCAGTTCAGAACGAACTCTGAAAACTATATGGCGCTCACCAAGTCTTTGAGATATACGGAAGTCATGAGCCTTCTTATTTTCGCCGTTTCATCAGTCATGAACGTATTGCTCATAATTATCCTTACGAGTTCAATTACAAGACCTCTTACATTGCTTTCTGCAAAGGCTGATGAGATCTCCCAGGAAAGCCCTGAAAATGTTGAGCCTCTTGAAGTTTACTCCGAAGATGAAGTTGGAAAGGTGACGCGAGCATTTAACGAGATGCTTACAAGCATCAAGGACTACATCGCCCGTATCAGGACGCAGCTCATTACGCAGAGTGAGATGAAGGAAAAGAACCTCCTCATGGAGACGCACCTTAAGGATGCTCAGCTCAAATATCTGCAGTCACAGATCAACCCGCACTTCCTGTTCAACACGCTCAATGCAGGTGCACAGCTTGCCATGATGGAAGGTGCTGACAGAACCGTTGAATATATCAGAAACATGGCTGACTTCTTCAGATATAACGTAAAGAAGAACAGCGATACCGTAAGACTCGGTGAGGAGTTAGAACTTGTCGATTCATATATTTACATCATGAATGTAAGATTTGCCGGAGAGATCCTTTTCGAGAAGGACATAGACGAGAGCCTTTTGGATGTAATCGTACCTTCCATGATCATCCAGCCGCTCGTTGAGAACTCTGTAAAATACGGCATTAAGGACTTAGAGCCGGGTGAAGGCAAGGTAACACTTGTAGTTTACAGAGAAGGTAATTGTTGCTGCATCAGAGTCAGTGATAACGGAATCGGCACTGATGAAGAGATTATCGCGAAGATAATGAATCACGAGAAGAAGCCGTCTGAGACAGGTGGCGTAGGAATTACAAATGTTATGACAAGACTTGACCTGTTCTACAACAACAAAGAAGTCTTCGAGATGAAGAGTCACAAGAACGAAGGAACACACATAACAATAAAGATACCGTTGGAGGATGGCAATGTATAAGATCCTGCTCGCCGATGATGAAGGAATCGTAAGAGAGTCATTAAAGTACATCGTTGATAAAGAATTTCCGGGACAGTTTGAAGCTTACGAAGCCAAGACCGGAAGACACGTAATCGAGCTCGCCGAAGAGGTGCGCCCTGACATTGCTTTCATGGACATCAGGATGCCAGGAATTAACGGTATCGATGCGATGAAGGAGATCAGAAGAACGAATTCCAATATCGTTTTCGTTGTCATCTCGGCATACGATAAATTCGATTATGCCAAGCAGGCTCTGAATCTCGGTGTTATCGACTACATTAACAAGCCGTTCAACAAATCACAGATCGTTACGGTCCTTCAGAAGGCGATGACCGAAGTTGACCGCATAAGAGCACAGAGATCCAAAGAACTCGAGACAAAAGAGAAGCTCGACAGTATCGTACCCATCATTGAGAACGGTCTTATTCAGGAACTTCTGTCACACGAGCACTTCAAGGAAAATATCGAAGAATACAAGAGAATTCTTGAGATCAACGAAAAGTACGGCCTTATGCTCGCAATCGTCGGAAGCGAAAAGGAAGCCGGCGGTTATATGAGAGGCGCCGTTCCGGCAAGTGTCAAAACACAGAAGAATTTTGAGACGGTACTGCTTGTAATTTCTGACAACTTCAAGTGCATAACCGGTTCTGTCATGGGCAACAAGATTCCTGTCCTCATACCTTGCGAGAAGAGTTCGCTAACACCCGATGAATATCAGAAGATCGTTGATTCGGCAAAGCTTGCACAGCAGGAACTGACAGATGCTTTAGGAATCGATTTCAGAATCGGAATAGGACCTGTTAAGCCGCTCGAAAATATGGCGGATTCATATAGTGAGGCTATCTCGATTCTTGTTAAATCCAAGCAGGATGTTGCAGAGAGTATCGACCTCCCGGAAGGATGCGAATACGATACAGACTATCCGCTCAAGACCGAGAAGAGCCTTTTCGAAGCGATAACACAGGGTGATGTAGCCAAATCTCTTGAGCAGGCAAATCTCTTCTTTGACTGGATGGAAAAATCTTCCGGCGGTGCGATGTCCGATATCTGCCTCAAGGTTCTTGAATTTGTTCTTTGGGCTGAGCGTCTGGCATATTCAAACGGTGGCTATGTCTATCACTTTATGTCCAGAAGCGAATATCTTCCTGAGATAAATTCGATGAAGAGTTACGACGAACTGAGACTCTGGTTCGTCCGTCACATCGAGCATGCTCTCAAGATGATCAACGCCGCAAACGATGCCAAGACAGAAGATGTCGCTGAAAAGGCCAAGAAGTATATCGATCAGAACTTCAGAGAAGACCTCTCTTTGGATGAGATTTCCGGCGTATATGACATCAGTCCGTTCTATTTCAGCAAAGTCTTTAAGACACAGACCGGTGTTACATTTACAGATTATCTTACGAGTGTAAGAGTTAATAAGGCCAGGGAACTTCTGGAAAGCACGAATAAGTCCATGAAGGAGATCTGTTCGGAGGTTGGTTATTCCGATCCGAATTATTTCTCCAGAATCTTCAAGAAGCACACAGGTGTTACTCCCACCGAATATAAGGAAGGTAAAAGATGATGCGCAAAGTTATTGCGATATTAATGACGATTTCACTGATTCTTGTTGTCGGATGCCAGTCACAGGAACACAATGAGAGTTCACCTACGACAAAGAGTTCGGCACCTGTTATCGGCCTTTCTTTCGATTCATTTGTTATTGAGCGATGGACAAGAGATCGCGACGTTTTTGTATCTACTGCAAGTGAATTGGGTGCTGATGTAAATGTCCAGTCAGCCGGCGGTGACACTGATACACAGATTCAGCAGATCAAGTATTTTATTGAGATTGAAGTCGATGCAATCGTCATTATTACGGCAGATGCGTTCAAGCTTGCCGATGTTTTGCACGAAGCTAAAGGCAAAGGAATTCCTGTTATCTGCTACGACCGAATCGTTATGAATGGTGATGCTGACTTATATATTTCCTTCAATAACGAGACAGTCGGAAAAGAAATGGCACAGGCTATCTGCAAAAACGTACCCGACGGCGGAACGATCATCGAGATCATGGGGCCTGAGACTGACTACAACGTAGCGCAGGTCATGAAAGGTTTTGATTCCGTCTGCCAGGAACACAACATGAATATCACCCTTAAATACAACTGTGATAACTGGAAGCCTGAGCTTGCTTACGATTTTGTGAATGAACATTTCGACGAGATATCCAAAGCTGACGCAATAATGTGTGGCAACGATGCCCTCGCAGGTGAGGCGATCCATGCTCTTGCCGAGAGAGGTTATGCCGGAAAGATTTTTGTTACCGGTCAGGACGGCGACCTTGAAGCATGCCAGAGACTTGTTGAAGGCACACAGCTCGTAACTGTTTATAAGCCCGTTGAAAAACTTGCAAGCCTTGCTGCTGAATGTGCGGTAAAGCTTGCACAGGGAAAAGAACTTGGTGATACCGACCTGTTTTTCGACGGTTCACAGGATGTTCCTTATATTGCGATCAAGCCTTCCGGTGTTACTCGCGAGAATCTTGATGAAGTCATTATCGACAGCGGCTTCCACTTAAGAGACGAAGTTTATATGAAGAGGGCTTCTTAAGGATTTTCTATATATATATGCGTGCGCGAAAATAATAACAACTCTAATGCTGCATCCAAGATGCGGCATTTTTGTTGTATTTAGCACAATTATATCTTTTGGTGATTTCGACTACAAAATTGTGCTAAACACCGCTCAGTATTATGTCAACTTACCAAAAATATCAAGAATTTCGATATGCAATTCCTAATACACCAATGTTAAGGTGTACTTGGCAATGAGTGCCGAATTATCTAATAGGAGGAAATTTCCCAATGAATGCTAAGAAAATTCTTGGAACAATTCTTTGCGCTGTAATCGCAATTACAGCACTCACAGGTTGTGCAGGCTCCGGAAAGAAGAAGGTAGGTATTTCAATGCCTACAAAGGATCTTCAGAGATGGAACCAGGACGGCGACTACATGAAGCAGAAGTTCGAAGCTGCTGGCTACGAAGTAGACCTTCAGTATGCTGGTAACAAGGCTGACACACAGCTCTCACAGATGGAGAACATGATCAACTCTGGTTGTAAGGTTCTCGTAGTTGCAGCTGTTGAGTCTACATCTCTTGGTACAGCTATTGATAAGGCTGCTGCAAAGAACATCCCTGTTATCGCTTATGACCGTCTCTTGATGGACAACGCTAACGTTGCTTACTATGCAACATTCGACAACTACAAGGTTGGTCAGATTCAGGGCGAGTTCGTAAGAGATACTCTTGACCTCGACAACGCAGCTGGTCCTTTCAACATCGAGTTCACAGCTGGTGACCCTGGTGACAACAACGCATCTTTCTTCTTCAACGGTGCTATGGACGTTCTTAAGCCTTACATCGACGCTGGTAAGCTCGTAGTAGTTTCTGGTCAGACAGATTTCTCTTCTGTTGCTACACCTGAGTGGTCTACAGCTACAGCTCAGTCCAGAGCAGAAAACATCATCGGTTCTAACTATGCTGACAAGAACATCGACGCATGGCTTTGCTCCAATGACTCTACAGCTCAGGGCGTTGTAAACGCACTTGATTCTCGTTACAACGGCGAGTGGCCTATCATCACTGGTCAGGACTGCGACATCGTTTCTGTAAAGAACATGCTCGCTGGCAAGCAGACAATGTCCGTATTCAAGGATACACGTACACTTGCTGAGAGAACAGTTACAATGGCTTCTCAGATCTTGGACGGCAAGACAGTTGAGACAAACAACACATACAACAACAACGCAAAGGAAGTTCCTTCTTACCTCTGCGATCCTGTATTTGCTGACATCAACAACTACAAGCAGATCCTTATCGATTCCGGTTACTACAAGGAAGCTGATCTCGCTTAATTGATTAAATTCAAGCCTTGTGCAGGCGGGGGAAACCCCGCCTGTATATTAAGGTTAACTCTTAAGAATCTTTAAGAACCTATAGAAATCTCAGATCTTTTTTAAAGACCTTTAAAGATCCTTAAGGCTCTTTTATCAAATCCCAAAACATTTAGACATACGAAAGAGGCGACACAAATGGCAAATGTTCTGCTTGAAATGAGCAACATAACCAAAGAATTTCCGGGTGTAAAAGCACTCAGCAACGTCAACTTTAAGGTTGAAAAGGGCGAAATTCATGCGTTGGTCGGTGAGAACGGTGCCGGTAAATCAACATTGATGAACGTTCTCAGTGGTATTTATCCGTATGGCACCTATACTGGCGACATTATTTATGATGGTGAAGTCTGCAATTTTCATAACATCAAAGATTCCGAGAAAAAGGGAATCGTAATTATCCACCAGGAGCTCGCGCTGATTCCTTACATGACAATCGGCGAGAATATGTTCCTCGGTAATGAACAAGGAAAAAAATGGTGTATCGACTGGAATAAGACATATGCTGAAGCTGACAAGTATCTCAGCATGGTAGGTCTTACAGACTCTTCGAAGACACTTATTAAAGATATTGGTACTGGTAAGCAGCAGCTCGTAGAAATTGCTAAGGCATTGGCAAAGAATGCGAAGCTTCTCATTTTGGATGAGCCTACATCATCACTTAACGAGACAGATTCAAGAGCACTTCTCGATCTTATGAAGAAGCTTCAGAGAGAAGAGGGAATGACGATGATCATCATCTCCCACAAGCTCAACGAAGTTTCATATGTTGCTGATAAGATTACAGTCGTCAGAGACGGTTCTACAATCGAGACACTCGATGCAAAGACAGATGATATCTCTGAGACAAGAATCATCAAGGGCATGGTAGGTCGTGAAATGACAGACCGTTTCCCTAAGCGTCACGATGTACCGATCGGCGACGTCATGATGGAAGTTAAGGATTGGACAGTTTACCATCCTGAATTCTCCGAAAGAAAGGTTTGCGATGACATTTCGATCAATGTTCGCGCAGGCGAGGTAGTTGGTATCTACGGACTCATGGGTGCGGGCCGAACAGAGCTTGCGATGAGTATTTTCGGTAGATCTTATGGTATCGGTATTTCCGGTGATCTCATCCTTCGTGGAGAGAACAAGGTTCTCAAGAGCCCTAAACAGGCAATTGAAGAAGGTATCGCTTACGTAACCGAAGACCGTAAGGGTAACGGACTTGTCCTTTCCAATTCAATTCTTAGAAATACTACACTTGCTAACCTTAAGGGTGTCAGCAAGGCTTCCTTCATCGATAAGGATAAGGAATATGAAGTAGCACAGGAATATGTCTACAAGCTCAGAACGAAGACTCCTTCAGTTGATCAGCTCGTAGGCAACCTCTCCGGTGGTAACCAGCAGAAGGTACTCCTTGCTAAGTGGATGTTCGCAAATCCGGATGTCCTCATTCTCGACGAACCTACAAGAGGTATCGACGTAGGTGCTAAGTATGAAATCTACTGCATCATCAACGATCTTGCTAAGGCCGGTAAGTCAGTAATCGTAATTTCTTCAGAGCTCCCCGAAGTTATCGGCATGAGTGACAGAATTTACATCATGAACCAGGCTAAGATCGTAGGTGAGATGAAAGCTTCCGAAGCTACGCAGGAGAATATCATGGCTTGCATCGTTGGCGTAAAGAACGACGCCGTCGAAGGAAGTGAGGAATAAGATGAGCACAAACAAAGTAGTAAATTTTCTTAGAAAATACA
This sequence comes from Saccharofermentans sp., assembly GCA_024403855.1. GTDB lineage: Bacteria > Bacillota > Clostridia > Saccharofermentanales > Saccharofermentanaceae > Saccharofermentans. The sequence continues at coordinate 2,778 of JAKSRC010000017.1, read as the reverse complement.
TGATGCTTATCGCTACGGTAATAGTAGTCATCGCGTTCTACTTTATTACCGGTGGTAAGACATTGTTACCGTCAAACATCGACAGTTTGATCTCACAGAACGCATATGTGTTCGTACTCGGAACCGGTATGCTCCTCTGCATCCTTACAGGTGGTAACATCGATCTTTCCGTAGGTTCAGTTGTCTGCCTTGCAGGTGGTGTCGGTGCGATCATCATGGATAAGTTGAGATTCCTTCCTGACAACGCAGTATGGCCTGTTGCAGTAATCGCTATGCTCGTCATGGGTCTCTTGGTAGGTTTGTGGCACGGTTTCTGGATCGCTTATGTTAAGGTTCCTCCGTTCATCGCAACATTGGTCGGCATGCTTGCCTTCAGAGGTCTTGCTAACATCATCATGGGCGGTTTCGCATACCAGGTCAGCAACAAGCCCTTCCTGAACATTTTCGGTGGTGGTAACAACTGCTACATTCCTGATGTTCTTGCAGGCGTTGGTGGTCCTATCGTAATCGGCGAAAACACACTCAATAAGACATGTATCGTAATCGTTCTTCTTATCGCAATCGGTTATACAGTTTTCACATTCATTAACCGTGCATCACTCATCAAGAAGGGTTACAAGGTTGATTCAATCGTATCAGTTGTCATCAAGACAGTTCTCATTGATGCAGTTGTAATCTGGTTCGGTTATAAGCTTGCAAGCTACAAGGGTATCCCTACAGCTCTTATCTGGATCGCACTTGTACTTGGAATCTTCGCTTACATCACAACAAAGACAACACTCGGCCGTAACCTCTACGCTGTTGGTGGTAACGAAAAGGCAACAAGACTTTCCGGTATCGACACAAGAAAGGTAATGTTCAGTGCTTACACTCTCATGGGTGTCCTCTCCGGCTTCGCTGGTGTCGTTAACATCGCAAGACTTCAGGGTTCAACTCCTACATACGGTGTTGGTTACGAAATGGACGCTATCGCAGCATGCTTCATCGGTGGTGCTTCCGCATACGGCGGAACAGGTTCCATCGGCGGTGTTATCATCGGTGCTGCTTTGATGGGTATCATCAACCAGGGCATGTCAATCGCTGATACTCCTGTTAACTACCAGAAGGTTGTTAAGGGTATCGTTCTTATCGTTGCAGTCCTCTTCGACGTAATCATGCAGATAAGAAGAAAGGGCGCAAAGAAAAAGGCCACACAAGCCTCAACTACTGAGAAGGGAGGTGCTAAGGTATGAACAAGTTCAGTGTAAAGAACACCCTCGAAAAGAACATCATGACGATAGCACTTTTCGGAATTTATCTCTTATTCATTATCTTAGCCGGAGTAATTAAGGGAACCAACATGCTCGATCCGTCGATCGTTACTTCCCTTATCGAACAGAACGCATACGTTTACATCTTAGGTGCCGGCATGCTCATGTGTATGCTCACCGGTGGTAATATCGACCTTTCCGTAGGTTCAATAGTTTGCTTTGCAGGCGCTATGGTAGGTGTCTTCTCAGTTGAGAATAACCTCTTGAACAATTGGTTCGGCGTTTGGGAAGAGCAGATGGTTGACGGCAAGCTTGTTAAGGTTCTTATCACACCTGCACAGCCGTTCAGCACACCCGTTGTTCTCTTAGTTGCACTTGCAATCGGTCTTGCTTACGGTGCAGTGTTGGGCTTCCTTATCGCTTACGTAAGAATACCTCCGTGGATTGCTACACTTGCTGGTTATCTTGCATTCCGTGGCCTTGGTACACAGGTTCTTACACAGGCATCTGATACAGCAGCTCTTACAATTCCTAAGGAAATCACAGGCATTTTCAGCGGAAAACTTTTCCCTACACCTTGGGGACAGCTTAATATCTTCTGCCTTGTAGTTGGTATTCTTGCAACTGCAGCAATCGTTATTCTCAATATCCGTTCACGTTCCAACAAGATTAAGAAGGGTTACGATGCTGAACCTAAGTGGGCGCTCATTGTTAAGTGCATCATCATCGGCGCGATCATCATGTTCCTTACATTTGAGTTCGCTATGGACGGTGGTCTTCCTAAGGTAGTCATCTGGGTTGCAGCTGTACTTATTATCTACGGCATCATCACAGAGAAGACAACAATCGGTCGTCACTTCATGACAGTCGGTGGTAACGCAGAAGCTGCAAGACTTTCCGGTATCAACAATAAGCGCATCATGTTCATGGCTTACCTCAACATGGCAGTTCTTACAGTTATCGCTTCCTTGGTTGTTACATCAAGAACAAGCGCTGCAAACTCCTTCGCAGGTCAGGAATTCGAGCTTGATGCTATCGCAGCTTGTATCGTAGGCGGTGTTTCCGCATACGGTGGATCCGGTACCATCATCGGAATGGTAGTCGGTGCTACCTTGATCGGTGTCCTCAACCAGGGCATGTCCTTGGTAGGCGCTGACCAGGACTGGATCAAGATCGTAAAGGGTTTGGTTCTCCTCGCAGCTGTAGTTTTCGAGATTTTGTCAAAGCAGAAGCGCGTGAAGAAATCAGCTCCCAAGAAGGAAGATCAGAAGGAAGTTGCTGCTCAGGCATGAGCTTCTAATAAAAGAAACATTTAGAATAACCTATTCTTTCATAACAATGTCTTCCGGTCACCCGAATATCCGGAATGCACTTTACCTCCAACCGCCGCAATACACCCTTGCGGCGGTTTTTTATTGAATCGGGCAAAAAGGACCTCAAAAAGGGGTTCTTCACGGAAAGCTTGGGAATTAAATAATTGAAAAAGGAGCATAAGATCCTTAAAGTTTAATCTACCACAACAAACCAC
>JAKSRC010000016.1 GCA_024403855.1 Saccharofermentans sp. | reverse complement strand
CTATATTTCTTTGCCTAATAACTTTATGCTAATCCCAAGGATATCGTGAAGAACCAAAAAATCGCTGAAAACCGACACTTTTATCACTATAAAAATAGGGTTGGTAGGAGTACTTTTTTGTCGGCTTTATAACTTTTTCCGTCATGAAGAGGCGGATTGAATTGTCCGTTTTCGAGCAATAAAAACGCTTCCCTTTTTCGAGCGGGAAGCGCTATTAATCATAAATTCTCGAGAGGTTTGATCCTGTCTTTATATATCTTCACGTAGCAGATTGTAGTTACAAGCAAGCTCATTAACTCAGCAATTACGAATGCCCACCAGACCATGCCGACGTCGCCTGTAAGGCTTAAGAGATATGCGGCAGGCAGGAGTACGACGAGCTGTCTTGCGAGGGATACTATTGTTGAATAAATGCCGTTTCCCAATGCCTGGAAAACGCTGCCCAATACGATACAAACAGCTGCGATAGGGAAGTGGATGCTGATGATGCGAAGTGCCTTTACGCCGATTGCGAGGAACTCGTCGGAGGGATTAAAAATTCCGAGCAATACCTCCGGAATAAACTGGAATGCAGCAACGCCCAGGAGCATTATGATAAGCGCAACAGTACAGGAAAGCTTAATTGCCTTCATCATTCTCTTCTTGCTCTTAGCGCCATAGTTGAAGGCAACGATAGAGATTGTCGCACCGTTAAGGCCGAAGATAGGCATGAAGAAGAAGCTCTGGAGCTTGTAGTAGATTCCGAATACGCCGGTTGCAGTCTCGCTGAAGCCCTGAAGAATCTGATTCATACCGAAGTTCATTACGGATCCGATTGCCATCATAACAAGTGAAGGAACACCAACGACGACGATCTTTCCGACAGCCTCTTTGTCGAGCTTCAGATCAGCGAAAGAGAGCTGGATATCAGGATTTTTCTTAATGTTGAAGATCAATGCCAGAGTAGCTGCAACGCACTGACCGATTACTGTTGCGACTGCTGCACCTGCAACGCCCATGGCAGGAACGCCGAACATACCAAAAATGAACACAGGGTCCAAAAGAATGTTGATAATTGCACCCGTGCCCTGAGTGATCATGCTATATATTGTGCGGCCTGTGGACTGAAGAAGTCTTTCGAGAAGGATCTCCATAAAGGAACCGATGCAGAAGATGCATATGATGCTTACGTATGTCGAGCCACCCTTTACTGTTTCTGCTACATCTGACTGGAATGCATAGTAAGGGTGTGAACCGAAAATACCGAAGATCATGAACAGCACAACGACGATAAGAATCAGGGTTATACCGTTGCCGGCACTCTTATTTGCCATCTTCTGATTCTTTTCGCCAAGGGAGCGTGAAAGCAAAGAGTTAACACCTACTGCGATGCCCGAAGAAAATGCGATCATCATATTCTGAACGGGGAATGCCAGAGAAAGTGCTGTAACTGCGCTCTCGGATACTCTTGAGATATAAATGCTGTCGACAATGTTATAAAGCGCCTGAACAAGCATAGACGCAATCATCGGAATTGCCATGTTCGCGAGAAGCTTGCCAACGGGCATGACACCCATCTTATTTTCCATCGGTTTATCACTCATATTTTTACCTGAATCCCCAATTAAATTTTGTTATCGAAAAAGCCGTAAATAACTATATCACTTTGTAATCGCGACATAATTAGTCAAGTTATTGGAAAGTTGTAAAACATTGTGGTAATGTGAACTTCCTAACTTATGAGAAATATCAGTTTAACCGCATTTACAGGGAATGGCACGACCACGGAGGTAGTATGAAGAAGTATTTGCAGGAATTCTTATTGGCAATTTTGGCAGGTCTCGCGATCGCTGTCGGAAGTGTTGTTTTCCTCACATTAAGTTCTGAAGGTCTTGGCGCGAAAATCGTCGGCTCATTGATGTTCACGGTCGGCCTTTACACAATCGTTCTTAACGGCCTCTTTCTTTATACCGGCAAGATCGGTTATCTGGTCAATGAGAAGCCTTCATATTTGCTGACTCTTCTTGCCACCTGGCTTGGCAATTTTGCCGGTACTTTTTTGGGCGCGAAAATGATGTCTCTTACAAAATTTGGTCCCGCATTAACAGAAGTTGCATCCAAAGTGAGTGCAGCCAAAGTTGAACAGAGCATCTTAAGTGCATTCATTCTTTCGATATTCTGCGGCATGCTGATGTTCATTGCAGTTGACGGTTACAAGGAATGCAAGAATCCCATCATTCTCCTTTTGTGCGTCAGCGTATTTATTCTTTGCGGATTCGAGCACTGCGTTGCCAACATGTTCTATTTTTCGATGGGAAATATCTGGAGCCTTAAAGTTATCGGCTATCTTCTCATCATGACCGTCGGTAACTCCTTAGGCGGAATGCTGATTCCTTTTGTCAAAAAAGTCGTAAAGAAATAATCGGGAAATTTGAGCGGCAAATTCCTTAAATCCTGAACATATTTACTAACAATTATTAAAGAATTCTAAAGCGTGTTTTGCCAAGTTTCATTATACTTTGGGCAGTATGAAATTTTTAATTGAAGGTGACACTTACATGAATACAGAAGAGATAAACGGCGGCATTTTTACCGGTGAAAGAGCGTTGTTTCATTCAAAGAATATTAAGATTCAGGATGCGATTTTCGACGATGGTGAATCGCCATTGAAGGAGAGTTCAGGCCTCGATCTTCTCGGTTGCGCGTTCAAATGGAAGTATCCTCTCTGGTATTGCAATGACGTCCGTGCTACTGACTGTAAATGGTTTGAGATGGCAAGAGCCGGCGTGTGGTATACGAACAATATTGTGGTCGAAAATGCCCTGATCCAGGCTCCCAAGAATTTCAGAAGATGCAATGGCCTGACACTCAAAAACGTAGATTTCTTCAAGGCTGAGGAGACACTCTGGAGCTGTGCAAATGTAGTTATGGAGAACGTATCTGCCAAGGGCAATTATTTTGCCATGAACAGCAGCGACATGAAGATTACCGACCTTCGCCTGGATGGCAATTATTCATTTGACGGCGGAAAGAATATTGAGGTTCACAACTCCGTATTGCTCTCAAAGGACGCTTTCTGGAACAGCGAAAATGTCACGGTTTACGATTCATATATTTCAGGCGAATATCTCGGCTGGAATTCCAAGAACCTCACACTTATCAATTGCACAATCGAAAGTTTGCAGGGCCTTTGCTATATCGATAATCTCGTAATGAAGAACTGCAAGCTGATTAATACTACACTTGCATTTGAATACGCGAGTGTCGCCGCCCAGATAAACGGAGCTGTTGATAGCGTAATGAATCCGACAAGCGGAACGATTAAGGCTGACAAGATCGGTACACTCATCATCCAGAAAGACCTGATCGATCCGTCCAAGACACAGATAATCTGCAACGATATAGGAGAGATGCGAGATGAGCCGCTTTGATGAACTTGTCGACCGCAGAAATACGCAGTCGTTAAAATGGGATGTAGCCGAGAATGAATTACCCATGTGGGTTGCCGACATGGATTTCAAGACAGCACCGGAGATTACCGAGGCCATCTTGAAGCGCGCCGAGCATGGCGTTTTCGGATATTCCATCACTCCTGACGAGTGGTACGATGCCTACATCAACTGGTGGGGCAGAAGGCACGGATTAGCAATGGAGAAGGACTGGCTGATTTTCTGCACGGGTGTCGTGCCTGCCATTTCATCCGTAGTTCGCAAGCTGACTTCGATTGCCGAGAATGTCATCGTCATAACTCCTGCGTACAACATTTTCTTCAATTCTATTTACAACAACGGACGCAATATCGTTGAGTGCAAAATGAAGTACGAGGAAGGTAAATACAGCCTCGATTTTGAAGATCTGGAAGAGAAGTGCAAAGATCCTCAGAGCACTCTTCTTATACTTTGCAATCCACATAATCCCACAGGCCTGATCTGGACAGAAGCAGAGCTTGCCCGAATCGGCGAAATATGTGCACGCAATAATGTGACTGTACTCTCAGATGAGATTCACTGCGACATAACGCTTCCAGGCAAGGAATATACGCCCTTTGCCAAGGTATCCGATATCTGTGCGCAGAACAGCGTAACATGCATTGCACCTACCAAGACATTTAATATCGCAGGTCTTCAGACTGCTGCCGTCTGTGTCCCCAATAAGGATCTCAGACATAAGGTATGGAGAGCACTTAATACTGACGAAGTAGCCGAAGGAAATGTATTCTCTGTTAATGCAGCAGTAGCGGCATTTACATATGGCGAAAGCTGGCTTGAAGAACTTAAGGAATACCTTGCGCAGAACAGACTTTTTGCAGAAAAATTCATAGAAGAAAACATCCCGTCTATCTATGCTGTAAAAGGCGAAGCAACCTATCTTATGTGGCTTGATTGCAGTAAAACAGGCGTTGATTCCGATACGCTTTCAGCGCACATCCGCTCGACAACAGGATTGTTCGTATCAACAGGCAGCATTTACAGAGGTGATGGTAAATATTTCCTCAGAATGAATCTGGCCTGCCCCAGGAGCAGACTTGAAGACGGATTGAACCGATTGAAGGAAGCAATAGAGCGTTTGTGATTTGGAGCTTTTTCGTGTGGAAAGCGCGATATGTGAATAAAGCCCGATTTCACCAGGATTTCAAAAATCGTGTCATATTAGGTAAAAATTCTGAAATTTTTCGAAAATTTCAGAAAAATTACCTATTTAGGGGGCAAAACTGAAATTCTGCTGAAATTACGTTTTCATAAGCCTTTTTGAATCAGCTTTTCAACATCTTCTTCACTTAACCAATGTGTCTGATATGCGACTTTTATTCCAACCTGAATTCGGCCATATCTTCAAGCCTCAGAAGTACAGGTTCTCTACCAAATCCCGCACCCATATCGATGGCGCACCAGGTCGGTGTTTTAATAATCTTATCTGCATATTCATCGCCAAAAGACAGCGTAGGTGTATGCCCGAAAACCGTCATTACATCATCGTAGTATCTGTCAGTTAATTCCGGCCATGCCCACAGAAGATCTTCAGCAGAATAATCGCCCATGCGCTTTTCGGGAGCAAAATCACCAAGTCCGGCATGGACAAGCACGAAGTCTTTTCCATCAACAACTAATGTCTCATAAAGAGGGCAGTCGCGCAGATAATCCAGAATATCCTGCTGTTCATCACGAGAAAGCTTCTGCATAGTTTTCAATGTGACATCACCACCGTCAGCCATATAGCGCTGAAGTGAATCAAGTTTCTCTGCTGTGAAAGTCTCTTCAAAATCGTCACGGATCTCATCGAAAACGAATGAACAAGCAAGCAGCATCGCCTCGTGATTTCCGAGTATAAGCTGCGCATTCGGCTGATACAAAAGCCACTTCAAAGTAGCCACACCACCATCGCCATTACGATCTACTACATCGCCAAGAATATAAAGAAAATCACTATCAGAAAACCCGGCCTTATCAAGCAGGGCAAGAAGCTTTTCGTGAGGATATCCATGCAAATCGGAGATCACATAGTTCATATCAATAACGGTGCGATGCCAGAATCAGCCTTATGCATCAATGTTCTTTACGTACAGATACAGGCTCTGGTTATCGCTGCTATAGTCACTTGCAGGAATTATTTCCATCATGACCTGCTTAAAGGTGTCATCGAACTTACGTCTGTAAAAAATATGAAGCGAAGTTTTATTGCCTGCAAAATATTCACTTAAATAATTTATATCTGTAAGCCTCAAATATTCATCAAGATCGTCCGGATGAACATAACCATTCTTACCGAAATTCGAGAGCCATGTGGAGATACTCTTGTTAAAGCCCATATCTTCGCTCTGTTCGCTCTCTTCCATATCGATAATCTGATATGTATCTTCAGTAATGTTTATCTTGAGAATCTTTGTATACAGATCACAGAGCGCTTTGTGCGCATCCTTCTGGCCTCTTCTGTCAGTACCCATCTGCCTATAGTAAGCATCCTTTGATGCATACATCAGATCGTCGGTTTCTTTGAGCATCTGCGCGATTGAATACTTGGAGTGCGGGTGATGAACGCAACCGATTGATACGCTTACTTCATACATATCCATGTATGCAAGAGCCTTTTCTTTTCTCATATTGAAAGACTCTTCTGACTCATCTGTCATGAGGACAACAAACTCGTCACCGCCGATACGATAAACATTGTCATTGCCAAAAGCCTTCGAAAGGGCGGCAGCACAGTCAATGATCAGCTGGTCTCCTGCCGCATGGCCTTTAGTATCGTTCATCTTCTTCAAGCCGTTAATGTCACAGCTCATGATGGAAACGCTTGAGGTACCGTGTATCTCGTTCTCTTTCGCTACCAGCACTCGTCTGTTGCACACGCCTGACAGCTGATCGTACATACTGATATAGGTAATCTCATCTATTGAGTTCCTGTATCTGATCATGATAGACATTGTATAAGTCAAAAGCGTAATGATCGCCGAAATATCATCGAGCATATCAGCCGGCGGATTATCAACACCCCAGAATCCAATATACTTGCCGTCAAGTTCAAGAGGACCTGTAATCAAGGTATTAATATCCTGAGGCTTCAGGATGTCATAAATAACCTGGCTGACGTTCTTATATTCTTCCAAGTCTCTGATTACGATATTGGTGTTCTTGTCGTATTCCTTATACCAGGGCTCACAAACTTCATACGGCACATTCTGCAGAATATCTATCTGCGGCACAACGCCTTCCTTGCACCATTCGAAAGTATTATTGAAGCAAACTCCGGCCACTTCTTCGAAAATATAAGCTCTGTCAGCATTCAGTTCATGACCGAGATAACGGAGCATCTCATTGATGATTTCTTTCGGATCGCTCATTGTTGACGCATATTTCAAAAGGTCAGTAACAAACATTTCTCTGTTGATCATAACTGAAAAGCTCCTTTATAAATCTCGAAAACCAGATGAATAGAATTCCGCCACTTATTTCTCTGCTTAAATACTACCACGCTTTTACGGGTTGTTAGGCACATTTTGAAGTATTCGCCAAATAAAATATTGTGTGGCAGGGAAGAGAGAAGTTCAGCTGTCTGAATATCTGATATCAACCGTTAAAGTATGAATCGAACATCTTCTTTGCATCAATCATCTCGTTCGCACCATATGCACACAGTGTAACGTCGACAGGATAGTCAGGATAATCCTCAACAAAGCGCTTATAAGCTCTGCAACACTGGTTTGCTGATTCAGTGGCCGGCTCTTTCAACGAACCTGCAAAAATTCCTGAACTAATCAGCGGGAATGAGATGCTGTGATATCCGTTATCTTTAAGTGTAACTAAGGAATTGTAGTAGGCATCAAACAATTCTTTAAATGCCATAGGTGTCCTTCTAAAGTCAGGACCAACAGCGTGAATGATTGCCCTAGCGTTCTTAAGGTTGAAAGCAGGAGTAATAACAGCATCACCATCATTCAACGGTGTCTTGATCTTGCTGCATGCGTTTGTAAGATCAACGCTTCCGGCCTTGCTGAAAATGACACCGCAGATTCCGCCGCCTTCCCACAAGCCACTATTCGCAGCATTAACAACAGCATCGACGACCTGATCGGCACATGAACCCTTTACTAACTGAATACGAGACTTATTATCTTCCATTGCTGTTTACCTCCGTATCGCTATTGTTGTCTTGATTTTTACTAATAGTACCAAACAGCATGTTCGAATAAAGGTACTCAAAAGGGTTTACTTAGTTCATATTTGCTCTGATTTTTTCAATCAAAGTAATGTCTGCCGGGAGCCAGGCAACGCTATCTAATTGTTGTCGGGTTAACCATTTCGATGCTTCGGCTTCTTTTAATTCAAGAGATCCGGAAACAACTTCTGCCCAGAAACAGTCCATTGACAGATGAAAGGTTGGATAGTCGTATTCAATGGTGTCGATGAGATCGAAAACTTTGATTTCAGTATTAAGTTCTTCCATTATTTCTCTTACGAGAGCCTGCTGTGAAGTCTCGCCGGGTTCTACTTTTCCTCCGGGAAATTCCCAGCCGCCTTTGTGCTCACCATAACCTCTGGCGGTTGCAAAAATCTTATTCTTTTTCTCTATATCGTCACAGATAATTGCTGCAACAACTTTGATCGTTTTCATATAGAAAGAACCTTTCTCATCGTATCAAACACTATGCCCTGTCATAACCACTAAAGTAGCGACCAATGTAGTCAATGAGATCCAGAACAGCATAATGAACAGGAACTTGAATAAACTTCTGAGGAAGAAATTTCTGTGGGTTACAAATGGCAATACGTCGAAAATACCTGTCCATGAATTACAGATGTCTACAGAAAACAATATCGTTAATATCAATATTATTCTGGTCAGATTATTAAATAGCGGATCGTCATTTGAATGAAAATCGGCACATGTCCAAATAATAAAGAGATAGGAGAATGTCGCGATGAGCATTTTCCACCACTTGCGTGTTCTATATCCCGGTGGCGGGAATATGGGTTTCAGTCTAAGTGAAGGACTGAGTCTTCCGGCCAGAACATCGGATAATATCTTGGCATTGGGATAGCGTTTTTCAGGATCAAAGCTAGTAGCTTTCTCTGCAATCTTTTGTATTCTTGAGTTACTGGGAAATGCGACGGACAACATCTTACCGACCGCATAGATATCGCTTCTTGGATCAGACTGCATGAAGCCATACTGTTCAGGAGCTGCAACTCCGTCAGTGCCAAGAAATGTCGTGTCACCTGTACTGTCAGGTTTATAAATCTTGGCTGCATCGTAATCCAGGATAACAATTTCACCCTTTTCGGTGAGCATTATGTTCGAAGGTTTCAGATCTCTGTGGATAATAGGATTCGGCGCATTATGAAGGAATGTAAGTCCTTCAAGAAGATCTAAGAAGTATTTGAGTTTAGTCTTCTCCGGTATTGTGGGGTTGTTGATAATAATATCGAAGGTATTACCCTGTATGAACTCTTCGATAACTATGAGATTTCCTTGCGCATCCTTATAAAGTTCAAAGATTTTAGGAATATGTTTGTTGCTGTTACCGCACAGATATTGATACACGCTCTCGTCGTAGTGGGAGAGAATTTTCATCATGCGAACATCACCGGTCATGGCATTTCTGACCAGGCTTCGTTTGTTATCGTAATGGTATAATTCAGTGTACTGCGACAGGTATTGCATACCGTAATTATACAACTAGAGGATAATACTATGACAGACAAAACAGGCGACCTCATGAACAAGCTGACATCGACTGATTCGCTGGAAGAACTGGATAAGTATCTTGAAGAACTTCGCGACAAATATCCGAAAACTTTGAAAGAATATCTGGATACAGTCTTTAGTTCAAAAGGAATGTCCAAAGTCGATGTAATTGCCGGAAGTGGCATAGATCGCACTTATTTCTATCAGATTATGGACGGCAGTAAAAATCCGGGCAAAGACAAGATTGTTGCTATAGCACTTGCCTGCAAAATGACAATAACTGAATGTCAGCGCGCGTTGGAAATTGCAGGTGAAGGTATTCTATATCCCAAGAACAGACGCGATAGCCTGATAATTTATGCCGTTAGCAACAAGATGGAAGTAAGAGATCTTAATGTCGAACTTGAGAAATACGGCTTGCCACAACTTGCCTGATTGATTTATACATAATAATTTTTAATGCCTTGGTGGGTCTGATTCACCAGGGCATTTTTGTATGCTGACAGCAGACCTGTTGGTTTTTTCGAGGTGTTAGAATCGGCTTGGCATGGTATGGGAGAGAAGAAAGAGACACATAACTCATATTTGCCGAGTGGCTTTGACCGGTGCATTCGTTTTTGGCAATAACTTTGATTTCAAATGACGAATGGTTTGTAGAAGGTCATGGCTTGTTGAGTTATAATTGGGATGCGACACAACTTGATAGAACCTATGGCAGTCTTGCGTTTTTGTAAAAAACGTTAGTCTCTTTCATACCTGTCATAGGAATGAGTTGTGTCGCAGCAATCGAGGCTGACGCTTTCAGTGCGGTAACTTCGGTTGCCGCACTTTTTATTTGCAAGGAGGGTTACAGAAAGTCGGTTTCGATGCGTTTCTCTATAGGCAAGAAAAGAATAGCTCTTTTGATAATCAGTGCAGTTATGTTGGTTTTAGGACTGTTACTGTATTTGCTATTTAACAAAGACGCATATGTCTCAAGATTCCTTTTGAAGATAATTCCCATCAAGACAATTACCGGTGGTGGTTTAGCAATAGAAATCATCAGAGGTTACGGAGCCGATTTGTTGTGGTCATTCTCTTTTACAATGATCATTCAGTTCATTGTATGGGCCGATAAAAAGAAAACAATTCTACTGGTATTTTGCAGCCTTTTAGGAATTGTTTATGAACTAATGCAACGTTTCGGAATTACAACCGGAACTGCAGACATAACTGATGTGATTGTCTATTTACTCGGCAGTTTATTGGCAATCGCAACTATTCTAGGAGGAAAGTTTTATGAAGAAAATTCAGATTCTTGCAGTAGTAATGACAGCTAGCTTATTCATGTCATTTGCATTAGGCAGCAGCTCATCAGGCTCAAAGGAAACCACCACAACAACGACTGAAAAGACAGAAGTCTCAACAACAGTTGCCACCACAACGGAAGAGGCTGAAACAACTGTTTCCGAAGGTGATGAGACGACAGATTCAGAAGAATCAAAAGACAGCAATGTTGTATCTCCTGAAGTTAAAGAGTTCTGTGAAAGCTACGAATCTTTCATGGACGAATATATCGATTTCATGGTGAAGATGAGCAAAGATTCCACTGATGCGAAACTTTTACTTGAGTACGGTAAGTTTATGGCAAAGTATGCTGAATTTGCTGCTACTATTGAGAAATTCGACTCAAAAGACATGACTCCGGCAGATGATCTTTACTATACCGAGTGCTTAGTAAGAGTAGAAAAGAAGCTTCTTGATGCTAATGTAACTTTGGCAAAGCAGTAAATCGTCCGGTCCTTATTTTCGATCAGAACAGAGCCGTCCCATCAGGAACCGAATCCTTTTGGGACGGTTCTTTTTGTATTCCTGATATAACAAAATGTCGTATATACTTGACATTATGTAAAACGGGTGATAAATTATGCTCACAACAAAGCGCTTTGAATTTTATTTAGGGATGGTTTTGAAAATGAAAAATTCAGTCAGAAAGACATTTGTCACTATAGTTTCGATAGCAACAATAATAATGTTCTTTGCACTGGTCAGTTTTGCAATTCACGGATTCAAAGATAAGGGTACTCACATGGAATACGAGAGAACACTTATCGCCGAGAATGGTAAGATGCTCACAATAGATTGGGAAGATGAATTGGATGTTGCCTTTGAAGGTAAATATACAGTCAGTGCAAAGTGGGAAGGTGCGAATCCTTCATCCGGAATCATTACTGCTCTTTCATTTATTGATGAAGATGGCAACGTGCTTTACTACGTAACCGGAGATACTGTTGATTCAACAAGCGAACTTCTTGAACTTACTGAAGGCAAGTACACATTAAAGTTCCAGTGTTTTGCAAATGATAATGACTTCCATGAATTTGTTAATTCACACGAGAACAGCACGATCACTAATGACAGAGGTTCTTTTGCTGCAAACGGCATGAGCTCAACTAATTTTGTAATCAGTGTTTACCAGGATAACAAGAGTGTTATTTCAACATTCATTCTTATGGCAGGTTGCTTAGGCATCCTGATCGGCACACTTCTTAGACTTGGTGTTCTCAGAGGATCAGGATATAAGTCTGAGTTCGATGAGCGTCAGCAGGCAATTATCGGAAAAGCATACAGAGCAGGATTTACTTTCATGGCAATTTATCTGGGATTGTTTGCTTTCCTTGATTCAAGCAAAATTGAATTGCCGGCAGAAGATTATATCGTAGACCTCACTGGCATCATGCTCGGATTGGTAATCGTTGCTACAATTACGATCTGGAACGATGGATACTTCGCATTGAACGAAAAGAAGAAGACAACAATCGGCGTTCTTATCGCAGCTACGGTAATTAACATTGTTACAGGTATTAACAACTTCCTTCAGGGCAGTGTCATTGTTGACGGTAAGCTTTCTTTTGGAGCGATCAACTTCATCTGCGTAATCGGCCTTACGTACATACTTATTGTCCTCTTGGTAAAATCTATTAAAGATAAGAGCGAGGAAGAAGAATGAAGAATTTAAAGCTTAAGGCAGCAAGAGCTGCAAAAGACATGTCTCAGGATACTTTGGCCAAGCTCTGTGGTGTATCAAGACAGACGATTAACGGAATAGAAAAGGGAGACTATAACCCCACGATCAAGCTTTGCAAAGAGATTTGTAAAGCATTGGATAAAACACTTGATGAGCTCTTCTGGGATGAGGAATAAGGGAAAATAATTAGCCGGAAGTTATAGAGTCTACGCTTTACAAGGGTATCTCTTTTGGTTCACCATCAAAATGTTTAAGGATTTGCCTGACGATCTTATTGTAAGATTCGTCGGGCTTTTCTTTATAACATTTTGTGACATGCTTGTAGCCCCATAAATATTCAGGAAGAGTGTAGATTGCAATTGACCAGCCGTAGCTTTCTCCACGCTTGTTTTGACGAGGCTGGAAATCTTTTGTGATGAGGTATGAGGACATCTGAAGTTTTGCACATGTACCTTCAAAATTCTTCTCACCATTTTTGCCGAAACCGGCCTTATCTTTAACTTCAAATGAGAATAAAGACACCTTGTCTTTGGCTTCCCAGATCTCGCCTTTTTCTGGCCAGAAAAGATCCATTATCAGTTTCTCTTTATGTCCGACTTTGCCATCTTCATAAGCAGCGTCAAAGTCGTATCCGGATCTTTTGTAGTTTGCAAATTCAGGAAACCATTTCTTGGATATGAATCCGGCTTTGTTTTTGAAGAATTTACCATATGCGACTTTTCCGGTTCGTGCTAAAACCTCACGCCATTCCCATGGATCGACATTTGGGTCGCCGGTCCACCAGCATTTGGGATCGGTCATATTTTCGACTGAAAAACCGTGAAGCTTATTCGAAAACAACGGCATGAATCCGACTTTTTCGATCACATCCAAAAGCTGTTCCGCCGAATGAATGCATGAGGGATCGTTCCAGTCGATTCCGTCCATAAACCACTGTCCGTTGATTACTTCCATAAAGATTACCTTCCTGATGATTATTTATTATCGCACGACTTGATGAGAAAAGAATCACATGTGGCAAACTGACTTCGCCATAGTAGATTGAGAATAAGGGTTACTGTATACTTTCAGAAGTAACCGTAAAGGACGAACTTATATGGATTTCATCTTATCTTCAGCAAAAATTAAAAAGGGCGCGAATGCCATTATTTACGACCATAATGCATTGATTGGCATTAAGAAGATCGCTTCCAAATTAGCAGGCGATCTTGAAGCGGTATTCGGTGTATCTCCTGAGATTCTTGAAGATAAATGTGCAGTAAATCCTATATATGTCGGTATGGCAGGTGACACCCTGATTAAGGATCTTGGAGTTGATACTTCAGATATCGAAGGCAGGCGTGAAGTCTACAAGATTGAAGTAATAGATGACGCTTTGGTTATCGTTGGAAGCGATAAGCGCGGTGCGATTTACGGTATGTTCAAGTTATCTGAGATGCTTGGCGTATCACCTTTTATCGACTGGCTTGATGTAAAGCCGATTAAGCTTAATGAATTCAGGATTCCATCTGACTATTGCATGGTATCCAAGGAGCCTTCCGTTAAATTCAGAGGCTTTTTCATTAACGATGAATGGCCGGCATTCGGCAACTTTTGCAATAAGAGATTCGGCGGATTTAACGTTAAAGTCTACGAACACGTTTTCGAGCTTTTGTTAAGACTTAAAGGCAACTATCTGTGGCCTGCTATGTGGTCAGCGATATTCCCCAATGACGGACCGGGACTCGAAAATGCTATCCTTGCAGATGAACTCGGTGTTGTCATGGGAATGAGCCATCACGAGCCGTGCTTAAGACAGGGCGAAGAGTATAAATACTTAAGAGGAAAGGGTTCTATCTACGGTGATGCGTGGAATTTCCTCACAAACGAAAAGGGTATCACCAGATTCTGGGAAGACGGCCTTAAGCGCAGCGGCAAGTTTGAGAATGTCATAACTGTCGGTATGCGCGGCGAAGCAGATACTGCCATTATGGGCAGGGAAGCTACCCTGAAGGATAACATCGACCTTTTAAGAAAGGTGCTTAAAACCCAGAACAGACTCATCAGGGAAAACGTTAACGAAGATCTCGAAAAGGTTCCCAGAATGCTTGCTTTGTATAAGGAAGTTGAGCCTTATTTCTACGGTGACGACAAGACTAAAGGTCTTATGGACGATCCCGAACTTGATGGCGTAACCCTGATGCTTTGCGATGATAATCACGGCAACTTAAGAACTGTTCCGACAAAGCATATGAGATCTCACAAGGGTGGCTACGGAATGTACTACCATTTCGATTACCACGGACTTCCTGTATCTTTCGAGTGGTTCAACACTTCACATCTTGCGAAAGTCTGGGAACAGATGACCACGGCTTTTGATTTTGGCATCAGAGATCTCTGGATAGTTAATGTCGGTGATGTATTCTCGAATGAGTATCCTCTGTCTTATTTCCTTGAGCTTGCTTACGATTTCGATAGGTGGGGAACATCCAATTTCGACAGTGCGAAAGAATATACGAAGCTTTGTGTTGAGCGTAATTTCAAAGGTAAGCTTTCTGCATCTGATCTGAAAAAGTGCGTAGAACTTCTTAGTGGCTATACAAGAATTACTTCTGCAAGAAGAACGGAAGCCATGAACGATAAGATTTATGCTCCTTTTGCCTATAACGAAGCATTCGATAAGTTATCCGAAGTAGAGAGACTCATGAAGGACGCTGACAGGCTTTTAAACAAGCTTGAAGGCAACACCAGATTTGCTTTCTATGAACTCGTCTGGTTGCCTCTTACAGCGAACATGAATGTTCAGAAAATGTGGCTTCTGACGACGCTGAACCACGGCTTTGCAAAGCAGGGCAGTACCTATGCCATGACACTTGGAAAGAAGATAAACGAGTGCATCGCATATGACAAAAAGATCGTCGATGAACTCCATAAGATCGAAGGCGGCAAATGGTACGGAATGGGTCTTTCCGAGCACATTGGATTTAAAGACTGGTGTGAAGAAGGTTGCCAGTATCCTGTCATTCACAGCTTTGAACCCGGTAACAAGGAGCGACTTGTTGTATCAGTAAAAGGTACTGATTTTGCAACGGAAGGAAAGTTCTGGACAGGTCTTGTCGGCATTATCGAAACATTCCTTGATCCTACTAAAACCGAAGCAGAATTGATGCTTAGCACAGCCGGAAAAGTCAGCTGCAATTATGTTGTCGATAACCCTAATTCTTTTATCAGCGTATCGGAGGAAAAGGGCGTCGTTAAACCTTTTGCAATGAAGGTATTGAAGATTACGCTCGACAGAAAAAAGTATAAGAAGACAAAGTTTGTTCCGGAGATCTGTATCCGTTGTTCTGACGGCAATGTGGTGATCAAGCTTCCTGTAAACAGCATGGCTGATATAGGTGCAAAGAAGGCTGACGATGCGTTCTACTGGCTTGGAAAAACAATCGACATGAACGAAAAGGTCGTATCTGCGTCACTTCACAAAAGAACCTGGCCGGGCACTGTAAAGTGCATGGATTACATCGCAATCGACGCGGCAGATTTCACCTCCAAGACAGATTCTTCAAAGGGAGGATTTGCAGTTATAAAGGACTATGCCCGTGGCTTTGATGCCGTGAAAGCATATCCGCAGGATGTCTCTTTCGGAAGAAGCGAAAAGGATGCTCCTAAGCTTACATATAAGGTCAATGTTCCTTCAGACGGCGAATACTCCATTGAGCTTCATTTAAATCCTTCCAATCCTTATTCGAGAGATAACGAGATATTCTTCGGAATCAGCGCAAATGACGCGCGTATGAAGAAGATCAACACGATCAATCCTGACTTTGCTGTAGTAGACGGCAACCCCTACTGGTCTTTAGGCGTCCTTGAGAACAGGAGAAAGGTAGACGTCACACTCAAGCTTAAAAAAGGAATGAACGATATTAATATCTTCGCACTTGATCCGAACTTCGTATTAGAGAGGATCTTCATATACAAAGCTTTTGAGGAACCTGCAAGATCTTACTTAGGCCCCAAGGAGACTTTTAGATTCAGTAAGTAATTTCAGTGTCGTAAAAAGGCAGGCCTTACAGCGAAGTTTGATCTGCAAAACAAATGATGTGAGGCATATGACGGATTATGAATTGTTGAGCTTAATACTCTCGTTCGGATTATTTGTTATTGCCGTAGTTAAAATAACTTCAAAAAAATAACCGCCATGCTACTTATACGCTCCTAACGCTTTCTCGTAGTAGTTTCTGAGATCCTTTTTAAGTGACTTCGGACTAATGACCACTGCGTCCTTTCCGAAGCGTTTAAAGTAATCTTCGAGCTGGTTTTGTGGCCAGTCGAAGTGATATTTATCGCCTTCTATTTTGGATACGGCAGGACGATTCTTAACGATCATCTGATACATCAGCTTACCCTGTTCTGTCATGCGGATAACTGCATGAACATCAGGAGTAGCAGAATGTGGACTTCTTATGGCGACTCGAGACAGCCTTTCTGCCGTCTCTTTATCAGGTGTAAATGTATCTGATGAGACAAAGATATTTCTAAGTCTTGAGATTCTGAAAGAGTGATCCTTTTTGCCATTGGCGTCACGACATAACAGATAGCCGAACTGTTCCTCTTTCGAAGATGCAATAAGATAAGGCTCGACTGTCTTGGTGCCTTTATTTCGAGCAATTGAAGATGAGAAGGTGAGGATTCTGTTCTCGCGGATGGCTCTGTTTATCGCATCGTAAGTAGGTCTGAAGATTATCTCTTCACGTGTATTTCTCGGAATTGAAAGATACGACAGGAACATGTCCTTTATGTAGCCTGAAAGAGAAGTGTCCTTCAGAAGATTATTCTCAATTATCTGAATTGTGCTGTAGGAGTCACCACTTACCGT
This sequence comes from Saccharofermentans sp., assembly GCA_024403855.1. GTDB lineage: Bacteria > Bacillota > Clostridia > Saccharofermentanales > Saccharofermentanaceae > Saccharofermentans. The sequence goes on along the minus strand of JAKSRC010000016.1, from coordinate 18,516 downwards.
GAGCGTGATTACGGCGCTTTTGCCTGAAGAGTTCTCTTTGTTATTGATGTATGTTCTGATTATCTTATCTGCCAGAAGACTAGCTTCTTTATCCTTAAGCGACTTGATTGAAGAAAGTTCGCCTATAACATTTTCTAAAAGTTCTTCATTATCTTTACGATACTGGTCGAAATAGTTAACGATGAGTTCTTTAAGAAAGCCGTTTAGGTTAACGGTGCCGTCCGCTCTTGTGAATTCGAACAGTTCGGCGTCGTTTATAAGACGCATCTTGGTGTCTTCGGAAAGATAGATTTTATATTTCTCGGTCATTAATATCTCCTAATTGGGGTTGTAAAATTGCTAATTTATTCGTAAAAAGCCTTAATAACCGCATTATATTGGGGTTGTAACTTTAAGTCAATCTGCATCTATCAAAACCCCTAACGACGGGGTAACATAAGCATGCAACGGCAAAGACACCTGCAGCAAATGATATGGTTACCAAGATCGGCATTGCGGGTTCAATTCCCGCCAGGCAAAACGCCTGAACAGACGTGTCTTGTTACGTTGACTAAAGGTGCACACAGCAAATGATGTGGATCTAGAAAACAGACTTTCCCGGGAGGGATCCCGGGAGCACCTTGTTATAAAGGAGATAATGAAAATGTTGAACTTTTTAAAGACAGAAGCAAACAAAACATTTACTGAAAATGGTGCAGTAACAATGGCCAGCACAAATTCTTCCTGCTTGGACCTTTTCGCTACAGCAGGCGCATTGAGAAATGCGTCAGACGAAGAGATTCTCGAAAGATTCGTAATGGCTTTCGCTGAAGACAGAGATATCGCCATGAAGATTCTCTTTTTTGCAAGAGATATCAGAGGTGGTATGGGCGAGAGAAGATTTTTCAGAGTCGTATTGAAGGATTTGGCTTTGAACTATCCTGAAATTGTCAGAAAAAATATCACAAACATCGCTGAATACGGCAGATGCGACGATATTTTGGTGCTCATGGATACACCCTGTGAGGCTGATGCTATTGCCTATATCAGAAGAACATTGGAGTCTGACATTTCTTCCATGAAGAATAACTCCGGCGTCTCCTTGATGGCGAAGTGGCTCCCTTCTGCAAACGCAAGCTCAAAAGAGACAGTCAGAATGGCAAAAAAGATTGCCAGAGGAATCGGCATGTCTGAAGTTAACTACAGAAAGACATTGTCTTCTTTGAGAGCTTACATGAAGATTTTGGAGAACAACCTGAGAGTGAAGGACTATTCTTTCGATTATCAGGCACAGCCTTCAAAGGCTTTGTTCAAGTACAGAAAGGCTTTCATCAGAAATGACAACGAAAGATACTGTGCATTCGTAAACAGGGCTTCTGAGAATCCCGGCGTGTTGAACACAAAGACTTTGACACCTTATGAAATCATAAGACCTGTAATCGATGGCGATACTATGTCTGCAGCAGACAGAAAGGCTTTGGATGCAACATGGAAATCCTTGGAAAACTATGCAGGCTCCGGCAATACACTCGTTGTAGTTGACGGTTCCGGTTCCATGTACGAAGACATGCCTGTAAGCCCTATTGCAGTTGCTGAATCTTTGGGCATCTATTTTGCAGAGCGCAACACAGGTGCTTTCAAGAATCACTTCATCACATTCTCTTCAAGACCTCAGTTAGTTGAAATCAAGGGAAGAGATATTTTCGATAAGGTCAGATATTGCATGGGCTTCAACGAAGTCAGCAACACAAATATCGAGAAGACTTTCAACTTGATTTTGAACACTGCCGTCAAGTACAGAATGAAGCAGAAGGACATGCCTGAAAGGATAGTCATTATTTCCGACATGGAATTTGACTGGTGCACATCTGATGCGTCTTTGACGAACTTTGAAAACGCGAAAATGAAGTTTGAGTCACACGGCTACAAACTCCCTTCTGTAGTTTTCTGGAACGTCAACAGCAGAAGCAGACAGCAGCCTGTCACCATGAACGAAAAAGGGGTTACTCTGGTTTCCGGAACATCACCTTCCATCTTTGCGATGCTTAAGGAAGGCAACCTCAATCCGTACAATTTCATGCTTAGCGTGATTGGTGGTGCGAGGTATGAAAAAATCGTTGCCTGATGTAAATATCGCCTCCGTCGGTTGACGTTGTTTTCGAAGATTTATAGAATCAGGAAAACAACAAAGCTACGGAGGCAACATATGGCAGACAGCAAGGGTTTGGATATTGGTGATATTTTCAGTGACGTTCTTGGTACATTGACCGGTGCTACAAATCCGGCTTCGACAGCAAAGAAGTCTACTACGGCTAAGAAAACAACAACCGCAAAGAAGACTACTACAGCTGCAAAGAAGACAACAACGGCAAAGAAAACAACTTCAACAGCCAAGAAGACGACAACTGCAGCAAAGAAAACAACTTCGACTGCTAAGAAAACAACAACGACCGCTAAGGCAGGAAAGATTTATCTTGAGATCTCCGGCAGACAGATTGATTTCAAGACTATCGAGAGCAAGTGTGCAAAGCTTGGTGGCGAGTGTTATGTAGTCGTAAATGAGAAGAAGATCTACAACAAAGACGGTAAGTCAGTTAACCTTTATTGATTAGTTTACAAAGTGGTTTATACGCCCGGATATCGCTGAAAGCAGTGGTGTCCGGGCGATTTTTATTGATTTTCGCGGGGAATTTATTAATATATTTATTGGATTAAGGAATGAATAATTGAGGGGGGATAGATAATGGCAACATTATGTAAGAATTGCGGTCATGCGCTTATTTTTAATCCGGCATCTCAAAAGCTTGAATGTGATGCGTGCGGAAGCGCTTTTCGACCAGATGAGATAGAAGCACAGTCCAGGGATTATCGCCAGGATTTAGAAGCTGAAGCTGCTAATGAGGTCTATGGCACGAAAGACCAGAACCTGATGGACTGCTACGTTTATCTGTGCAGCGAGTGCGGCGGTGAGATCATCATCAACGGAACTGAGGCTTCAACAACCTGCGTTTACTGCGGCAATCCGAATGTTGTTTTCAGCAGAATATCCAAGCAGAAGAGACCTGATTATGTAATGCCGTTTTCGATTACTAAGGACAGAGCAATCGCGATTGTAAAGCACGAGATGAGCAAGGGTATCTTCATTCCGAAGGAGATTAAAAATTTCTCAGTAGATTGCTGCAGAGGAATCTATATTCCGTACTGGATCGTAAATGCTGAATATGCCGATACGCTTGTAATCAAGGGCAGAGTTAAGAGTGGAAAGAACTCTGTAACCAAGTACTATGGCCGTGCGGGAAAGCTTTCACTCAGTAAGCTTCCGCTCGATGCTTCACGTGCGCTTTCTGATGAGAGCAGCTCAAAGCTTGAGCCGTATAATCTGTCGCATCTTAAGCCTTTCGATGAGGATTATCTTGCGGGATTCTATTCGAATGTCTCGGATGTTACTTTCGGTGAAGTAAGACGTGCCACATACAACAGAGCGCAGGATTTCTACAGAGAAGCGGCAATGGAAAGCATAAAGGGCGCATCATCAAAGGCAGTACATACTTCGAATGCGACAATAAAAGTAGATCCGGATATGTCCTACGCGATGCTTCCGGCATGGTTCATTACATTTAACTACAAAGGCAAGCATAACACTGTCCTGGTAAATGGTGATACGGGAAAAGTCGTCTGCGCTCTGCCGTGGAAGAAGGCACTGTTCTACACGCTTCTCATAGTTACGGGAATAGTAATTACAGTTTTGTCATTTTTTATATTCAAAGCGACATTACCGTTCTTTTTTGAGAGAAGAAGTTCTTCATCCAATAACGACAGCAGTGGAAAGTTAATCGGTCTCCTGGTAATGGGCATCATAGCGCTCTTCACTACAGGTATACGTAAGGTTGTCAGAGTCATCAAAAACATAAGACTGACTCAGGACAAGGCTATTTTCAACTTCATGAAGAAGAGACAGGGGTGATTAATATGATTTCAGTATTTGCATTCCTGTTTGCAACTGGTTTTGGATTCGGCATGTCATGCTGGATTTTTGGAACGTTACTTGATAAGTCCAATAACATTGGTGATTCCACCGGTGGAAGACATGACTATCACACAAACGTTCACTTCTTATATGTAAAAGATAAGATGTCGCAGCGTGATGCCCAGACATTTGCTCAAAACAGCAAGGTTATGGTCACTCAGGGAGCAGCTCCCAGCAGTGCTTCACTTGCAAGAAAACTCTCTCCGGAAGAGATTGAGGCGTATGCACAGAAAACTCTGAGAGATCAGAATGGTGGTGCTTCAGGTCCGGTAAAGGATGCGAGAGCAACCGGTGTTTTCAAGTCAACTAATACCATTTACGATGATGAAGCTGAATTCGCTGAATGGGAACAGAAAAACGCCGGTGCAGCTACCGCTTCACCATTCAGAAAACTTGATACGAGAGATTAATTTAATGCTTTTGCAGATTAGAAGAGGCGCTTGATAGGCGCCTCTTTTTGTTGGGGTAAATATTTAGTAAGAGCGTAGATTTTTGGGGAGTGCTTTTTCGCGCTGGCGAAGGCTGCGAGGCATGATTCTCCATAATCGTCTCACTTTTCCACTGAAAGAGAGACTAAAAGTGAGAATTCTCCAAAATCGTCTCACTTTTACCCGAAAAAACAGGGACGAAAAGAGGGAAATTCGGCTAACGCCGCTGCCGTCGAAAAATTTCCCTCACGCCTTATCGCTGTTGCGGCGGCCTCTTCTGTCATGCTTCTTATAGAACTCGCGCTTGTCGGCATACATGAGGTGGTCGATCTGGGTTAAAAGGTCTTTGTAGTCGTCCTGAGAGGGATCGAAAACCTTTCCGCCGATTGAAGTGGAGAGTTTGTAAGGCTTATCGGACTTCTCGTTGTAGGTGTTGATTCGCGCGCGGATACGGTTGGCGTAGAGCTTGGGATCCATATCTTTGTACTTGTGGACCAGGACGATGAATTCGTCGCCTGCAAATCTTATGACCGTGCCTTCGTTTGCGACAGAGTCCTGCAAAATCTTGGCGAATGCAATCAGGGCATTATCGCCTTCGTCGTGTGAATAGTTATCGTTGATAGCTTTGAAATCATTGAGGTCGAGCATCATGGCGAGGACCCTGATCTTGTTGTTCATGAATCGTTTCTGAAGCGCTCTGTCGAGCTCGTAGCGGTTATAAACACCGGTGAGTTTATCGATATAGAGGCACTCGTGCTGAAGTGAGATCGATACTGCTGCCAAAGCGACCGCGAAGCTTACCGGCTGGAGTGATATTCCGTAGTAATTCATCTGAATTACATTTCCCAGCAAGACGGGGAAAAGGAACTGGATTACAGGGAAGTATCGTAAGGACGGATTCTGGATCTTATTGAGGATGTAATATGCGTATGCATAGATGATGAGAACGAAGCCCAATACTACGAACAGGAAATAAAAACGTTCTCTCTGATACATGTTATTGTCGTCAATCGAGAACAATATCGGAACGAAGAAATTCGTAATAAGGAGCACGACTTCCAAGACGCAAATTATCCAGAAGATAACCATATAAGCACCCTTGGAACTGTGGCTGATGTGCTTGATTATGAGATAGAATGTGCCAACGCCGATGATGACATTATAGAGGTAAAGATAAGCGTTGTCTGTTAAAAGGAGACAATAGTTAAACATGCCGGGCATACCGTCGAATCTGAAGACGATAAGGTCAGCTATGCAGTTCAGGATCGACACGGAAACCAAAGCCAGAAGGATACGGCTTTCATCTTTCCTCGCCGGCAGGTCCCAACCTCTGGAAAACAAAATGATCAAGAGGATGGCGACGCCGATCAGATCGGAAACATATACTGATGTCAGGTTAATAGCAGTATCCATATCAGTTACCAAGTAAAATCAAGCTTGCTGGTTGCTTTAATTATAGCTTGGCAAAGATTAAGTATGTTTCCATCATGTAAACGATTCGAAAATAAAGATATTTCCGAATCGTCGTTAGTGGTTTATGTTGTCGAAAAAATTTACTTGCCGACGAAGTTGCCGCAGATTCTGCCAACTGCAATGATGTTGCCGGTATTTCCGTCCTTGTCGGTGTCCAAAGCTGCCATGAAATCAGCTGTTTTGGGGTTGATTCCGTTGATGCTGCCCTTGGCTCTTTCGACGGGATTCTTAAGCGCGAAAACATACACATTATACTGGTGAGCAACTCCCGGCGGAGGATACATACCGATATATTCCTTGGAAGATGCAGCACCTTCGCTAAGCTTGGTTTCAGTGATGTTTTCCATCTTCCAGTGGAGGAAGTAGTGAGTATTCATATCAACCATATAGATTACATAGCAGGAAGCACCTTCTACTGCGTCCCAGGAAAGCTCAGGAGATAGATTCTTGCCTTCTACCGTGTTGGATGTAATCTCGTTCCATAAGCCGCCTGTAAGGCTCTCAGAAGTTACAGCGAAAGCAGGATAAGCACTTACGAATTCATCGCCTGTGTTATCCGGTACGGCCTGCTCAGTTGCTACAGTAGTCTCAGGTGCCTGGGATGCAGTTGTAGCCGCCGGATTTGCGTTGCAGCCTGAAAGGCCGATCAGTACAGCCGAAGCCAGTACCAGTGATGTAAGTTTCAGTTTTTTCATATTTCCTCCCCATATTACCTGTAGCCGTAGTAAAGCTCAGGTGAAGTGTACGGTGCCTTGATCGTGCCGTACGAAATGACATTTCCTGTCGAACCATCCTTTGCCGTATTCACGAAGTCGACGTAAGACTGGATATCGCCGCCTCTTGCATCAACCTTGAAAGAGACATCCTGAGGCTCGTCTTTTAAAGCAATGACGTGGATCTCGTAGGTATGTGTTCCTGCCGGATAAGGTCCTGTGTAAACTTCAGGGTCTGTAAATTCGCCTTCCGAAAGCTCAGTCTTATCCGTGATCATGTACCAGTAGAGCCATCTGGTCGTCGTAATGTCAATCATTACTATAACATATCTCGTTGCACCTTCTACAGGCTTCCAGGTAAGCGAAGGGGAGAGGTTGCCTTCCTGTCTTCCGCATTCTCTTTTCCATTCACCGTCTTCGATTGAAGTTGTCGTCAGTTCGAAAACAGGCATGCTGTCCATATAAACTTTTGAAGCGGATACTTCCTTGCCGGTTGCTTCGTCGTACTCTCTTTCGGATATGGCAACTGCGTCTTTGCCGAAGCAGAGATTTACTCTGCCGTAATCGTTTTCGAGATCGAGGAATAATTCACCACTATCTGTGACGGAGCCTCCTCTGACCTGCGCCTTGCCTTCGGTTATGCCTGAGTCGGTAACAAGTGCGATCTTTACATTCGTTCCGATAGTCTCGAAAAATCTTTCGGAGGATGTGTTTTTGTCGTTAGCGAGATTAAATGAGAACATTCCCATTTTCTTCAGAAAACGGATATACAATGTGCCATTTGAATCTTTTGCCGCATCACCGAAAAGACCGGTCAGCAATTCAGCATTAAGGCCTTCTGAAATCCAGCTGCTGCCGGGAAGATCTGTTGTATCAACTTCGCATGATACAAGTGTTTCTTCCTTCAGATCCCATATTCCGGAGGTTCTATCGAAGTAGAAACAGGCTTCTTTGGTCACCGTCTGATTCAGAAGGCCATCTGCTAAATCCACACTGTATGTGACGGAAACTTTATCTTGCGCGGTGTAATTCGAGCCATATTCGGAGTCTGATACCGGCGACTGGTTATGTGCAATTGAAGTCACATTGGAAATGCCAAGTGAATTTTTCGCAGCATCGTCGGTTAATTCGGTGGGAGCTTTTGAGCAACCCGTTGCGAGGAATGCCAGTGTAAGTCCTAAGGCTAAAGTTTTTGAAGCGATTGATTTCATAAGCGTCTGAGTCCTTTGTCGTTTTGCTTTTCTGAGCATATTCTATTGAGCCGGGCATAAGACCGATAGCAAAAACGGCACGGATTATAGTAATATTCGCACGAATCAGGATTTACGGTATTGGGAAGGTGTCATTCCTGTGTTCTTCTTGAAGATTTTAGCGAAATAATTCGAATCGGGATAACCGACGCGTGAACTGATCTCGATTATCGGAAGTTCGGTATTTGCAAGCATAACCTTGGCAAGGTCGATCCTGAGATTCAGGAGATAGTTGAGGCATGTCATTGAGGCCTGCTTCATGAAAAGATCGTTTAACTTATTTTTGTTGATCGCGAACGTCTTTGTAATCGTCTCTACAGTGATCTGCTCGTCGATATGCTCGTTCAGATATTCCGTAATCTGAGTGAATTCATCAGCTTCCGGCGAATCTTCATTATCGGGCGAGCTATTTACGAAGGTATATGCGATGTAATACAGAAGTTCCATGAGATAGGATCTGCTCCTGCAAGGCCAGAAACCGTCTTTTTGGCCTGTAAGTTCCTTTTCTGCCGAAGCGAAGAGGTCCTTTAATCTTTTGAGGCCGTTAAGCGGAAGCTCGATTATGCCATCCGTGGCATCTGTAATCTCCGCAAAGTATTTTATGAGCAGATAATCCTGATAGACAGATGTGCCATAAGCCTCGTCGAAATCACCGTTGTCGATTCTTTCCAGAGTGAATTCTTCACGTATTACCGATGGCTTGAAAAACAGGATGTCTGCCGTGATGTTCTTATTGATTTTATAGTCGATAAAAGACTTCTGGCTAAGGCCTAAAAGGGCCGGTGCCTTTACGGTTTTGGTGGAGTTTTTGCCTCTTACTTCAAGCTCGCCCTTTTCGAGAATTACGATCTTATAATTCTCGGCATCGTTAATATATTCGGGAAGGCTGTTTGCTCTTTCCGGATAAATATCTACGATTCTGTCCCAGCCATCCCAGTGGCATTCAGTGCAAAGCTTCATAATGCAAATTCCTTAGTCGGCATTTATTCGGTCACGCTCGTGCAAACAGGTTCCGAATAATGCAATTATATTATATTTTGTGCTGAAATCTGCTATTCTACTGTATGGATAATTCGTTTTCACAGGGGATATAGAAAATGAGTAGAAATAGATTTGCCAGATTATTCAAGTTAGAGACAGTTTTTCTTGCAGCAACATTCGTGCTGTCTTCATTTGCTTTTGCCGGTTGTAATTTCGGTGCGACCAATACAACGCAGACAACGGAAGAGACGACCGAGACGACCATAGCTACACCGACACCTACCCCTTCACCCACGCCTGATCCGAGGGTGGAAGCTCTTGAGATTGCTAATTATGTTGGACTTGGAATGGCAGATCTCAGAGAAAAGTACGATCTCTTTCTGAGGTATTCGGAAGTAGCCAGGAATAATCCCGGATTAAGTGGCTATCTCAATTACGTCTACGCTATTTTTCCTGTGGTAGCCGATCACCTGGAAAGTGAGAATGAAGAGTACTTCTTTTCGAGACTTGCAACGCTCAAGATATATGAGGATCACAACCAGGGCGCCGATGGACAGTATGGTGTCGAGAGAAACACGATCGAGCTTGAGCCGGGACTTCAGAGCAGTGTGACGCCTAACACTTTCGCTTCGATTCTTTTCCACGAACTTATACATTTTGTCGACATGAATGTGTGTGGCTACGAGTTTGCCGAAGGACTCGTTGTTATGGACGACGGCTCGGTTCGCAAACTGAGCGATCTTAATGTTGCTGAGCATTACAGCATTACCGAATATCTTTCGTCTTATTTTGTTGAAGGCGGAGCTGAACTTTATACCTGCGATTATTTCTCGCACGCGCCGAACTCATATAGCGGCAGGGTAAAGTTCCTTGTAGGAATGCAGTACATTTTCGGCGTCGAAAAAGTCGATGAGATGTTTTTCGCGGTTGATACGGACTATCTTTTCTATCAGCTTCTATTGGATAACGACTTCACGAGTGAAGAGGCAATAAAGGCATTCCACACCATGCGTTTTGGTGAAGCAGGCCGTGTAAAAGCTGAGAAAGCTCTGGATCCGCGCGAAGTATTGATAAGGCTCTATATAAACAATGTCGGTCCGGATTATGAGAAGGACAAAGCTTTCTGCATGATCCTCGGCAGCATGCAGAATAATGAACTGGACAAGCTCCCTTCTGCTTACAAGAAATTCTATTCGAAGCTGAAAGGTGTTCCGGAAGAAGATAGCTCGGTAATGTGGAGTTATCCATTTAACATTGCCAAAATCAGCGAGGGCACCAAGATAGGTATTGTCGGCAAACCCGGTCCGCTTTATTACGAAGGCAGGCTTGTGCTTGGCGTGACCATATCACCGATGGATGGCACGATAGCTTATACCGGCGTCATTGCATATTACGACTTCGAAAATGGCCAGATTGAACGTCTTGAATATATCGAGAACTGGGCGCCGAAAGAATTCGATGAGTCCTTGATTCCGACTAAGGAAGAAGAGAAGGATAGCAACGAGATCAGAAGGGTTAATTAAGCCCCCCGTACAAGCAGAATTCTATTGTTCTGAGATTGTTGCTCTACTTAGATATCAGATGTCGCGAAAATAATGAGCGCCATGAAGCCCCATGTGATAAGGCCCTGCACTACCAGGAGAACGCTTATAAAAATGATATTTGCGACAGGCCATCTGAGCTTTTTGCTTAAGACCTTTGCAACGATTGAAGCTGCAAGACTTCCGACAGCGCCAACCGCACAGCAAATGAGCATAACTACACACGAGGTGTTGAACTTGGCACTTCTTTCAAGTACGGCGATCAACCAGTACCACAAGACGAGAGGGTTGCCGATGAAAGCCATTACGGAAACACCTGTAGAGATGCCGCTTAATATAAGTGATAATTCAGTTTTCTTCTCTTCGTTCATAAACTCCCCATCGACCTATTCCCCAATAGAATGAAGCGGCCATCACTGACCGCAAAATATTTTATAACAGAAATGAGCAAATGGACATAGTGAGAAATTGTTCCAATTAAAAGATGTCGCGAAATATCTAACTTAAAAGGTTTTAAAGTTTGCAATTGCTGACCATTTTTCAAGCATGCGAAAAGCACGCGCCGATACGGAAAATTCACGAAAAACGCTAATTTCGTGAATAAATCGTACACTTTAGTCTGATTTTCACGCTACGTTCACGAAAATCGCGATTTTCGTGAATCCTACGTGAAAGGCATAGTTAGTACAAAGAGAATTGCTGACCATTTTTGAAATCGCGTAATTAAGGCAGACTCCTGTTAAAAAAAGAGCTACGAAAAAACCTTAGGTCTTTTCATAGCTCCCTTAAATATCAGAAAAGCGGTGCCGTGAACAAGTGGCTATATATAAAACACAGCTACCACCAGTCTTCGTGTTTTAGCCGATCTCTTCGACTCTTGCATTCGTGATATGGATCGTAGCAGTGCCGCCGCGCTTACCCATATTGAACTCAAGTCTGCCGTTGTTGTCGTCCTTGTCTTTCATCTCGAATTCGAAAGTGAAGGTCTTCCACTCAGTCTCAAGATCGATTGTTGTGTCCTTAAGATATCTTATCCAGCCTGCATTAGGCGCGGTAACTGCGACGATACATTTTCGAGCTTCGTCAGCCTTGATATCGAAAGATACTTTATATTTGTGGCCCTTCAGCATCGGAAGATCCGGGTGAACGAGCTGGACTGAATATTCCTCTGTACCGCACTTGTCGGTTGTGATTACGATCTCGCCGTTCTTGATCTCAGCCTGACCTTCGCCACCGTTGAAAAGGAGGAACTTCCAGTCTGTATCGTCATCAAGATTCTCCGCTACAGAGAAATCTCCGTTGCGGATGAAGTTGCCGTCAGGAAGAGCGTCTCTGAATGACATCGGGGGCTTGGTTACGTTTGTATCGTAAGCATCCTTCTGGTAAACACGAACGTAATCTACCTGGAATTCAGCCTTGTCGAAATCTGTTGAAGCATCAGGATTGCCGGGCCAGTTGCCGCCTACTGCGAGATTGAGCTGAACATAGAAAGGCTGGTTGAAGGGTGCCGGATAAGGCTTGTCGTCCATGCCCTCTTCAGCAGTGAACCAGTCGTTACAGGTGAGGACGAGTTCGCCGTCTGTGTAGAAGCGCATCTCGCCGGGTTCCCACTCGACAGAATATTCGTGGAACTTTGCAGAGAAGGACTCATCGCCTGTCTTAACGATCGTGCCCTGCTGCTCAGCGTGAGGCTCACCGTAGTGAATTGTTGAATATGAAGTGGTTGTATCGTTGCCCAAAGATTCCATGATGTCGATCTCGCCGCACTTAGGCCACTGACCGTACTTGGATTCCTGGTTAGGCATCATCCAGATAGCAGGCCACAAGCCCTGACCTTCAGGTACCTTTGCAGAAACGACGACCTTGCCGTATGTGAACTGAGTCTTGTTCCAACCCTGAACCTTTCCGGAAGTGTAGTAAGGCTTGCCGTTCTTCTCAGTCTTGAGTGCCTTCAGAACGAGGTGTCCGTCCTTGACGAAAATGTTGTCATCGGACTTCGTATATTCCTGAAGCTCGTTGTTGGTCCAGCCGGGTTCGTGTGTCTCACGGTTCCACTTGGTCTCATCGAGCGTAGTGCCGTCAAACTCATCGCTCCAGAGGAGATTGTAGCCTTCGATCGACGGTGTCTCAGTCTTCTTTGCTGTCTTCCCGGTGCATGAAGCGAGAGGGAGAAGCATTGAGATTGCGAGAATCGTACTAACGATAATTTTGCTCTTCATAGATGCCTCCTGTTGAAAATATCCAATCTGTCCTCAAAATAACAACTTTAGGGTTTTGGTTATTGCTTTTTCATAACTAATATTTATGTTTTCATGCTATAATGCTCGAAAAGACATATTCTCCAACAATGCATTTTACAAGGAGGTTCGGGATATGCCCCCAAAGCGCAAGAAAATATCCTATCAGGAATTCCTCCACCGCGAATATGAGTTCTTCAGAGCGCCCCTGGCACCCGAGATGGATTTCTATGAGACTATCCGTTCCGGCAATCTGCGCAAAGTCCGCTCACTGTTAAATGAGCCATTCAGTTCGAAGAAAGGACTGGGAATCCTTTCGAACGATTCTTTGCAAAATCTCAAGTACCACATGACGATTACGACAGCGATGGTAGCCAGATTCTGTATATCAGGCGGTCTGTCACAGGCGGAAGCCTATTCTCTCAGTGACTACTACATCCGTCTCTGCGACGAAGCGGCGACGCCTGAAGAGATTACCGAGATTCATAACGACATGTGTCTTCACTACACAGAACAGATGCAGAATCTTCAGAAGAGTGCAGTTACGAGCAAGGCAGTAAGGAAAGCAATCGACTATATTTACGACCATCTTCATACCAGGATCACGCTTGATACATTGGCCGACGTAACAAATCTGTCGGCGCCTTATTTTTCGCGCCTGTTCAAGAAAGAGACGGGCTATTCAGTAAGCGAATACATCCTTGGCAAAAAGCTCGAGACGGCAAAGGCAATGCTCGCTTCATCCGAATATTCGATAGCCGAGATATCGGCATCCCTGGCATTTCCCAGCCAGAGTTACTTCACGAATGTACTAAAAAAAGATTGCGGTCTGACTCCAAAGGAATACAGAAAACGCAATCGCAATATCAATATGTGATGAACCTTAAGCAAATACTTTTCTAATGAAGTTATCAGCAAGGTCAGGCCATACGCAAACTTCCGGGAAGCCTTCAAAATTCGGATCGTAAGGCCAGGGCTTCAGGTAGTCCAAAAGGCTCTCTGCGCCATTTTCAGGTGCTTCGATAACGCCTTCCTTAATTGCTTTTACGAGTGCAAAACTCTGCTCAGCTGTGTAGGGCTCGCCGTGCATTCCTCTTGCCCATTCATCAGTCGGGATTGAGAGTCCGTGAGGGCCATTCGGGAAGGTTATGTGCTCATATTTGACACCGGCTTTTTTGCACGCATCGGCGTAGAGATAACTGTTCTCGACTGGCACAAGATTGTCAGCTTCTGTCTGCCAGATGAAGCAGGGCGGGTTGTCTGATTTGACGTTCTTTTCGAGCGAGTAACGGTTCAAAAGAGCCTTAGCTTCATCGTCAGTTCTTTCGTAGATGTCAGCACCCAAAAGGAAGCGGAACGAATCCTGATGTGCATACTCACCTGATGTGATTACAGGGTAGGAGAGGACAGCTGCGTCAGGGCGGCAGGAGATGTCCTTATAAGAAGGATTCTCGTCTGAAATCTCGCTCCAGTAATCGCATACTGAGGCGCAGACGTGGCCGGCAGCTGAGAAACCGCAGATGCAGATTTTATCAGCGTCGACGTTATATTCAGATGCGTTCTTTCTTACAAATCTGATCGCTCTGGCAAGATCGTGCATTGCCTGTTCCATAACGGGCTTGCGCATAAGCTGGTTGGTCGTATAGGTCATTACAAAGCAGTTGTAGCCAAGCTCATTGAATCTCTTGGCAACGAGCTCGCCTTCGGGCGGAACGACGACTGCATAACCGCCGCCGGGAAGAACCAGCATACATGGATGAACTTTGCCATCGTCTAAAAGATAAGGTCTCAGGTTCGGTGAAAATTCAAATGCCAAAGGATAGGCATATTCGCCGTTTTCCCAGATATCGATTTTTGTTGTTGCCATATTAACCCCCTTGCTTGTAAATCGGTTTATTTAACAGCCTTGAAAATAAGGCTTGCGATGATGTCGATGACGAAAGCTGCTGCCGGAACGAAGCAGAGGCAGAGCCAGAGTTTTTTGGGCAACTTCTTTTCGAGCTTCTCGAAAATCGGTACAAGTATGAATCTGAGGAACACGCCTGATACGCCGAAGAAAAGGATCGATCTTAAGCAGATGAAACCGTTGATGTTGCCCCAGTTAAGGATCTCGTTGTTGTAGTCCCAGAGTCTTGTGTTGAAGAACTGAAGGAGAGCCCAGCCGGTTGCATATTCAAGTACGCCGGATGCTACTGTTGCAAGAAGGAAAACGAGGAAAGGATTTTTCTTGACCTTGAAAGTGATGGCAAGGATCAAAAGTCCGCCGAAAGCGTAAATCGGAATCCAGGGACCGAATGTTGTGCCACGCTTGACCCATTCGCCAAGATCGAAACGGTAGAAAATCTCTTCGTAGATGAAGCCGAAGACTCCACCAAACCAGAAGATCATCGCCAGAAGCGGGATTCGTTGCTTAAGATAGTCTTTGTTCATGAGCGGTTCTCCTTCATTTCCTTACAGTATAGCTTAACACTATGTCGAGCAGAAATAGCCCGAATAGAGCGATAGTAACAATGTTAAATGCCGTTTTATTCTTCTTCTGGAACTTTTCGAGCGGTGGCAGGATGCCGTACATCAGGATCATTCCGAAAACGCCCCACGTGAGGACGGATCTCAGGCAGATATAGCCGTTGATATTGCCCCAGTTCCAGATGACGCCGGTGTAATCCCAAAGTCTCATGTGGAAGAATCTGTCGAAAATATATCCGCTTACGAGTTCCAAAAGCCCACAGGCGACAGTGGCAATCAGGAAAACTATAAGGGGCTTTTTCCTGACTTTGAAGGTGAGGGCCAGGATCAGGAGTGCGCCGATGCCGTAAATCGGAATCCACGGACCGAATGTCGTGCCACGCTTGAAGAAGTAACCCTCGTTGATGTAACCGCAGATTGTCTCGTAGATGAAGCCGATGATGCCTGCAATTGTGAAGATCATCATGAGCAATGTGACAATTTGTGCCGGGCGTTTCCTGGTCAAAACAATAACCTCACTGTATTTCCTGGAAATCATTATACAAAAAAAGGCCGCACCGAAGTGCAGCCTTTGTGATGATCAAGTTGTTAGCGCGAGATTAGAAATCGATTACGCCTGTATCAACCTTGTCGAGATTGTTATCAATAGCATCCTCAACGAGATCCTTGTTCATAGGGATTGTTGCAGGATTCTTTGCAACGCCGAAAGCCTTAGCAAAGCTGTTCAGTGTGTCAGGCTTGCAGTTGAGAGAACCACCTGCAAGAACGAAAATATTCTTGCCTGTAACTTCAACTGTGATTGCAATATCACCGGTAATATCGCCAAGGATATCTTCAAGATCCTTGCCTGTCATCTGCTCATAAGATTCAACAAGATCCATAAGGTCGTCATTATCCATAAGGATCTCAATGAGAGCTGCGACATCAATATGGAATCTGAAGAAGCCGTCCTTCTTGGATGCGGAATATTCCTGCTTTGAGAAATCTTTGATATCGATGTCAGCTAAGTCGAGCAAATCACCAAAAGCATCAAAGATGTCCTTTGCATAGCCTTCCTTGGTAAGTGTCATCTGCATAGCGAAAGCGCCATCAAACTCAAGATCTGCAATGCCTTCAGGACTGCTGATTACGCCACGCGCTTCTCTTATATCTGTGCACTTAAGAGCAACAGCGAAAGACTTAACATCGTCAATGTCGATAACATCAGCGAGATGGAGATCATCTAAGAAATCCTCAACGATGTAAGGATCATCTTCAAGGAAATCCTCATCTGCTACAGCATAGACACCATCAGCGATATCATCTGCATCAGGATCGTCGTCGAATTCGATCTGCTCTAACTTCATCTTTTCGCAAGCCTTGATGAATGCTTCACTTGAGATTCCGGACTTATTTGCACATCCGGCAAACATAACAGCAAGCATGGATACTGTAAGTACAACTGCCAAAGCTTTAATCTTTTTCATAAATTTATCCTCCTATCCGAAATTGAGAGAATTATACTACATCTTCTTATATATTAATTTAGAACACCTTTTGTGGAGATTGTACAGAATTGTGTTTGACTTGTGTATATGCGACAAGTAAAGTATTAATGAATACTTTGGAGGATATATTATATGCGCGAAAAATGGTCATCTAGATCTGCTTTCATTATGGCAGCTATCGGCTCTGCTGTAGGCTTGGGAAACGCCTGGAGATTTCCGGGACTTGCTTCTAAATACGGCGGCGGTGCTTTTCTCTTCGTTTATCTTATTGCGATGCTCATTATCGGCATCCCGCTTCTCATGATGGAAGTCTCCGTCGCAAGATACACAAGACTTGGCGCTCCCGGCTCCATGAGAGCTTTGAATAAGAAAACTGAGGCTATCGGCTGGATCGCCGTATCGAACGGTATCGGCATCTCAATCTACTACGCGGCAGTTTTCGCGTGGGTTATCCTCATGTTCGTAATCAGTTACAAGTTCGGAGGCCTTACCGGCAATCCGGAAGGTGCGAGCAAACTCTGGATGGAGACGATCAAGACCACCGGTACGACAAGCGGCTTTACTACAATCGCATGGCCTGTTGTAGGCTGCCTCATCGCCGCCTGGATTCTTTGCTATCTCTGCATCCGTAACGGCACGACCACAGTCGGCAAAGTTGTTAAGTTCACAGTATCTCTTCCTGTCCTTTGCCTTCTCGTTATGGCAATCAGAGGTGTCATGATGCCCGGCGCAATGGCTGGTCTTTCTAAGCTTTTCGTTCCTGACTGGAATGCCATGAAGGATTCCAACATCTGGGTCGATGCGATGGGTCAGGTTTTCTACTCACTTTCGACATCTATGGCGATCATGTTCGCTTACGGTTCATTCCTTGATAAGAAGTCCAACATCGTTACTGACACAATCATAATTGCCTTCTCCGACATGTTCATCAGCGTTCTCGCAGGCATCGTAATGTTCACAACGATGGCCGGCACAGGCATGCTCGACAATATGTCTGCTTCAGGAATCGCTACAGCATTTATCATCTACCCTCAGGCAATCGTAAAGATTTCCGACAGCCCTGTATTCAACACGATTTTCGCGTTCATCTTCTACTTCTGCCTTATCACACTCGCAATCGATTCGCTCTTCTCAATCATCGAAGGCATCTCAACTGCAGTATCTGATAAGTTCCACCTCAACAAGAAGAAGACAACACTTACAATCTGCCTTATCGAAGGTGTTATCAGCATCATCTATGTAACAGGTGCCGGCCTTGCTATCCTCGACATCGTTGACTACTTCATCAACAGTTACACATTGATCATCACCGGCATCCTCGAGATGATCGCAGCAGGCTGGTTCTTCAAGACATCCAAGATCCTTGACGAGCTCAACCGCAACACCAACAAATTCAAGATGCCTTCATGGTGGTTCATCCCGTCCATTAAGGTTATCTCACCTGCAATCCTCATCGGACTCTTCGTATGGAACCTTGTAAACCTCATCAAGGCAGGTGGTATCTACGGTGCAGCAGACGGTTACTCACTTAAGGCCAACATCATCTTCGGCTGGTGCGTTGTCGCCCTCATCCTCTGCTCCGGCATCATCGTAAAGATCATCGTTAAGATCAAGTCCTCAAAGGGCTACGAAGAAGATCAGAGAACATGGGAAGACTTCAAGGAGTCATAATTCCTTTATAAATGTTTACTTGAAGCGGGACGCTGTAATGGCGCCCCGTTTTTTATTGGGTGTGTTCTTGGGGGCTGGTGGCCACGCGGAGTAGTTTACGTGCGGGGGAAGATCTCTTCGAGAGGACGGAGCGGTTTTCGTGCGGGAGTGTTTTTTCGAGCGTGTGTGAAGGGCGGTTCGAAAGAATTTCAAAAAAGTGTATGAAATGTGCACTAGTCAACAAAAAGTAGACACGAATTCTCAAAATTACGCAGTTATACAGC
>JAKSRC010000015.1 GCA_024403855.1 Saccharofermentans sp. | reverse complement strand
GCCATGATGGACTGGTTGGTCGAGGTGGTGGGAAGCGTTTTTTCGCGAGGGGAAGCGTTTCCGAGCAGGCATCAGCTGCCAGGTCGGACAGATAGCCTCATCATATGTCACGCAAAAAGGCTGGAAAACACTATAGGTTTTTCACGGACCCTTTATTTACTAAAATATGGCGTCATGTTAAAATTTTAGGCTGTAGATTTCTAACTATTGTAAGGATGGAGCGTAATTTCATGGAGATTACAAAAGACTTGGTCCAGTATCTTGAGAGCCTCGGCAGATTAGAGCTGAGCCCTGAAGATGAGGAGAGAACTCAAAAAGACTTAGGCGATATCCTGGGCTATATCGATCAGCTCGGAGAGCTTGATACCAATGGCGTTGAGCCTTTGAGCCACGCTGCAGGTGTTGCCAACGTTACACGTGAAGACGTTGTTATTAACGAAGATATGAGGGATGCGGTCTTAAGCAACGCACCCGAGACAAAGGACGGTACGATCCTTGTACCGAAGACCTTTGATTAAGGGGTGTGCTATGACTGATATTGAAATTCGTAAATTAGGCGCACTTGAAATAGGCGCAGCAATCAAGGAAGGCAAGATCACATCTTACCAGGCCACAAAGGCATTCCTCGATGCAATCGATGCAAAAGACGGCGAATATAAGTCCTACATCACTGTTATCAGAGATGAGGCTCTTACCAAAGCGCAAAAGGCTGATGAGGCAATCAAGGCAGGAACACTTACAGGTCCTCTTGCCGGCGTTCCTATCGCTATCAAGGACAATATCTGCACAAAGGGAATCAAGACAACCTGTGCATCCAAGATGCTTGGCAACTTCATTCCTCCCTACGATGCAGAGGTTATCAGAAAGATTGAAGCTGAGGGCATGATTATCCTTGGTAAGACCAACATGGATGAGTTCGCAATGGGCTCAACTACTGAGACAAGCTATTTTGGCATTACATCCAACCCGTGGGATAAGACAAGAGTACCGGGCGGTTCTTCCGGCGGTTCTGCAGCATGCGTTGCAGCTGCTCTTGCACCTGTCGCTTTAGGTTCAGATACAGGCGGATCCATCAGACAGCCTGCTTCTTTCTGTGGCGTTACAGGACTTAAGCCGACATATGGTTCAGTATCAAGATATGGACTTGTTGCTTTCGCTTCTTCTTTGGACCAGATCGGACCTATCGGAAGAAAGGCTGAAGATATTGCTGCTGTATTCAATGTAATCAGTGGCAAGGACCAGAAAGATCAGTCTTCACTTGAATCTGAGAAGATCGATCTTGCTGAAGTTGAGAATTACGACCTTTCCGGCAAGACATTCGGTATTCCTGAGGAGTATCTCGGTGACGGTATCGACGAAGACGTTAAGAAGGCTGTTCTTGCAAGCGTCGAAGTATTGAAGTCAAAGGGTGCTACAGTCGAGACATTCTCCATGCCTATCATCAAGTATGCTATCCCTACTTATTACATCATCTGCTGCGCTGAGGCATGCTCAAACCTCTCAAGATATGACGGCGTTAAGTACGGTTTCAGACCTGAGGGCATTGAGGATTTAGGTCAGCTCTATATCAAGTCCAGAAGTGAAGGCTTCGGTCTTGAAGTTAAGAGAAGAATCATGCTCGGTAACTTCGTTCTTTCTTCCGGTTACTACGATGCATACTACAACAAGGCATTGAGAGTTAAGAACCTGATCAAGCAGGCTTTCGACGAAGCATTTACAAAGTACGATGCAATTTTGGGACCTGTTGCTCCTACAGCTGCTCCGAAGCAGGGTGAGAGCCTTACGGATCCTTTGAAGATGTATCTCGGAGATATCTGCACGGTACTTATCAACATCGTTGGTATTCCTGCGATGTCTGTACCTTGTGGTTTCACAACTGAGGGTCTTCCTGTAGGTCTCCAGATCATGGGAAAGAGATTCTCTGAAGAAAAGATTATCGGTGTCGCTAATGCTTTCCAAAAGGCTACGGCATCAGAAGGGTTCGAAAATAAGATCCCTGAAGAAGCATTGAGAGGGGAGGGCTAAGTTATGCAGGATTATGAGATGGTAATCGGCCTCGAAGTACACTGCGAGCTCTCGACAGAAACAAAGATCTTCTGCGGATGCTCTGCCAAATTCGGAGGCGAGCCTAATACACACGTTTGCGAAGTCTGCTCCGGTATGCCCGGAACACTTCCTACATTGAACAAGCAGGTAGTCGAGTATGCCGTAAAGGCAGGACTTGCACTTAACTGCGACATCACAAGGAACAATAAGTTCGACCGTAAGAATTATTTCTATCCTGACCTTCCTAAGGCATATCAGATTTCTCAGCTCTATTTCCCGATCTGCAGAAATGGACATGTTGATATCAACACATCCAAGGGTATGAAGTCTATCGGTATCCATGAGATTCACATGGAAGAAGACGCAGGAAAGCTCGTTCACGATCCTGCTACAGGCATGACAATGGTCGATTTCAACCGTTGCGGCGTTCCGCTCCTTGAGATCGTTTCCGAGCCTGACTTCAGAAGCGGTGAAGAAGTTATCGCATATCTCGAAAAGCTCAGAGATACGATGCAGTATCTTGGAATTTCCGACTGTAAGATGCAGGAAGGTTCCATGAGAGCTGACGTTAACCTCTCTGTAAGACCTGTTGGCCAGAAGGAATTCGGCACCAGAACAGAGATGAAGAATATTGCAAGCCTTAAGGCAATCGAGCGTGCTATTGAATATGAGCGCGACAGACAGATTGACCTTATCGAAGCAGGCGGCAAGGTTGTTCAGGAGACAAGACGTTGGGACGATGAGCAGGAGTACACATACTCCATGCGTTCAAAGGAAAATGCCCAGGATTACAAGTATTTCCCTGATCCGGACCTCATGCCTATCAACATTTCCGAGGAGTTCCTCGACAAGGTAAGAGCAAGTCTTCCTGAATTTGCTGATGCTAAGCGCGAGAGATACGTAAAAGAACTCGGTCTTCCTGAATACGATGCTGAGATCATTACAGGAACACCTGCTCTCGTAAAGGTTTTCGAGGCTGCATGCGAAGTATGCCCTAACCCTAAGGAATGCTCCAACTGGCTTATGACAGACCTTCTCAAGTTCTGTAAGGATGCCAAGATCCTTGCTGCTGATATCGATTTCGACGGCAAGCTCATGGGCAAGATCATCAACCTCGTAAATGAGAATAAGATCAACAGAAAGTCAGGCCAGAAGGCTCTTGAAGAGGCTTTCCTTAACGGTACAGATCCTGAGAAGTACATCGCTGACAATGGTCTTGCAATGGTTACTGATGCCGGAAGCATCGAACCTGTAATCAAGGAGATAATTGCTGCTAACGAGAAGGCTGTAAACGGCTATCTCGCTGGTGAAGAGAAGAATCTTAACTTCCTCATCGGTCAGTCAATGAGAGCTCTCAAGGGCAAGGCTGATCACCAGGTTGTCAGCAAGACCCTGATCGATATTCTTAACGGAATGAAGTAATGGACACTTTTCTAAGCATTTTACTTGTCCTGTTTTTTATTTTTGTTAATGCCTTTTTCTCCGGAACGGAGATGGCAGTAATATCGCTGAACGATGCGAAAATGCGCAAGCTCGCTGAAGAAGGCGATAAGAAGGCTAAGCGCGTCATGAAGTTTTTGGATAACCCCGGAAACTTCCTGGCGACGATTCAGGTTGGTGTTACACTTGCCGGCTTCTTGTCGTCCGCTTTTGCTGCTAATAGTTTTGCGAGCAAGCTTGCACTTTTAGTTGACCCTGCTTCAAAGTATCCGTGGATGGAATCACTTTGGACCGTTGTCATCACTATCGTGTTGTCCTACTTTTCGCTCGTGTTGGGCGAACTGGTTCCCAAGCGTATCGCTCAGAACAAGCCCGAAAAGTGGGCCTTCGGAGTCGCTAACATCGTCAAGTTTTTCGGCGCTGTGCTTAAGCCTTTTGTATGGTTCCTGACAAAGTCTACGAACCTCGTGCTTATGATGTTAAAGATTGATCCGAATCAGACTGATAAGCCCGTCACGGAAGAGGAAATCCGTATGATGGTCGACGTTGGTTCTGAGTCCGGAAATATCGAAGACACCGAGAAGGAAATGATCGAGAATGTTTTCGAGTTTAACGACAAGGAAGTATCCGAGATCATGACTCACAGAAAGAGGATCATTTCTCTTCCGATCGAGGCTGATTATGACGAAGTTATGCGCGTCGCAAGGGATGAGAAATATACCAGAATCCCGATTTACAAGGAGACTATCGACGATATCGTCGGAATCCTTCATATCAAGGACCTTATCGGCATCATGCCTCCCACGGAGGATAAGCCGTTCAAGCTCGAAAAGCTTATGAGAGAACCTTTGGTCGTACATGAGACTAAGAAGATCTCCTCGCTTTTCGGTGAGATGAAGAATTGCGGTGTGCAGATGGCCGTCATCGTTGATGAGTACGGCGGAACGATGGGCATTGCAACGATTGAAGATATTCTCGAAGAACTCGTAGGTAATATCACCGACGAGTTCGATGACGAGACAGATGAGTGCGTTAAGCTTTCCAACGGCGACTATATCGTCAGAGGCGATATGACATTGAGCGATCTTGAAGATGTCATTGATATTGAGCTTACCGATGATGAGTACGATACGATTGCCGGCCTTGTAATATCACAGCTCGACCGTGTTCCTGAAGAGAAGGAGCATCCGGTTGTTAATTACAAGAACTTGCGCATAAAGGTTCTTAAGGTGGAAGAAAATGCCATCTCAAAGCTCCTGATTCACATTAATCCTGTCGAAGAATCCGACGAGGATGGCAAGGAGGATTCAAAGGACGATGAGTAAGTATGATCTCGTACTCTACGATCTTGACGGAACCTTGTGGGATTCTGTCCCGCTCATCATGGAATCTCTCAAAATGTCCTACAAAATCGTTTTGGGAGGCACGGACAGATCCGATGAAGACCTGATGAGTTACATCGGAAAGCCTCTGACAGACACTTATTGGATGCATGACGAAGAGACGCAAAAGCGCCTGGTCGAGGCATATCTTGAATATAACGTTGCGGAAATGAAGAAGAATGTGATTCCGATTTTCCCCGGTGTTTACGATTTCCTCTCGAAAATCCAGGCTTCCGGAATCAAGCAGGGCGTAGTTACATCCAAACGCAAGGATTCCGCAATGATCACCATTGAACTTCTCGAGCTCGAAAAGTATTTCGACACGATGGTTTTTCGTGAGGCCACAAAACTTGCAAAACCACACGCTGATCCTTTGCTTGAAGGCGCAAGACGCCTTGGAATTACTGACATGAGCCGTGTGCTTTATGTCGGAGATGCAGTTCCTGATTTGCTTTCAGCAAGGGCTGCAGGAGCTGATTTTGCGCTCGTATCCTGGTCCAAGATGCCCAGAGAGGCTCTCGAAAAGCTTAAACCCGACTATATAATTGATGTTCCGGAACGTCTTCCTTGCATTATTCAAGGCGCGGAATTATAATACTTGTTGCTTTTTTATTAAAAATAAAGGTAGGTAGGCAAAATGGCAAAGACCTCCAAGTCCGGAAAGGCCAATAGGAAACTCGTTTCTGGTGGTGTAACAGTCGTAATCGTTGCTGTTATTCTCATCGTTGTGTGCTTCTTCACATTTATCTCCGGTGTACTTCCCAGAACATTTACTGGTGTAAAGATCACTGAGACTCTTCCTGACGGTTCAACAAATACTGTAAAGAATTTCTCTGTTCTTGAGACAAATTTTCACTTCAAGGAAGTATTTGACACATATTCTCAGTATGGCATGGTATCCGAAGATACTCTGGACAATGTTGTTAACCCTGAGACAGGCGAGACATATAGAGATGCCCTTTTGAGAGAAGCTGCTACTCAGATGAGAACATTAGCCCTCGTTGAGCGTTCTGCTAAGGAATCCGGCTTCATGCCGATGTCAAAGGCTCGTGAGGTTGCAGCTCAGAACCTCCAGACATTAGATTTCTATGCAACACTTTACGGTTTCCCTTCAGGTCAGGCTTATCTTAAGGCACTCTACGGAACAGGTACTTCCAAGAGAGCTTATACAGATTTCGCAGCACGTGAGACTCTCGTTCAGGAATACGGTAGCTACGTAAAGCAGTTTGATACTTCCGTTGTTCCTACAGATGCAGAAGTTCAGGCTAAGCACGATGAGAATCCTAACCAGTACAGTGTTGTCGACTACAGCGTATATTTCTGCAAGGCTGAGACAGACGATGAAGGCAAAGTAATCGGTATGGACAAGGCCGTTGAAGCAGCTAAGAAGATCACTAAGGCTGCTAAGGATACTGAGTCATTCAGACAGGCTGCTCTTGATTATGTAACAGACAAGAAGGATGAAGCAGCTATTACTTCTTTCGCTGATGGCAAAGATCCTTGCCTTACAGAAGGCTTCACATATACTTCTGCAGGCTATATGGATGCAAAGATCAAGGATTACCTCTTCGGCGATTGCAAGACAGGCGATACAACAGTAATCGAGACTGAGTTCGGTGCTTATGCAATTTATATCGCTGAGAAGACCAACAACGACTACGATACTGTCACATTCAGAATGCTTACTCTTTCTGCAAAGACAAATAAGAAGGATCCTACAGATGAGGATAAGGCAGCTGCGTTGAACAAGACAATCGAAGAAGCTAAGACTCTTTGCCCTAGCGGAATGGATCCGTTGTCATTCTACAAGCTTGTTAAGGAGCACTCTACAGATCTTAACTCTATGCTTGATGGTGGTTATAAGTCAGGTCTTCCTGCTACATATTTCGTATCTACTGAAGAAGATCCGCTTGACTCAGCAGTTGTTGAAGCAGGCAAGTGGCTTTTCGACAGCAGCCGTAAGCAGGGTGATACACTTGTAATTGCTTCTCAGGATGGCGAGACAGTTTATGTCTTCTACTATGAGGCAACAAGACCTGCATGGGATGCAGTTATCAGAAATGAAATCATTACTGAAAACTTCTCTGCATGGAATGGCGCTCTCGAGAAGAACAGCCCCGGTTATGTTATCAATGCCGGACTTGTTAAGTATTTGGTATACTAATCAGTAGTATTTAACATAAATAATATAAACAAGCACCGCTGATACAAGGCGGTGCTTTTTATTTATTCTGACTACTATGTCATATTTTGGCTTGGATATATTATTAAATAGTTTTTTATTGATGGATAAGGAGGAATTATCTATGAAGAAAGTAATGGCACTTATTCTTGGCGTTGTTATGATGCTTAGCGTTGCTTCTTGCGCAAAGAAGGTTGAAGTACCTTCCAAGAGCGATGTTAAGAAGGCAGCTGCTGAAGAGTATGATATGGAATTCAAGGTTGATTCTCAGGATATCGCTGACAATGAGAAGGAAGCTGAGTGGGTCTTGATTTCTAAGGACGGTTCACTTGAGGTTACAGTTACCTGGAGTGCAAAGAAGCCCGATGAATTCGAATTCGATGACAGAGAGCTTGAGCCGGTAATTGAGACAGATGAAACTGAAGAGTCAACAGAAGAGACTACAGAAGAGACAACTGAGGAAACAACAACTGAAGAGACAACAGAAGCTATCGAAACAGGTGTTACTATTGCTGATGGCGTTAAGATTGTTAATTTCGATGAGATGAACTTCTACCTCAACGGTGTTAAGTACACTCTCGGTAAGACAACTCTCCAGGACATGATCGATCAGGGCGCACCTTTCAAGAGTGGCGAGCTCGACAATGCTGACAACAATCTTAAGGCAAGACATCAGGCTTCTTTAAGACTTGATATCGGTGACGGTACAGCTGTTGTTTATGTTTTCAATGATTCAGAAAACGGCATGGCTATGAGAGACTGCTTCATCAATGAGATCTACTATGCAGCACCTCTTAAGGGCAAGACACAGTCTGTTCTTACATTCGACTTCCCTCTCAACCTCACAATGGATGAACTCAAGGCAAATTCCGGTGAGCCTAACGAGAACCCTTATCACAATGAGGATGATCCGAAGTTCGTTTACGACAAGCTCAGATATACAAAGAAGTCTACTAAGTACCTCAACAAGAATACTTACAGCTTCGATTACACAAATGGCGAGCTTAGATATGTAACAATTACATACATTCCTTAAGTTCAAAATACAGGAACAATTACTGACAGCAGGTGCGATTTCGTGCCTGCTGTTTTCTTTAGAAGTCTTGTTTTCGAGCTTGTAGAATCGACATGAGAATTGTTACGTAGATTGACAACATATCAACGGGGTGGTATTTTTATGGAAGTTTTAAACCGTTGACGGAGAGTGAGTAACTTAAGGAAACCGTTTAAAGAGAGCCCGGGGTGGTGTGATCCGGACAGCAAGGGACTTAAGTGAATGGACTTCGGAGGGCGCGAAGGAACGGATTCTTCCTAGTATATTGCGACGCAAGGCTCGCGTAAGTGGCCGGAGATATGTTGGTATCTTGCTAAGTGCACGGAATAGCCGTGAATCAGGGTGGCACCGCGGATAAGATTTATTCGTCCTTGATAAAAGATCAATAGAGGTCTTTTGTCGGGGGCTTTTTTATTGCCTCCCAAAAGAAAAATGGAGGTTACAACCATGAACATTGTGCCGTCAATTGACGAAGTCAGAAAGTATGCTGAAACCGGCAAGTACGATGTAGTACCTGTAAGCTGCGAGATTCTTTCTGATTTTACGACACCTATCGAGACAATCCGTATATTGAAAAATAATTCCACTCACGCATATATGCTTGAGTCGGCTCAGTCCGACGAGAAGTGGGGAAGATACACATTCCTTGGCTATAATCCTAAGCTCGAAATCACATGCATGAATGGTGAGCTTACTTATGGCGACAAGACAATTCAGACAGAAGATCCATCTTCGATAATCAGAGAATTACTTTCACACTTCAGAAGCCCGAAGCTTTCGTATCTGCCTTCTTTTACAGGTGGTCTTGTCGGATATTTCTCATACGACTATCTTGGTTACGCTGAACCGACAACAAGATGCAATGTAACAGATACTGAGAATTTCAAAGATGTCGACCTCATGCTTTTCGATAAGGTCATTGCATTCGATCACGTAAGACAGAAGCTGATCCTCATCACAAACATGTCACTCGAAAATGTGGATGAAGGATACGCTGAAGCTATCCGCGAACTCGAAGAACTGATCAATCTTCTTAAGACCGGCGAAAAGGTCGAAGAGGCCGAAGGCAAGCTTTTGGGCGAAGTTACACCGCTCTTTTCGAAGGAAGAATATTGCGCAATGGTCGAGAAGGCCAAGAACTATATTTTCGAAGGTGATATTTTCCAGATCGTTTTGTCCAACAGACTTGCTGCACCTTTTGAAGGAAGCCTTCTCAATACTTACAGAGTTTTAAGAACAGTTAATCCGTCACCTTATATGTTCTACTTCGCAGGCACGGATGTTGAAGTTGCAGGCGCTTCACCTGAGACTTTGGTCAAGCTCGAAAATGGAATCCTTCGCACTTTCCCTCTTGCAGGCACAAGACCGAGAGGAAAGACTGAAGAAGAGGACAAGAGACTTGAGCAGGAACTCCTTGCTGATGAGAAGGAACTTGCTGAGCACAATATGCTCGTTGACCTTGGCCGTAACGACCTGGGCAAGATTTCTGAATTCGGCACAGTCGAAGTTGAGAAATTAAGGACTATTGAGCGTTATTCACACGTTATGCATATCGGTTCCACTGTTCGCGGCAAGATTGCTTCAGACTATGACGCACTTGATGCTATCGAGGCAGTCCTTCCTGCAGGAACACTTTCCGGTGCACCCAAGATCCGTGCATGCCAGCTCATTGGCGAACTCGAAAATAACAAGCGTGGCATCTATGGCGGCGCAATCGGTTATATCGACTTTACAGGCAACATGGACACCTGCATCGCAATCCGTATTGCATACAAGAAGAACGGCAAGGTTTTCGTAAGATCCGGAGCCGGCATCGTAGCAGATTCCGTTCCCGAGAAGGAATACGAAGAGTGCCTTAACAAAGCAAGAGCCGTATTGAATTCACTTACACTCGCACAGGAGGTATGAGCATGATACTTCTAATCGATAACTACGATAGCTTTTCATATAACCTTTACCAGATGATCGGTCAGATTAATCCTGATATCAAAGTAATCAGAAATGACGAGATGACCGTATCTGAGATCATTGATCTCGCACCTGATCACATCATTCTCTCACCCGGTCCCGGCAGACCGGAAGATGCCGGTGTTATCTGTGAAGTCGCAAAGACAATTCATAACATCCCGATTCTTGGTGTCTGCTTAGGTCACCAGGCAATCTGCAATGCTTACGGTGCGACAATCACTTATGCTGAGAAGCTTATGCACGGCAAGCAGTCAGTAGTAGGTCTTTACGCAGAGTGCCCTCTTTTTAAAGGGCTTGATGAACGTACAAAGGTTGCACGCTACCATTCACTTGCAGCAGACCGCAATACTATTCCTGAATGCTTACAGGTAACCGCAGTTGCTGACGATGGAGAGATCATGGCAGTCAAGCACCGCGAGTATCCGATTTACGGTGTTCAGTTCCATCCTGAGTCAATTCTTACACCTGAAGGTAAGAAGATGCTCGAAAACTTCCTTTTTGAATGTTAATCATTTACTTATGGCAATAACCTAAGAAAGAGGCGGTCACTTTGTGGCCGCCTTTTTCTTTGCAATTCTTCAGATCTTTGATGCAGAACTTCGAAATATTCACTGATTTGAATACAGGTTCCTTACATGCTCGATGAATTTAAGAGCGAGAGCGCTGTGAGTTTTTTCCTTGTCCCAGGACAACAGGTAGTCAACGCTTACAACGGGAACGATTCTCTTGACGATTACATTCGAATCGGCGGAAATACTTTTCGCGACTGAAGCAGGGAAGATTGCGATGCCGATGTTCCTTTCGACGAGTTTGGATGCGTTAGAAGAGTGAGCAGTCTTTACGACGAAGCGCGGCTCTTTGCCGGTATCTGTGAACCAGCTTCTGATTTCTTCTTCTCTTGAATGGCGTGAAGAGATAATGAGGTCGTTTTCGACCAGTTCTTCTGGTGTGACGTCTTTTCGCGATAAGGCGAGAGGGTGGTTACCTGGAATAATTGCTGCCCAGTAATCTCTGTAAACTGAAATGCCGTCCAGATGTTCGGTGTTAATGGGTGACATTGTAACAGCGAGCTCAAGGAGGCCGGACTTCATTCTGTAGGTCAGGTCATCTACCGTTCCGCACCAGAGATTATAAGTAACATTAGGATTTGCTTCCTTGAAGCTTTCAATCCATTCAGCAACCAGAGAAGGACCGTTACTGTCGACGTGTCCGAGATAGAGTGTTCCACTTAAGCCTTTGTTGACATTTGTGATCTCTGATTTGGTAATCTCTGCGAGAGCGAGAATCTGTTCGCCACGACGCTTCAATGCCAGTCCTTCAGCTGTGAGAGTGACGTGACGCTTACCACGGATAAGCAATGTGCATCCAAGTTCTTCTTCCAAATCCATGAGGGCTCTTGAAAGCGGCGGCTGTGAAATATGCAGACGATCTGCTGCGCGTGTGATGTTGCGCTCTTCTGCGACAGTTAAGAAATAACGTATTTGTCTTAAATCCATAATAAAAATCCTTTATGTGCTCTTATGATATCTAAAAGGTATCATTATACGATTACAATATGTATTTTATTTTGTTTGGCAAGCGTAATAAAATTCATACGAAATCAATAACGATATTCTAAACGCATTGAACTTAAATATCAATATTTTTTGAGTATGATTTCGAGCTCAGGTTATATGTGGTGGAAAGTACCTGAGTAACAGGAGGAGGAATATGAGGCCTTACGAAACAAAACATTTAAACGAAAGCTACAAGGCAATGCAAGAAGAGCATGATGCCTGCGGAATCGGCTTGGTCGTTAATATCGACGGCAAGAAGGAATACCGCACATTAGATGATGCTTTATCCATTGTCGAAAAGCTTGAACACAGAGCAGGAAAGGACGCTACCGGTGAAGTCGGTGACGGCGTCGGTATCCTCGTTCAGATCTCACACAAATTTTTCAAGAAGGCTTGTGAAGAAGCCGGAATCGAAGTAAAGGGTGAAGGCGACTATGGTATTGGTATGTTCTTCTTCCCTCAGGATAATAAGAAGCGCACTCTCGCAATGCGTATGTTCAAGGTTATTGCTGAAAAGAATGGCCTTGCAATAAAGGGCTGGAGAGAAGTTCCGACTGTACCTGATGTTTTGGGTAAGGTTGCCAGAGACTCAATGCCTGTTATCATGCAGTGCTTTGTTGAAAGACCTGAAAACTGTGCAAAGGGTCAGGCTTTTGACCGTATGCTCTACGTTGCCAGAAGAGAATTCGAGCAGAGTGCTGACGATACATATATCAATTCATTATCTTCAAGAACTATCGTTTATAAGGGTATGTTCCTTGTAGGCCAGCTCAGAAAATTCTATAAGGATCTCCAGAGCAAGGACTATGAGACAGCTATCGCGATGGTTCACTCAAGATTCTCAACAAATACAACACCTGCATGGGAAAGAGCACATCCTTATCGTTTGATCGCTCATAACGGTGAGATCAACACGATCAGAGGTAACTTCGACAGAATGCTCGCTCGTGAAGAGACTCTTTACAGTCCTGCAATCGAAAATGATGTCGATAAGATCTTCCCTATCATTCATAAAGCAGGTTCTGACTCCGGTATGCTTGATAACACTTTGGAGTTCTTCATGATGAACGGAATTCCGCTTCCGCTCGCAGTCATGATGACTATCCCGGAGCCCTGGAAGAACGATTCTTATATGAATCAGGAGAAGAAGGACTTCTATCATTACTATGCAACCATGATGGAACCCTGGGATGGTCCTGCAGCAATCCTCTTCACAGATGGTGAGATTGCAGGTGCTACATTGGACCGTAACGGATTAAGACCTTCCAGATACTACATCACAGACGATAACAGATTGATCCTTTCATCTGAAGTTGGTGTTTTGGATATCGATCCTGCACACATCGTTAAGAAGTCAAGACTCCAGCCCGGCCGTATCCTCCTCATCGATACTAAGGAGGGAAGACTCATCTCTGACGAAGAGTGCAAGAAGTACTATTCTGAAAGAAACCCTTACGGCGAGTGGCTTGCATTGAACATCAAGAACTTGTCAGAACTCAATATTCCTAACAAGAAGATCCCTGTACATACACAGGAGATGAGAGACAAGCTCTATAAGGTTTTCGGATATACATTCGAGGATGTAAAGAACGAGATCCTGCCTATGGCTACCAACAAGGTAGAAGCTACTGCTTCAATGGGTACGGATATTCCTCTCGCTGTTTTGTCAGAGAAGCATCAGTTGCTTTTCTCTTACTTCAAGCAGCTTTTCGCGCAGGTTACAAACCCGCCGATCGACTCAATCAGAGAAGAGATCGTCACAGATACAACAGTATATATCGGTTCTGACGGTAACCTCCTCGAAGAGAAGAGCGGCAACTGCAGAGTATTGGAAGTAAACAACCCGATCCTCACAGGTGTTGACCTCGTAAAGATCAAGTCATTGAATCAGCCAGGCCTCAAGGCAGCTACTGTATCTATTCTTTATTATAAGAACACATCTTTGGAGAAGGCTTTGGATCAGCTCCTCGTTGCAGTTGACAGAACATGCAGCAAGGGTGCAAACATCGTAATCCTTTCAGACAGAGGAATCGATGAGAACCACGTCGCAATCCCTTCACTCCTCGCAGTATCTGCTGTTGAGCAGCACCTCGTAAGAACAAGAAAGAGAACAGCTGTTTCACTCATCATCGAGAGTGGTGAGCCTCGTGACGTTCACCAGATGGCAACACTCCTCGGTTTCGGTGCTCGTGCTGTTAACCCTTATCTCGCTCATGAGTGCATCGCAGAGATGATCGACAAGGGAATCCTCGACAAGGATTACCACACAGCAATCGACGATTATAACTATGCAATCCTGCACGGTATCGTTAAGACCAGCGCGAAAATGGGTATTTCCACTTTGCAGTCTTATCAGTCAGCAAAGATTTTCGAAGCTGTCGGTATCTGCCCAGAAGTAGTAGACAAGTACTTCACAGGAATTGTTAGCCGTGTCGGAGGAATCGGACTCGACGAGATTTCCGAAGGTATCCTCTACAGACACGATAAGGCATTCGATCCTATGGGTCTTGAGACAGATTCTTCTTTGGACAGCACAGGCTTCCACGCATTGAGAAGCGGTAACGACAAAGAAGACCATCTCTACAATCCTAAGACGATCATTGCCCTCCAGAAGGCAGTACGTGAAGGTTCTTATGAACTCTTCAAGGAATATACAGCAATCGTTGATAACGAGAAGCCTCATACATTGAGAGGACTTTTGGAATTCAAGAAGACAGGTAATTCCATCCCTCTCGAAGAAGTTGAACCTGCATCTGAGATCGTTAAGAGATTTAAGACAGGCGCTATGTCCTACGGTTCAATTTCTAAAGAAGCACACGAGACAATGGCAATCGCTATGAACCGTTTGGGCGGTAAGTCCAACACAGGTGAGGGCGGTGAGTCTCCTGAAAGATTCGGAACTGAGAAGAATTCCAAGATCAAGCAGGTAGCTTCAGGCCGTTTCGGTGTAACAAGTGAATATTTGAACAGTGCTGAAGAGATTCAGATCAAGATGGCACAGGGTGCAAAGCCGGGTGAAGGCGGACACCTCCCCGGAAA
Organism: Saccharofermentans sp.; assembly: GCA_024403855.1. Lineage (GTDB taxonomy): Bacteria > Bacillota > Clostridia > Saccharofermentanales > Saccharofermentanaceae > Saccharofermentans. The sequence continues at coordinate 27,199 of JAKSRC010000015.1, read as the reverse complement.
GAAGGTTTACCCCTGGATCGCAGAGAGAAGATATTCTACACCTGGTGTAGCCCTCATCTCACCTCCGCCTCATCACGATATCTATTCAATCGAAGATCTCGCTCAGCTCATCTATGACTTAAAGAACGCAAACCGTCAGTCAAGAATTTCAGTTAAGCTCGTTTCTGAAGCTGGCGTAGGAACAATCGCATGCGGCGTAGCTAAGGCTGGTGCACAGGTAATCCTCATCTCCGGTTATGACGGAGGTACAGGTGCAGCACCTGCAAGCTCAATCCACAATGCAGGCTTGCCTTGGGAGTTAGGTCTTGCTGAGACACACCACGCTTTGATCGAAAGTGGTCTTCGTGGAAGAGTTGCAATCGAGACAGACGGTAAGCTCATGAGCGGCAGAGACGTTGCTATCGCAGCACTTCTCGGTGCCGAGGAATTCGGATTTGCTACAGCACCCCTCGTTGCAATGGGCTGCATGATGATGAGAGTCTGCAACAAGGATACCTGTCCTTTCGGTATCGCTTGCCAGAACGAAGAACTCAGAAAGAGATTCAAGGGCAAGCCGGAGCACGTCATGAACTTCATGCTCTTCATCGCAGAAGAACTCAGAGAGATCATGGCAACTATGGGCTTCAGAACGATCGACGAGATGGTCGGAAGATCTGACCTCCTCAAGATCAAGGATAAGCAGATCACAAAGAGAGCAGAGATGGTTTCTTTGGAGAACATCATCGATCCTTCTTATGCAGGTTCAGAGGTAAGACGATTCGAGCCTGAGCAGGTATACGATTTCGAGCTCGAAAAGACAATCGATGAGAAGGTATTCCTTCCTGCACTTTCCAAGGGTCTCAAGAATGGCTCTATCACAATCAAGGATGTAAAGGTATCCAGCACTGACAGATCAGTAGGTACGATCCTTGGTTCTGAGATGACAAGAGAATACGGAAGCAACCTTCCTGACGATTCAGTCACAGTTGAACTTACAGGCGGCGGCGGACAGAGCTTTGGTGCATTCATTCCTAAGGGTCTGACAATCAAGCTCACAGGTGATGCAAACGACGGATTCGGAAAGGGCTTGTCAGGCGGAAAACTTATCGTTAAGCCTGCTGCTGATTCAGGATACGTAGCATCAGAGAATATCATCATCGGTAACGTTGCACTCTATGGTGCGACAAACGGCACAGCATACATCAACGGAATCGCAGGCGAGCGTTTCATGATCAGAAACTCCGGTGCGACAGGCGTATGCGAAGGAACCGGTGACCACGGCCTCGAGTACATGACAGGCGGCCGAGCTGTAATCCTCGGCGAAGTAGGAAAGAACTTCGCAGCAGGTATGAGCGGCGGTATCGCTTATGTATTAGATGAACATCACACTCTCTATACGAAGATCAATAAGGCTCTCGTAGAGATGAGCGAGATTACAGAAGAACCTGATAAGAAAGAGCTCAGAAAAATCCTCGAAGATTATGAGCAGGCAACAGGATCTTTGAAAGCGAAGTCAATACTTCAGGATTTCGACAAGCATATCACAAGCTTCAAGAAGATCATTCCGACCGACTACCGCCATATGCTGTCATTGATCGCCAAGTACGAAGAACAAGGCATCAAGAAGGAACAAGCGGTATACGAAGCATTCAAAGAATTTACTAAAGCCGGCGTTTGATTTTTGGGAGGACTTATGGGTAAGGCTACAGGATTTATGGAATACGACAGGCATGAAGATTCCTGGGTTGACGCAAAGACTAGGATCAATGGCTTTGAGGAATTCCACAACCATTTAAATGAAGAAGAAAGACGCTGCCAGGCATCAAGATGTATGAATTGCGGCGTACCGATGTGTCAGTCGGCAATTAACATCTCGGGCATGGTAACAGGATGCCCTTTGCACAACCTGATTCCTGAGTGGAACGATGAGCTCTACAACGGACATTACGAATTAGCATTGAGAAGACTTCTTAAGACTTCCAATTTCCCGGAGTTCACGGGAAGGGTTTGCCCCGCTTTGTGCGAAAAGGCGTGCATCAACGGAATAAATACCGGAGCAGTTACGATTCACGATAACGAGCTGTTCCTTATCGAAAAGGGATTCGAGAAGGGCTACATGAAGCCCAGAATTCCTGAGACCAGATCGGGCAAGAAGGTCGCAGTAATCGGCGCAGGCCCTGCAGGACTTGCAGTTGCAGACCAGCTTAACCACAGAGGTCATGAGGTAACGGTTTTCGAGAGAGAAGACCAGATCGGAGGCTTACTTATGTACGGCATTCCGAACATGAAACTTGACAAGAGCGTAATCGTAAGAAGAAGAGAGCTTATGGAAGCTGAAGGCATTGTCTTCAAGACAGGCGTAGACGTCGGAAACGGCGAATCCTTCGACAAGATCGTTAATGAATTCGATGCAGTTGCATTGTGCTGCGGTGCCAAGAAGGCAAGAACAGTTGCAGCAAAGGGTTCTGAAGGATGCAAGAACGTTTACTACGCAGTTGACTTCCTTACTCAGACAACAAAGGATCTCCTCTCCGGCAAGGAAGGTAAGTGGACCATCAGTGCAAAGGATAAGCACGTAGTAGTTGTTGGTGGTGGTGATACCGGAAACGACTGTGTTGGTACCTGCATCAGAGAAGGCGCAAAGAGTGTTACTCAGCTCGAAATGATGTCAAAGCCGCCGGTAGAGCGACAGCAGAACAACCCGTGGCCGGAGTGGCCCAAGGTCCTGAAAACCGATTATGGTCAACAGGAAGCCATAGCAGTTTTCGGTTCTGATCCAAGAATTTACGAGACGACAGTAAAAGAACTGATCACAACAAAGGGAAAGCTAAGTCAGATAAAGACAGTCCGTGTGAAGTTCGAAGGCAGAAATTTAGTAGAAGTTGAAGGAACAGAACAGACAATCAAGTGCGATCTCTTACTGATTGCCGCAGGATTTGTAGGATGCGAAGACTACATTGCAACAGAAAGCAAAGTCGAGCTGACACAAAGAGGCACAGTCAAGACAGAGCCTGATAAGTACCAGACATCAGTACCCAAGGTATTTACGGCAGGAGATATGCACAGAGGACAGTCGCTTGTAGTGTGGGCAATCACGGAAGGCAGACACTGCGCGGCAGAGATTGATAAGTATTTGATGGGTTACAGCCCATTGATATAAAAGGAGGGTCTTATGGACACAAGTTTAATTAACAGTTTGATTGACGAGAAGGTCTTCGGCGTCTGGTTCTTGATCGGCGCGGCATTGGTCTTCTGGATGCAGGCTGGATTCGCGATGGTCGAGTGCGGCTTTGCAAGAGCAAAGAATGCAGGAAACATCATCATGAAGAACCTCATGGATTTCTGCATCGGAACAGTAGTTTTCGTTTTGATCGGTTTTGGCCTGTTTTTGGGCGAAGATGCGCTCTTCGGACTCGTAGGAATTCCGAACCTCGACATATTCACAAATTACCAGACTTTTGATTGGTCAAACTTCGTATTTAACCTCGTATTCTGTGCTACTACAGCTACAATCGTATCTGGTGCTATGGCAGAGAGAACGAAGTTCTTATCCTACTGTGTATACTCAGGAATCATCTCAGCTGTCATCTATCCTATTGAAGCTCACTGGACATGGGGCGGCGGCTGGCTTTCTCAGATCGGATTCCACGATTTTGCAGGTTCTAACTGCATCCACATGGTAGGTGGTATCAGTGCTCTCATCGGTGCTGCTATCCTCGGACCCCGTATCGGTAAGTTCGTTAAGGACAAGTCCGGTAAGGTTACAAAGGTAAATGCTTTCCCCGGCCATAACATCCCTATGGGCGCTTTGGGTGTATTCATCCTCTGGCTCGGCTGGTATGGATTTAACGGTGCTGCATGCACAACAATGGAACAGCTTGGTTCTGTATTCGTAACAACAACAATCGCACCTGCAATCGCTACAGTTGTCTGCATGATCTTCACATGGATCAAGTATGGTAAGCCTGATGTTTCTATGTGCCTCAACGCTTCACTTGCAGGTCTCGTTGCAATCACAGCTCCTTGCGATACAGTTGACGCTCTCGGCGCTACAATCATCGGTGCCGTATCCGGTGTCCTCGTAGTATTCGCAGTATGGTTCCTCGACAACAAGTTGAGAATTGACGACCCTGTTGGTGCTGTTGCAGTTCACATGTTCAATGGTATCTGGGGTACACTCGCTGTAGGTCTCTTCTCTACAAACAGAGTTCCTGATTACTCTGTTGCTGACAAGGCAGGTAACGAGATGGTAGGCCTCTTCTATGGCGGTGGCTTCAAGCTCCTCGGAATCCAGGCAATCGGTATGCTCGCTACAGCAGCTTGGACAGCAGTCATGATCACAATCACATTCCTCATCATCAAGAAGATCTTCGGTCTCCGTGCTTCTGAGGAAGAAGAAATCACAGGTTTGGACAGCACAGAGCACGGCCTTTCAAGTGCTTACTCCGGTTTCTCCATCATGGACGTATCCGGTGCTGTAATGGAAGCTAACGAGAATACAGACCTTGGTACAGCTGAATATGCAGAAGCTTCTGAAGCTCAGAAGAATGCTGCTATTAAGGTAGAGAAGGCTCCCGAAGTTGCTGATCTTGATACAGGCATGCACAAGATCGTAATCATCGCAAAGCTTTCACGTTACGACAAGCTTAAGAAAGTTCTTAATGATCTCGGCGTAACAGGTATGACAGTAACTCAGGTTATGGGCTGCGGCATCCAGAAGGGTGCAGGCGAGAAGTACAGAGGTGTCGAAGTAGACGCAACTCTCTTGCCTAAGATCAAGGTCGAAGTAGTCGTTTCCAAGATCCCTGTAGATAAGGTTATCGAAAAGGCTAAGGAAGCACTTTACACAGGCCATATCGGTGACGGTAAGATCTTCGTTTACAACGTAAGCAAGGTCGTAAAGATCCGTACCGGTGAAGTAAACTACGCTGCTTTGCAGGACGTAGAGTAATAAGTTAATAACTTTAGGAGGAATATATTATGGAAATGAGATCTGTACCGGAAATGTTCGGTGAAAATGTATTTGACGACAGAGTGATGAGAGCGGTTTTGAAAGCTGATGTTTACCAGTCTCTTAGAAAGACAATCGACGAAGGCGCAAAGCTTGATAACAACGTTGCTTATTCTGTTGCAAATGCAATGCGTGAATGGGCATTGAGCAAGGGTGCTACACACTATACACACTGGTTCCAGCCCCTTACTGGTGTAACTGCTGAAAAGCATGACTCCTTTATTGAGCCCTCACCTGACGGCGGAGTTATCATGAACTTCTCCGGCAAGGAACTTATCCAGGGTGAGCCTGACGCTTCTTCTTTCCCTTCTGGTGGTATCAGAGCTACTTTCGAGGCAAGAGGATATACAACATGGGATCCTACATCCTATGCATTCATCAAGGATAAGACACTCTGCATCCCTACAGCTTTCTGCTCTTATGGCGGTGAAGCACTCGATAAGAAGACACCTCTCTTGAGATCTATGGAGGCTCTCAATAAGCAGGCTCTCCGTATTCTCCGTCTTTTCGGAAACGACACAGCTAAGTATGTTCATACATCAGTTGGTCCTGAGCAGGAATACTTCCTTATCACAAAGGAGATGTACGACAAGCGTCCTGATATCCAGTACACAGGCAGAACACTTTTCGGTGCTAAGGCTCCTAAGGGTCAGGAAATGGATGACCACTACTTTGGTGTAATCAAGCCCAGAGTACAGGAGTTCATGAACGATCTTAACCAGGAACTCTGGAAGCTCGGAATCCTTGCTAAGACAGAGCACAACGAAGTTGCTCCCGCTCAGCACGAGCTCGCTCCGATTTATTCCTCTACTAACCTCGCTACAGATCAGAACCAGCTCATGATGGAAATCATGCAGAAGGTAGCTGCTCGTCACGGTTTGGTTTGCCTCCTTCACGAGAAGCCTTTCGAAGGCGTAAACGGTTCCGGTAAGCACAACAACTGGTCAATGTCTACAGACACAGGCAGCAACCTCCTCTCACCTGGTGAAACGCCTTATGAGAACGCTCAGTTCTTGCTCTTCCTCTGTGCAGTAATCAAGGCAGTTGACGATTATCAGGATCTCCTCCGTCTCTCAGTTGCTACAGCTGGTAACGACCACAGACTCGGTGCTAACGAAGCTCCTCCGGCAATCATCTCAATCTTCCTCGGCGATGAGCTTTCTGCAATTCTTGAAGCTATCGAGAACGATGCACCTTATGAAGGAAAAGAGAAGAAGATCATGAAGCTCGGTGTTGATGTACTCCCTCGTTTTGCACGTGATACAACAGACCGTAACAGAACTTCACCTTTCGCTTTCACAGGCAACAAGTTTGAGTTCAGAAGCCTTGGTTCTTCTAACAGCATCGCTTGCGCTAACATGATGCTCAACTCTGCAGTAGCTGAATCTCTCAAGATCTATGCTGACAGACTTGAAGGTTCTGAGAACTTCGAGCAGGATCTCCACGCAATGATCAAGAAGACAATCAAGGATCACAAGAGAATCCTCTTCAACGGCAACGGCTACGACGATGCATGGGTTAAGGAAGCTACAGAGGTTAGAGGTTTGGCTAACTATCCTACAACTCCTGACTGTATGCCTCACCTCCTCGACGAGAAGAACGTAGCAATGCTTACAGCTCACAAGGTATTTACAGTAGCTGAGCTTAACTCCAGAGCAGAAATCATGCTCGAGAACTACAGCAAGACAGTTCTTATCGAAGCTAACACAATGCTCGAGATGAGCAGACGCCTCATCCTTCCTGCAATCGAGGCTTATGCAAACAAGCTCGCAGGCAGCGTTTCTGCAAAGAAGGCAGTTTCACCTGCATCCGCTTGCCTCTACGAGAGCGATGTAATTGCAAAGCTTTCTGACCTCGCAGACAAGGTCTATGTTGGAGCTAATGCCCTTGAGAAGACAATCAAGGAAGCTTCAGAAGCAGGCGATATCGTAAATGAGAGCATGTTCATCAAGGATAACGTTATCCCTGCAATGAACGAAATCCGTAAGGCTGCCGACGAGGCAGAGACATATGTCGCAAAGGATTGCTGGCCGATCCCTTCCTACGGTGACCTCCTCTTCAGCGTAAAATAACAGACACTCATATTCCACCCAACCAGTAGCCCTCCGGAACCTCTGTGTTCCGGGGGGATTACTGAAGTTATTGGCATTTTTTCAGAAAAGAGATTATTAGTATGACTAAATTTATATTCGTAACAGGTGGTGTAGTATCCGGTCTGGGAAAGGGAATAACTGCAGCTTCTCTCGGAAGACTTCTCAAAGCAAGAGGCTTCAAGGTAGCAGCTCAGAAACTTGACCCTTATATTAATGTCGATCCGGGTACAATGAGTCCTTATCAGCACGGTGAAGTATATGTAACAGAAGACGGTGCAGAGACAGACCTCGACTTAGGCCACTACGAGAGATTCATCGACGAAGACCTCAACAAGTATTCAAATCTTACTTCCGGCCGTGTTTACTGGAATGTTTTGAACCGCGAGAGAAGAGGCGAGTACCTTGGTTCAACCGTACAGGTAATTCCTCACATCACAAACGAGATCAAAGAGTTCGTTTACAGTGTCGGTAAGAAGACAAATGCTGATGTTGTAATTACCGAAATCGGAGGAACGATCGGTGATATCGAATCTCAGCCTTTCATCGAAGCAGTAAGACAGATATCCCTTGAAGTAGGCAAAGAGAACAGCCTCTTCATTCACGTAACACTCGTTCCTTTCCTCAGAGGCTCCGACGAGCATAAGTCAAAGCCTACACAGCACTCCGTTAAGGAACTCCAGGGAATGGGCGTTAATCCCGGTATCCTCATCTTAAGATGCGACGAACCTCTGGAAGATGAGATCTTCAAGAAGATTGCTCACTTCTGCAATGTTAAGGAAGACTGCGTAATCGAGAACATCACACTTCCTAACCTCTATGAGGCACCTTTGATGCTCGAAAAGTCCGGCTTCTCCAAGACAGTATGCCGTGAACTCGGTCTTGAACCACGTGAACCTGACATGACTCACTGGACTCATATGGTCGAGAAGATCCAGAATATCAAGGAAGAAGTTAAGATCGGTCTTGTCGGAAAGTATGTCCAGCTTCACGACGCATATCTTTCAGTTGCTGAAGCTCTTAGAAGTGCCGGCTTTGCAAATGACGTCAAAGTAAACATTGAGTGGATCGATTCCGAGCTTATTACAGAAGCTAATGTAGATGACACTCTTTCCGGACTTGACGGAATCATCGTACCGGGCGGCTTCGGTGATCGTGGCATCAACGGCATGATTCTCTCTGCTAAATACGCGCGCGAAAATAATATACCTTATTTTGGTATCTGCCTCGGAATGCAGATCGCAGTTATCGAGTATGCGAGAAACGTGCTCGGCATTGCAGATGCTAACTCAGGTGAGTTTGACGAGCTCTGCGCAAACAAGGTAATCGACTTTATGCCTGGCCAGAGCGGAACCATCGATAAGGGCGGCACGCTCAGACTTGGTGCTTATCCTTGTAAGATTGCTCCCGACAGTCTTCTTTTCGAGTGCTATGGCAAGGAAGAGATTTCCGAGCGTCACAGACACAGATATGAAGTAAATAATGACTATAGACAGAGATTCGTTGAAGGCGGTGCTTGTTTTGCAGGCGTTGCTCCTGACGATTCACTTGTAGAAGAAATGGAGATCCCGGGTCACAGATTCTACCTTGGTGTACAGTATCACCCTGAGTTCAAGTCAAGACCTGACAGGGCTCATCCTATCTTTGCAAAGTTCATAAAAGCTGCAAAAGAGGGCAGAGGCTGACGGTATTCCCGCCGGCCTTTCCTTCGGCCATAAACACCTCAAAAGGGCATTTTCCCAAATACCCCAAAGCGCACGAAAATAGTTGTTGACAAAAGTTGTTAACATCTATATAATTCTTTACTGCGTCGTAATGGGTTTGGGCAATTATGCCCTTTTCTCTTGACGGGAAAGAATTTTTATGTTAATTAAAAATACTTTTCAACCAAGAAACCGCTTAAACCATGTGTTTTTAAGCTTTGTGTGAGGTGATTCGTTAACAATGGTCCATTCCGTAAAACAAGGCAAGACAGAGCGACAGTCTTATTCCAAGATTAAAGAAGTAATCGAGGTGCCTAACCTTATCGAGAACCAGAAGCAGTCCTATCAGTGGTTCATCGACGAGGGTATGCAGCAGATTTTCGACGAAGTATCGCCGATTTCTGATGATCAGGGTAAGTACGAAGTCTATTTTGTCGGAAAGATTTTCGATTCGGAGAATCCCTGTGATCCCACAGGCAAGGAGAAGGATGGCAAGGGTAAGAGGGGCAAGGAAGTAAAGAACCCCCTTAAGCTTACCAAGTCAGCAATTATTGACAGCTGTAAGAAGAACGACAGCAACTATGCCGCTCCTTTGAGCATTCAGCTCAGACTCCACAACAAGATTGACGGAACAGTTACAGACGAGACAGCTTTCGTAGGCAATTTCCCTATCATGACTGATCAGGGTACGTTTATTGTCAACGGCGCTGAGCGTGTTGTAATCAATCAGATTGTAAGATCTCCCGGTGCTTATTATTCCGAGATGAGATCTAAGATGGGCAACAGATTGCTTTCTGCTGAACTTATCCCTTACAGAGGTTCATGGATCCTCATCGAAGAAGATGAGAAGGAGAGCAAGCTCAATGCGAAGGAAAGAGCTCTTAAGGCTGCTGGCTCACCTGACGCAAACAATGATCCCGACGAGTACAACCTTATCTACATCGTAGTAGATAAGTCTCATAAGATTTCCCTCTCAGTATTCCTGAGATGCCTCGGCCTCACAACAAATGAGGACATCATCAACATGTTTGGTGACGAAGAGTGCCTCAGAATGACACTTGAGAAGGACGAGACAAGAAATGCTTCCGATCCTGAGGTAGCAGCTCTTCAGGAGTTCTTCAAGAAGGTTCGCAACAACGAGCCCTTCACACTTGATAATGCGAAGAACATCCTTAACAAGACATATTTCGATTCCTTAAGATACGATCTTGAGAGAGTCGGTATCTACAAGGTCAACAAGAAGTTCGAGCTTTCCACAAGAATCCTCGGAAGCAAGACTGCTGACAATGTAGTTACAGAAGACGGTGAGCTCATCTGCAAGAAGAACACCGTAATCACAGAAGAAATCGCTTCTAAGATCGATGACTCCGGCGTTATGTCCGTAATGATCTTCCCCAGAAAGCTCGTTCGCGCAGCTGATGAGGATGAGTTCGAGGATGTACCTCTCAAGGTTATCGGCAACGGAAGAGTTAACGCTGAGGCTTATATTGCTAACAGCATTACAAAGGCTGAGTTCAAGAAGTTCGATCTTGAGAGAACAGGCATTAACGAGAAGGTTAGAGTCGGCGTCCTCAGAGAGATCCTTGAGCAGGTTAAGGCTGAGAGCAAGAATGACATCGCTTCCAGACTCGAAGCTGCAATGGCTGAGCGCAAGGAAGACTTGATGCCCAGAAACCTCACAATCGATGATATCTATGCATTCGTTTCTTACTACATCGGATTGCACAGAGGCATCGGTAGAATCGACAACATCGACCACTTGGGTAACCGTAGAGTTAAGTCTGTAGGCGAGCTCCTCCAGAACCAGCTCCGTACAGGTATCCAGAGAGTCGAGAAGAATACAAGAGACAGAATCTCTCAGATTTCCAGCAAGGAAGGCGAAGTTGTTACAGCTACAAGCCTTGTTAACACAAGACCTTTGAGCGCTGCATTCAGAGAATTCTTCGGTTCATCTCAGCTTTCAGCATTCGCTGACCAGAACAACCCTCTCGCCGAGCTTACGAACAAGAGAAGACTTTCCGCATTGGGTCCTGGCGGTATCTCCCGTGAAAGAGCTTCAATGGAAGTCCGCGATATCAACCCTACACACTACGGACGTATGTGTACTATCGAGACACCGGAAGGTCAGAACATCGGTCTTATGACATCTCTTGCTATCTATGCTCGTATCAACAAGTATGGTTTCATCGAGACACCTTACAGAAAGTACGACAAGGTAGCTCAGAGAGTTACAGATGAAGTTGTTTACATGTCCGCTGACGAAGAGGATGAGTACAACATCGCTCAGGCAAACGAGCCTATCGATGAAGAGGGCCGTTTCATCAGCAAGAAGATCGTATGCCGTTACTTAGACCAGTTCTTGCAGCTTGACCCTGATCAGGTTGACTACATGGACATCTCTCCTAAGCAGCTCGTATCCGTATCTACATCACTTATCCCGTTCCTTGGTAACGACGACGCTAACCGTGCTCTCATGGGCTCCAACATGCAGCGTCAGGCAGTACCTCTCGTTAAGCCTGAGGCACCTATCATCGGAACAGGTATGGAATATCGTGCAGCTAAGGACTCCGGCGTATGTATCGTTGCATCACACGACGGTATCGTTTCTTTCGTTGCAGCAGACAGGATTGAAGTTACACGCGCAGATGGCGAAGTAGATTTGTACATGCTCGCTAAGTATCAGAGATCCAACCAGAGCACATGCATCAACCAGCGTCCTATCGTTGCTATCGGCGATAAGATCAAGGCCGGCGATACAATCGCAGACGGTCCTGCTACAGACAGCGGTGAGCTTGCTCTCGGACGTAACGTTCTCATCGGATTCACAACATGGGAAGGTTATAACTACGAGGACGCTGTTCTCGTAAATGAAAGAATCGTAAGAGATGATGTTTATACATCTATCCATATCGAAGAGCATGAGTGCGAAGCACGTGAGACAAAGCTCGGTGCTGAGCAGATCACAAGAGAAGTTCCTAACGTATCTGACGAAGCTCTTTCTAACCTTGATGAGAACGGTATCGTAATGATCGGTGCTGAAGTCAAGGATGGCGACATCCTCGTTGGTAAGGTTTCACCTAAGGGCGAGACAGACCAGACAGCAGAAGAGAGACTTTACAAGGCAATCTTCAACGAGAGAGCAAGAGAAGTTAAGGATACTTCAAAGCGTGTTCCTCACGGCGGTTCCGGTGTAGTCGTTGACGTTGTTGTTTCTACAAAGGAGACAAACGGCAACTTGAAGAATGGTGTAGATAAGAGAGTCCGCGTTTATGTCGCTCAGAAGCGTAAGCTTTCAATCGGCGATAAGATGGCTGGTCGTCACGGTAACAAGGGTGTCGTTTCAAGAGTACTTCCTGAAGAAGATATGCCTTTCTTGCCCGATGGTACAACACTCGATATCTGCTTGAACCCTCTCGGCGTTCCTTCACGTATGAACATCGGTCAGCTCCTCGAGGTACACCTTGGTAGAGCAGCTAAGGCTCTCAACTGGAAGATCGCAACACCTGTATTCGACGGTGCAAACGAGAACGACATCGCTGATGCTTTCGAGCTTGCAGGAATCGATAAGGACGGTAAGACTGTTCTTTACGATGGACGTACAGGTGAACCTTTCGAGAACAGAGTAACAGTAGGTATCATGTACTACATGAAGTTGCACCACTTGGTTGACGACAAGATGCACGCAAGATCCACTGGTCCTTACTCACTCGTTACACAGCAGCCTTTGGGCGGTAAAGCTCAGTTCGGCGGACAGAGATTCGGTGAGATGGAAGTTTGGGCACTCGAAGCTTACGGTGCTGCTCATACTCTCAAGGAAATCCTCACAGTTAAGTCCGACGATATCGAAGGCCGTTCTAAGACATATGACGCTATCATCCGCGGCAAGAACATTCCTGAACCGGGTATCCCTGAGTCATTCAATGTCCTTGTTAACGAATTGAAGGCGTTGGCATTGGATGTCCGCACATATACCGACGATAAGGAATATGTTGCTGAAGACAGACAGTCATTTGATACATACAGCGAGATGGATGAATCCACAAGAGCATCCCTCGACGGTGAAGACGCAGAGTCACCTTCCAACATTTTCAGCGAAGGCTTCGTAGAGGCTGATGAGCTCGGAAACATCAAGGAAGAAGATGGCGACTTCGCTGACGATTTCGCTGACGATGGCGACGACATGTAAAGGAGATAAAAGATAGATATGAATAATCAGAATCATCTTACAAAAATAAGTATTCAGCTTGCATCTCCTGAGGTTATCAAGGCTTGGTCTCACGGCGAAGTTAAGAAGCCTGAGACAATCAACTATCGTACTCAGAGACCTGAGGTCGACGGACTCTTCTGCGAGAAGATTTTCGGACCAACAAAGTCTTGGGAGTGCCGCTGCGGTAAGTATAAGAAGATCAGATTCAAGGGTATGATCTGCGACAAGTGCGGAGTCGAAGTAACAAAGAACACAGTTCGTCGTGAAAGACTCGGTCACATCCAGCTCGCTACACCTGTATCACACATCTGGTATTTCAAGACTCAGCCTTCAAAGATCGGTACATTGCTTGACCTCACAGTTAAGCAGCTTGAGAGTGTTCTTTACTACTCCAAGTACATCGTAGTCGATCCGGGCAACAGCGTTGAAACAGGTCTTAACAAGTATGACATTATTACAGAAGATCAGTTCAAGTCTGTAAAGGATAAGTGCGGCAAGGATTCTTTCGTTGCAAAGATGGGTGCCGAGGCTATCAAGATTCTCCTTTCTGAGCTCAACATCGATGAGATCATCGAGACACTCAAGGAAGAGAAGATTGGTTCAGTAAGCACACAGAAGAGACTCAAGATCAACAAGAGACTCGAGATTGCAGAAGCTTTCAAGGCTTCCGGCAACAAGCCCGAGTGGATGGTTCTTGACGTTATCCCTGTATTGCCGCCTGAACTCCGTCCTATGGTACCTTTGGATGGTGGCCGTTATGCTACTTCAGATCTTAACGATCTCTACAGAAGAGTTATCGGAAGAAATAACCGTCTTAAGAAGCTCCTTGACCTTGGTGCACCTGAGATTATCGTTCGTAACGAGAAGAGAATGCTCCAGGAAGCTGTTGACGCTTTGATCGACAACGGCCGTCACGGAACACCTGTTAAGGGTTCAACATCTGCTACAAGCAACAGACAGCTCAAGTCATTGTCTGACATGCTCAAGGGTAAGCAGGGTCGTTTCAGACAGAACCTCCTCGGTAAGCGTGTAGACTACTCAGGACGTTCAGTAATCATCGTTGGACCTGAGCTCAAGATGCATCAGTGCGGTCTCCCTAAGGAGATGGCATTGGAGCTCTTCAAGCCCTTCGTAATCAAGAAGCTCGTTGAAATCAACGACAAGCTCAATATTAAGACAGCTAGAAGACAGGTAGATGCTAAGGTTCCTGAAGTTTGGGATATCCTCGAAGAGATCATTCAGGATCATCCGGTACTTTTGAACCGTGCGCCTACACTCCACAGACTTTCTATCCAGGCATTCGAGCCTGTTCTCGTAGAAGGTCGTGCTATCAAGCTTCACCCTCTCGTATGTACAGGCTTTAACGCTGACTTCGACGGTGACCAGATGGCTGTACACGTACCGCTTTCTGCAGAGGCTCAGGCAGAGGCAAGATTCCTTATGCTTGCTACAAACAACCTCTTGAAGCCTCAGGATGGTAAGCCGGTTACAGTTCCTACACAGGATATGATCCTCGGATGCTACTACCTCACAATGGAAGTAGAGAACGATATCGGTGAGGGTATGGTATTCTCATCAATCGACGAGGCTCAGATGGCATATGACGCTCACCAGATCACGCTCCACAGCATGATCAAGGTTCGTGTTTCCAGAGAGATCAATGGCAAGGTTGAGACAGGTATCGTAGAGTCAACTCTCGGTAGATTCATCTTCAACCAGATCGTTCCTCAGGATATCGGTTTTGTTGACAGAACAAAGCCTGAGAACCGTCTTAAGCTTGAGATCGACTTCGAGAGACTCAGCTCACAGAGAGAGCGTGCTGCTAAGCAGAAGGCTGAAAAGCCCGATTCAGATTTCAAGTTTGAGTTCGCTTTGGGCAAGAAGAAGCTCGAAAAGATCATCGCAAGATGCATCGCTACACACGGCCTTGAGAGAACAACAATCTTCCTCGATGACGTTAAGTCTATGGGTTACAGATTCTCCACTATCTCCGGTATCTCTATCGGTATCGAAGACATGATCATCCCTGACATCAAGGATAAGATGATCAAGGAAGGTGATGAGAAGGTTGAAGAGATCAACGAAGCTGCTGAAGCAGGTTTCTTCACTGAGACAGAGCGTCACAACGAAGTTACAAAGGTTTGGTCTGAAACAACAAACAACATCACCAAGGCTTTGTTGGATAACCTTGATATTTACAACCCGATCCGAATGATGGCTGACTCCGGTGCCCGTGGTTCTAACAACCAGATTAAGCAGCTCGCAGGTATGCGTGGTCTTATGCAGGATACAACCGGTAACACAATCGAAATTCCGATCAAGTCTAACCTCCGTGAAGGTATGAACGTGCTCGAGTTCTTCATTTCTTCACACGGTGCTCGTAAGGCTCTCTCCGATACAGCTCTTAAGACAGCTGAATCTGGTTACCTTACAAGACGTCTCGTTGACGTTGCTCAGGCAGTTGTTGTTACTGAAGAAGACTGCGGTACTGATGACTTTACATGGGTTAAGGAGATCACAGAGGTTTCCAATAAGCATACTAACGTTATCAAGTCTCTTAACGACCGTCTCTATGGCCGTTATGCAGCTGAGGACATCAAGAACTACCAGACAGGCGAGATCATCGTTAAGAAGGATGAGTTGATCGATGCTCTTAAGGCTGAAGCAATCTGCAAGTCAGTTGAGATTGCTAAGAAAGAAGCTAACGAAGCAAGACAGGCTGTTAAGGATTCCGTAAAGATTAAGGGCGCTGAGACAGCTGAGAAGATCGCTGAGCGTGAAAGCAAGATTGCTGCTAAGGTTGCTGAAGCAGAAGCTTCCGGCAAGATCCTTTCTAGACAGGGAATCGAAGACTTGGGCAAGCTCAAGATCAGATCAGTATTCGACTGCCGTTCAAGAAGAGGCGTATGCTCCAAGTGCTACGGTATCAACCTCGCAACAGGCCGTTCTGTTGCTGTCGGTGAAGCTGTTGGTATCATCGCTGCTCAGTCAATCGGTGAGCCTGGTACACAGCTTACAATGAGAACGTTCCACTCCGGTGGTATCGCTGCTTCCGGTGAAGATATCACACAGGGTCTCCCTCGAGTTACAGAAATCTTCGAAGCAAGAGATCCTAAGGGTCACGGTATCATCTCCTCTGTTCCTGGTTCTGTCAGAATCGTTGAGAACGAGAAGACAAAGCAGAAGACAATCATCGTTACACCTGTTTACGATGAAGGTGTAGATCCTATCCTCGACGCTAAGGGCAACCCTATCGAGAAGATGGAATACAAGGTTCCTTCTCATGCAACACTTACTGTTACAGACGGTCAGGTTATCGAAGCCGGCGATCAGGTTATCGACGGTAAGATCGATCCTAAGGAAATCCTCAGAGTTAAGGATATCCGTGCCGTTCAGAAGTACATCATCTCTGAGATCACCAAGGTTTACTACAACGGTGGTGGTGTAAACATCAACGATAAGCACATCGAAATCATCACAAAGCAGATGATGAGAAGAGTTCAGATCGATGATCCGGGTGATACAGGCTTCATGACAGGTACTACTGTTGACTGGTACAACTTCGTATCCAAGAACAGAGATATCGAAGAGAAGAATAAGGAACTCCCTGAAGATCAGCAGCTCAGACCTGCAAACGGCAAGACTATCCTCTTGGGTATCGCTAAGGCCGCAAGTGCATCTGACTCCTTCATGTCAGCTGCATCCTTCCAGGAGACAGCAAAGGTTCTTACAGATGCTGTTATCAAGGGCAAGGTCGATCCGCTCATCGGTATCAAGGAGAACGTTATCATCGGTGCTCTTATCCCTGCCGGTACTGGTATCAAGGCTCACAGCGACATCACAGCTGTTCCTGTTATCAAGGCAAACAGCAAGCTCATCACAGGACACGAGTACGGTGAGAGCGAGGCTGACGAAGAGCTCTTCGCTAACGATTACCTCGAGCAGGTACAGGCAAAGAACGAACTTCTCGACGAGCAGGATCGTTTGGAGTCTTCCCTCGAAGTAGATGGTTACAAGGATAAGAAGTAATTACTTTGTCGCGCAATTGTAAATCAATTGCACATCTGAAAAGGTTATAATGACGCCGGAAGGGTATATACTCTTCCGGCGCATTTATGTTTACAGAGGCGTTTTTGTGCAGATCTAAGCCTGCGCGCTTAAAATTGCCACAAAATCACCCTCAAATGGGTTGTATAATTAAACGGAAGTTTATTTCGAACCGGAGATATATGAAGAAGATAGTTTTAAAACATAATAGGAAGCAGCATATACTTGCTATCGCTACGGGCTTTTTCGCGGCTCTCCCTATTATTTGCCTGCCTATAGGTCTTCGTGAGGGCATGACACCCGCAATGGCGGTATCTCATGCTTACCAGTCGGTTTTCGGAACAGTAACCAACGACAGTGGTGAAGTAGTAATCGAAGACTGGGCGCTTGTAGGAAGTGCTGACGAACTCATAAGTTCTGATTATGGCGAAGATGTCGAAGCAGGTGAGCTTCCTGATTCCACTGAGTATACAGAAGTCTGCGGTACTTCAAGCTATACAGACATTCCTAAATATACTGTTTATCAGCAGTACGACAGTTCCAATCTCCCGATTGAGCTTTTGGATCCAGAATTCTTTGCTGCCGATAATTCAACTTATTATGTAAGAGCAAGCCAGTCTATCCTTAAAGAAAAGCCTAATATGGATTCAAAGACCGTTGAGTCACTCCATGTAGGTCAGCAGGTTACAAGAACCGGCGTAGGTGATTCCTGGTCAAGAGTTACAACTGAAGGTGGTTCTGAAGGTTACGTTCTTACAAATTCAATCCAGGATACAATGGTCTCTGTCAAAGTTGACAGATCTGTCTGGGTAGATACGGGCAGCCTTATTGTAAGAGCTGAACCTTCTACAGCATCAGAGCAGATTGCTGTTGTAGGTCAGGATACAAAGCTTCATGCAACTGCAATCGTTGGCGATAAGTGGTACAAAGTTACGATGTCCAGCGGTAAGACTGGATATGTTTATAAATCATATACGACATCAAGTGCTCCGCCGACGCCTACACCTACTCCCACACCTAAGCCGAAGAATACAAGTACTTCCAGTGGCAGCAAGGGTTCCTCTTCGTCCAAAACAACTTACGGTAATACTAAGAAGCTTCCTAAGATTACAGGTAAGAACGGCGACAGTATCGTTAGTATCGCTGAGACAATGCTTGGCGTTAAGTATGTTTTCGGTGGTTGCTCTTCTAAGGGTATCGACTGCTCAGGTCTTGTAAAGTATTGTTATGCACAGGTTGGCGTATCCGTTCCTCACGGCGCTACACAGATCTGGAAGAAGTCCGGTGTAAGTGTTCCCAGAAGTGAGATTAAGAGGGGCGATGTCATTTGCTACGACTACGGCAGCTATTGCGGACACGTTGCTATCTATGTTGGTGACGGCCAGGTAATCCACGCTTCATCCACAAAGGGCAAGGTAGTTTACGGTAAGCTCGACATGATGAAGATCAAAGCTATTAAGCGAATCATTCAGTAAAGTTCAAATTTGTTATTGAAGGCTGTCTTTCGAGGCAGCCTTTTAATTTGCATATCACATCTCATAGATATCTAGTAAAATATAAAGGTTATAAAGATTTGGGAGATTACTCACATGGCAGATAGAACAGTTAACGGTTTCCTTGAAGAATTGGCATCCGGCGCACCTACACCCGGTGGCGGTGGAGCTTCTGCAGTTTGCGGTGCTATTGCAGCTGCTTTGGGTTCAATGGTAGGAAATCTTACAAGCGGCAAGAAGAAGTATGCCGAATATCAGGAAGAGATTGAAGCTACTATCGCTAAATGCGGTGAACTTGTTAAAGAATTCGAAGCTTTAGGCGACAAGGACGAGGAGGTATTCGCGCCTCTTGCCAAAGCTTACTCAATTCCTAAGGATCAGGAAGGCAGAGATGAGATCCTCGAAGCAGTATTGAAGGAAGCAAGTACGGCACCTTACGAAGTCGTCGCAAAAGCAAATGAGACAGCGAAGATTTTGGAGCGACTTGCAGTTATCGGCTCCAGACTTGCTATAAGTGATGTCGGAGTTGCTGCAGCAGCTTGTGATACAGCAGCAAAGGGCGCTGCCATGAACGTTTATATTAATACCAAGTCCATGAAGGACAGAGCATATGCAGAAGACCTTAACAGAAAGACAGATGAGCTTGTTAATGCGACATCAGTCATCTGCGCTAAGGTCTACGAGGAAGTAAAGAAAGCTTTGATTGGTGGGTAATAAAATGAAAAGATTAGCCGGAAAAGAAGTAGCTGACAAGATTGTCGAAGAACTGAAGGTCAAGGTTGAAGAGCTTAAGAGCAAGGGCGTAAACCCCAAGCTTGCTATTTTGCGCGTAGGCGAGAGAAGTGACGACCTTGCATATGAAAGAGGCGTTTTAAAGCGCTTTGAATCTGCAGGCGTTGAGGTTGAAGTAACATGCCTTCCTGTAGATGTTTCCCAGGAAGAATTAGATAAGACTTTCGATGCGATCAATAACGATCCGAAGGTTCATGGAATACTGGTTTTCAGACCATTGCCCAAGCCATTATCTGATGAGCACATGCGCAAGACTATTGATTCCGGTAAGGATTCCGATTTTATGGATAACAGAAATATGGAATTCGTCCTTTCCGGCAAGTCTGATGCAGCTCCCTGTACAGCAGAGGCAGTTATGGCGCTCATAAAGCACTATGGTATTGATACAAAGGGCAAGAAGGTCACAGTAGTTGGAAGAAGTCTCGTTATCGGCAAGCCTGTTGCGCTCCTTCTTATTACAGCTAATGCTACTGTAACTGTTTGCCATACAAAGACTGAGAATATCCAGCAGGAGTGCAAGAATGCGGACATCATCGTAGCTTGCTGCGGTGTCGCGAAAATGATCACTCCTGACTACGTTAAGCCCGGCCAGATCGTTATTGACGTCGGCATGAATGTCGACAGCGAAGGCAAACTCTGTGGCGATGTCGACTACGAGAAGGTATCCGAAATTGTTGATGCAATTACTCCCGTTCCCGGCGGAGTCGGTTCAATCACAACTGCAATTCTTTTGAAGCACGTTGTAAATAACGCTGAAAGGCAGATCTGATGAAGCCTGTTAAGGAGACAGATAAGAGCAAAATGTTAAAGGCACTCGGTGTCGTTAACGATTGTCCCGTAGCAAAGAAATGCGGGTCGTGTTCTTATGCCGGAAAGAGCTATTTCGAGCAGGCCGCTGCTAAAGAAAAGCAGGTCACCAAATTGTTGTCTCCTTTCTGCGAAGTATTGCCGATCCATCACTGCGAGAATCCGCTTTTCTACCGTAATAAGGTGCACTCTGCATTTAAAAGACTTAAGAACGGCAGAGTAATATGCGGACCTTATGAATCCGGTTCACACCGCATAGTTGAGACGGATTCCTGCCTAATCGAAAATAAGATTGCGACAGCGATAATCAGAGATTGTGCCGACATTGCAGAAAGACTCAGAATCAGCATTTACGATGAGGTTAAGGGCACAGGAACACTTAGAAGAGTTCTTGTAAGGACCGCTGATGCGACCGGTGAAGTTATGGTCGTCCTCATTGTCGGAAGCACTTTTTTCCAGAAGAAAACTGCATTTGTTGAAGAACTGTTAAAGCGTCACCCGGAGATCACAACACTTCTCTTGAATCTCAATAAGCGTCGCGACTCCATGATCCTCGGAAGCGACGAAGTAAAGAAGATCAAGGGAAAAGGCTATATTACAGATATAGTCCTTGGCAAGAAATTCAGAGTATCGCCTGATTCTTTCATGCAGTCGAACCACGATCAGGC
Source organism: Saccharofermentans sp. (assembly GCA_024403855.1). Taxonomy (GTDB): domain Bacteria; phylum Bacillota; class Clostridia; order Saccharofermentanales; family Saccharofermentanaceae; genus Saccharofermentans. The sequence goes on along the minus strand of JAKSRC010000015.1, from coordinate 6,402 downwards.
CGAGATCCTTTATTCTGAAGCTATAAGACTTGCTGATTTTGACGGCACTGAGACATGTATCGACACCTATTGCGGAACAGGCTCCACCACGCTTTCTTTTGCAGGTTTTGTTAAAGAGATAATCGGAGTTGAGATTAAGCCGTCCGCATATAAGGATGCTCTCAAAAATGCTTCTGTTAACGGTGTGAAAAACGCGACCTTCATCTTGGATGACGCCACCCTCTATATGGAGAAGCTTTCCAAGACAGATGCCAAAATCGACTGCGTAATCTTAGATCCGACAAGAGCCGGCACAACCGAAAAATTCATCAAGGCGTGAGGTAAACTCGCGCCTTCCAAAATCGTCTATATCTCATGCAATCCCGAAACACTCGCAAGAGATCTTAAAGGCTTCAAAGCCCAGGGATATAAAGCCCTGATTGCAAAGCCTGTCGATATGTTCCCGTGGACGGATAAGGTAGAGACGGTTGTTCTTTTGTCCAAACTTTCTAACGCACCGAAACTCGATATCAATATCAAGATGTCTGAGCTTGATCTCACAAAAGCAGAAGCCAAGGCGACGTATGAAGAGATACAGGAGTATGTAAAGAAACAAACCGGTTTACATGTTACACATTTGAATATAGCTCAGATCAAGCGAAAATATGGAATCATCGAAAGAGATAACTATAACCTTCCCAAGGATGCTGATTCACGACAGCCTAATTGTCCTCCTGACAAGGAAAGAGTTATAGTTAATGCATTTAAGCGTTTTAAGATGATCTGATTTACTATATTGGAAAGATTTGTTGAAATTTTTGTCAGGAAGTTGTTTTGATAATTGTATAGAAAATGAGGCTTATTAATGTATTATGAAATGTCCTTATTGTGGAAGTGAAAGAATTGAATCTGGTATTGCTTGGGGGAAAGCGACTGAGGTCGCTAATGTTGGTTTGAAGTATGAAGCAGGTTTGTAGGCGTTGCGCAGGCATATTCTGACTTATGCCTTAACTGTAAGAACATTTTGAGGACTTTTATCAAAGAAGATACAAATAAGCATTGGAATCATATGCCAGGCAATATTGGAAATTAATAAATTAATTGCCTATTTAGATGAGCAACAGATACATTTAAACGGCAATAATTAACTCGATTAATCATATATTGCCAAAATACAGTTTCTTTTTGCACGGGTGTTCATATATATCCTAAAACTTAATAAACATAGAATATTGCCGTAGATAAAACAGTTATTTTTTGAAAATAAATTAGTTAAAAATGATTGACAAAGCGCAAAATTTGCATATAAAATCTATGGTATTATTTTATTAAATGAGGTGTGGTCTATGAAAAAATCGAGAAGTACATTAAAGCGTTTTTTGTCTTTGGCTTTAGTCATGACAACAATTGTAGCTCTTTTTAGTGTACCTGTATCAGCTGAGACTTATAAAAAAGTCAACTCAAAGAAAATCTTATTTAGTACGTACACTGTTTATAAGAGCACATCACAGTACTTTGCTCATTCAAAAAAATTCTCTAACACAGTATATTTCAATGGAGCAACAAAGACAGGTGTATCTTGTACTAAAGGTGTATCTTATTCAAGTACCAACGCTTTCTCATTTAGTAAATCTGTCGGACTTTCTGTACCAGTAGAATATGTTGATGTAACAGCTAGCGTTACTAATGGAGGAACACAGACTCTCGGAATTAGCAAGAGTGTTGCATCGCAGTACTCATGGACTCTTGAAAAGGGTGATAAAAAAGGATATTACTATATTTCTGCTGTTGTACCTTTCCATAAATGTAAAGTTGATAAAACAAATAGCAAAGGTGATTTAGTAGCAACTAAGTATTCGGCTTCAATTGACAAGAATAGAAGTACTTTTGTTGCCCTCTTGTATTCAAAGAACGGCGATAATAATGCATATAAGATTTATGATTGATTTCTGAACTATGCTGCGCAACTTAAATTCCATTAAGATTCATAAGTTTTTTGCTATTTTTACCGTTTTGCTCATGGCAGTAAATATGGTTTCCTGTTCTACTTCGCAGAAACCGGATTTTATTGTATTGAACGAGTATGTTAAATTTGACACATCTAGAAATAGAAGAATGGTGTTGAATGTTTTATCAAACAAATCAAACCCAGATGTTTCGGTTGTATCGATCGACGGTGATGGCTTAGAAAATATCGATTATAAATGGAGTTTTGACAATGAAGCGATTGCTAAATCCGGTGGTTACAGAGCGTATATGATATTGTTGGATTTTGATGTAAAAGATGGTTGTACAGCAAGCATAAACTCCATTGATCTATTGCTCAACGGAACAAGTAAAACAGTATCTTTTACTAAGCCAGCTGTTTTTAGGAGTAGAGTTGGCTTGGTTGAAGATAAAAATGCTGAAGCAATTGAGATTAGCCCTATTGCTATTGCGATCACTTCAGACAAAGTCGAAACTGACTATGATTTCAATTTTATTGCTAATGAGGATCTAACAATTGTCGATATTAGCCCGAATGGTTTCGTTAAGGCTGTTCCAGTACGATATAGCGTAAATGATGTTGAGCATGAGACGGTAGACAATCTTTTTCCGCTAAAATTAAAAAAAGGTGATGAATGCAACGTCAGCCTTAAATTCAGTTACAACGATGGGGTGACGATGTATGATAATATATCCTGTGATTTAGAAATCAAATACTATACAATTGAACCGGCAACTACTTACACCAAGATTGTTTCTATGGAATTTACGAATGATGTAAATGCCAAGTTTATCAATATGGTATTAGAAAAATAAAAGGAGAAATAACTGTTTTGTGAATGCAGTTAGACGTATAACGGAATTAATCCTCTCATTAGCTTTTTTGGTTTTGGTAGCTTTAGGATTCTTATATCTGTTCGCACCAAAAACGTTTGTAAATAGCAAATCGGATATTACCGATAATGAGCAACACATAAGTAGAACTTATACTCAAGTTAGTTCAGGTGAGATAGAACACACAACAAAAATACAGGGTGTTGTGTGTTCTGAATATGATTCTGGGACAAAAACAATTGAGTTAAATGGTATTAACAGTAAACAGTTTGAAATTTTAGCTGCAGTAGGTGACAGGCTTTCACCGAATGATGTTTTATATTCATATAAGAAAAAGGGAAGAACTTGTGGTTGTAATTGTCAAATAATCAGCATTAGAAGAGAAAAACTGAATGGAGAAAAGAATAAGGAAAATATCTTTATAGAGCTATTAGATTATGATGCTTTATATATTTCTGCTTCGATTCCGGTCAAGGAGATCGATCAGTATAAAAAGAATATTCCTGTTAAAATCAGATATAATAATACTGATTACGAAAGTAGTATTTACTATTTCGGGTATAATGTAGAAAATGAAATGCTTCCAGTCAAGTTAAAACTCCCAGCTGATTTATATCCTGGGACTGTTGTTAGTCTTGTTTTCACCACAAATGTTGTTAAATCCGGATTGTATGTTCCTGAGAAGTTTGTTTTTGTTGAGGATGGCGAATACTATGTTTACAAATGTAAGGATCAGCAGAGTAACGAATCAGAGAAGACAAAAATAAAAGTTGGCATTTCTTTTGTTGAAACAGAGGATGACGATTCTGTCAAATATATCGAGATTCTGTCAGGTGTTAGCGATGGAGAGTGGATTGTCTCTGAGCACATGACGCTTAGTTCATCAAAGCTTAAAGAGAATCTGAAAAATGAGTGATACTCTTATCAGCCTTAGAAACATCAAGAAGTCCTATGATGGAATCCGGTATGTGTTAAATGACCTATGTCTTGACGTTAAAAACGGCGAGAACATAATTATTACTGGACCTTCAGGATGTGGAAAGAGTACTCTGTTAAATATTTTGGCACTCCTAGAGGTTATTGATTCTGGAGAGTATTTTTTTGACGGAAAAAAGGTTAACTCTAGACACTTGAATCGTTTTGCTGATACAAGAGCCAAGAGTATCGGTTTTATTTTTCAATCATATGGTTTGATAGAATCGTTATCTGTTGAAGACAATATTTACATGCCGTTTTTATATTCATCTGAAAAGATGAGCAAACAAACGGATAACTATATGGATGTCCTTTTGGATGAACTTAACCTAAAAGAACTAAAAAATAAAAAAGCTTCTTTATTATCTGGAGGAGAAAAGCAACGCGTAGCAATAGCTCGTGCTATATTAAAAAAACCTAGGTTGATAATAGCAGATGAACCGTCAGGCAACCTGGATTATGCTAACGAGGAACAGGTGATTTCTGCATTTAATCGAATCAACAAAACGGGCACTTCGATAATAATGGTTACACACAAGTATGATCTTAAACTCGATAATTGCAGAAAACTCATATTAACGGATGGCGTATTGCATGATGCGTAAGTTTCTGTTTTTTTTACATCAAACATTTATTATTGCTTTGGAAAACCGTATAAGGTTCTTTTTAACCTTAGTTGGTGTGTTTATTGCAGTTTTTGTTTTTTGCACCGGGAAAATAATAACAGATTCATATTATCAGAGTCAGATGAGAATAATTGACAGCTATTATGATCATGTTGTTCAAATTGAAAGTGACTGGGATTATGATAAAACTGCTAGATTTTTGGGGTTCGGAAATAATAGTAATGGGATGACATGCACGTTTCTTAACAATCCTAAGACTGTTTTATCTGAGCAGTTGGAAGATGGATATTATGTAAATGTTATGGCCGATATTGCAGGCTTGTCTTATGGAGTATACAGATATCGCCCTACTAAAAATGCTGGAATAGGTATAATCCCTGTTGAATCCACACTTGTGAAAGGTCGTTTTTTTGATGTCTCAGATTATTCTAGCGGAAAGAAAGTTGCAATTATAACTAAACTTATAGAGGATACTGTATTTGATGGTGATGCCATAGGAAAAATCATTTATTTTTCTGAAGGTGAAGACGGGACGAGTGTATCTTATTTAAACGAAGAGAATACGACAGCGAGTCTTGTTACAAGTTTTGAAGTAATAGGGGTGGTTTCGGATTCCGTACAAGATGTTAACGAACGAAATAGGGTTTTGAAAATTCTTGATAAAGAAGAAAAAAAGAGTATTTCGATATTGAGTTCCGTGTATATACCAGATTCTGTTATGAATTCTTTTTCCATGGATGAAAAAGACAAGCTATTCTTTTTTCAGCTGAGTCAAGCTGATTATTCTGGATACTGTTCGAGTCTTGACAAAATATTGGAAAACCATACTGAATTGAATGGGGTGGTTACATTTAATTATTTTGAAAAATCAAAAGCAAGTGTCGAAGCTTCATTGTCAGATCTTCGTGTAGTTTTATATTTGGTAACTATAATACTGCTCATTATATCCAGTCTTAGTATTATGGGAATAATGCTATTTGCAGTGAAAGAACGCATTCCTGAAATAGGAATTAGAAAGGCCTTTGGAGCTTATGGCATTGATGTAACTTTTCAACTAACCCTTGAAATGGTGTTTATAGGATTTATTGGAGCAATGGTCGCATCAGTGCTGTCTGGTATTGTTTGCAAGCAACTTGAGCCGTTTTTGATTAATACATTGTTTAGCGGTTTTATGGTTGTTGTCTCGCCAGAACATATTCTTTTAGCTGTACTTATTGGTGTTTCAGAGGCTTTTGTTTGCAGCTTAATTCCATGTGTCTATGCTTCGCGTATAAAAGTTACGGATGCAATGAGATTTGAATAGTTTATTTCAGATAACCAGAAATATAATTAGGCTTCACAAAACCGAAAATATGTTCTTGACAGAGCACGATTAATGTCGTAATATGGGTTTGGGGTATTATGCGCGTTTTACCCGAAACAAAGTATTACATAGCGGTTGTTCGTAATGAACAGCCGCTATTTTTATGCAAATTATCAGCGAAAGGAGAGTGATGCTTTGGCATGAACAAAAAGAGGATAAAGGAAAAATACACGCAGGGCGAAGCGGTTCCTGCGGGCATTTTCCGTATCCTCGCAGGGAGTCAAGAGGGACTCCTCTTGCACACCACCTTGCTTGCAAGGTGTAGTGTGTTACACCCAAACAGATACTGAAAGAAAGTCGAAGGAAAACAGTCTTCCGGTGGACGACTGTTTTCGTGATGACTTTCGAGGCTGTTGGGGAGATATGAGTGCGCCGGTGTTTGGCGCTCTTATATCGACACAACAGAGCTTCGTTGGAAGATTGGCCGCCGCTTATTGCGGGCAATCTTCCATAAGGAGCGTCCTTCGGTATCTGTCGGGTGTACGAATCCGCATGAACCGCAAGATGTTACTCACGGATACCCTCTGAATTATTAACTTATTAACATCTTGCAACCTAAGAAAGCCTCGCTAAAGGAAGCGGGGTGCAAATTCCGCTAAAACAGCATGCCGATTCCGATAGAACGGCATGCTGTTCCGC
>JAKSRC010000014.1 GCA_024403855.1 Saccharofermentans sp. | reverse complement strand
TGAGCTGCTGCAAGTCTAGCGATCGGTACACGGAAAGGTGAGCAGGATACATAATCCAAACCGATTGCATCACAGAACTCAACAGATGTCGGGTCGCCGCCGTGCTCACCGCAGATACCGAGGTGGAGGTCAGGACGTACTGCCTTACCGTTCTCGATAGCCATCTTCATGAGCTTACCAACGCCGTTCTGGTCGAGACGTGCGAACGGATCAGACTCGAAGATCTTTGCTTCATAGTAAGCTGTCAAGAACTTACCAGCATCGTCTCTTGAGAAACCGAATGTCATCTGTGTGAGGTCGTTTGTACCGAAGCAGAAGAACTCAGCTTCCTTAGCAATCTCGTCAGCTGTAAGAGCAGCTCTCGGGATCTCAATCATTGTACCTACCTTGTAGTTCATGTCTACGCCAGCAGCCTTGATCTCTTCGTCAGCAACTTCAACTACAACCTTCTTAACGTTAACGAGCTCCTTGATCTCGCAAACGAGAGGAATCATGATCTCAGGTGTTACGTTCCAGTCAGGATGCTTAGCATTAACGTTGATAGCAGCGCGGATAACTGCTCTTGTCTGCATCTTAGCGATCTCAGGATATGTAACTGCGAGACGGCATCCTCTGTGACCCATCATAGGGTTGAACTCGTGGAGAGAAGAGATAAGTGTCTTGATTTCTTCAACAGACTTGCCCTTCTTGTCAGCAAGAGCCTTGATGTCAGCTTCTTCTGTAGGAACGAATTCGTGAAGCGGGGGATCCAAGAATCTGATTGTAACAGGGTGTCCCTCAAGAGCCTCATAGAGAGCTTCGAAGTCGGACTGCTGCATAGGAAGGATTACTTCGAGAGCAGCTTCACGCTCTTCAAGTGTATCGGAGCAGATCATTTCACGGAATGCGTCGATTCTGCCTTCGCCGAAGAACATGTGCTCTGTACGGCAGAGACCGATACCCTCAGCACCGAGCTCACGAGCCTTCTTAGCATCGTTAGGTGTATCAGCATTTGTACGTACTTCGAGTCTCTTGAACTCATCAGCCCACTTCATGATGCGGCCGAAGTAACCATTGTTAGGATCTGCATCTACCTGAGCGATAGCGCCGTCATAGATCTTACCTGTAGAACCATCGAGGGAGATGATGTCGCCTTCAGTGAATGTCTTGCCTGCGAGAGTGAACTTCTTGTTCTCTTCGTCCATAGCAATGTCGCCACAACCGGATACGCAGCACTCACCCATACCACGTGCAACAACTGCAGCGTGTGATGTCATACCACCACGTACTGTGAGAATACCCTCAGCAGCCTTCATACCTGTGATATCTTCAGGAGATGTCTCGAGTCTTACGAGGACAACCTTCTCTCCTCTTGCGTGCCACTCAACAGCATCTTCAGCTGTGAATACGATCTTACCGCAAGCAGCTCCAGGGGAAGCGCCTAAGCCCTTACCGATAGCCTCAGCAGCCTTAAGAGCTGCAGGGTCGAACTGAGGGTGGAGGAGTGTATCAAGGTTACGAGGATCGATCATTGCAACTGCTTCCTCAGGTGTTCTCATACCTTCGTCAACCAAGTCGCAAGCAATCTTCATAGCAGCCTGAGCTGTTCTCTTACCATTTCTTGTCTGGAGCATATAGAGCTTACCGTGTTCAACTGTGAACTCCATATCCTGCATGTCTCTGTAGTGATTCTCGAGTGTTGAGCAAACCTGTACGAACTGAGCGAATGCCTCAGGGAACTTCTGCTCCATCTCAGCAATCTTCATAGGAGTTCTTACGCCTGCAACAACGTCCTCACCCTGAGCGTTTGTAAGGAACTCACCGAAAAGTCCCTTGTCGCCTGTAGCAGGGTCTCTTGTGAAAGCAACGCCTGTACCGCAATCGTCACCCATGTTACCAAATGCCATGGACTGAACGTTAACTGCTGTACCCCATGAATAAGGGATATCGTTGTCTCTTCTATATACGTTAGCTCTCGGGTTATCCCAGCTTCTGAATACGGCCTTGATAGCACCAACCAACTGCTCCTTAGGATCAGAAGGGAAATCTGTGCCGATCTTTGACTTATATTCAGCCTTGAACTGAGAAGCGAGTTCCTTGAGGTCGTCAGCTGTAAGCTCAACGTCCAACTTAACTCCTCTTTCAGCCTTCATCTTATCGATGAGTTCTTCGAAGTACTTCTTACCAACTTCCATTACTACGTCAGAATACATCTGGATGAATCTTCTGTAGCAGTCATATGCCCATCTACGGTTGCCGGACTTTGTAGCGATAACCTCTACAACGTCTTCATTAAGACCGAGGTTGAGGATTGTGTCCATCATACCAGGCATGGAAGCTCTTGCACCGGATCTTACGGAAACGAGGAGCGGGTTCTCGAGGTCACCGAACTTCTTGCCAGTGATCTCCTCAAGCTTTGTGATGTTCTCCATGACCTGAGCCATGATCTCGTCATTGATCTGACGACCATCCTCATAATACTTTGTGCATGCCTCTGTGCTGATTGTGAAACCCTGAGGAACAGGGAGACCGATGTTGGTCATTTCAGCAAGGTTAGCACCCTTACCACCGAGAAGCTCACGCATGCTTCCGTTACCTTCGGTAAACAGATAAACGTACTTTGTCATTCTCTAATCCGCCTTTCATTTATTTAAATTGTTTTTTATTTCTCTATGGCTAACGCCTATTGAAAACTTATCGATTTATTTTAACAGAAAAAGTCTATTAAAAATCGAACTTACCATTAAAAAATTCATCAAGTTTGTCGATAGGGAATCTGATATTACCAGGCTCATACTCGACGTTCTTCATTGAATCTCTTTCTCTGATAGTTACACAACCGTCATTCTCAGAATCGAAATCGTAAACTACGCAGTAAGGAGTACCGATCTCGTCCTGTCTTCTGTAACGCTTACCGATGCTCTGACGATCATCAAGCTCGCACATATACTTCTTGGAAAGCTTTTCGTAAATGGGCAATGCCTTGTCTGTAAGCTTTGCAGAAAGAGGAAGCACACCAATCTTGATAGGTGCAAGGAAAGGATGGAAGTGAAGTACTGTTCTTACGTCACCGCCCTCAAGTTCTTCCTCGTCATAAGCAGAGCAAATGAATGCGAGAGTTACACGATCTGCACCCAAAGAAGGTTCGATAACATAAGGAATGTACTTCTCATTCTTTGCAGGGTCGAAATATGTGAGATCCTGCTTGGAGTGTTCCATATGCTGCTTCAAGTCGTAATCTGTACGATCTGCGATACCCCAGAGTTCGCCCCAGTCTGTGAAAGGGAATGCAAACTCGAAGTCTGTAGTAGCTCTTGAATAGAATGCAAGCTCTTCCTTAGCGTGATCTCTTGTACGGAGCTCGTTCTCCTTGATACCAAGGTTGATGAGCCAGTCGTGGCAGAACTGCTTCCAGTAATCGAACCACTCGAGGTCAGTACCAGGCTCACAGAAGAACTCAAGTTCCATCTGCTCGAACTCTCTTGTACGGAAAATGAAGTTTCCGGGTGTGATCTCGTTTCTGAAAGACTTACCTACCTGGCAGATACCAAAAGGAAGCTTCTTACGAGCAGAACGCTGAACATTTGCGAAGTTAACGAAGATACCCTGTGCTGTCTCAGGTCTCAAATAAACCTCAGATGTAGCATCCTCAGTAACACCGATGAATGTCTTGAACATGAGGTTGAACTTACGGATATCAGTGAAGTTGTGGCCTCCGCATACAGGGCAGGGAATGTTGTTTTCTCTGATATAAGCAACCATATCTTCAGGGCTCATAGCTTCAACGGAAACATTCTCAACGCCGTTTTCCTTATTCCAATCCTCAACAAGGTTATCAGCTCTCTGACGAGCCTTGCACTGCTTACAGTCGATAAGAGGATCTGAGAATCCACCAACGTGGCCGGATGCGACCCAAGTCTTAGGATTCATAATGATCGCTGCATCAAGTCCTACATTGTAAGGGCTTTCCTGGACGAACTTTTTCCACCATGCAGCTTTTACGTTATTCTTAAGCTGAACACCTAACGGGCCGTAGTCCCATGAATTTGCAAGACCGCCGTAGATGTCAGAACCCGGATATACAAAGCCTCTTACTTTCGCAAGAGAAACGATCTTATCCATTGATTTCTCTACTGCCATATTCTTAAAACTCCTTCAAGAATTATTCTTCGTCTTCAGACATATCGTCTGCGTCATCTACTTCGCTAACAAGCTCTTCCTCTTCTTCAGGAGCGCCGCCAGCCAATGCATTGATAAGATCATCAAGGCCCTTTGAATTCAAGCCACCGTTGGATGAAGCTCTCTCTGCTCTTTCTTCTTCGAGCATCTTTCTTCTGTTCTCAGCTTCTTCTCTTCTTCTGATCTTCTCTTCTCTTGTAATCGGGATAACGGCCTCGTTCTCTACATCGCCCTCGACTGCAACAACCTTATCAGCTGCTACTTCGCGGCAAGCAAGGGATACGACATTTGCTGCGCCCTCTGTATCGATCATGGGCTGAGCGCCGTCTGTCAATTCTCTAGCACGCTTACTAACCAAAACAGTTAAATCATACGGGCTAGCTGACTTCGCCTTTAGTTTCTCGATTGAAGGATCTGTTAACATTTTTTTACCTCTCTTCTCCTTTTATTCAAGTTCTTTTGCTGTACTAATATTCTTCGAAGCTTTAAGCTTTTCAGCGGTAATAACTGCCAGAATGTCTCTGGCTGCTCTTTCTAAGTCATCGTTTGTAACGATGTATTCGAATTCTCCTGCTCTCTTAATCTCAGCTTTTGCCTGAGCAAGTCTCTTCTGGATCTTCTCTTCAGTCTCTGTACCTCTGCCTCTCAGTCTGTTCTCAAGAGCTTCCATTGAAGGCGGGAGAATGAAGATTGTGGCCGTATCTTTATCGAACATGCGGTTTAACGCAAGGCTTCCTTCTATTGTTATGTCGAAAAGTACATCCTGACCTTTTTTGAGCATCGCATCCAGTGGTTCAGACGGTGTTCCGTAGTAGTTATCAACATATTTGTCGTACTCGACAATCTTGCCGTCTTTGATCATCTGTTCGAACTCTTCGGTCGTTCTGAAGTAGTACTCGACGCCGTCCTGTTCTGCTCCTCTAGGAGCTCTTGTCGTAACAGAAATAGAGTGACCTACGCTTCCGGGATTCGCCTCTTCCAAAAGTTCCTCAACTCTTGCAAGTACTGTACCCTTACCAACACCGGAAGGTCCTGATACTGCTACTATCAATCCTCTGTATGCATTACTCATCCAAGCATCTCCTTTATTTCTGAAGTAGCAAGAGCAGATGTAAGTACAAGACCACTGTCTGTAACCAAAACTGATTTGCACTTTTTGCCGGCGCAACAATCAACAAGCATTCCCCTGTCTTTGGAATCCTGCATCATACGTCTGACAGGAGAAGATTCTGCTGCTGCGACGCAAATAATTCTTGATGCCTGAGCTAAATTGCCGAATCCGATGTCGATAAATTCAGATGCCATTAATAAGCCCTTCCATTACACGAGATTTTGAATCTGTTCTCTGATTTCTTCTACAAGGTTCTTCATTGTAAGAACTCTGGAAGTAATCTCAATATCATTCGCTTTGCTGCCTGTTGTATTAACTTCGCGGTTAATTTCCTGTACGAGGAAGTCCATCTTCTTTCCTACAGAACCATCTTCAGCAAGAATCTTTCTTGCCTGTGAAAAGTGTGATGAAAGTCTTGCCATCTCTTCATCAATGGCACACTTATCAGCAAATACAGCTACTTCAGCAGCGAGTCTGCTATCGTCATAAAACTCTCTCTGATCGCCTGTCAAAATCTCATTGATTCTGTTGGTAAGCTTCTGTCTGTATGCTTCAACCACTTCAGGAGCTCTTGTTACAACTTCAGCTCTGATTGCTTCAAGAGAATCGACCTTGCCAAGAATTGAAACAACGAGGTTCTCGCCCTCTCTCTTACGCATCTGGAGCATACCATCGATAGCGATATTCAAAGTCTCCAAAAGTTCTTTTGAAGCCTGCTCTTCGTTAATCTCATTCTGGGTAACGGAGAGTACATCCTGCATAGTTGCAAGTCTTGCAACACCGAAGTCATCTGTTCTTCCTGTAAGATCGGCAATCGCCTTTGCTGCATTGGAGTATTCCTTTGCAAGTCCGGTGTTAACAGTAACAGTCTGGCCTGCTTCGCCCTGATCCTCGTAATTGATGTAAACGTCGATCTTGCCTCTTAAGAGCCTGTCTGTGATTACTCTTCTGATATCAGCGTCAAGATAGTTAAAGATTCTGGGCATTCTGATAGAGATATCGCAGAATCTGGAATTGACGGATTTTAACTCAATATTGTATTTTCTGGTCTCGAAAACCTTCTCGCCACGGCCGAAGCCTGTCATCGAGTATGCCATGTAATTACCTCTGATAAAGATATAGACAAAAAGAGCCGGCGCATACGGGAATATCCCTCTGCTTCGGCTACCGCATTATTATATAATAATTAAGAAAATATGTCTATCAAATAAATTTTAGGTATCCCGCAAATGCCTTTATTTATTGCGTTTGCGGATTCAAAAAAATTTTTAAGGGCAATTTTTACCCCTCGAAAAATCTTACAAAATCCTTATCGGAGCAAAGCCCAGATAATCGGCAGATGTACACACGAATCTTGTACCTTTATAGTCGCCTTCAAAAGCCTTTTTGTGTGCTTTGCCGTGAAGGTGTCCATAGACGCAAATATCGATGCCGGCATCTGCCATCATGTCAGCGAATTCGGTAAATCCCTGCTTAGCAGTTATCGGCGGATAATGGATCATGAGAATGTGCTTCTTGGAATGCTCGGGGTCCTGTTCAGAAAGCTTATCAATGCACATCTTGATCCTTAACTTTTCGCGATCGTAAATCTTCCTGTTGTCAGTTCCTTCAAGGCTTTCCTTGGTCTCGATCATCCAGCCTCTTGTACCTGTTATAAGGCAGCCGTCTGCCTCAATGATATTGGTCCTGATAAATTCAAGATTTGTGAACTGCTTCTCATCGAAGAAATCCTCCATCTTCTTTATCGTAGTCCACCAGTAATCGTGGTTGCCGCGTGAAAGAAGTTTTCTTCCGGGAAGTTCTGACAGGAAACGGAAATCTTCTTCAGCCTTATCGATATAAGTAGCCCATGAAATATCACCGGAAACAAGCACCGTATCCTCATCAGTAACCATGCGTTCCCAGTTATCTTTAATCTTGCTGATGTAGCCGTTCCAGGAAGAGCCGAACAATTCCATTGATTTGTCCGGACAGGAAAGACACATATGCAGATCTGCCAAAGCGTATATCGCCATTAAGACTCCCTGTGAAAATACCTGTAAATTGCCGAAGCATCCTTCTCAGTAATGCCTTTTGCCTGCCTGAGATCTTCTTCGGAAGCATTTTCCACAGCTTTTATTGTACCAAAATGCGAGAGCAGATTCTTGCGCTTTGCAGGACCGATTCCGTCTATATTTTCGAGTTTATATTTGATGTTACGCTTTCCCGCAAGCTTATGCTGGTACGATATGGCGAACCTGTGAACTTCATTCTGAACAGTCGTAAGGAATCTAAGAAGTCCCATCTCACTATCTGTCAGTGTTCGTCCTTCAAGTCTTATTTCACGTCCATCCTCGAAAACGATTCCGGATGTCTTGTGTCTGTCGTTTTTGACCATTCCGGCGAGGTAGATATTCTCCGTTCCCTTCATTGATCTTACGACCGATGCGACAGCATCAAGCTGGCCTTTGCCACCGTCAACGAGGATAACGTCAGGATACTTGAATCCATCGTCTGCGTTATGTGCAAATCTTCTTTCGAGAGTCTCTCGCATCGACATATAATCATCCTGCGACTCGACTCTTTTCATCTTGAATAATCTGTAGGACTGCTTGTCTGCCTTACCATCTTTGAAAACAACCATGCCGGCACAGATATCGTCGTTGCCAAGGTTAGAAATATCGAAAGATTCTGCTCTCGAAATAGAGCCCTGTGGTGCGCCAAGAAGTTCTTCAAGATATCTCAACGGAACAGAAGGATCGGCATTGGCATTTCCACCTCTTAAGATTCTTCTGACCATCATTTCGCGTGCATTGTTCTTGGCGAGATTCGACAATTCACGAAGTTCGCCACGCTCGGCAACATGGAGTTTGCAGTTCTTTCCAAGCTTTTCAGAAAGCGTATTTTCGATCGATTCCAGATCCTCTTCTTCGGGTAAGAAAGGCACAAGAATAACCGGTGGAATAAACGGCGCATCCTCGTAGTACTGCATGAGGAAATTCTTGAGGATTTCTTCCTTGTCTTCCTCTTCACCGGAGAAGAAATATGTTGATGAACCGACGATTCTTCCCTGTCTCAATTCGAGCTTTCTGACGCATGTCTCACCGCAGTCAGAATAGAGTCCGATAGCATCGACATCGCGCTCGATTTCAAGATATACTCTCTGGTTTTGTCTTATCGCGCGAAGTGCATAGAGCCTGTCTCTTAACGCTCCGGCTTTCTCGAATTCAAGGTTTGCAGAGCATTCTTCCATCTGCGCTTTGATGTCTTTTTCGATACCGTCATATTTACCTTCAAAGAAGTCGACGATCTGGCCTATCATGGCGCGGTAGTCCTCTTCTTTTACTGTGCCAAGGCAAGGTGCCATACACTTTCCGATGTGATAGTTTAGGCATGGTCTTTCTTTGCCGATATCTCTAGGGAAAAGCTTTTTGCAGCGCTTCAAAGGGAAGATATCGTTTATCGCATTAAGCACTTCAAAACAGTCGGCACTCATATAAGGACCGTAGTATTTTGCGCCTTTTTTGCGCGCATCTGCATCCACTCTGAATGCCTTGAAAACACGCGGATATGCTTCATTCAGAGTGACACAGATATAAGGATATCCTTTGTCATCACGAAGAAGAATGTTGTATTTTGGCTGATATCTCTTGATGAGATTATTCTCTAAAAGAAGAGCTTCCGGCTCAGATCCGACAACAGTGTATTCGAAGTCGGCAACATGCGATACCATCGCTCTGACTTTGGGGCTGGATATTACGCCGCCTCCGAAATAGCTCTTCAGTCTGTTGCGTAATTTTTTAGCTTTACCTACATAAATAACACAGCCCGAAGAGTCCTTCATAAGGTACACTCCGGGGCTTAATGGCACGGTATCAAGCCGTGCGTCGAATTTATTAACTGGCATTACACTGCAAGCTTGGGATTCTTAAGGTGTGTAATGAGAGCTTCGCAAGCTTCCTTCTCGTCGTCGCCATTAGCTTCGATCTCAAGCTCTGCGCCATTCTCAATTCCGAGGGACATTACACCCAAAAGGCTCTTCGCATTAGCTCTTCTGCCACTGCGAACAATATAGATTGTGCTATGGTATTGGGAAGCCTTCTGAATCAGGACTGCAACAGCCTTCATCTGCAAAGCATCTTCACAATCAAAAACAATCTTCTCTTTAGTCATAGTACCGGACGTCCCCCTATTAAATACCACATAAGTATATTTTTGCCCTTTTCGAAAATCAACCAAAAATGAAGCGTTGTGCCTATTTTCGACTATTTACCCCAAATGAGTAATTTTTGTTAAATCCTTTTGGTAAAAATATCAACAGAGATCTTTAGACATAAGGACAGCATCTCTGCCCTTGCCGTAGTAATCGCGTCTGTGGCCGTATTTTACAAAGCCTGCCTTCTCATAAAGAGTAAGTGCCGGAGCATTATCGTGCTCAACTTCCAGGAACACTTTTGCGATTCCGTCACACTTCAGATCGTTAAGAAGATAGTCCAGTAATTCTGTTGCAAATCCCCTGCCTCTGAACTCTTTAGCAGTAACGATATTTCCGATATTGCATTCGTCAAGAACAGTCTCAGCACCGACATAACAGACAACCTGATCTTCACAACATGCAACATAGCACTTTTTTCGTTCTTCTGTGATGAGCTTTGCTATTTCTTCAGACTCCCACGGATGAGCTATGGAGCCTTCTTCAAGCTTCATTATTTCCCTGATATCGTCAGGTTCACCTGATCTGATAATCAACTTGTCGTCAGGCATTTTTTCTAAGTCTTTCCGCTTGTGATACTGCGCAGTAAGATGCCTTAAGATCGATAGCATCAATCATTTCACTTGATGCAAAGGCAGCAAGAGCAACACCTTTGGGCATAATAGCCGCACCTGGTGCGTAGTAAATGTTAAGTCCGCACTGGTTCTTTTCGAAAGCTTTCTTCATTACTTCTGCGCCACTTCCAACGACCAGGATCTGGCGACGCTTGCCATATATTACTTCAGGTATTTTGCTGATCTTTTCAGCAAGATCGTCAGCATCGTATGCGTCTTCATTTATCAGAGTTTTCAAGGTGTCATCTTCAGCTGCCTGTGCGAAAACTCTGTTATTCCTTGCATCAATTGCAGGAACGATAATTGTCTCATTTTTGGGAGTCATAGTCGCATTGTCGCAAGATCTTGCCAATGCTTCTGTGGAGGATACGGCGATGCACTTTTTACCGGATGCCAACGCCATTCCTTTTACTGCTGAAAGGCCGATTCTGATACCCGTAAAAGAACCAGGTCCGACAGTTACTGCATAACCGTCCAAATCAGCATGAGAAAGGCCGGCTTTCTCCATTACTCTGTGAACCAATGGCATGAACGTCTCCGAATGAGTAAGTGTCTCAAAGGACAGCTCATAACAAAGTTCATTGCCGTCTTCAAAGATTCCGGCACTGCAATTTGCATTAGATGTATCACAAACAAGAAGTTTCATTATTTCTCAACCTCAGCTCCGGCATTGCGGGCAGCTTCCTCAATATAGCATTGATGCTTCTCACTGCAATTACACTCGAAAAGTCTCATATCGCCATCACCTGTAATTGTCATCCTGATCGAATCTTCAGGTAAGAGTTCGTCGATTATATCGCTCCACTCAAATACACATATGCCATTTCTGTAGAAATATTCGTCAAGTCCACTCATAAGAAAATCATCCGGTCCTGACAGTCTATATGTGTCGAAATGGAAAAGCATAAGCCTTCCGCCATCGTACTCATTGACGATAGTAAAAGTAGGACTGGAAACGTGAGCGGTAGATCCAAGACCGTCAGCAATGCCTCTGGTAAGGCATGTTTTACCCGCACCAAGATCGCCAGTCAGCGCAATAACATCGCCTGCACCAAGCGATTTGGCAAGTCCCTTGCCGAACAATTCAGTCTGTTCAGGAGATGTAGTCTTGAATCTTATCATCAGCGTCATCCTTTTCGTTGCGTGATAATTGTACATTCACAAGATAAAAATAGCAAAGAAAAGAAGCTGCTCCAAACGGAACAGCTTCTTGAATAGCTTGAATAATCGAGTAACGATTAACGCTTTGAGAACTGTGAAGCCTTTCTTGCCTTCTTGAGACCCGGCTTCTTTCTTTCCTTCATACGTGCATCACGTGTGAGGAATCCGCTCTCCTTAAGAACTGACTTGTAGTTCTCCTCATCAGCTTCAACCAAAGCTCTGGAGATACCGTGACGGATAGCACCAGCCTGACCAGAGATACCGCCGCCTACTGCCTTAACAATAACGTCGAACTTATCTTCTGTCTGTGTAACTGCGAGAGGCTGACGAACGATGAGCTTCAATGTATCAAGACCAAAGTAGTCATCGATGTCCTTGCCGTTGATTGTGATCTTGCCCTTACCGGGAACCAAACGAACGGCTGCTACTGCGTCCTTACGACGGCCTGTGCCGTAGTAATATACTTTGTTGCTTGTTTTCTTTGCTGCCATTATTACTTAGTCCTCCGATTAGAATGTGTGAACTTCGGGCTTCTGAGCTGCCTGCTCATAGTCAGGACCAGCATAAACATGAAGCTTTCTGAACATCTGACGGCCAAGAGAGTTCTTAGGGAGCATGCCCTTAACAGCGAGCTCAACAGCCTTCTCAGGGTTCTTTGACATCATTGTACGATAGTCAATTTCCTTAAGTCCGCCCGGGAAACCGGAATGATGGCGGTACTTCTTGTCTTCGAGCTTCTTACCAGTAAGAACTACCTTGGAAGCGTTGATTACGATTACATTATCTCCGGTATCAAGGAAAGGAGTATATGTGGGCTTGTGCTTACCTCTTAAGAGTCTAGCAACCTCTGTAGCCAAACGACCGAGAACCATGCCCTCAGCGTCGATTACGAGCCATTTCCTTTCTATTGAATCCTTGGTTGCAACATATGTAGCCATGTGTCTTTCTCCTTGAAATTCATTGAATCTTTTTTATATTCCATATGCCTTTTACGGCAAAAGAACAGGCTTGCCCTTAAGCAAGCCTGCATATAATAAACGCCTGAAAAGAATATGTCAACAATTTTTCTTAAAAAACTTCGATAATTCTCTTAAATTCGTCGAAAATCGCCTTTTTTCGCGATTAATCAAGAGGCATTCTGAATACAATTGAGATAATTGTCTCTGTTCCATCGGTAGAAATCTGAAGTGCAGTCGCACCGGATACGAAGATTACACCGAAATCATCCTCCTGGACGGGTTCGCCGAAAAGCCTCTTAGCGTCACTTACGGTCTGACCAACATGAAGTCCGAGGCAGTCAGTAAGAGGATCTTCAACCTCAATCGCATCGATGATCTCACCTGATGCATCCTCATATGTGTAGAGCTTGAATCCGGGATATGTGTAAATGATATCCATTCCCTGGCCTGCGCATGAAGCACCTTCGAACTGATCCTGAGCTTCACCGAAAGCTTCGATTACAGGTGCTGCAGGAGCACCGGGTACAGCTGCATAACCCTTGTATGTGAACTTGAAGTCACCCTGAGGAGCATTCTGTCCGTTGTTAACGTTTACTGAGATCTGTGTCTGTCCACCTTCGATACGGGATGCCTGTGCAGACTCGTTGGGAGCACCATTACATCCTGCAAAAAGGGATGCTGCCACAGCAAGGCTTACTGCTGCTGTGAAAATCTTGATTTTTTTCATCTTCTTTCCTCCTATTACCTTTATTCTTTCGGATCTTTTTCCTGATCTTTTATGTACTGCGGCGTTCCATTTGCTCTTACGGGAAGAATCATCTTATTAAAGTGATGGTGGCTATCCCATATTTTCTTGTCATCCTGCTTGAAATATACCGAGCGATGAACGCGGAATACCGTTGAGTCACAATGATACCACTTGCCGTTAAGTTTGACGAGATTCCAGTAATGGCCGTTCACCTTTACGGGTGATCTCTTAACCATCATGTTCGGAATTCCTGCAATATCCAGAAGTATCTTTGTCGTGCAGTAATATCCGTAACAATCAGCACTATGCTTGGTCAGTGCTCTGTATGCAGCTTCTTCAAAAGACTGCTTACCTCTTACGGTTGTGTAAGAGACATGCGAATGAACATAATTGATAATGTTTCTTGCTGTCTCAGTATCATTCTTACCTTTGATTTTCTTATAGATTGCTCTGGCCATCTTATATACTTCGTTGTGGTGGCCTGAATCCCATCCGCCGCCGGCACCAAGTGAACCGCTTACAATGCGCTGCTTTTCGACGTATACATATGCCGTCTGCAATCTGATATTTCCGGCATCATCCATCGCCTTATAAAGGATTGGATATCGGCCTTCAACACCAAGCTCGACCTTTGAATCGTCGACAGCAACTCTCGGATTCTCATCGTAATCGTCGACATATGTGACACCATCGAAATAATCGATTGCAGCATCTTCTTCGATGTCGACATATATATCGTGGATTCCGAAAAACAGCGGAGCATTATGGTCATCCGTAACATGGAAAGGAACATCTATTATCGTAGAATTACCATACCAGTCGGTTACAACTATCGGGACATTATAATCACCCGTAAATCTGAATTCAGGAGTGCCGTCTCTGTATTTTATCTCTGCGATTCCATTCAGATCGTAAAGATAACCAACGCACTCAGAAGCATCAGGCCAAGCAACGCTTGCATACTGATTATGCGGAATAGCAACGCCTCTTGGTGCAGTGTGATCTTCCACTCTCAAAGTAACGTCTTTTACAAACGCTTCATCATATCTGACTTTGAGTCTGTAAACTGCCGGAGCAGATGTGTCGATACCTGATACATCTGTAACGAATTCAGCATCATCAGGACAATCTTTGAAAAACTCTTCTATCCTGATACTGGATCCGGCTTCAATCACAACATCACGTATAAGGTTTCTATTGGCATCTCTTATGGTGCAAACAACAGAAACCACTATTATAGTGGCACAGTATAAGAAAGCTCCGATTTTCGCGACTGACTTATTCATAGGACTATTATTTTACCCGTTTTCTTCCGGATCCTGCGGTTCAGTTGGCTTCTCTGTAGCCGTAGGCTTAGGAGTAGGCGTCGGCGTACTGGTTGCCGTCGGCGTAGGTGTAGGTGTATCTGTCGCCTCAGGAGTAATCTCAGGTGCAGGTGTCTGTGTAGGCGTTGATGTCGGATTATCCGAACCGGAAATGCTCGGTTCAGGTGTATCCGATACTGCAGGTGTAGGTGTAATTGATGCAGACGGTGTTGCTGAAATTGCCGGTGTAACAGAGCTTTCCGGCGAAGACGGAGATGTATTAGTTGTCTCCGGTGTCGGTGTAGGAGTCTCTGTCGGAATAGGAGTCGGTGTATCAGAAGGTTTGAAATCCGTTGAACCGCCTGCTCTTGCAGGATATAACTTACCGTTAAAGTGATGATACTTGTCGTTGATCTGAGCATCTGTACACATAAAATATATGGTGCGGCGATGCTTGAAAACAGTGGAATCGCAGTGATACCACTGACCATTGAGCTTAACAAGATTCCAGTAGTGGTTGTTCGTTGTAACAGGAGACCTTTTGACCATCATGTTCGGAATGCCGGCCATATCAAGAAGCATCTTGCAGCAGGAATAATAAACATAGCAGTCTCCGGATCTTCTCGAAAATCCTCTGTATGCAGCTTGTGTATAAGAAAGTCTTCCTCTTACATGAACATAAGAGATGTGGCTGTGAACCCAGTTAAAGATATTTCTTGCAGTCTCAACATCATTCTTTCCCCAGAGTCCTGACATGATCCTTGACGCAAGTGCCTTGGCGGAAGATGAACTGCCTGAGGTGCCGGCATCACCACCGACATCAACGGAATTCGATGTAGAAGAAGTAGTCGTCGTTTTGGCTTTCTTAACTTTGATTTCAGCTTTTGCCACGCTGAAATTTCCAGCCTTATCAATTGCTATATATTTGAATTCGTAAGTTCCGGGATTCTCATAATCGACTTCTGAATCGTCAATTCTGATCATTGGATCTTCATCGTAGTCGTCATATGCTGTTACAGTTTCAAAGAAATCAGGTTCCTCACCAGCTTCAACTTCAAGGTTACTAACACCTTCAATTACAGGTGCTTTGCGATCATCAACTACGATAAACGGAACATCAATAAGAGTTGAGTTGCCGTATACATCTGTGACTTCTACCTGAACATTGAAACTGCCGCCTTCCTTGAATGAAGGTCTTCCATCGTGATATTCGATCTTGGCAATTCCAGAAAGATCGAAAAGATATCCGACACAGTCAGATGCTTCAGGAGCATTCCATGTCGTATAAAGAGTCTGAGGAAGAGCGATACCTCTGGGACCGGTGTGATCTTCAATTCTTAATATGACATCCTTTTCGAATGTCTCATCGTAAAAGACTCTGAGCTTATAAACTGCAGGTTCTGTGGTATCAATCGAGGAAATATCGGTAACAAATCTGGCGTCATCCGGACAGGATTCAAAGAAATCCTGAATTCTTATCGCTGTACCGGCCTCCATTGTAACTTCTTTTCTGAGGTTCCTGTTGGCATCACGAATGGTAAACACAACAGATACCACAACAAGTGCGGCACAGTAGAGTACAGCTCCGATTTTACCGATGAATTTATACATACACTAATAATTTAAAAGGGTTGTACTAAAAGTCAATAAACTTCTTAGCACAACTCTTTTTGCATTAAAAAATATCTACTTGGTACTTTTGACGGCTAAGGCGCCAATATCAATTATTGGTCGTTCTCGTCAGGCACAGGATCCGTATCAACCGGTGCAGGTGTCGTCTCTGCCGGTGCCGAAGTCGACGGAGTTGTCTCTTCAGGCGTCGGTGTCGGAGGCTGTGTATCAACCGGTGCGGTTGTAGGTGCCGTACTCGGCATCGTCGGATCTTCCGATGGCGTCGGTGTGATAGTGTCAACCGGAGTATCCGTTATGGACGGCGAAGGCGTTGGTGTTGGCGTCTCTTCTTCCGGCAACGGAGTTGGAGTTGCAAAATCCTTTGAACCACCTGCTCTTGCAGGATACAAAGCACCGTTAAAGTGGTGATACTTATCATTTATCTGGGCATCTGTACACATGAACCAAACACCCGGGTGATCGTTATAACCTTCTGTAGCATCACAGTGATACCACTCACCATTAAGTTTGACCAAAAGCCAGAAGTGAACCTTACCATTAAGCTTAGGGTAACGATCTACTCGCATATTTTCGATACCTGCAATATCAAGAAGCATCTTACAGCAGGAGTAGTAAACATAGCAGTCACCGCTGTGCTTTGTAAATCCTCTGTATGCGGCGTGTTCGTAGTTACGTGTACCGGAAAGAAGTCTGAACCAGAGGGTGTTATGTACCCAGTTAAAAATATTTCTTGCTGTCTCGACTTCATTCTTGCCCCAAAGGCCTGACATAACCTTTCTGGCAATTGCATACGGATCACCGTCACCTACATAGTAAGTTCCGTTATCTCCGCCGCTTGTATTGGTTTTAGCCTGCGCAGCAGGAATCTTGACTACGAGATCGGTGATTGCAGTTCCGATATTACCTGCCTTATCACTTGCTCTGTAAATCAAGGGATAAGTTCCAGCTGTCATATAATCGACCTGTGAGTCATCAATAGTAAGAAGCGGTTCTGTATCGTAATCGTCCGCAACTGTGACACCTTCATAAAAATCGAGCTGATCAGGATTGCCCTCAAGCTCAAGTGCATGAACACCACTGATAACAGGTGGTGTCGTATCATTAATTACCGTGAAAGGCACATTAATTACGGCGCTATTGCCATAAACATCAGTTACGAGCACACCAACTTCAAACTCGCCACTGTCCGTAAAAGAAGGAATACCATCTTTGTACTCTACCTGTGCGATTCCCGAAAAGTCATAGAGATTGGTTACGCATTCATATGCTTCAGGCATTCTCCAATTAAGATAATAAGTTACCGGAACCGGATCACCTGTAGGAGCTGTGTTGTCTTCAATCTTTAAGACAACATCTGCACTCTTTTTGCCGTAACGGATTCTAAGCTGATAAACAGCAGGTTCATTAGTGCTGATTCCTGATATATCCGTCAGGAACTCAGCGTCCTCAGGCACGGAATTAAAGAAGGCATCTAAAGTGATAGGAGTGCCTACCTCAATAGTGACGTCTTTCTTAATTCCACCAAGATTGGAACATGCGATGAGGGTGGCAATTACGGATATAGCCAAGATGCATAAACTTATGCACAAAACTCTTTTTTTCATTCCTTTTACCATTTCCCATTCCTAAAAATCAGAGTGATAACTACGTATCTTTCTTATAGGGGAATCCGGACTTGATTTTGCCGGAATAAACATCAATATATTTTTGTACCGACTTAGTCGATCTCTCAGGGTACTTCGATTTGGCAAATGCGTGATTCGAAGGAGCAGCAAGGATTTCCTTATCGGTCATCATGAAGCAGAAATACTTCTTCGGTGTTACACCATTAAAATATCTCTGTGCATCACAGTGGTACCACTCGCCATTGAGCTTAACCAAAGCCCAATAGTGATAATTTCTCCAAGTGTTTGATACTGTTCTTACAACGCAAACGTTCTCAATACCTTCAACATCGAGCATTGCCTTACATACTGCCCATGTACCATAGCAGGAAGAATATCTCTTCGTGAAAGTGTTGATGGCAGCAACTGCCCAGTTCTCATACTGTGGAGTGGAGAGAACAAACGAGATATTGTTATGAACCCAATAAAAGATCTTCATAGCTTTAACAACATCGTTATCGCTTTCTTTCAAGATCGTTTTATTGATCTTCCTTGCCATATCGTATGCCTTCTGTTCGTAGGCATGAACTTCGGCAGAAGATACGCCGGCTCTTCCGGTTGTTACGACATGAACTTTTACAGTTACCTCAGTTGTATTTCCGACATCATCAATTGCTCTGTAGATGAGGTCATAATCACCTATATGCTTAAGGTCAACCTGCGAATTGTCGATCTCAAGTGTCGGATTCTCAGCATAATCATCACGAACTACGATGCCTTCTCTATATGCAATTGAATCCGTCTTTCCTACGACGATCTCAATATCCTGTGCGCCGTAGATCATAGGAGGTTCCGTATCCTTGATTACGCGGAAAGGTACATCGACAACAGAATAATTACCATTCGTGTCAGTAAGCCTTACGCCGATAAATCTGTCACCACCTTCAGACAAATCAGGTTCGCCCTGATCATATGAAAGGGTTACTTCGGTCAAATCGAAAATATCAGTGACAAGATCCTTAGGGTCAGGTGCCTTGCCCGTATACATCATATACGGAACTGCCCTGCCGGTCGGAGCTGTTCTGTCAACAATATTAAGAACTGAATGAACGATATGACCACCGCAATCAATTGCAATGTCATAAGACTGGAGAAGACCCGGATCGATCTGCTCAACTGCTGTAATAAACTTTGTATTTACCGGAACTTCCGTAAAGAAGCTGTCAAGTGTGATCGGATGACCATACTCAATATCAACTTCTTTAAGGACACGGCTATCAATATCATTGACCGTCTTGGTGTAGTAGTAATAACAACCGCCAACGCCCAACAAGGCTCCTACGACAAGTGGCAGAACCACTAATCCCAGAAACCTTGTTATACTGAATTTACCGTTTTTTCCGTTAAAAATCATCTTTATACCAAGTCGCTGAAGTACTCGATGGATGAAACTTTGCCATCAGCAGGATCTTCGACGAAAAGACGGAGCTCAGATGAACCCTTCTTGTATGAGAAGATGTTCTCAGAAAGAGCTGTAGGCTCACCATAAACAGCCTTAACCTGATCCATTGTGTTACCAATGTATACGCCCTCAGCTGTAGCTACAGTATCGTCATTAAGCTTGATTCTTGAAACTACTGTTGTATCAGGGAATGTCTCTACTTCGAAAGAACCGCCCTTGAAAGAGTAAACCAAAGCAAGACCCTGACCAGCGCATGATGTCTGCTCACGAACATCGTATTCGTTGTCATCGAACTTGCTGTCATCGAGCTCACCATTAACTGTGATGTCGATGCCCTTGTATGTAATCTTAAAATTGTTATCAGCTGCGTTTGGGTCAACACTAATATTTGACTCGCCTGCACCGCCCTGATTCTGGTTCTGTGAAGAAATTACGTTGATATCAGAAGATACCGGCTCAGGCTGGTTGTTACAAGCACAAAGTGCGGCACCTGCCATGCATAAGCTCATAATAATAGCTGCTACTTTAATGTTTTTCATTGCAAAAATATCCTCCATATATTGCTCTCGTAAACACGTTAATAATAATACACTATCAATTTGACACGCATACGCCAAAATTAAGCAAAATTGACGGAATATTTTGTTCCAAAATGCCTAATAAAGTAGGAACGATTAGAAAAGAAAATCTTTTACTTCTGAACTGCCTTAGGGCCGTAACTCCTGAGTTCGCCGTATTTTTCGATCTCAGCAAGCTGGTCATCGCGGACAAAATTATAGAATGCGATGTCCTTCTCGTATTCTTTGGCAACTGCAGGTACAGTTCTGTAATCAGTAAGATCGTAATGTTCTTTCAGATATTTACCGAAATATACGCTGAGTTTCTCAGCACCGTAAATATTGAGGTGTGAACCCTGGTCATAAGTATCAACGTTCATATCAAGGCCCATATCTTCAGCATAGTCGCAGAAATTAATATATGTAAGCCCATACTTAGCTGCATATTCTTCAACATTCTTATCCCACTGCGGGTACCATCCGTATTCGATAGGAGCTCTTACCAGAAGAAGTTCGATTCCGTTTTCAGCGCAGAGGAGTCTGATCTGATCGAGATAATACATAGCATTCTCGCCAAAATCGTAACTGATAAGGTGCGGCATAGACGGGATAAATGTCTGTGGCTTAATATCGCAACGCATGTAATAGCCGTTGTGTGAAGTAATCTCCTTCGTAAATACATGCTCGAAATCAGTTTTTGTAAGCTGATTCCATCTGTCATGATATCTCAGAATAGGGAATGCATAAGACGCAAAAGTCTCGCCTTTTGTAAGTGATGCGTTGATAGCGTCAACTTTATCCTTTGACCATCTCATTCCGTCCAAAGTCATTCTGTTATATGCTTCTTTGCGCGGAACATCATGCTGGAGATTGTGGATGGAAAGAACTACGACTTTAGGTGTTTCAGTTCTCAATACATCTCTCAAAAGATAATAGGACTGGCAGATATACTGCTCACCGGAACCTCTGATATATGCAGAGATTCCATATTCTTCATACATCTTGATCGGAGAATAGCTCTCATATGCATCACAGTCACCGAAGAAAATAACATCATGAGGAACCTTTTCCTTGTAGTACTCTTCGGTAAAAGAACCCTCGATAACGCCAACCTGGTATTTAGGCATAAAAAGCCTTTGAACGAACCAGAATATACCTAAAGACAGCGCTACTAAAACGAGCGCTGTGATTACTTTCTTAATTGTTTTTGTGCTACTTTTCGCCATTACATTGCCTTTTTCAGACGACGGAAATCACCCAAAGCTTTCCAGCCAATCTTGATAATTTTCTTGATGTTGATAGAGTTTGTTCCTCCCTGGCGAGGTCTGAAGGTTACTTCACGGAAAGTATGCTCCTCACCATAGTGGACAAAGTATGTTGTCATCATAATGTTCGGAAGGTTGTAATCCTTGTCGAGCTTGGGAAGATACTTGGCAACGGTCTTTGCATCCATAAGACGGAAAGGCGCATTAGCATCCGGTACCTTTACATGGAAATACATCTTCAAAAGGAAGCAGACAACCTTCTCGACGAATGCTCTGCTCTTACCATCACCTCTTACGGATCTGTGGCCGAAAATAGCCTTGTATCCATGACGCATCTGCCAGAATGCATCGAATTCAGAAGGAAGCGTCTGTCCGTCAGAGTCTGTCTGGAAAATAAAATCCGCGCCCTGCTTAATAGCGTAATCGTAAAGTGCGATAACCT
The DNA here is from genome assembly GCA_024403855.1 of Saccharofermentans sp. Classification (GTDB taxonomy): domain Bacteria; phylum Bacillota; class Clostridia; order Saccharofermentanales; family Saccharofermentanaceae; genus Saccharofermentans. The sequence goes on along the minus strand of JAKSRC010000014.1, from coordinate 31,523 downwards.
TAGGGCCATGCTGCTTTCCGGTATTTGAAAGGACTTCGAGCTGCGGATGGTCTTTCATGTAATTTTCGAGGAGTTCATGTGTCTTGTCCTGGCTTCCGCTATCAGCGATTACAAGTCTTGATGCAGGATCCTTACCCTCAAGAACGGGATACCAGGATGTAACTACATCCAAAATATTGTCTTCTTCGTTATAAGCGGGCATTACGATGTAAAGTATATCCATGTGCTCACTCCTCCTTCAAATTCTTGCGCTCTGCAACGAAATAACGAGGGCGCTGTTTTGTCTCAAGATAAATCTTTCCGATATATTCGCCGATGACACCAAGGCTGATCATCTGGATGCCTGATACAAAGCAGATGATGCATGTAGTGGATGCCCAGCCGTCAACATAATAACCTGAAATGAATGACGCAAGAACATAAATGATTCCGACAAAACTCAGGAGAGCAACCAGCATTCCCAAAACAGTAATCATTCTTAACGGTCTGACGGAAAATGATGTAATACCATCGATTGCAAGTGCTGCCATCTTGGAAAGCGGGTAATGAGTAGTGCCGGCTTCACGCTCAGCTCTTGAATAATATACGACGGACTGCTTGAATCCCAGCTGAGGAATGATGCCTCTTAAGAAGAGATTTACTTCGCTGTAACCCTCAAGAGCATTGAGAACTCTTGCACTCATAAGTCTGTAATCTGCATGGTCAGGGATAATCTCGACACCCATTCCGCGAAGGACTTTGTAATAAGACTGAGCTGTAGTTCTCTTGAACCATGAGTCAGTAGTTCTGTCATTTCTTACGCCGAAAACGATCTCACTGCCCTTTGCATATTCATCGACCATCTGGCCAATCGCATTAATATCATCCTGACCGTCGCAGTCCATCGAAATAGTAATGTCTGCGTGTTTCTTTGCTTCCATAAGACCTGCAATAAGTGCATTCTGATGGCCTCTGTTGCGTGAAAGGGAGATGGCACAATATTTTTCGTCTTCTTCACAAAGCTTTGAAAGAATATCCCAGGTTGTGTCTTTGCTGCCGTCATTGACGAACATCACACGGCTTTCTGAACTAATCTTCTCTGCTTCGATAAGTTCTTCCAGCTTGTTCTTGAACTTGCCGCTTGTAAGCGGAAGAACCTGTTCTTCGTTATAGCAAGGAATTACAAGATAAAGGATCGGTGTCATCTCAAGCTCCAATAAAACTATTATTCAAAGATTATAGCATAATCAGGGCAATCAGGACTTAATCTTGTGGTTTTTATAGTCAATCCTCTTCTGGACCGATTCTGTAGCACTTTCAGGGAACGCCGACTGCTTGAACTGGAATCCATTCCAGCCACCCTGCCAGAAATTCAGAAGTTCCTTTGTCGTATACATAAAGAAATAACTGTCATAACCCTGGCGCCATGTAGCATCGCAGTGATACCACTGTCCGTTTATCTTTACATAGTTCCAGAAATGAGTTGCCGTCTGATAAGGGTGACGCTCAATCATCATATTATCGATGCCTGCTACATCCAGCAATGCCTTTACCGCACTTGCAGTGGAATAACAGTTGCCGGTTCTATTGGTAAATGCATTATGTGCTGCTTCAGTCCATGAATAGCTTCTTGTTCTTAAGATGAATTTGATGTTGTATCTGCACCACCAGATTATCTGCAAAGCCATCTCTTCTTCCGTCATGCCGGGTTCGGTGATTTCATCTAAGATCTTTTTAGCTTCTGCATAAACAACGTCGGGCTCTATATATCCCTTCGGCTTTTCAGAAACTTTGATTTTGACCGTAACTGCTGATACGTTTCCGGAAAAATCAGTAGCTCTGTAGACGACATCATACTTGCCGGCTTTTTTGAGATTTACTGCAGATGTATCAATATCAAGATTCGGATTCTCATCGTAATCGTCAGTGACTGTAACTCTTTGCCTGTAAGTAACAGTATCGCCGATATATGTCTGAAGATCATAGGCACCTGTAATAGTAGGCGCAGTACCATCTTTCGTTACTTCAAAAGGAACTCCGACTATGGTTTCATTGCCGGCTGCATCAGATAAAACTGCCTGAACAATGAAATTTCCTCCGAGATTCATATCCGGAACATCTTTCCAGGTCGCCGTGCAATCAGTGACATCGTTTACATTGGAAATGCATGTCATCGCATCAGGAAGATCTTCGCATGAGAATATTTTCTGAGGAACGCCTTCGCCGGTAGGTGCAATTGAATCTTTAATTACGAGCTGGCAAGGGAAGTTCTTGCCATACATATTGATGTTGAACTTAACAGTCTGAGGAAGATCTGTATTTACCTCTTCGAAAACAAGATTGCTGGATACTAACGCAGGAATAGCGGGTTCTTCCTTGAAATACATATTCAGTTCAGGCTTTGAAGATCCTGCTTCAATGGTTATCTCGCTGTTTAACAACTCATACTGACCGTTCAGGAATGAAATGATTCCTGCAACAGCCATTACAGCAACCAGAATTGCTGCACTGATCCCAAGAAGCTTTATAAGCATTGGATTCATTTCAGTCTTAGGTGCTGCTTTCTTAGTTGCATTTTTTCGAACAGGCTTTTGAACGTTCTTCTGAGCTGTCTTCTGAACGGGTCTTTGAACTCTTTGCGGAACCGGTCTTTGACCCTGATTCTGTGTTGGTCTCTGAATCTGCCTTTGAACCGGCCTCTGCACTTGTGTCTGAGGCACTCTCACGGATTGTGCCGGATGTCCTGCCTGAGGTCTTGAAGGAGCTTTGTTTACAGGTGTTTTCTGAACAGCAGGTCTTTTCGAAGTGGGAGCAGCGTTAACGGGATTAACTGTTCTGCCGGCCACGGAACGATTCTGATTTCGTGATTGCGACATATTATTTTTTCCGTTAACAGCGTTGTTCATATTACTTCTTTACTGAGTGCCCTGAGTAATTAATTTTGCTTTGAACTGACTTCGTAGCAGATGCCGGGTACTTACTCTCCTTAAAATTATACCCATTCCAACCATTATGCCAAAAGTTCTTTAATTCCTTGGTTGTATACATAAAGAAATAACTGTTGTACTTAATTCTTGGCGTTGAATCACAGTGATACCACTGACCATCGATGAGAATGTAATTCCAGTAATGGGGGTGATAGATGTACGGATCTCTGTTAATGATCATATTCTCGATACCCGCAGCATCGAAAAGTGCCTTTGCGGCCATAGCGAAGTTATAACAGTTACCACTTCTCTTGGTAAGACCATCGTAAGCCGCTCTTGTCCATGAAGAGTTATCTGCATTACCAACATAGTTAATGTTATATCTTACCCAGTATGTAATCTGGAGAGCCTTTTCCATGTCTGTCATGTTGGGCTTGATAATCTTTTTCAAGACCTTATTTGCTTCAGCATAAACTTTTTCAGGCTCAACATATGTCTTAGGCTTCTTGGTGAGCTTAAGCTTGATTGTAACCTCGGAAACATTGCCGGAGAAATCTTTAGCTCTGTATATAACATCGTAAGTGCCGGCTGTCTTGAGATCTACATTGCTTGTATCAATCTCGAGAACAGGATTAGGATCGATATCATCCGCTACAGTTACTTCTTCTCTGTATCTGATAGTATCACCGATGAAAGCTTCAAGATTCTTTGTGCCTTCAATTACAGGAGCCTCTGAGTCTTTAGTTACTGTAAATGGAACTTCAACAATAGTCTGGTTACCGGAAGAATCAGTAACTACCGCCTTAGCGATAATATTACCGCCGGCAGAAATGTCCGGAACTTCGAGCCACTCCAAAGTAGTCTCATTAAGATCGTATATATTGATTACGCACTCTTCAACTGGCGGAATCGCATCTACAGAATACATAGAATGAGGAACAGCTTCTGCTGTCGGAGGTGTAGTATCAACAATCTCAAGTACGCAGGGGAAATTAGTGCCGTACATTCTTACGGTAAATCTTATCGTTTGCGGAATATTGTAGTTGATAGTACTGAAATCGAGGTTGCATGACACATATTCAGGGAACTTCGGCTGTCCCTGGATGTACATATCAACGTTTGCAGTAGTTCCTGCTTCTATAGTGTTATCGCGAACGATCAGGTCAGTATCTACGTTGTAAGTATCAATTGCCCACAAAGCTGCGGCAGCAAAAATAATCTCGAAAAACAGGATTATGAGATACGGTAAATATCTGTTCTTGCGTTCTTTTTTCTGCTTCGGTTTTCTGGCCTTTGCTGCTTTCTTTTCGACTTCTGCTTCATCTTCAGAATCGTCGAACTCAGCATTTTCGGAATTGGCAACAACTAAACCTTCATCCTGCTCATCTTCATAAGGACGTTCTTCCATAACAGTGTCGAGCTTACGATTTGAAGCGTCGACAGTTGCCAGATGACGCGGAGCTTCAACTCTGGCAGGCATATTGCCGGAAACAGGTCTTACCATGGAGGGTGTCTGAGCCGGACGGTGAGGCACAGGCATTCTCGTATTAAGATTCTGAGATGAATAGTGCATAGCAGGAAGCTGCTGTTTATTTGCAGGCTGAGCCTGGCGCTGCACGGGAGCACCCGGACGCTGATTTACAGGTCTTGCAGCCGGAGCAGGTCTTTGTGCATTTGCATGTTGCTGATCAGGGTTAACACGATTAGGATTAACTCTGGCAGCCGCTTCTTTTTGTGCGGCTTCACGCTCAAGAGCTGCCTGATGTTCTACAGCCTTGATTACAGCACTGTCAGCAGATCTGACACTAGGATGTCTTTGATTCTTATCCTGCATTTATATACTCTTATCGTTCCGGATAAATTCCGGTAAAGCAGGCGTCACAATGTCTGAAATTGTCGCCGCCAAGCATATCATTTAAATCTTCTGGCTCCAAATAGCCCAATGAGTCAGCACCTATTATGTCACAGATTTCAGGGATTGTGTGCTTGCACGCGATGAGATTATCCTCATCCGGTACATCTGTTCCATAGTAACAAGGATGCATAAACGGCGGTGAGCTGATTCTTACATGAACTTCCGTCGCGCCTGAAGCTCTCAACATATTAACCTGATTTGCAATCGTATTTCCTCTGACAATAGAGTCATCAACCATAACTACTCTCTTGCCATTAACTACAGCAGCGATAGGATTAAGCTTGATCTTTACCGCCTGCTGACGCTGTTCCTGTGAAGGTTTGATAAATGTTCTGCCTACATAGGTATTCTTTACAAAGCCCTTCTCATAAGTGATGCCCGATTCGTCTGCAAAACCCAATGCAGCATCAATTCCTGACTCAGGCACACCAATAACTATATCGCAATCACAAGGATGCTTTCTTGCAAGGATTCTGCCTGCTTCTCTTCTTGCCTCTGCAACAGAGATGCCATCTAATACAGAATCCGGTCTGGCAAAATAGATATACTCGAAAACGCATTTCTTCATGGGACGTCCAATACCGGAATCGATGGATCTGATATTACCGTTCTCAACAATGACAATCTCACCCGGATTAACATCCCTTATAAATTCGGCTCCAACTGCTTCTAATGCGCATGTCTCGGAACAGAAGATGATCGCATCATCCAATTTACCCATTACAAGAGGCTTTAAGCCAAAAGGATCCCTTGCAGCAATAAGCTTGCGTGGGCTCATAACAAGAAGTGCATAACCGCCCTTGATGATTCCCATAACTTCCTTAACCGCTTCTTCAACGGAAGGATTACAAGATCTCTTCTGAGCGATAAGATACGCAATTACCTCTGAATCTGTGGTCGAGTGGAAAATAGCACCTCTGTCTTCGAGTTCTGCCTTAAGCTCGTTGGCATTAGTGAGGTTACCATTATGCGCGATTGAAAGTGTTCCCTTTGAATACTGGGTAACGATTGGCTGTGCGTTCTCTGCAACACTACCACCGGCTGTCGAATATCTGACATGACCAATTGCGATATTGCCCTTGAGATTCTTGATCTTGTCACTGCTCAATACATCACTGACAAGTCCCATTCCCTTTACGCATTCGATAGAAGCGTCATCATTGGTAGCAATACCACAACTTTCCTGTCCTCTGTGCTGAAGACTGAAAAGCCCATAGTATACGTCACTGGCGCAGAAGTCACTGCCGTGAACACCAAAAATTCCGCATTCTTCATGTATAGCCATATGTAAATTTTATCATCAAGTTAGCACACAAATATGCGGTAAAATGTCTGTATTTTTGTTATTGATATGAGTCATAGTTGGATAATACAACAATGAAAACCTTTCTTTGGTAGTAGAATAGTAGACATATGGATAATTTATTCGAAAAATGCACACTCTGTCCAAGGCACTGCGAGGTCAATAGGGTCTCGGGTGGTGTCGGTTTTTGCAGAATGCCGGATGTTCCGGTCGTCAATATTTATAAACTCCATTACGGTGAAGAACCCATCATTTCCGGAACTAATGGAAGTGGCACAGTATTTTTCGAAGGCTGCAGTCTTGGATGTGTTTTCTGCCAGAACTATTCGATATCAAGAGGACTCACAGGCCATGGCACAAAAATGGATTCTCATGCGCTCGCAAAGGCCTATCTCAATCTTCAATCAGAAGGTGCAAATAACATCAACCTCGTAACACCGATGCATTTTGCCCCTGCTGTCGCGGAATCTATTGCTATTGCAAAATCCGAAGGGCTCACTCTCCCTGTTGCCGTGAATTGCTCAGGTTACGATCTGGTCTCTACGGTAAAGCTTTTCGACGGGCTTGTTGATATATACATACCAGATATGAAATTCTTCTCGCCCAAGCTTTCCTCCGAATACTCCAAGGCTCCTGATTACTTCTCTATTTGCTGCAGTGCTATCGATGAAATGGTAAGGCAGACCGGAGATATCGTAATAGGTTCGGACGGGCTTATCAAAAAAGGCGTCATTGTAAGACACCTGATTCTTCCGGGTGGACTTTTCGATTCAAAGCATATAATCGACTATCTTACATCAAGATATGGAAACAGAATTTTTATAAGCCTGATGAGCCAATATACGCCAATGCCTTCGTGTACCGGAAAACTTGCCGGCAAACCGTCGAAAAGAACATGCGACACACTTGCCGAATATCTCGCCTCTACAGGACAGACAAATGCTTTCATTCAGGAATACGAATCTTCCGGAAATGAAATGATTCCGGACTTCAAAACCTGAAATCCGGAATCACTTGTTATTTACTGCTTGATTAGAGAGACTCTTCAATTAATGCTTCGAGCTTGGGTTGTGGAACAAAGCCCAAAGATTCATTAACTATCTCACCGTTCTTGAAGATTTTTACCGCAGGGATGCTATCAACCCAATACTTGTTAGCGAATTCTTCTGAATCGTCAACATTGTATTTGCATACCTTCAGTTTTCCCTCATACTTCTCTGCTATCGAAGAGATAACTGGACCAAGCATCTTGCAGGGGCCGCACCAGGGTGCCCAGAAGTCAACTAAAACAGGAATGTCACTTTTCAATACTTCTGCTTCGAAATTACTGTCGTCTAAAACAATTTCCATCACGGTAGTTCCTCCTTTTTATTCTGTCAAAGGTCTTCACTTCCGCATTCCTTACACTTGTCCTTGAAGCATTCGTTGCCTTCGCAAACCCGGTAATTGCCACCTTCAATGCATATCGTTTTTCCGTTAATCAGAGCATCAGCAATCTTATATCTTGCAGCCTCATAAGTCTCAGTAACTGTAGTTCTGGAAATGGCCATCTGTCTGGCGCACTCTTCATGAGTCATTTTCTGGAAGTCAACATGACGGATAACTTCATATTCATCGATGGTTAAGACCTGCGCTTCGATCTTTTCAGCGCCGGTCGGTACGAACCTTGTGTATTTCGGTTCTTCACAAACTCTTCTAACTCTTGCCGGTCTGGGCATTGTGCTTCTCCTGATAAAAAAAGACATATGCCGTATAAACGACATATGTCAATTATAGCATTGGTTATGTTTAAAATCGACCGGCTTAGATTTCTTCACCCAAAGACTCAAGGTACTGTCCGTAATTGGTCTTTGCCATTGATTGTGCAAGAGCGAGGAACTGATCCTTATCGATCCATCTGTTATGCCATGCAATTTCTTCCAAACAACCGATCATTCTTCCTGATCTCTGAGCAGCTCTGATCTGACCTGCTGCTTCATAGAGGCTGTCCGGATTGCCGGCATCAAACCATGAGAATTCTTTTCCAAGAGGAATGACATGGAGATTGCCCTGCTTTAAGTATTCCTCATTGACGGAAGTAATCTCAAGCTCGCCTCTGGCGGAAGGCTGTATATTGTTAGCGATCTCTACAACTTTGTTATCGTAGAAATAAAGACCGGGAACGATGTAATTTGACTTCGGATGGCTTGGCTTTTCCTCGATGGATACAGCCTTACCTTCAGCGTCGAATTCGACTACACCGAAAGCTCTGGGGTCAGTTACATAGTAACCGAAGATAACAGCACCGCTTTCATTCTTTCCGGCAGCTCTGAGCTTTCTTCTGAAGAAAGGACCATAGAAGATGTTGTCACCCAACGCAAGGCAAACGGAATCAGTTCCGATGAAATCCTTAGCGATAATGAAAGCATCGGCAATACCTCTTTGAACCTTCTGCTCCATATACTGGATCTTTATTCCAAGCTGTGAGCCATCGCCCAAAAGATCAACGAAAGGCTTTGTATCATCAGGTGGAGTAATTACAAGAATATCTTTAATACCGGCTTCCATAAGAACTGAAAGCGGATAATAAATCATCGGTTTATCGTAAACAGGAAGAAGCGGTTTGCATACCGGCTTGGTAATAGGATAAAGTCGTGTGCCCTTTCCTGCAGCAAGAATAATTCCTTTCATATCACCCTCCAAATTTTCGAGAACATCAAATGATAATCATATAATAACACAGTAGTATCTAAAGGGATAAAGACAATAATTTGTCGGGTATAATTACCCAATTCTTAATGAGATAATAATCACATTCCAAGAAGATTTATGAGGTGTGTTATGCCGGGCTTTTTACAGGGACTGACCTTCTGGTCAGTATTAGAACAGATTGCTTTCTACTCGTTCCTTGTCCTTTTTATCTGGGGCGGAACGAACAAATTTGGAAAGAAACTTGAATTCAATGACGACTTCACAAGTCTTGACGCAATGAAATCACTACGAGGATTTGCAGCAATAGGCGTCATTCTCCACCACATATCTCAGGAGCAGATTTTCCAGGAAAAGCACGTTCTCTCACCTTTTGTAAATGCCGGTGCTTACTTTGTAGCAATCTTCTTTTTCTGCTCCGGATTCGGCCTCATAAAGAGCTTTGACACTAAAAAAGACTATCTTAAAGGCTTCATCAGAAACAGAATTGTTAAAGCCATTGCACTTCCCTTTTACGTTAATGTTCTTGTCTACGGAATTCTCCTTTTGATTTCAGGAGCAAAACTTCCAAAAGAACGCTGGATCTTTAATCTTCTCGGTCTTACCATGATGAATGAATACGCATGGTTTCCTATCGTCCTCGCAATCTTATATCTGGTTTTCTTCTTGTGCTTCCGCTTCATCAAGAACCGTCCTGCATGCCTTGGAATCATTCTCGCATTCATAATCGGACTTGGCCTGCTCTTCTGCTACAACGGTCATTTCGCTTGGTGGCACGGTTCTGACAACTGGTGGATCAAGCCAAATCTCGCAGCAAAAGCTCTGTGGTGGCAGGCAGAGAAAGCTCTCTGGTTCAGCGGAGAATGGTGGGTCAATTCAGCTCCGGCTTTCTTTACCGGTCTTTTATTTGCAAGCTACGAGAAGCAGATTACAGGTTTCTTCAAAAAGGCTTACTTCATCAAGTTCCATGTTCTTCTCGTAATCACCATGATCTTCTTCAAGCTTTCTTCTTACGGCCAGATGAAGTTCGGCTACTGGACTGAGTTCAGCGGACACGGTCCCGCCATCGGAGATAAGATCAAAACCTATTTCTGCCAGGTTCCGTTGTTCCTGCTCTTAGGTCTTGCAGTATTCATCTTCATGATGAAATACCATGTAACTAACCCTGTCTCTCGCTTCTTCGGCAAATACTCACTTCATACTTACCTCATGAATCTCGCTGCGATTTCAGTCTTAAGGTTTCTGCAGAAAGATTCTTCTTCACCTATCAAGGCCGGAAAATACGATCTTCTTGTCTATGCACTCGCTGTAATCGCTCTGACGGTCATTCTTGGAGTATTGGAGCAGAAGCTGACAGAATTGTTGCAGAAGGCTTTATTCAGGAAAAAGGCTGAAGCTGTAAAGAAATAACAGTACGCTTGAAAGATAGCATGAAAAAAGGGTTTGTCATTTGACAAACCCTTAATAATTGGTGGAGCGGGATACGAGATTCGGACTCGCGACTTTCACCTTGGCAAGGTGACACTCTACCACTGAGTTAATCCCGCGTGCTTGATTATTATATTTACGAGACCTGTTTTTGTCAACACCTTTTTTTATTTTTTGAAAAGTTCTTAAAAGAGGCTATAAATGGAGCGGGTTACGAGGCTCGAACTCGCGACATTCAGCTTGGGAAGCTGACACTCTACCAACTGAGTTAAACCCGCAAAGTCCCTAAATCCTGGCGAAACTATCAGACCTGATCGTTGAAATTAAAAACAGGTGCCATCTTTATTCTTGGATCTTCGACGAACTTTACAAAATCATCGCACATCTCATGTCTGAAGTCTTCAGTAACAAAAGGCACCCAGAACTGTGTATCTGAGAAGTTTGCCCATGTAGCCATATAAGAAATGCGTCTGCCGCCTTCTGTGGAAGTAACCGCATCAAGCATCTGAGTAAACCAGTCCTGAATCGTGTTATCCATAGGAGCAAGGCCCTCGAAATAGCCATTTGGAGTCTCAAGAGAACGATAACCAATTTCTGTCAGAGCTGCAATCTTGTTTCTTTCGTTAGCAATTCCATATACGATATCCAAAGATGAAGACAGCTTATGGAAGAAACCATCACCCTTGTGGGGCTTATCGTTGTAATAATCCAGGCCCAAAACATCAACATATTCGTCGCCCGGATATCTTCTCATGAATTCTTCTTCGCTAGCGATATAGCCGTTGGGAGAATATGCAATTGCAAGATTATCAACGCCCTTCTCACCTAAGAGGTAATCAACGGTATATCTGAAGAGAGCAATAAACTCTTCGTCATTAAGATAGCTCGGTCCCCACCAGAACCAGTCGCCGTTACATTCATGGAAAGGACGGAAGATCATGGGAATCTTCTCACCTTCGACATCGATAGAGATGGATGCAAATTCAGCGATAAGATCCAAATATCTTCTGTATTTCTCGTTCAAATCGCCACCGGGCATAATTCTTCTGCCACAGTCGCCTTCAGTAATGTTGGGAGAATAATCGTAGAAATCATCGCCACCTAATGTGAAATTCGGCATATGCGAAGTCAGAGTGATTATGAGGCCCTGTCGTCTCATGTTCTTAACCACTGTAACCAGATTATTCATCTTGCCTTCGTAACCTAAAAAGCTCAGTGTATCGACACCAACGATAGCCGGATGGCTACCGGTAAGATTCTTGCAATCGGATTCTGTTCCATCGGTATTTTCAATAGACACACCAATATGGCCGCAATTCTGCTGGCCGAACATTATCTTGTCGCTGTCGGAGAAATCTCTTAATACACTTAAGAGTCGCTCAAGCTTTTCAGTTCTCCCGTATTTGAATGACATTACTTCTTACCTTGCTTCTTCTGAAAATCACCGAAGGGATCCTGAATATCAGAGATATCACCACCAAGATGCTGGATAGCAGACATCATCTCGTAGAACAGGTCTCTATCAATTGTCTTCTGATTTCTGTTGATATAATTCTTGAACATTGCAACAGCTCTGTCGTCGCCATAATCAGCGAGGCAAATGACACTATAGATCTTGTTTGTCATGAATCTGAAAGCGTGTCTCAATGTCTGATATATCTCTTCTGTCTTATGCTCTTTACCAATCTCAGTAAGCATAATTACTACATCTTCATAAGGTCCTTCAAGGCCCTCGTCAACATTGCTCTCGATCAGGTCGATAAGATAAGGCTCAGAAACCTCAGGGAACGCCTCTACATAAGCTGCAATCGATTCAGCAACGAATTCTCTTGTCTTACCGTAGCTCATGTAACGGTCGAGAACAGCCTTAATAAAGCAAGGCTCTTTCATCTTAACAAGAACGTCAAAGCATGCGATTGCCTTCTGGAACTGCATCTCGAAAAGGACATTCTCATCAGTCATCTCTTCTTCAGTCCAAGCGCACTCGCCGATTACCTGACCGCAATAATCTCTTACCATATCAGCAGGCTCTGTTGCGATGCTGGAAGACAAAGACTGCGGAACACCACGGTCGAGATTAAGTGCTGCATATTCCAAAGCCTCAGTCTTTTCTTCGAAACTCAGTTCGTCAAAAATCTCACGCATTGACTTGCCGCCCAATGATTCGTCAGGCTCATTCTCAAGCTTGGCTGTAGCTTCATCTGTCTCTTCTTTAGCAAGACGCTGAATATATTCCTCGTATGTTACTTCGTCAACGCCTTCAGGCTTCTGATCAAGCCTGTCACCGAACTCGTCGAGCTTCTGCTCTAAGATCAATGCGCCGATTTCGTCATATCTTTTGAGTAATTCCTTAATCTCGTCTCTCATGTAAACCTCTTTCGGATTATCTGTTATTCATAACTATACTATTTTACTCTGCTTGGTAAATCAAAAAAAGCAAAAAGTTAAAAAACTACAATAAACTGTTCATAGAATTCATAAAAAAAGAACTGCCTCAATGCTTGAGACAGTTCTTTGGAGGTACCACCCAGATTTGAACTGGGGATCAGGGTTTTGCAGACCCATGCCTTACCACTTGGCTATGGTACCATTGGTGACCCGTACGAGAGTTGAACTCGTTACTCCGCCGTGAAAGGGCGACGTCTTAGCCGGTTGACCAACGGGCCTTTATGGTAGCGGCAGTGGGATTCGAACCTACGACCTGCCGGGTATGAACCGGACGCTCTGGCCAGCTGAGCTATGCCGCCATAAAGTAGCCTTGAAATTATATCTAGTCAAAGTTTATAAGTCAATAGCAATAATAAGAAAAGGAGTTATAGATTTTACTAATTTTCAGATATAACTGTTTTGGGACAACGAGATTTTGATTATGTGAGAGATTCCGCACTAGTAAAGCACGGAGAACCTATCGAACATGATCAATAATCTCTGTTTTTCATCTTCCAGTTAGACCACTCAACTGCCCTTTTATGCCTTTGCGTAAGGTATATCATGTTCGACAGTTCAGTCGCTTTTTTGAAGGCTCTCTGCTCGAAGAGTTTGGACAATACTATCCAGACAGCAAGGAGTGCAATAACTGCGAAACATACGATCATATAAATCAAATATGCATAATTATATTCGTTAAACCCGAAAGAATACCCGCTAAGAGTAGGAATCGCTATATACTCGCCTGAATCATTGAAGAGACGCATGAAAATCATGCCGGCTATAAAGAAAACAGCCATAGCGATAAGTGTAGCTATAAATCGCTTCCGGCTGAATCTGAACAGGAACGGAATCTTTTCGAACTGCTCGTTGAACAGAAAATTAAAATCATCGTCATTCTCAATAGACATTGTCGGTTATCCCCTTTACATGAATAATAACAGAAGCATTGTTGTGATTCGAGTAAATATCCAGTAAAGAAAAGGGGTTGTCTCAATGAGACAACCCCTGTGGTTACAATTCTAAGTTAACTAAGAATTACTTGATCTCGAGATCAGCACCGCAATCAGCGAGCTTCTTCATGAGGTCATCAGCCTCGTCCTTAGAAACGTTCTCCTTGAGGGCAACAGGTGCCTTCTCAACGAGTTCCTTAGCTTCCTTAAGGCCCATACCAAGAACATCCTTAACTGCCTTGATAACGCCCATCTTGGAATCGCCGAAGCCCTTGAGCATAACTGTGAACTCAGTCTGCTCAGCAGCTGCTGCTGCACCAGCACCAGCTGCAGCACCTGTAGCAACTACTGCTGCTGCAGATACGCCAAATTCCTCTTCGATAGCCTTCTCAAGATCGAAAAGCTCGATAACTGAGAGACCCTTAATTTCTTCAAGAATGCTTGTAACTTTCTCACTAGCCATTTTAAGTTTCCTCCTATAGAAAATTAGCTAAATTAATTTGCGGATATTTCCGCGAGACGCTTAAGCTTCAGCTGCGGGAGCCTCTGCTTCTTCAGCGGGTGCAGCTGCGGGAGCTTCGCCGCCTTCTTCTTTCTTCTCTGCAACTGCCTTTACGAGCATAGCAAGCTTCGTGAAAGGGAAAAGCAAAGAATATGCAACCTGTGTCTGGAGTGTTTCCGGATCCGGTACCTTGGACAATGCCATAACTTCATCAACAGAAGCTACCTTGCCATCGATAATACCACCCTTGATCTCCATGGGTTCGAAGTCCTCGCTGAACTTAGCAAGAACCTTTGCAGGAGCGATAATGTCGTTAGAGTAACCTACTGCTGTAGGGCCCTGGAATACATCATCAAGTCCTTCAAAACCGAGTTCTGCGAATACGCGGCTAAGAGTTGTGTTCTTAATTACTTCGAACTTAACGCCGTTCTTACGGAGCTCTGCACGCATCTCTGTGTCCTGAGCAACTGTAAGACCACGAGTAGCTACGAATACATATGTTGTAGCACCCTTCAACTCAGAAGTAAGCTCTTCAACACGCTGCTTCTTAGCTGCCAGAATCTTTTCGCTGGGCATTTTGGTTTTCCTCCTTATTTTATTTCTATTAAAGACCCCCCTGGGTAACCTGACAGGTCAAACCAAGGGGGACGAATTAATTCTTATTGAATTAAAAGTTCCTTCCTCGGCTGGCCGTCCGAATGATTCGAACATTTGAGAATTCATATTGCAATGAATTCGCCCGCTGTCTTTGGCAGGAAAGGTATTTAATTTTAATTAGTTAGAATCAAGCGAACTTTGTAGAGTTAACCTTGATTCCAGGGCCCATTGTTGTTGCAATTGAGCAACTCTTAATGTACTGACCCTTTGCTGCTGCCGGCTTAGCCTTGATGATTGCTTCCATGAGAGTCTTAACGTTCTCTTCAATCTTCTCAGCACCGAAAGAAACCTTGCCGACGGGGCAGTGAATGATGTTGGACTTGTCGAGTCTGTACTCGATCTTACCAGCCTTAACTTCGTTAACAGCCTTAGTAACGTCCATAGTAACTGTGCCAGCCTTAGGGTTAGGCATCAATCCCTTAGGACCCAAAACCTTACCTAACTTACCGAGCTTACCCATCATGTCAGGTGTAGCAATGATAACGTCGAAGTCGAACCAGTTCTCCTTCTCGATCTTTGCGATCATATCGTCATCACCAACGAACTCAGCACCAGCTGCCTTAGCTTCGTCTGCCTTGGGGCCCTTAGCGAGAACCAAAACAGTCTTTGTACGACCTGTACCATGAGGAAGAACTACAGCACCTCTAACCTGCTGGTCAGCGTGTCTGGAGTCAACACCGAGTTTAACGTGGAGCTCTACAGTCTCATCGAACTTAGCCTTACCTGTCTCAACAACAAGCTTAGCTGCTTCAGTAGGATCATAGAGTGTGGATCTGTCTACGAGCTTTACGAGCTCAGCATATCTTTTTCCTGTTTTCATGCTCTAATCTCCTTTCTTACTTCTTTACGACGATTCCCATGGAACGTGCTGTACCTGCAACCATTCTAGCGCAAGCCTCTACATCAGCTGCGTTAACGTCAGGCATCTTGATCTCAGCGATCTTAACGCAATCTTCCCATGTAATTGTAGCAACCTTATTTGTGTTCGGCTTACCGGAAGCCTTCTCGATCTTTGCAGTCTTCTTAAGAAGAACCGGTACCGGCGGAGTCTTTGTGATGAACGTAAAGGAACGATCTGCATAAACTGTAATGATTACAGGAATGATGAGACCTACATCCTTAGCTGTTCTCTCATTGAACTCTTTGACGAAGCCAGCGATATTGATACCGTGCTGTCCAAGAGCTGGTCCGACCGGCGGCGCGGGTGTTGCTTTGCCTGCAGGTATCTGAAGCTTTACATAACCTGTGACTTTCTTAGCCATACTTGGCCACCTCCCAAAAAAATATTTATTATCAATGACCTTATGGTCAAAAATAAACTAATTAAACTTTTCTTACCTTTACGAAGTCGAGTGTAACAGGTGTCTCACGTCCAAACATGGAAACTGTAACTGTAACCTGCTGCTTCTCTTCGTTAATATCCTTAACAATAGCTTTGCTATCCTTGAAGGGTCCGTCTGTGATGATGATGAGATCGCCGATGCGATAATCAACTTCAACAGTAGAAGGAATAATAAGGCCCATCTTGACCAAATCTTCTTCCGACATGGGAGTCGGCTTGTTCGGGTCAGGTGCTACGAAACCCGTAACACCGTTTGTGTTACGAATCTTGTACCAGAGATCCTTATCAACCTTATCGTTGTTGCCGTAAACGAGCTTAAGGAAGATATAGTTAGGGAATCTGAGCTTCTCAACTTCCTTACGCTTGCCGTTCTTTGTCTCTACGACAACATCAGTAGGTAAATATACCTCCTGAATGATGGTCTCCATATCCTGGGCCTTAGCATAATTTTCTATGGAAGACTTTACTTTCTTCTCATATCCGCCGAAGGTATGAATTATGTACCACTTGGCTTCATTATTATCCGGCATTTATATACTCCTAATTCAAACTTAACCTACAGAAGCAGGTGTTGTCTCAGTAGTCTCAACGATATCGTAGAAACCAACCTTATCAAGGATCCAACGTCCACCATTACCGATGAGTGTAAGGTAAACGGCAAAGAATACGATTACAAGCAAAACGACTGCAGCAGTCTTTGCGAGCTTCTCGCCTGTAGGCCATGTTACACGCTTCAATTCAGCAAAAACGTCAGCGACCCTTTTTGCAAAGCGCTTGAAAATGTTACCTTTATTGTCAGCCATTTTACGTACCCTACTTAAGTATTACTTGGATTCTCTGTGAACTGTGTGCTTACGGCAGAAGGGGCAATACTTCTTGAGCTCTAATCTCTCTGTATTGTTCTTCTTGTTCTTGTATGTCTGATAATTTCTCTGCTTGCACTCTGTGCATGCGAGAGTAAGCTTATCGCGAGCTCCAGCCTTTGCCATGGTAAAATTACCTCCAAACGTAGTGTTTCAGGGCTTTTCAGGGGCCCCGTGCGCAAATTTCCGCGCAACTAAAAACAAGACCTGAACGGTCTAGCGCGAAGATTGTATCACAGACTATGGGTTAAAGTCAACGAAAATATTAGCTTCTGCGCGATCTTAACTCAGCTTCTACGTCATCTAATGTGATGCCGCGATCTGCCATGAGTACAAGAAGATGATATTCAAGATCTGCAATTTCCTGAATCGTTGCTTTTCTGTCTCTCTGAGAAGCTGCAATTACAGTCTCAACAGCTTCTTCACCGAGCTTCTTTGAAATCTTATCAGTACCCTTTTCGAAAAGGTAATTTGTATAAGAACCCTCAACAGGGTGCTCCTTACGGTCCATAATTACGCTATAAAGTTCTCTAAGTACATCCATCTTTTATTCCTCCTCGTTACGTGTTATATCCCATTCATTAAGTTCTGTATAAAAACAGGTTCTGTTTCCTGTATGACAAGCAGCTCCGGTCTGATCGATTTTATAAAGGAGCGTATCTTTGTCGCAATCGATATAAGCTTCGATAACTCTCTGGAAATGACCGGAAGTCTCGCCCTTCTTCCAAAGAGTATTTCTCGACCTTGAGTAGTAATGCATATAGCCGGTCTCGCAGGTGAGGCAAAAAGCTTCTTCATTCATATAAGCCATCATAAGAACCTGATTGTTCTCATAATCCTGGCATATAGCGGGTACAAGTCCGTCAGAATTTTTCTTCATCCTTGCCCACATATCATGGAGGTCATACTTCATGTCGCTCATAAAATTCTCCTAACAGGAATTCCTTCACCTTCGAGATAATCCTTCAAATCGGAAATCTTAATCTCTCCGAAGTGGAAAAGACTTGCAGCAAGAACTGCATCAGCCTTACCAATCTTAACGGCATCTGCAAAATCCTGCATTGATCCCGCACCACCGGATGCAATTACCGGTACACCGACATTTTCTGAGATAAGTGAAGTGATCGTATTATCGTAGCCGGACTTTGTTCCGTCCTTGTCCATTGAAGTCAGAAGGATCTCTCCTGCACCAAGGGATACTGCTTTTTTCGCCCACCAGAGAGCATCTATTCCTGTAGGCTTTGTACCACCGGCGATAACGACTTCGTAACCGGATTCAAAACCTTCATCTCTTGCCTTAACGTCGATGGCGCAAACGATGCACTGGGAACCGAACATGTCGGAAGCTTCCTTGATAAAATCAGGATTCTTTACGGCTGCTGAATTCAAGGATACCTTGTCAGCACCGGCATTTAAAAGTTCTCTGATATCTGCAACAGTTCTGATACCGCCTCCGATAGTAAACGGGATGAAAACCTCATTCGCTACTCTTTTCGCCATTTCGACAGTAGTGCCTCTTGATTCGAGTGTAGCGGTAATATCGAGGAAAACGAGCTCGTCTGCTCCGGATTTGTTGTATGTTTTAGCGCATTCAACAGGATCGCCTGCATCTCTTAATGATACGAAGTTAACGCCTTTAACGACTCTGCCGTCTTTAACGTCCAGGCAGGGAATTATACGTTTTGTAAGCATTTTGCCAGGTCCACCTTTCCTTCGTATATCGCTTTTCCGATGATGACGCCACTGCAACCTGATGTCTTAATAAGATCAACATCTTCGTTGGAGCCGATTCCGCCGGAAGCAATAACATTGAGGCCTGTAGCTTCAACAAGTTCCTTTGTAGCTTCAACAGCAGGACCTGTAAGCATTCCATCTCTTGCAATATCTGTGAAAACTACGGTAGTTGCACCGATTTCTTTGCACTTTAAAGCAAAATCAACGGCCTTAAGTTCAGAATCCTCAGTCCATCCGTCAACGGATACGAAGCCTGAGTGTGCATCGATGCCGATAGCCACCTTATCGCCGAATCTTTCAATCGCTTTTCTCGTAAATTCAGGATCCTTAACAGCTGCTGTACCAAGAACTGCTCTTGATACACCATACTCCTCGATCCATTTGGCGAGAGTATCCATATTACGGATTCCGCCACCGGTGTCTACTTTAAGACCGGTCTTTACGGAGATTTCCTTGATGATTTCATGGTTTTCTGGAACACCACTCTTGGCTGCATCAAGATCTACAACATGAATCCATGTAGCTCCTGCTTCTTTAAACATGAATGCCTGATCCAAAGGGGAATCGTTATAAACTGTGACGTCATTATATCTTCCCTGTTTAAGTCTGACGCATCTGCCGCCGATAAGGTCAATTGCGGGTAATATGATCATACTGTGGTCTCCGCTACGAATTTTCTAAGGATGTTGAGGCCTGCTTCGCCGCTCTTTTCGGGATGGAACTGCATTCCGAAAATATTTCCAATCTCAAAGGATGAACAATACTTGATTCCGTATTCTGTTCGAGCAGCAATATCAGAAGCATTGCCGAGCTGGCAATAATAGGAATGGACAAAATAAACATAGTCGCCTTCAGTAAGAAGTCTTCCCTTTACATTGATGAGCTTATTCCAGCCCATCTGAGGAACCTTAAGGTCGCTGTTGGGGAATTTTCTTACAAAACCGGGCACGATTCCCAGGCCGGATACAAACCCCTTTGTCTCTCTCCTGTCGAGGCTGTTCTCTTCAGAACCTTCAAGCATAAGCTGCATACCAAGACAGATTCCAAGAAACGGCTTTCCGGAATTTGCTATATCAATCAAAGGCATTACCAATTCTCTTGAATTGAGTTCGTCCATTGCAGGAGCAAAGCTTCCTACACCCGGAAGAATAATTCCGTCAGCATCGTAGAGCACATCCGGATCAGATGTGATGACGCTGTCACTGCCGATGTACTTCAGAGCCTTTTCGACAGAGCCAAGGTTGCCCATTCCATAATCTACTATTGCAATCAAGGATCAGATTTCCTTTCCTGTTAAGCGGCTGTAGCACTCACGATACTTTGCTGCTGTCTTCTCGATGATCTCGTCAGGAAGTGTCGGAGCAGGATATGTCTTGCCCCAATCAAGTGTCTCGAGCCATTCTCTCAAGAACTGCTTATCAAAGCTCTTCTGAGCGTGGCCGGGTTCATACTCAGCTGCATCCCAGAATCTTGAAGAGTCAGGTGTGAACATCTCGTCGCATACTGAGAGAACGCCATCAATCTTACCGAACTCGAACTTTGTATCAGCAAGGATAAGACCCTTTGTAAGTGCGAACTCAGAAACCTTCTTGTAAAGAGCGATAGATGCATCTCTGAGTGCAGAAGCATCTTCTTCACCGATGAGGTCAACGAGCTGCTCGTATGTGATGTTGATATCGTGACCTGTATCTTCCTTGGTTGAAGGTGTGAACAAAGGCTCGGGGAGCTTGTCGCCCTGAACCATGCCTTCAGGCATCTTAATACCGCCAACTGTGCCGGATGCCTTGTATTCCTTAAGAGCAGAACCTTCGAGATAGCCTCTTACGATGCACTCTGCAGGAAGCATCTGCGCCTTCTTAACAAGCATTGATCTTCCTTCAAGTTCTTCCTTATACTTATCGAATCCCATAGGATACTTGGAAACATCAGTTGTAATTACGTGGTTCGGAATGATGTCCTTTGTGAAATCGAACCAGAAAGCAGAAATAGAAGAAAGAACTCTGCCCTTATCCGGAATCAACTCGTCGAAAATAACATCGAACGCAGAGATTCTGTCTGTTACGACAAGAAGAAGTGAATCGCCAAGATCGTAGATGTTTCTTACCTTGCCCTTCGCAAGCACCGGCTGATCGATAAAATCAGTATCCTTAATAAGCATAATATATTCCTCCGTTACAAATTATAATGCGCCTTTAGTTGACACGATCTCACCCTCAAATCTGGGGTCGATCTCTGTTGCTTCTCTCAATGCTCTTGCCAATGCCTTGAACATTGCTTCTGCCTTGTGGTGATCATTTGCACCATAAGGGCACGCAATGTGAAGTGTCATGCCTGCATTGAAAGCAAAACTTCTGAAGAATTCTTCGAAAAGCTGTGTGTCCATTGTTCCGCAGAAATCACCTGCGAATGTGCAATCGAAAACAAGAAATGCTCTACCTGAAAGGTCGATGGAACATGTGCCTAAAGACTCATCCATAGGAATTGAAGCAAAACCGTATCTTCTGATTCCGACCTTATCGCCCAAAGCCTCATTCAATGCCTGGCCGAGAACGATTCCGACATCCTCAACAGAGTGATGAGCATCGACATTAAGATCGCCATTGCAGGAAATCTTCATGTCAATTCCTGAATGCTTTGAAAGAGCCGTGAGCATGTGATCGAAAAATCCGATTCCGGTATTGATCTCATTTACGCCCTTGCCATCAAGATCGATGCAAACCTTGATATCGGTCTCTTTAGTCTTTCTTGCAATCTCAGATGTTCTTGGCATTGCTGACCTCCAGTCTTATTGCTTTGATAAGCTCATCCATCTCTTCGTCGGTACCAATCGTTATTCTCAAATACTCGTTTAACACCGGCTTATCGAAATATCTTACAAGTATACCTTTATTGCGAAGATTTTTATATAACTCCTTGCAATCCATCGGAGGTTTTGCATATACGAAATTTGCAGCTGAAGGCGGCATTGTAAATCCGATTTCAGCAAGTTCTTTTGTTATGCGTTCTCTTGTAGCAATAATCTTATTCCTTGTCTCGTTGTAGTAATCTTTATCAAGAAGGGCTGCTTCAGCTACCTTCTGAGCAAGACGGTCAACAGGATATGAATTGAATGAATCTCTTGCTCTCTTCAATCCTTCGATAAGTTCCTCCGAACCTACAGCATATCCAAGTCTGATTCCTGCAAGCGAAAATGCCTTTGATAATGTTCTTATTACGCAGACATTTTTATACTCGCCGATAAGTGATACAGCTGATTCGTAATTGTTTTCGAAAGCGACATAAGCTTCATCAACGATAACTACTGAATCAGGATTTGCCTCAGCGATTCTTCTGCAATCTTCAACTGCAATTGCTCTTGAAGTCGGTGCATTAGGATTTGCGAAAACGATTCCACAGTTCGGAACACCGATATAGTCATCCGGATCAAGTCTGAAGTCTTCCTTGAGAGGAATTGTTTTCCTTCTGATATCGTAAAACTCAGAAAAAACCGGATAGAAACTGTAGCTGTAATCAGGCATCAGGACAGGAAGACCTGTGAGCGCCTTCTTTTCGAAAAAGGTCTGGAAAGCAATTGCCAGAACTTCATCGGATCCGTTACCACAGAAGATGTTTGCTTCGGACACGCCGTCGAATTTTGCGGCAGCCTTGATGACGTCGGTGGAATTCGTATCAGGATAGAGTCTCAGATCAGCAAGGTTAAAACCATCTAAAGCTTCCTTTACCTTCGGTGAAGGTGGATACGGATTCTCATTCGTATTAAGCTTTATAACCTTCTGGCCGGGCTTCGGCTGCTCGCCTGCTACATACGGCTCAATGTCATTTATTAATTTATTCCAATACTTACTCAAGCTATTAATCCTCGAATCTTGCTCTTACTGCATTTGCGTGACATGTAAGTCCTTCACTGTCTGCAAAAGCAGCTACATCCTTATATACGTCTTTGAGGGATTCCTCACTATAGTTAATTACGCTCATCTTCTTGTAGAAGTCACCTGTATTAAGAGGTGAGAAGAATCTGGCTGTTCCGGATGTAGGAAGTGTGTGGTTAGGACCTGCAAAATAATCTCCCAAAGGCTCAGGTGAATAATTGCCAAGGAACATAGCGCCACAATTCTTGATCTTGGAAGCTAAAGCCTCTGAATCTTCAACACAGATTTCAAGGTGCTCAGGTGCGATCTCTTCTGAGAAGTTAACAGCTGTATCAAGGCTGTCGCATACAATGATGGCACAGTAGTCTGCCATGGACTTTTCGAGAATGTCCTTTCTCTCAGCTGCTTCAGAACGCTTGTCAGCTAATTCCAATACCTTTTCAGCGAGTTCTCTTGAATCTGTAAGAACGATAGCTGAAGCCATCTTGTCGTGCTCTGCCTGAGAGAGCATATCAGCTGCTACAAAATCAGGATTTGCAGTCTTATCGGCAATGATAAGGATCTCGGAAGGACCGGCAAACATATCAATATCAACCTGACCATAAACAAGGCGCTTAGCTGTATTAACGTAGATGTTACCAGGACCGCAGATCTTATCTACTCTCGGAATTGTCTCTGTACCATATGCCATTGCAGCTACGGCCTGTGCGCCACCCATCTTGTAGATTTCTGTTGCGCCTGCGATAGATGCAGCTGCAAGAATGACAGGTGCGATGCTTCCGTCTTTTCTCGGAGGAGTAGCGAAAACAATTCTTTCAACACCTGCAACAGATGCAGGAATTACATCCATCAATACTGTGGACGGAAGAGGCGCTGTGCCACCTGGTACATATACACCGGCAATAGATATAGGTCTTACACGAACGCCTACTTTAGCGCCCTTGCCGACATCCATCATGAAGCCTTCTTCCTTCTGCTGTTCGTGGAACTTCCTGATATTTGCTGCAGCTTTCTTCATTACTGAAAGGAGTTCAGGATCGATTGAATTGAATGCATCCTCAATCTCTTTTTCGGTAACTCTGAGCTGAGCGCTTGTAAGCTTAACTCCATCGAATTTCTCTGTATAACCTAAAAGAGCCTCATCGCCGTTATCTCTGATGTTGTCGATGACATCCTGAACAGTAGCAATTACCGGCTTTAAGTCCATCTTGCCTCTTACGCCAAGGCTTTCAACTGTAGCTTTCAGGTTTTCTTTTGTACCTTCAACTAATTTGCAACGCATATTTATCTCCCTTTATTCAGCCAATACGCCCTTGAGCTTTGAGATCAAAGGCTTAATTTCTTCTTCTTTCATTTTCATAGAAACGCGGTTAACGACAAGTCTTGCTGAGATGTCTGCAACTGTCTCTAATACATCAAGTCCGTTCTCGTAAAGTGTTCTGCCGGACTCAACAATATCAACAATAACTTCTGCAAGACCTGTGCAAGGAGCAAGTTCTACTGAACCATTGAGTTTAATGATCTCAACGCTCTCGCCTTTTACGCCTTCGAAGTAATTTCTTGTGATATTCGGATATTTTGTTCCTACTCTCTTGTTAGGAATCTCATCAAGCTTATTCTTGAGTTCTGCTGGACCTGCAACGCACATTCTGCACTTGCCAAGGCCAAGATCAAGAACCTCATAAAGCTGTCTACCTTCTTCAAGCAGGGTATCCTTGCCTACAACACCGATATCGGCAGCGCCATACTCAACATAAGTAGGTACATCAGAAGGCTTGGAAAGAATGAATCTTAATCCAGTTTCGTTATCCTCAAGAATGAGTTTTCTTGACTTGTCTCTAGCAGCAGATACGTCATAACCTGCCTTTTCCATAAGATCCAATGTCTGATCGGCAAGCCTTCCCTTAGGTAAAGCAATAGTAAGCATCAGGCGTCACCTCCATCCATGAACATTACTGTGTCGATTCCTTTTTCCTCAGCATATTTTTCGAGAGCATCCTGACTCATACCTGTAGTATCGAGTATTGCGGGAGTGCCCTCCTGTCTTAATGATTCAACCGTAGCAGAAGCAAGCTCGAAATCGCCTCCGACGATAATGTTCGCACCCTTTGCAGGAACGAACTTGTCCTGTCTCATAAGTGCTGTAATTGAAAGGGTAAGTGAGATTGAGAATCCTACTGCTTCGATATCTCTACCGAAAGTCTCAGCTACGCTATCATATCTACCACCGGCCATAATCGGGAATCCAACTTCGTATGTGTAACCCTTGAATACCATGCCTGTGTAGTAGTCGAGGCTCTCGATAAGACCTAAGTCAACAGATACATACTTGAGCAAATCATATCTTCCAATGATGTCCAGGATTTCCTTAAGGTTGCCGAGAGCTTCCTTAGCTTCACTGTCAGTGATTCTTGGAAGAATTCTATCGATCGTCTCGTATGTTCCGCCGGATTCAGTCAGTAACTGCAAAGTTTCTTTATCTTCTTCGCTGATATTGAGCTTTTCGATTGTTACGGAATCCATATTTGCAATTGCAGTCTTGATCTTAGCCTGACCTTCTTCGTCGATTCCGAGCTGTCTCATAAGTCCCTTGTAGAACTTAACCTGGCCAATGGATACCTGAAGATCTGTAATACCGATCTCAAGAGCTGACTTAATTGCGATTGCGAGAACTTCTGCGTCTGATTTAGCACCGCTTGCGCCAAGAAGTTCGATACCGCCCTGTGTAAAGCCGGAAAGTTTTCCGCCACCGGTCTTGCCGGCACGATACATATTCTCGATATATGAATATCTCTGAGGGAATGATTCATTTCTTCCTGCACAGAATCTTACGGCAGGAATTGTTCCGTCGTAACGGTTGCAAAGAAGTCTTCCCTTGCTGTCAGTGAACTTATAGAGTTCTTCTTCGCGAACAAATTTCTTGTAAACATCGAAATATTCGACACCAGGTGTCTCGATCTCATCGTAACCGCTTAAAAGGAACAAATTGCGAAGCTTTGATTCAAGATTTCTCTTGAATCCGCAGATTCCCGGAAGCTGATCGTTAAATCCATCCGGTGTGTAAAACTTATTACCCATATTCTTTCTCCAAATACTTAATCTATATATTTTAATGGTCTTTTGTACCTAAAAGCAAATGACGGGTATATGTCATTTTTTATTCTTTAGTTGACTAAAGGATTATAGTTTTGGTTCCCTCATATGTCAAGCGTTTTCTTTATTCGGATAAAGAATTTTACACAATAACGGGAAGATGTCAGATTTGATTCGCTTTTTCAGTTCAAAGCACGAAAAGTCAGCCTTACTTATGGTATTTCTCGCCCTTGGCGATCTTAAATCCTCTGTAAAGTTGCTCAGATAAAATAAGTCTTGTCATGAGATGGGTAAGTGTGATGTTACCGAAACAGATTCTTCTGTCTGCGCGGCTTCTAACGTCCGGGCTGATGCCGTTGCTTCCGCCGATTACTATCTTCAATGTGCCGCCACCTTTTTCGATATCACTCATGAGATAAGAAGAGAGTTTTTCGGAAGTCACATTTTCGCCTCCGAGATCCATCGCCCATACAACTTCGCCCGGCTTTATGTGTGAAAGGATCAGTTCGCCTTCTTTTTTCAAAGCATCGTTAACAGGAACTGAATCCGGGCAATCAGCTACTTCGATAAATTCCAGCGTGGCAAAACGCGACAATCTCTTCTTATATTCATCAATACCGTCTTTAAGCCACTTATCCTTAAGTTTTCCGGGGCACACAACAACTATTTTCATATAACGAAACCTTCTGTTGGGCAGTCCTTTTTTGCAATCCTGACTTCGTAATCAACGCCTTCGGTAAAACCCCTGCCGGTCAGGTAATTAATAAAAGTCTCTTTTGCCAGTGCCGGTGTATTGTTGTGGGGTGACAAATGTCCCAGAATGAATTTTTTCGTTCCGTTGTTGATAAAGAATTCAGCCGTTTCTGCAGATTCAGGGTTGCTGATATGTCCGTTTCCACCGGAAATTCTCTGCTTCAGTGGCCATGGATATGGTCCATTCTTAAGCATATTCGGATCGTAATTTGATTCAAGAAGAATGACATCAGAAGCTCGTGCAAAACCCTTCATGCCATCATTAACTCTTCCAAGATCCGTCATGACCGCAATGGATGAGCCGCTCTCAGGATTGATTATTCTGTAGCAAACTGAACCTGCGACATCGTGTGGTGTGGGGAAAGCTCTTACTTCCGGACCATTTTCGATCTGGATAATATCACTTTCAGAAATCTCTGTTACAGGTGAACTGAGTCCGTCCAAAACAGCCAGTGTTGCTCTGGTTCCATATATCGGTGTGTGATATTTTCGCGAAAAGACAGGCACTCCGCCGATGTGGTCTGAATGTCTGTGCGTCAGGAAAATGGCAGAAATATCCTCTGGATATACGCCACTTTCAATAAGAGCCTTGCTCATCATCTTGCAGCTCATGCCGCAATCGACAAGGATATATGTGCCACGGGATTTTATGAGTGTCGCATTACCGCTTGAAGAAGAATAAAGTGGGACAATCCTGTCAGGTCCCGTCATGCTTCGGTATCCTCTTCACCGTATTCCGGCACGTCATTTACTCTTCTGATATTTGCACCGAGGTCAGTAAGCTTCTGAACAATATGCTCATACCCTCTGTCGATTCTCTGCGCGTTCATAATGTATGTGGTTCCTGAAGCTTCCAAAGCAGCGCAAACCATTGCTGCGCCGGCTCTTAAGTCTGTTGCTTCAACTGTAGCGCCTCTGAAAGAGGTCTTTCCGTTGACCAAAGCAATTCTCTCGTAAACATCTATGTTTGCACCCATTTTCGCGAGTTCAGGAACATACTGGAACCTGTTCTGCCAGACGTTCTCGTGCATACGGCTCTGACCATTTGCAGAACAAAGAAGAACTACTGTCTGAGGCTGAAGGTCTGTCGGGAATCCCGGATAGGGTGAAGTCTTAACAGTAGCCGGATACAACTCCTGCTCAACATTTTCTCTATAAACTCTGATTGATTCGTCACCTTCTTCGATTGTATAACCCATCTCACGCATCTTTGCAGACAAAGGCTCCATGTGTGTAGGAATGAGGTTATGAATGGTGACATCGCCATCAGTAACAGCTGCAGCGATCATATAAGTTCCTGCCTCAATCTGGTCAGGAATAATAGAATATGTAAAGTTACCGGGAAGAACCGGAACGCCTGTAATCTTGATGATATCAGTGCCTGCACCCTTGATCCTTGCACCCATTGAGTTAAGGAAGTTCGCAACGTCAACGATGTGTGGCTCTTTGGCAGCGTTGATAATCTCAGTTACGCCCTGCGCCTTGCATGCTGCAAGCATAGCATTGATTGTTGCACCAACACTTACGATATCAAGATAGATTCTTGCTCCGTGCAAAGGATTTGCTTCAAGATTAACTGTACCGCTATTAATATCAGAAGGATTAGCTCCTGTCGCACCCATAAGCTGGAAAGCCTTAAGATGAAGGTCGATAGGTCTTGTACCGAAATTGCATCCACCGGGAAGTCTGATAGAAGCCTTACCGCATCTTCCAAGGAGTGCACCCATAAGGTAGTAAGAAGCACGTATTCTGGATACGAGCGGTCCTGATGCCTTATATGTGTTAATCGTTGTCGGATTGATTCTAAATGTGTGATTATCGATCTTATCTACAGTAGCACCAAGAGTCTTCAAAAGGTCAAGCATTACATGAACGTCCAGAATATCCGGAACATTCTCTAGTGTGCATGCACCGTCAACCATAATTGAAGCAGCTATGACGCCAAGAGCGGCATTCTTACTGCCGCTGATGTCGATATTTCCTTTGAGCGGAACTCCGCCCTTTATTTCATAAGCATAGTTCTTTCCTATGCTGTTATCAGTTTGATCCATTAATGCTCCACCAAATCACTTGTGCGTATCTGATTCGTCAAGAATCTTCTTCAGTGACGATTTGACCGCAACATCGCTCTTATCAGCTACAGATTTTTCCGCTTGCTTATCTGCAACTTCAGAATTTGATCGCTTACTATTATACCTTTTCTGAGCGTCAATTGGGTGAATTACTCGCTTTTCGCGAGATTCACGATTTATTTGCGAAACTGTCTTCCTTTGATCAGCGCTTATCTGAACAACGGGCTGTGTCAAAAGTTTTCTTGCTTCTTCTTTTGCCTGAAGCCTTGCTTCCTCTCTGGCTATCGCTTCAGGATCCATCTCTACCTGTCCCATCGGTATGTTATTTACAACCGGTGCTACTACAGTGTTCGTCACCGGCTGAACCTGCGGCGGTACTTCGGGTGCAACACTTTCAATCGAAGTCTGTTCATAAGGAACTTCAACTACAGGCGCAACAGGTGCCTCAGGTGCAATGTTTTCAACTGAACCATATAGCTGCTCTGTCGCTGGCGACATCATATTGTCCCCTATTGTTGTCTCTTTTGCAATCTCGCTTTCGAGTCCGCTTACAGGACCATCATCTTCTTCGAAATCTTCAACATAAAGGAGTTCTTCTTTAAGTTCTTCGAATCTTTCATCACCAAATGCAGACAAAAGTTTTGCGAGCGCTTTGTCTCTTGAAGCCACCTCCGGCTCAGGAATTATCTCGTATTCTTCAACAAGTCCGGTGAGGTCGTTGTATCCCAAAGACTTTGCTGCTTCGCACTCCTGGAGACCAAGGAAATATGCTGCAGCTCTGTGAAGCGGTTTGTCGCTGATTATTCCAGCTTTTGCATCGCTGTATGCACCATCGAAAACTGTCTTACCGGTAGGAAGGCTCAAAATAAATGTTGATCCCTGGCCAAACGTCGATGTGACACTGATAACACCATCGTGCATGTCAGCAATTTCCTTAGCAATTGCAAGGCCGATTCCGGAACCACCTACTTCTCTGTTGCCGGAATTGTCGACTCTATAGAATCTCTCGAAAAGATGGTCGATATCCTTTGCAGGGATTCCTCTGCCGTTATCGTCTACTTGGAATGCAACTCTGTCATCGATTACAGAAATGCTTATATGTATCTGATCAGGAACAGTTTTTCCTTCAAAGCCAATATACTTAATAGCATTTGTAAGAAGGTTAACTATTGATCTGACAATCAGCTTTGAGTTGCCGTAAAGAAGCGGATATGCGGCATCTTCAGGTAAGGTGAACTTGATATTGGATGCTCCCGGATAGTCCTGAACATTCGAAAATGCAGTTGCAACAGCATCTCTGATATCAAATATCTCCATTTTGCTAGTGTGTGAGCACTGAGACAAAACGAGGAAGTCGTTAACAATATCCTGCATTCTGATAGTATTCTCTTCAATTCTTCCGCTCCATGTAATGAGCTCGTCCATTGAGGGTGCACCACCGTCTGCACAGGATCTTCTGATTGAGAATACTGAACTCTTAATTGAAGTCAGTGGAGTCTTAAGCTCGTGTGATACATTTGCTGCCAAATCCTTCTGACGTCTCTCGTCATCTTTGATCTGAGTAATATCATCAACGATAACGATATTCATATCTTCGTTTCCGAAAAGCTTGGAGTCAGAGCCACCATGTTTTCTGAAGATCTTTATCTCGTATATTCTTCTATTATTAATATAGTTAACTCTGATGAGATTAATTCCGTTCTCAAGACTAAGAATATAGTTAGACTTTAGCTGATTTCCGTTGTCAAATGTCTCAAGAAAACCATTTAAAGTTTTAGGAAGACCACCTTTAAGAAAATCAGGTAATCTGAAAATAGTCTCGTTGCAAAAAATTGCTCCGTTAGAATCGTAAACGGCAATACCAAGTCCGACTGAATCGAGAACAGCCTTATGAATCAACTTATCTCGCTCAAGGCTATCAATATTCTCAGTAACTTTGGACCTTAATGTAGTATTGCCAATAAGGTATCCGATCATGATACCTATAAGAATCAGTATTAATGCCAGAACCGCGATCAAAACCGGATTCTGAAAAGCCTGTTCAAACATAGAAAAAGAAAACATCTACTTAAATCAATCCAGATCGTTGGGGAAGAAGTAACCGAAACCTCTTCTAGTAAGAATGTACTTGAAATTCTTCTGGTCGGGTTCGATCTTCTGTCTTGTACGCTTAATAGTAACGTCTACAGTTCTCTCATCACCCAAGAAGTCAAACTTCCATACCTGCTTCAAAAGTTCTGAACGTGAGCATACTCTGCCCATATTCTGTTCAAGATACTGCAATAACTGGAATTCTCTGTTGGTAAGGTCACATGACTCTTCATGCTTAAAAGCCTGCATAACATCACCATCAATGATGAGCTCACCACCACAATACTCGTGTCTGTTACCTTCATCACCATGTGACTTATTGCTATATTCAGTACGTCTGATCATTGCTCTTAACTTTTCAACAAGAATCATAGGCTCGTAAGGCTTACTTACATAGTCATCTGCTCCTGCACGAAGAGCTTCAACCTGGAACTGTGACAAATCACCCTTTCCGGTCAAAAACAAAACAGGTGTCTTGTATCCCTGATCTCTGTAATCCTTGATAAACTGCATTCCGCTATAACCAGGCATCATCCAGTCGAGAATGATGACATCAGGTCTTTCTATATCAGCAAGTTCGAATCCCCTTCTTCCGTCAGTAGCGGTAATAACGTTGAATTCAAAGGACTTAAGCATATCTGCTGTTGAATCAACAACCGCTCTGTCGTCATCAATAATAAGGATTTTTGCCATTTTTACACCTCGCAAATACGTAAAGAAAAATACTTCACTTGTAATTGTACCAATAATCGATTTTATGTAAATTGTAATATTACAAAATTTGGTCGAAATTTTTACAAAGCGAGAAACAGAGAAAATATATCTGGACAAATGAAAAGTCCCTCCGCGTATCTGTCGCGAAGGGACTTATATAATCCGGCAGCAATCTATCTTCCCGGGCCGTTGCCAGCCAAGTATTGTCGACGA
>JAKSRC010000013.1 GCA_024403855.1 Saccharofermentans sp. | reverse complement strand
GGCACATAAGTGTTTACCTTTTTTAGAACGTGTCTACTTTTACGTTACCACTTCACTTTTTCTGAAATTTTCGGAAAATTTCAGAATTTTTACCTAATATGACACGATTTTTGAAATTCTGGTGAAATCGGGAGGTAGCACGCCTCTGGATGATCCCATCAATGCAAGGTCAGGCGGATAATCTCTTCACCACCACGAGAAAAGAAGCAGTCAGACTTGTTTTTAAGTTAGGTTTTCTCGCAGCACCTTTTCTACTAATACTATTTTGCCTTTAGTATGTAATATCAATGTGCTTCATAAATGTTATAATCCAATCAGAATGAATAATTATGCCTTTGTGGGGGAATTATATGTCTGAAAATAATAATCTGGCACCGGTCGATCCCGATGTATTATCAGAAGTTCAATACACAGAAGAACAGGCTGAAGTAGTAACCGTTCCTGAAGAAGAACCTGCCAAGCCTGTTAAAGCAGCTAAAAAGAAAAAGGCCAAGGATTGTCCCGTTACCCTTAAGAAGACCACTATTGGCGGTCAGGCACTTATTGAAGGTGTCATGATGGTCGGACCTTCCAGAACAGCTATGGCAGTTCGAAAAGGTGACGGTACCATCTATGTCGAAGAAATCAAGCAGAGCGAGAAGACATCTTATTTTGAGAAGGTTCCTTTCGTAAGAGGCTGCATCAGATTCTATAAGATGATCGTTACAGGCACAGGCGCACTCATGAAGGCCGCTGATATTTCCGAAGAAGGAAAGCCTGAAGATAAGACTGAAGAAGTTAAGAAGTCACGTCTTGATGAATTCACAGAGAGACACTTCAACCTCATGATGACGATTTCTGCAATTGTAGGAATTCTCATGTCTGTCGGTCTTTTTATTCTTGCACCCAGACTTATTGTTGAGCTTGCCCTCAAGTTCGTTCCTGAGACATTGAGAGAACTTATCTGGTTCAATGCTTTGACAAGTGTTGTAGAAGGTCTTTTAAGACTCATAATTTTCCTTTTGTATCTGATCTTCTCTTCAAAGCTTAAGGATATCCAGAGAGTATGGCGCTATCACGGATCCGAGCACAAGACAATCGCATGCTATGAGGCAGGACTTCCTTTAACAGTCGAGAATGTCATGAAGCAGACTCGTTTCCATCCTCGTTGCGGAACATCTTTCATGTTCAATGTTCTTGCTTTATCAATTATTGTTTATACAGTAATCGGCATCTTCACAGGCGCTCAGCCTATGTGGGTTAATGTCCTTATCAGACTCGTTGCAATTCCTGTTATCTGCTCTATCTCATTTGAGATCCTGAGATTCGTAGGACGTCATGACAGAAACTGGTTCTGCAGACTTATGGCTAAGCCCGGTCTCTGGCTCCAGAAGTTCACAACAGCTGAGCCTGACGAGGCAATCGTTGAGGTTGCCATAGCTTCAATGCAGGCAGTCATTCCGGAGAATAAGGAAGAAGATGTCTGGTAATGACGAGCTGTTAAAGCTCCTTGAAGCTTCCGGCGATGAAGAAGCGATACTTGATTTCAGAATCCTTAAGGAAGAATTAGAAGGAAAAGCTTTGGAAGAAGCTGTCAGGAGGCGCGCTTTGGGCGAGCCTCTCGCTTATATTTTGGGATATCGCCATTTCTATAAAGAGTGTTATAAGGTCGAGCCGGGCGTCTTGATCCCAAGAGCAGATACTGAGACTGTTGTTGAATCAGCTCTAAAATTTCTTGGGATTAATCCGATGGCCACAGGTGATCTTCTTAATGTCCCTTCTTATGATGCCGGCCTCGCAGACATTGTTTTCGCAGATTTGTGCACGGGAAGCGGCTGCATTGGCATCTCCATCGCAAATGAGATCTGCCGCAATAAAGGAATTGTCAAAGGATATCTTGTCGATATAAGCGATGTCGCATTAAGGATATCCAAGGCAAATGTTCAGTCACAGGCGATTTGTCCTGACGCATTAAGTGTAGTTGAATGTGATATTCTTCATGGCTTCCCGAAGCTCGAAAAGCTGGACTTCATCGTCACCAATCCTCCGTACATTACCAATTCAGAGATGGAAGATCTGGATAGCGTAGTGAAAGACTACGAACCGGATCTTGCTTTGAGGGCAGGCGATGATGGCCTTGATTTCTATGGGCCGATTGCCAGAAACGCGATGGCTGTCTTAAAAGATGGCGGCGCGATCTTTGCTGAACACGGATATGAACAGGGTGAGGCGGTAAGAGCTGTTTTCGAGCAGACGGGATTTAAAAATGTCATGACTATCAGAGATTATGGTGGCAATCCAAGAGTAACTCTTGGTGTTAAAAAGTCGCAAAACGCTTGAAAATATAGGCTTTCAAACCACAAAAAATATTTTTTCAAATTTTTCGAATTTTCTTGTAACGAATTTAAGATTTCTCCGTCTAACAGGTGAGATCAATAAAGAAAGGTCAGTCGATACGTGGATAAGAACACTGCAGAAAAGCTATATAAAGCCTTTTATATGAAGGTGTTCTCATACGTAATGACGCTTGCCAAGGATAAGAATAGCGCCGAAGAGATAACCCAGGAGACTTTTTACAGGGCGATATCAACTGAGAAAAGCTTCAAGGGCGACAGCGACAGCTTCACGTGGCTTTGTGCTATCGCAAAAAACATCTTCATTGATGACAAGAGACGTTATTCAAGACAGGACGACGAACCGAGTGAGGAACTTCCGTACACGGATAAGGGATTGGAAGAAAAACTCTCAGACCGGGAAATGTCCTTGAAGATCCACAGCATACTTCATCGGCTGGAGGAACCTTATAAGGAAGTCTTCCAGCTCAGGGTATTTGGTGAGCTGTCATTTGCGGAAATCGGTTCAATCTTCGGAAAGACCGAATCCTGGGCCCGGGTTACGTATCACAGAGCCAGATTAAAGATCAAGGAAAGGATGGATGAATATGAAATATAATTGCGATTTGATCTCGGATCTTCTTCCGTTATACGAAGATGGAATCTGCAGTGAAGTCAGCAGAAAAATTGTAGATGAGCATCTCGAAGAGTGCCCGGAATGCAAGAAACTGTTAAAAAATCTTAGTGATAAATCCATAGATGAAAAGCTCGTTAAGGAAAAGGATGAGGTCATAAGTTCACAGGCTAAGTTCTTTAAGAGGAAGACAGCATTTGCTGGAAGCATAATCTCACTGATCTTTGCATTGCCGATTCTGATCTGCTTAATCGTAAATCTTGCAACAGGTTCAGGACTTACATGGTTCTTTATAGTGTTAGCGTCAATTCTCGTTCTGGCATCAATTGTTATCGTGCCTCTTATGGTATCGAAAAATAAGATGTTCTTAACGATGGCATCTTTTACAGCCAGTGTGCTTTTGCTTTTTGCAGTTATCTGTATCTATAGCCACGGTCACTGGTTCTTTGTTGCAGCATCGTCAACGTTGTTTGGACTGGTAATGCTTTTCGCGCCCTTTATTGCTTACAGAAGACCTGTAAAAGAATACGTTAAGAATCACAAGGGACTTGCCATTATGGGAGCTTATACATTTACTTTCTTGCTCATGATGGTATCGATCGGTTTGTTCGTAAAGAATGCGGTCTTCTTCCCGATGGCAGCAAGCATCTCATTACCGCTCGTCGGCATGGCCTGGGCAATCTTCCTTATTGTGAGATATCTAAAGGCAAACGCTTGCGTAAAGACCGGATTATCAATTACCGCAGTAGGAATCCTTTCAGGAATGCTTGCTCATTTCGCACCGCTTGCTTCAAGCTCACAGAGCATCACAGGCGTCGTAATGAATGGGCCGACATTGCCTCTTATGTTCACAATCGGAGGCGTAGGACTCATTGTTTTAGGTATTGGAGTTTTAGTATCTGTTTTTAGAGGAGACAAGAAAAATGAAAAAAAGTAAAATGACAGCAGCCTTTTTAGCTGCAGTATTACCCGCATCACTTTGCCTTACTGGCTGCTTTGGATTTATGAATTCTTTCGGCTATACATATGAAAATGCTGATAAGTATACAGCCGGCAATCGCGAGATCACAGAGAAGATTACAGCTATCAATCTTGATTATGTATCAGGTGATGTAACTGTAAAGGGAAGTGACACAGACACTGTAAAGGTTGATGAGACTTCTAATAAGCCCTTAGACGAAGAACATAAGGTGCATACTTGGGTAAACGATGGAATCCTTTACGTAAGATATTGCGCTTCTTCTAATATGATTTCTTTCAATAACATTAGCAAAGATCTTGAGATTACTTTGCCTGAGAGCCAGGCTCTTGATTCGTTCATTATCAAGGTCTCATCAGGTGACACTACCATAAGAAATACAACAACAGACAGTCTCAACGTTCATTCTTCTTCGGGCAATATGAACCTTGAATTATCCGCTTCAACAATTGAACTCAAGGCTTCATCCGGAAACATTTTTCTGAATCAGGATGGCAAATGCGATTCGGTCGATGTCCATTCTTCTTCCGGTAACGTCGCTCTCAATCTGTGTGGAGCATGCGACAAAACCAAGATCCATGCATCCTCCGGTTCAGTAGATGTAAAGGCTACCAAGATTAATGATCTTGATGTCGATGTTTCGTCCGGTGATATCACCATTTATGCTGAAGACGCGAAAAACCTTACAACCAAAGCTTCAAGTGGAAAGTCAGATATTTCCCTTGTTAAGATTCCTGAAAAGTCAAAAATCAGCTGTAGTTCAGGTGGAATCGTATTAAGACTTCCTGAGGTTTCAGATTTAACCATTACAGCAAGTATTACCAGTGGTGATTTTGACAGTGAGTTTCCTTTCATTAAGGACGGCAAGAATTACATTTGTGGTGATGGCTCAAACAGCATGGAGATTCATGCAACTTCCGGTGACGTAAAGATTTTCAAGAAATAAGAATTGTAATTAATCACATAATGCTTAAAGGGGCTGTGAAAGTCTTAATGTTTTTCATAGTCCCTTTTTGTGTACGTGGGGTTCGGGCGACACGACTGAGGTGCAATTATCCAAAATCTTTATTTTCGAGGAAAACTATAGATGTGCAATCTTGCTTCGGCGGATACTATAATGATAAGGTAGGAAGTGTAGCTATTGAACTATTAGTAGCTACTCAAAAAGAATTATCCATACAATTTCTACTGAAATGTTTGGAGGACATATGAGGCAAAAGAATTTAGTATTTTTGATAATTTGTCTGGTTTTGCTGATGGTTGTCAGTATACCTTTTGGGGTGCTGTTTTCAGATTTCGTTCCAGGTAGAATTTCGGTGCTTTATTCATCAGAATTTACAATAGCTGAGGATGTTACTCTTCAAGGGAATGACGATTACGACACGTTGGTTCTTACTAAAGGGTTGACGGGTTCTATTACCGATGGTGTAGACAGCCGATTGGGAGATGATGCAGGCGAAAGATATATGCATGCCTGCATAGGGTTGAACGATGGAACGTCAATTACATTATTTATCGATACGGACACAACAGTTAATGATAGGCAAGGTAGTGTTATCGGCATTGACAAGATTGAGAATGCCGAAAAGATTCTATCTGAGTATAAAGCATCAAGAGAAGAATGTCGTTCGAAAGCACTGATAAAACGCATAGTTTGTTGTGCTGTTAGCTTCCTGATTTCCGTATCAGTGTCGTGTATCTTTTTGAGAATATATTACAAGCAAAGAAAAGAAAATGTGGCTTCAATCTCACTGGTTGTTATAGCGCTTACTGTTGATATGATGCTTATTGTTTTATGTCTGCTTCTGAATGTTGTGAATAGCAGAGTTCTATAGCGTGATAGGTATTTCCGTAGCTTTATGGTAATTAGTGTTTATTATCAAAATATGTTCTTGTTATTGATATAAGCAAAATTGAAGATGCGGAAAACATTTCTTTGTTATTAATTTCTCTCCAGATACTGAGATACGCAGATATGTCTTCCGTCAACATCCTCGAAAACGAACTGGCGGTTTGTCGCCATTCCCTGAGCGGCTTTAGCCTCAGGAAGATCTTCGATGATCTTTATCTCATTGCCTTTAACTTCGTTGTGAAGAAGGAAGGGCTCTGAACAATAGATATACATATCGTACTTGATGCCGAATTCTCTTGCCGGCTTTGCGATATCGCCTGTGCCTTTGACCAAAACGATTGCGATATTATCTCTGGTAAGCTTTATATGTGGCATCGCTTCATCGTCTAAATGTGCAGCTTTGAATCCGAGCTTATCTTCGTAAAACATTGCAGTTTTATAGATGTCTTCACAGGCAAAGACTGCTGCCTGGCTGTTCATGAGGAGAAGTCTGTCAGATCCTTCTTCCTCTTCATCTGCCTTTGCAGGTGCATTGGAAACACTGCTGAACTGATAACCCAAAAGAGGTGTACCAAAATACTTTTCATGTTCATCGAGTGAATTCAGGATATCGCTTCTTTTTGTGATTTCGTCGTTTGTAAGAGTCTTGGGAATGTCGCTTAAATACTCGACCTTTTCGAGATATTCCAAAAGGTTAACAAGCCTTACATGAAGAGGGAGTATGTCGGATGTTGAGGGAATCTCTGAGGCTCTTCCGTGAATGAACATCATGCCCTGTTCGACGGCCTCAGCCGGAAGGCCGGCATAAAGGTGCATAAGGAGGTTCATTTCCTCAGGTGCTTTGTCGTGCGTGCCGCCTTTTGCAATCGATTTTTCGATCATGTCGAAAACGACGTTCATATCGTGCAACGGGTATTCTTTGTTAAGCATAAGATTCTCCTGAAATTCGCAATTGTCGTTCTAATTATAATACAGTTCGGCAAGATGTAAGATGTTTGCGGTGTGGAATAATGCCTGCATTTTGTTCTATAATACTTTTTCGATAGTTTGAAGCTTTAAGGGGGCAATATGTCTCAGTTTAAAAAGACCAACGCGATGCGAATCCTTGATAAGGCCGGTGTCGATTATACATATCAGGAATACGAATACGACGAAAATGATCTTGACGGTCATCACGTCGCTGAATTTCTGGGCGTTCCGTACGAAGAAGTTTTCAAGACACTGACAGCGGTATCTGATAAGGGCGAATATCTGGTTTTCTGTATTTCCGTAGATGACGAGGTCGATCTTAAAAAGGCGGCAAGACTTGCAGGCTGCAAGAGTGTCAATATGATCCACGTAAAAGACCTTCTGAATGTCACAGGATACATCAGAGGCGGCTGTTCTCCTATCGGTATGAAGAAGCAGTACAGGACCTTCATTGATGAGATGATCGAACTGGTCGACGATGTCTGCGTAAGTGCAGGGCAGAGGGGTGTACAGTTAAGACTTAAGTCTACTGACCTTGTTTCTTTTACAAATGCCGTAGTTGGCGATTTTGCTATGCGCTCCTAAAATGTTAGAATTACTTCGAAAATAAATGCTACAGGGAAGTGTTATCAGTGTTAGATTCTAAGACATTTACTTTGAATGATATTAAGAGCGGTGCACGTATTTATTTTATCGGCATCGGTGGAATCTCAATGAACGGACTTGCAAGACTTGCAAAGCATGCAGGATTTGTAGTCGGAGGTTCAGATAATCACCCGTCTGAGAGAACGGCGATATTGGAAGAACAGGGTATTAAGATTTATGGCAGTCAGATTGCCGCAAATATTGACGATTTTAAGCCTGACTATCTTGTAAAGACAGCTGCTATCCTGCCTCATAATGAAGAGGTTAAAAGAGCAACAGAACTTGAGCTCCAGATTTTCGACAGGGCAGAGTTCCTTGGCGCATTTACCAGAACACATAAGAATGTAATTAACGTATCCGGTACTCACGGAAAGACAACTACAACTTCCATGATATCCATGATGCTCATCGAGCAGGACCTTGATCCTACAGTACATCTTGGTGCCGATCTTGATATTTTCGACGGAACTGTCAGAGCAGGAAGCAAGGACCTTCTTGTATCTGAGGCTTGTGAGTTCAACAGATCTTTTCTGAATTTCTCTTCTACAACCGCAGTCATTACCAATATCGATCACGATCACGTTGATTGCTATCCGACTATTGAAGATGTTATCGATGTTTTCGCAAAGTTCGTAAGACTTGTTGACGATGACGGATATGTGGTTGTATCAGGCCACGACAAGAATATTGCAAGATCCTTGGCTGAAGCAAAGGAATACTTCGACAAGACAGGCCGTAAGTTCCCACAGGTTGTAACATGCGCTACAGATAGTGAGGTTTGCGAAGCCACAGGCAAGAAAGCTGACTTCATTGCTAAGAATATTACATTCGAAAATGGCCTGCCTGTATTCGACATCGAGATTAACGGTGAGACAAAGATTAATGTCAGTCTTAAGATTCCGGGAAGCCACAATATCGCAAATGCATTGAATGCGGCTGCTGCAGCTTATCTGAATGGAGCTACACCTGAAGCGATTCAGAGTGCTTTAGATAGCTTTAACGGCGCTGACGGAAGGTATACAGTCAAGGGCAAGTACAGAGACTGCGATGTCGTCGTGGATTATGCACATCACCCGACAGCTGCAAGAGCAACAATCGAAGCTGCTTCCAACATGCCTCATAATGACATTCTTGTTGTTTTCCAGCCTTTGACATATAACCGTACCAAGAAGCTTTTTGAAGACTATGTAACAAGTCTTTTGCCTTGCAAAAAGGTGCTGTTTTCAGAGATTTTCTCTGACAGAGAATCTGCGAGCGCTATAGCTGAACTTGCAATTTCAAGTAAGGATATCTCTGATGAGATCAATAAGCGTGGCGGCGATTCTGAGTTTTTCGCTGACAAAAAGGATCTCAGAAAGCGAATCGATGAGCTTATTAAGCCCGGTGATATTATCCTGATCCTTGGACCTGAAGATATAAGAGAGATGGGCGACGAGCTTTGCTCTTGATGTGATATGAAGAAGAGTTCTGTAAGACAACCTGTTATTGAGTCTAAAACTGCGCCGGAATATGGCTTTAATAAGCAGCGTCCGTTAAAGATTCCCAGTTATGCGTGGTTTGTTATTTTGTTGTCTCTGATTATGGCGACAATGCTCTTTGTTGTTTACGGAATATCTTTCAATGGCTCCAAGGATGCTAAGAATACGCTCCTTATCTATTCAGACGGTAAGGTGATACCTGAAGTTGCCATTCGTAACAGCCTTGCCGCATGTGATTTTACTTACGAGATAATCGAACCTGATATTCATCTTGATGATGTCGGATTTACATATGACCTGCCTAAGGGCTATTCAAATGATAAAGTAGTTGTCTGCGCAATCGGCAATGATGCTTTCAAGGTTATGGACGATCTCGTGTCATCAGGAGCCTCCAATGTCGAAGGTTATGTCCTCATTACCCCTGAATATCCCGGCAACATTGCTCTTGCTACCTATACGAGCGAAAAGCCTTCTGTGCCGTGTGCTATTTTCGGTTTTGACAGCAAGGCAAAGAGTTCTACAGAACTTTCCGGCGCACAGATGATTTTCGAGAAGATCTCAGGTGTCGACACGATGTATGGACACGCTACAACAAGAGGCAGATTGTTCTCTTCGAAAGTATATGTATCACCGAATCAGATGAGATATCTGTCATTGTCTTCAGAGACTGTATTCGGTACTGAAGGTTTGCTCTTTTCGCCTGCATTCCAGAATGAATTGTCCCAGTATCTTGGAACTACATTCGGCAAAGGTTATTCATCCTCTCAGATAGTCGTAAGACAGATCCTTCTGGTCCTTGCCATTTTCCTTTCCATAGCGACTTTGGCTTTGTTCCTTTTCATGGTGCCTGTTGCGCTGCCTGACAAGGCGAAAAAGGAACTCAAGGGACGAGATAGCCTTGGAGCGATAATATTCCTTGGCCTTTCCGGCTGGATTGCGCTTTGTGGTGCCGTAATGACATTTATTCCGCAGATAAGAGCTTTTGCAAAATATATAGCAATCTATGCGCCGGTCCTTATCATTGCTCTTATGTCCATTGCCCAGCTGAGACTTATTGCGACCAAGAAGATCGTTTATAACAGGAAAGACAGCGGCCTTGCAATTTTCCTGACAACCGTACTTGTCGGACTGATCGAGATAATGATTGTTTTCGGTACTGCTTTGAATCTCATGAATGTCGAAAAGAAGTTCGGCACGACAGATAACATTATCGAAGCGCTTATCGTATTTGTAGTAATGAGCCTTTCTGCTGTAGCGCTTATTCTTTCAGATAAGAAATCCAGGGCAGCAAGACTTGGCAGGACGGCATTTTTCGCAAGTCCGGCATATTTTATTGAGGCTTTGATTCCGCCTGTAGTTCTTTTGATCATGGGAATTATCCAGTCAAATCCTGAGCTTATTACGTCTTCTATCGTGGGAATCACACTTACTGTATTGCCGTTAGTATGTGCTCTTCCTTTGAAGAGGCTTTCTGACTATTACGAGCTTACAGGCCTTGTATTTGGCATTGTAGCAGGAGTGATTATGTTTATCGCCGGATAAGGGCGATAAATAGGGCTTTTATATATAAAAATCAGTTGACTTTAAGCAACTCGTAGTTTATTATACGTCGGTGACCGCATGCAACGGGCTCTTTAAAATGCGCTTTTTTCTGGCGCTGCCTAGGTTTAAGCAGCGAGACTGGAAGAACAGGAGGAACGAATATGTACGCAGTTATTAAGACAGGCGGCAAGCAGTACAAGGTTTCTGTAGACGATGAGATTTTCGTTGAGAAGCTTGAAGGTGAGGCTGGCAGCCAGATTACTTTCGAGGATGTACTTGCAGTATCTGATGACAACGGTATCGTAGCAGGCGATGTTAAGGCTACAGTATCCGCTGAGATCGTAAAGCAGGGCAGAAATAAGAAGGTTATCATCTCTAAGTACAAGGCTAAGAAGGGCTACAGAAGAAAGAATGGCCACAGACAGCCTTACACACGTGTACTTATCAAGGCTATCAACGTTTAATCAGGAGCTATAAGCTTATGATTTCCGTTATCGTCAGCAGGGAAGGCAATCTTATCCGGGCAATATATGCCAACGGTCATGCAGATTATGCAGAGCCGGGTCAGGATATTATCTGTAGCGGAGTATCAACACTCCTTTTTACTACAGCAAGTGCTCTGGAAGATATTTGCGGTTACGACAGCGAAGAATTCTTCCGTATCAGCAATGAAGGTACAGAAGATGTCAACTTGCGTATAACGGTTCCCAATGTGGGAGATGATGAGACAAAGAACAGGGCTCAGGTAATATTGAGAACCTGCGAATTAGGTCTTATCGGAATAGCTAGAGATTATAAC
This sequence comes from Saccharofermentans sp., assembly GCA_024403855.1. Classification (GTDB taxonomy): domain Bacteria; phylum Bacillota; class Clostridia; order Saccharofermentanales; family Saccharofermentanaceae; genus Saccharofermentans. The sequence continues at coordinate 44,181 of JAKSRC010000013.1, read as the reverse complement.
GACAGCAAGAAGAAGTACGTAGAGATAATTCATTCAAGAACACCGGAGGTGTAATTATGATTAAGTTTAATTTACAGCTCTTCGCGCACAAGAAGGGAATGGGTTCCACCAAGAATGGTCGTGATTCCGAGTCCAAGAGATTAGGTGCGAAGAAAGGTGACGGACAGTCAGTTCTGGCCGGCAATATCCTTGTAAGACAGCGTGGTACTAAGATCCATCCCGGCACAAATGTCGGTATCGGTTCTGATGATACTCTTTTCGCTTTGATTGACGGTAAGGTCAAGTATGAGCGTATGGGCAAGGATAAGAAGCAGGTTAGCGTTTACCCTGTAGCTTAATTTACAGGTATTTGCGAAGAAACCAAATGAGCAGTCTGTCGCATTCAATGCGATTGGACTGCTCTTGTTTTTCAGGAGAATCAGATGTTTATAGATCACTCTAAGATTTATGTTAAGGCCGGAGACGGCGGTAACGGAGCGCTTAGCTTTCATACAGCTAAGTATGTAACCAACGGCGGTCCGGACGGTGGCGACGGTGGTAATGGCGGAAATGTCGTTTTGCAGGCTGCCCCCAATCTTACGAGCCTTCAGAACTTCAGATTTAAGCACAAGTTTTTTGCTCAGAATGGTGCAAAGGGCATGCCAAAAAAGATGTACGGCAAGGGCGGAGAAGACCTTATTCTTGGTGTTCCCGTCGGAACTGTCGTAAAGGATGCCGTTACAGGCGAGATTATTGCAGATCTTGCTGAACCTGGTCAGACAATCGTTGTTGCAAGAGGCGGCAAGGGTGGACTTGGCAATATGCATTATGCCAATTCAGTAAGACAGGCACCTCAGTTTGCTACACCGGGTGCACCTGGCGAAGAAAGAGAACTTGCAATTGAGTTAAAGCTTATCGCTGATGTCGGACTTGTTGGTTTCCCTAATGCAGGAAAATCAACTCTTCTGTCAGTATTAACAAGAGCTAAGCCGAAGATTGCAGATTATCCTTTTACAACACTTGAACCTGTATTGGGAGTTGTTTCCAAGGATGGTTTCTCATATGTTATTGCTGATATTCCCGGTATTATCGAGAATGCACATGAAGGTGCGGGCCTTGGCCACGACTTCTTAAGACATATTGAGAGAACAAGACTCCTGGTTCATGTCGTAGATCTTTCTTCTGTTGACGGAAGAGATCCTATTGATGACTTTAAGACAATTAACAACGAGCTTGAAGAATTCAGCCTTGAGCTTGCATCAAGGCCTCAGATCGTTGTAGGCAATAAGTGTGATGGCGCAACTGATGAAGATATTCAGAAGTTCGTAGATACTGTTAAGGGCATGGGATACGAGGATGTATTTGTTATCTCAGCAGCAGGACAGATCGGAATCAACGAATTGAAGGATAAGGTTACCGAAGCAGTATCCAAGCTTCCGCCTACAGTTCTTCATGATATTGCTGATGGTGGCGAAAGAGTCTATACATTCAATGAAGGTAAGAAGTTCGATATCGTCATTAATGAAGAAGGCAACTTTGAAGTTACCGGCAAGTGGATTCACAGAATTTTCAACTCTACAAACTTTGAAGATACAGAATCTACTAACTTCTTCCAGAGAACACTTGAGAACGAGGGCGTTTTCGAGGAACTCAAGAAGGCAGGCTGTAAGGAAGGCGATACCGTCAAGGTTTGTGAACTCGAATTCGATTATTACGACTAAATTTTCGCTATTTGGGACCGTGTTTACGAATTGTTAACAAATGTTCCCTAGTGATGCCTTTATTGTACTGTATTATCATTCATGTAAAGGCGAGTAGCGTATATATAAGTTTTGAGTTTGTTTGTAGATGCCGTAGTGAAAGCTACGGCATCTTTTTGTTAATTGCATTTTTTAGTTCTTTTTTTAATTTTTATAATGTAAAATAAATTGTGACTTTGGAATTGAAAGGGATAGTATGGATTTCCTTCTGCAGATAATAACTAACAAGATATTAATAGTTGGTGTGGTTTCATGGTTTATCGCACAGGTATTAAAGTGCATCAACAACCTGATACTCACCAAGAAGTTCAGCATTGAAAGACTTTTCGGCGACGGAGGAATGCCCAGTGGACATTCTGCAACTGTTACATCTGTTGCTGTTGCTGCCGGTCTTTACGAAGGTTTTAATTCTGCTCCGTTTGCAGTTGCTACCATCGTAGCAATTGTAGTTATGCATGATGCAATGAATGTAAGATATCAGGCAGGTAAGCAGGCAGAGCTTCTGAATGTTATGGCTGAAATGTTTGAGAAGGTAACAGGTACTGATCTTCCTAATGAAGAGAAACTCAAGGAACTCCTTGGCCACACTCCTTTGCAGGTTGCAGCAGGCGGTCTTTTGGGCGTTGTAACTTCTGTATTGATGTATCTCATTTTCTGATGCCATATGATTACGTCTGAAGTACTTGAAGAACTTAAGAAACTTCATGACGATGGCTATCGCGAAATGCAGATAACCATAATTCCAAACATTGATGAGAATGCGATTATTGGTGTCAGAACGCCTGCTTTGAGGGCTCTTGCCAAAGAGTTTTCGAAGAGGGAGGACATTTCCATATTTCTTAATGATCTTCCTCACAAGTATTTTGAAGAGAACCAGCTTCATTCTTTCATCCTTTCGACAATGAAAGACATGGATACCTGTGTGAGACTTGTAGATGAATTTCTTCCGTATGTTGATAACTGGGCGACCTGTGATCAGCTTTCACCCAAGGTATTCAAGAAGAACAAAGCTACTCTGCTTGAATATATAGATAAATGGCTCAAGTCAGATCAGATATATGTAAAAAGATTTGCAATCGGTATGCTTATGGAGCATTTCCTTAATGAAGACTTTAAGACTTCATATCTTACCAAGGTCGCGAAAATAAGATCTTCTGAATACTACCTAAATATGATGATTGCCTGGTATTTTGCAACTGCCCTTGCTAAGCAGTACGACTCGACTTTGCCTTTTATTGAGCAGCAAAAGCTTGATAAGTGGACACATAATAAAACGATTCAGAAAGCTGTTGAAAGTTACAGAATTACTCCTGAACAGAAGGCATATCTGAAGACTCTCAAAAGAAAGACATAACACAATGTTTCCAAAACAACTAGGAAGTATTGATACCTGAGAACAAACGTTCTATAATTTGACCGTAAGAAAAACGTATATTTATCTGGAATGGTTATTTAGGATTATGAGCTTCGTATTGCATTCTGATTTTAAGCCATCGGGCGACCAGCCTGAGGCAATTAACAGCTTAGTTAAGGGTATTATGGACGGAAAGCGCGCCCAGACTCTTTTGGGTGTTACTGGATCCGGTAAGACTTTTACTATGGCCAACATAATTGAGCGAGTACAAAGACCGACTCTTGTGCTTGCCCATAATAAGACTCTGGCAGGTCAGCTCTATGCTGAATTTAAGGAGTTGTTCCCTGAGAATGCTGTTGAATACTTCATATCCTATTACGATTACTATCAGCCTGAAGCATATATCGCTGCTACTGATACTTACATTGAGAAAGATTCATCCATTAATGATGAGATCGACCGTATGCGTCACGAAGCTACCAAATCACTCCTGACTAGGGATGACGTTATTATTGTGGCTTCTGTTTCCTGTATTTACGGTATCGGTGAGAAGGAAGACTATTTGTCCTTGGCTCTTATGCTCGAGACAGGACTTGAGATTCCTATGGATACTGTCATGGGTCAGCTCATTAATATGCAATATACGCGTAATGACTTTGATCTCGTCAGAGGATCATTTAGAAGGAAGGGCGATATCATCGATATATGGACGCCTGATTCCGAACATACTCTTACAAGAATCAGCTTCTTTGGCGATGAGATTGACAAAATCAGTTATGTTGATGCGATAACCGGAAAGACTGAATTTACCAAGGATTATATTGAGCTTTTCCCGGCTTCCCACTATGCGACCGGCAGAGCCAAGCTTAATAAAGCTATCGACAGAATCGAAGCTGAACTTGAGGTAAGGCTTAACGAGTTAAGAGAAGCCGGAGATATGATTGCAGCATACCGTCTTGAGCAGCGTACCCGTTATGATATGGATATGCTGAGGGAGACAGGTTTTTGCAAAGGAATTGAGAATTATTCCCGTCACATAGCAGGAAGAGAAGAGGGTGAGCCCCCTTGCACTCTGATGGACTTCTTCCCGGATGATTTCCTTTTGTTTATCGATGAGTCGCATCAGACTATTCCTCAGGTCGGTGCCATGTATAACGGTGACAGATCAAGGAAAGATATGCTTGTACAATATGGCTTCAGACTGCCTTCAGCATACGATAACAGGCCATTGAGATTCCCTGAATTTGAAGAACGAATGGGACAGACTGTTTTTGTAAGTGCGACACCTGCTGATTATGAGAACGAACATAGTGAACAGATAGTCGAGCAGATGATAAGACCGACGGGCCTTCTTGAACCTGAGATCTTCGTAAGACCTGTTGAAGGCCAGATTGAAGATATCTTAGCTGAACTTAAAGCGCAGAAGGAAAGAGGCGATAAGAGCCTTATAATGACGCTCACGAAGAGGATGGCAGAAGATCTTACTGACTTCCTTAAGAAGGAGAATATCAGAGTCACATATCTCCACTCCGACATCAAGACTGTTGAGCGTATGCAGATATTAAATCAGTTAAGAAATGATGAGATCGATGTAATCGTCGGTATTAATCTCCTCAGAGAAGGTATCGATCTTCCGGAAGTATCTTTGTTGATGATTCTTGATGCTGATAAGGAAGGCTTCTTAAGATCTGAACGTTCTCTTATCCAGATAATCGGACGCTGTGCCCGTAACGATCACGGACGAGTAATCCTTTATGCTGACGAAGTTACGGATTCTATGATGAGAGCCGTATCTGAGACTAACCGCAGAAGGAATATCCAGCAGGAATACAATAAAGCCAACAATATTACTCCTAAGACCATTAAGAAGGCCGTAAGAGACGTCTTCGATATTGTTGCTGAAAACAGCAAGGATTCCGGTACCAAGAGCCGTGGCAAGGGCGCTAAGGGTGGTATTGATGCCACAAGACTTATTAATGACGGCGTTTCTGGTGGTACCGAGGAAGATAACAAGAAGCTTATTGATAAGCTTACAGCTGAGATGACTAAGGCTGCCAAGGATCTTGATTTTGAGAAGGCAGCTGAGATCAGAGACATAATTATTGAACTTAAAGGAAAGAAGTAATGAGCGGCTTTTGTCACTTACATCTTCATACTGAATACAGTCTTCTTGACGGTGCGATAAAGATTAAAGATCTTGCCGCAAGACTTAAAGAAATGGGCATGACTTCATGCGCTATAACTGATCATGGCGTAATGTATGGTGCCGTATCTTTCTATAGAGAGATGAAAGCTAACGGTATTCATCCGATTATTGGCTGTGAGGTTTATGTAGCACCCGGTTCCAGATTTGATAAGACTGTTGTTCCGGGAAGGGATGACAAATACTATAACCACTTGGTTCTTCTTGCCAAGAATAATCAGGGACTGGCAAATCTCAACAGACTTGTCTCAGCTGGTTTTACCGAAGGCTTTTACAGACGCCCCAGAATCGATGAAGAACTGTTGGAGAAATGGCACGATGGCCTCATATGCCTTTCAGCCTGTATAGCCGGTAAATTACCTTCACTGATTCTTTCAGGGGAGACTGAGAAAGCTGCCCAGACAGCACTCTGGTATGACAAGCTTTTCGGACGCGGTAATTATTATCTTGAGATTCAGGCGAATACTACTCCTGAACAGGCAAAAGTTAATGCTGCTTTAGTCAAGCTTTCAAATGAGACAGGTATTCCTCTTGTAGCCACAAATGACTGTCATTACCTGATGAAGGAAGATTATGAAGCACAGGATATTCTCCTTTGCATTTCTACGGCAGCCAGAATCGACGATGAGAATAGAATGCGTATGTCCTGCAATGAATTCTATGTTAAATCTGAGACTGAAATGAGAAGATTTTTTCCGGAACTTTCAGAAGCGATTGATAACACGATCAAGATCTCCGAAATGTGTAATGCCGAATATGATTTCGAGACAATACATCTTCCTGTATATGAGATTCCTGAAGGATTCAAAGATAATAAAGAATACCTCTCTGATCTTACATATAAAGGCCTTAAGAAGCGCTTTGAAATAACGCCTCCAACAGGAAGCGTCGACGATTACCTGAAGCGTGCTGAATATGAGCTTTCTGTTATCAACAACATGGGATATACGGATTACTATCTCATAGTCTGGGACTTTATAAATTATGCAAAGACTCATGATGTTACGGTAGGTCCGGGAAGAGGATCCGGCGCGGGTTCTTTGGTTGCTTATGCTGTCGGTATTACTGACATCGATCCGATAAAATATGGACTTGTTTTTGAGCGATTCCTTAACGTTGAAAGAGTGTCGATGCCGGACTTTGACGTTGACTTCAACGACGAAAGAAGACAGGTTGCAATTGATTACGTTACTGAGAAATACGGCAAGTCGAGAGTTGCACATGTAATTACTTTTGGAACCCTTGCTGCAAGGCAGGCAGTAAAGGATGTTGCAAGAGTTCTTAATATGCCGATCGCACAGAGTAATAAGCTTACGAAGATGATTCCTTTTTCAATTGGAATGAATCTTAAACAGGCTTTGTCTGTAAGCACAGAATTCAGAGAAGCATACGAAAGTGATCCTGAAGCACATAAAGTTATTGATATGGCTATGCGCGTTGAAGGTCTTCCGAGAAACGCAGGAACGCACGCCGCAGGAATTATTATTTCCGGTAAAGATATCACTGAGATTGCACCTCTTGCCGTAAATGACGGTACTGTCGCTGAGCAGTTTGCAAAAGCTGATGTCGAGAGCATCGGACTTCTTAAATTCGACTTTTTGGGACTCCGTACACTTACTGTATTACAGGACTGTGTTGAACTTGTAAAAGAGAATTACGGCAAGGAAATATCACTCGACAGGATTCCGTTAGATGATCCTGAAATATATAAGATGATTGGAAGAGGAGAGACTATCGGTATATTCCAGCTTGAAAGCCGTGGCATGACTTCATTCATGAAGCAGCTTGAGCCTGGCAACCTTGAAGATATTATCGCCGGTATCTCGCTTTACAGACCTGGCCCTATGGATCAGATTCCAAGATATGTGGACTGCAAAAAGAATCCTTCACATATCACTTACGACCATCCGCTTTTAGAGCCAATCCTGAATGTAACATATGGCTGCGCTATCTATCAGGAACAGGTTATGCAGATAGTAAGAGATCTTGCCGGTTTCTCGATGGGACAGTCTGATAACATCAGACGTGCGATGAGTAAGAAGAAAAAGTCCATAATGGAGAATTACAGAAATCTCTTCATCTATGGCGGAGTTGATGACAAGGGCCGTCAGATTGATGGTTGTATCAAACGTGGCGTACCTGAAAAGACTGCTGCCAAGATCTTTGATGATGTTGCCGGATTTGCAGGATACGCATTTAATAAATCGCACGCTGCCTGCTACGCTGTCGTTGGTTATTGGACTGCATTCTTCAAGTACTACTATCCAACTGAATTTATGGCAGCTACTCTTAATTCATTTAGAAATGACCTCGGCAAGGCTGCATATTACATTTCCTGTTGTCCATCTATGGGAATAGAGGTTTTGCCGCCTGATATCAATAAGAGCCGCGAGCGTTTTACTACTGAAGGTGAGCGTAAAATACGTATCGGACTTGCTGTCATCAAGAATGTCGGTGAAGGCGCTGTCCTTGATATATTAAGCGACAGAAAGAAGAACGGTGATTTTAAGTCCTTTGAAGATTTTGTTGTCAGAGGTGCAAAGATTGGCGTTAAAAAGAATGTTGCTGAAGCTTTGATACTCGCTTCGTGTATGGATTCTTTTGGCCTTACAAGAGCTCAGATGACGGCTTGTGTTCAGACTGAATTAGACAGAATCTCGCATAGTGAAAGCCGTAATATTGAAGGCCAGTTATCGCTGTTTGATTTCGGCGATACTAAGGATGCCATGCCACAGATTTTTATTCCGGATATTGAAGAATATCCGGAGGCCCAGAAGCTTGGATACGAGAAGGAGATGGTTGGCATATACCTTTCTGGAAATCCTCTGGCTTCTTACACAAAGCTTATGTCTGAGATTACAACCTTTGATATGTCTGAAGCATCGGATATTCTTGCTCTTTCAGGAAGTGATGCTTTGGATGACAATAAGCAGGTTGCAATGTGCGGTATGGTTACAGATAAGCATACCGGTTATACGAAGAAAAAGACCATGATGAGCACAATTGCCTGTGAAGATTTAAGTGGTTCTTTTGAAGTTTTGCTCTTTGGAAAGAATTTCGATACATATAATCGAATGGTAGAAAAGAATAAGCCATACCTCTTTGTCGGAAGAAGACAGATGAGAGAAGGTGGCGAGCTTTCAATGTTTGCTGACAGTCTTTTCGAGTTGTCCGATGATCCGACTCTTCTTAGCAGAATAAGAAATGACAGAGGATATCAGACTGCATTAAGAGAAAGAGGCGGCGTTGTAACTACCAGACAGGAAAAGCAGGTAGGATTCAGTTCCAAACCGTCATCTGCTCCTTCAAAAGAATCTGTAAAACCTGCCGTTGCTGAATCCGGCGAACATATCGTTAGAATTCATTATGCAGGACGCCCTGATTCCAAAGGCTTTAACAGGCTTTTGAATTTCCTTGCTTATTTCCATGGAAATGTCCCTGTAGAAGTGCTTTTCGAGGCGGATAAGAGCGTGCTCAGATTGGACAATATGTGCAGCATTACTCTCGAAGAGTCCGTGCTTAAGAAACTTATGGAGCTTGTTGGCGAAGATAATTTGGAAATCAAGTAAAGGAGGTTATCATGGACGATTTCAAAGTTGCTGAATTGAACAGAATGATAAGAGAGAGCAATCACATTGTTTTCTTTGGTGGAGCCGGTGTATCGACAGAGAGTGGAATTCCGGATTTCAGAAGCAAAGACGGGCTTTATAATCAGCACGATGTCAAGTTCGACAGATATAGTCCGGAATATCTCCTAAGTATAGATTGTCTGGTGGATCACCCTGAAGTGTTCTATGAGTTTTACAGACAGAAGCTTAATACTGCCGGAATCGAGCCTAATAGAGCACACTATAAGCTGGCAGAGATGGAAAAAGCCGGAAAGCTTGATGGAATAATCACGCAGAATATTGATGGCCTTCATCAGAGAGCGGGAAGTAAGAATGTGCAGGAAGTACACGGAACCACTTTCCGTAATTACTGCATGAAATGCCATGAGAAATATGCTTTCGATTTTATATTCAAATCCGGTGAGACAATCCCAAAGTGTCCGAAGTGCGGTGGCATGGTAAGGCCAGATGTTACATTGTATGGCGAAGGATTACCTCAAACAGCCTGGATAGAGTCGAAAAGACTCGTTTTCAGGGCGGACTGCCTGATAATCGGAGGAACATCTCTTGCCGTTCAGCCAGCAGCATCACTGGCTTATGATTTTAGCGGCAGATATCTGATAGTTATCAACAAAGATAAGACTTTTGCTGACAGAAATGCGCAACTCGTATTTCATGACAACATTACTGAGGTTTTGGATTCGATTACACTTGAACAGAATTAATTGATTTTGTTCTTCATATTTTGGCAAATACCCGACATTAAACCTTATTTATTATTTAGTGTATAATTAGCCTTGATTATTTTCGATGTTTCGGAGGCATTATTATGGGCAGACTTCTTTATGACGAGAGCAACCTTCCTGCTATCAGCACTCTTAAGGCTTTAAATTACGATGAAGTTGATAAGAGCACTGTTGAGCCTATTAAGCGTGTTGGTGTCCTTACCAGCGGCGGTGACGCTCCGGGCATGAATGCCGCAATAAGATCCGTTGTTAGAGCAGGTATTAATGCCGGTTTTGAAATGTATGGTGTAACCAGAGGCTATCACGGCCTTTGGAAAGGCGAGATAAAGCAGCTCGACAGCAGAAGCGTTTCAGAGACTTTGCAGAGAGGCGGTACTTTCCTCATGACTGCAAGATCAAAGTCTTTCATGACTGATGAAGGCGTTCTTAAGGGTGCCAGAATGATGGAAGCTTATGAACTTGATGCTCTTGTCGTAATCGGTGGTGACGGTTCTTATAAGGGCGCAAGATGTTTGGCAAGACTCGGTATGCCTGTTATCGGTTTGCCTGGTACGATTGATAACGATATCGCTTCCACAGAATATACAATCGGTTATGACACTGCTATGAATACTGCAATGCAGTGCATCGATAAGTTGAGAGACACAGCTTCTTCTCACGAGCGTTGCAGCGTTATCGAAGTAATGGGCAGACATGCTGGCTGGATTGCACTTAACGTTGGTATTGCTACAGGTGCTGAAAGCATCCTTATTCCTGAAGTTCCTTATGATTTCAACAAGGATGTTTTGAGAGTTATCCTTGACGGCAGAAATACAGGTAAGAAGCACTATATCGTTATCGTAGCTGAAGGCGTAGGCTCAGCTGAAGATATTGCAAAGCAGATCGAAGCAGCAACCGGCATTGAGTCCCGTCCTACAATTCTTGGTCACTTGCAGAGAGGCGGCTCTCCGACATTGAGAGACAGAACGACTGCAAGCCTTATGGGTATCAAGGCTATTGATTGTCTTGTTGAGAAGAGATTTAACAGACTGATAGTTGAGAAGCATAACGAGATTACCGATGTTGATATCGAAGAAGGTCTTGCTATGACGAAGACTATCACCCCTGATCTTATCGCTAATGCAAAGAGGCTTGGCTGATAAGAGCTAAAGGGTGTTAGAGACATTAGGGGATAACAGCGACTATGTATGAGTTTTTGAGTTTTGAAGAGAGTCTCGAGAGGAAGAAAATCCGCGGGCGCGTCTTGAAAACACTAGAATTCAACAAGATCAGAGATGCCATTTCTGATAAAGCCAGGACTACTTATGGTCGTGAGCTTTTGGATGATATGGCGCCTTGCTGTGATATAGATTATGTAACTTCAGAGCTTTCATGTGCATCTCAGGCTATGGAGCATATCTTAAGATTCGGTATGCTTCCCTTGGGCGGCATGAGAGATTTCAGAGAAGCTTTGGTATATGCCAAGGCAGGTGGAACTCTTACCTGCGGACAGTTGCTTGAAGTAGCATCTTTTCTGAAGACTTCAGTAGAGATCAAGAAGTCTATTGCTAAGGCCAGATCAGCCGGTTCTCCTTTTGTTGACGAAGTTGAGCCTGACATTTGCTCTTATGTTGATGGCCTTGAGACGTCTGATAAGCTTCTCGAAAAGATCGAAAGCTCAATTCTCGGCCAGGATGAAGTGTCGGACAGAGCCAGCAAAGAACTGGCATCTATAAGACGTGAGAGAAAAAACATCGCAAGCAGCATCAGATCGCTCCTTGACCGAGTTATTTCAAATCATGCGGACATGCTTCAGGAAGGAATCGTAACTCTTCGTGAGGGTAGATACTGTATTCCGGTAAAAGCTGATTTTAACGGCAGAATTGATGGTATTGTGCATGGCGCATCTTCCTCAGGTCAGACACTCTTCATTGAGCCGATGAGCGTTGTTGAGGCCAATAATAAGATCGCCGAACTGACTTTTGCAGAACAGGCCGAGATTCAGAGAATCCTGAAGAAGTTTACCGATGAAGTTGTAGCGATCAGATCTCTTATCGAGAACAATGTCGAGATAGCTTCCAGACTTGATTATATTTTCGCGAAGGCTGAATACGGAGTAGAGAATAACTCATTTTGTCCCATACTTAATACAGAAGGCAAAATCGAATTGAAGGGCGCTAGACATCCTTTGATTCCAAAAGAAAAGGTTGTTCCTGTCGACATAAAGGTTGGAGCTGATTATGATTCGTTGATCGTAACAGGTCCTAATACAGGCGGTAAGACTGTATCGCTCAAAACCTGTGGACTTATGGTCCTCATGACGATGGCAGGTATTCCGATTCCTGCAGAAAGCGGTTCGGAAGTTTGTGTTTTCGATAGGATACTTGCTGATATCGGCGACGAACAGAGCATTGAAGAGAGCCTTTCAACGTTTTCTTCTCATATGTCCAATATTGTTTTCATCTTGAAGAATATCAGAGGCAAGTCTCTTGTTCTTTTGGATGAGCTTGGTTCAGGTACCGACCCGACGGAAGGCGCAGCACTTGCTATATCAATAATTGAAGAGCTCAGGAAGAGAAATTGCATTGTAATGTCCACAACTCACTACAGAGAGCTTAAAAGTTATGCCGAGACAACAGAAGGCGTAATGAATGCTTCATGTGAGTTTAATACAGAGACACTTGCTCCTACATATAAGCTTATAACCGGAAGACCGGGTTCTTCAAATGCGTTTGTAATATCAAGCAAATTAGGCCTTGCGAAAAGTATTCTCGATAATGCAAAAGCAAGGATGTCTTCTGATGAGCTTAAGTACGAAGAATTGCTTAAGAGAGCTGAAGAGGAGACCAGAAGAGCTGAAGCTCTTGCAAAAGAAAATGACAGGTTGAATATTGCTCTTAAGGCGGAAAAAGCTCGTCTTGAAGAGGAAAATACCAAGCTTAAGCAGTCCAAGACGAAGATCTTGAATGATATGCGTTCTGAACAGAAGAGGCTTCTGGAAGAGCAGGAAAGAGAACTCACAGAAGAGCTTAAGGAATTAAGACGCAGATCAAAAGACCAGGATAAGGCTGAGCGCGAAAGAGAGCTTGATAAGATCAGAAGAAAGCTCAGAGCAGGAATCGCAGATCTTGAGCAGGATGATGACGAAGCAGTCGAGCAGGTTGCGTTAAGCGGTGAACCTGTAAAGGAAGTAGTTGTCGGTGAATGCTACTATGTTCCTTCGTTAGGCCAGACAGGTGTTGCTGAATCAGGTCTTTCAAAGAGCGGTTCTGTAAATATCCGCTGCGGAAGCATGAAGATTGCTGTTAAGAAGAACCAGCTGATGATGCCGACAAAAGCTCAGCGTGACGAGTTCTTCAGAGGCAAGAATAAGGGTTCTCAGAAAAAGAATATTACCAAGAGTAAAGCTGAGGATATGGGCCAGGTCAGATTCAATGCGGCTTCTTCGACAAGAGCTGAACTTATGCTGATCGGACTTACTACCGCAGAGGCAGAATCAAAGCTTTATAAATATCTTGAAGATTGTGTTCTTGCAGGAATTAAGGAAGCAAGAATTGTGCATGGTAAGGGCACAGGCGCATTAAGAGCCTGCGTTCAGGATGTATTGATCAAGTATGACAGAGTCGACAGTTTTCGCGCCGGTGAACAGGGCGAAGGCGATGCCGGCGTTACAATATTCAAACTTAAATAGTAGGAGGATAATATGTCAGAAAACACTAACGAAAACTTACAAGTAAAGGAAGCACAGGTTGCTTCAACGGAGAAGAAGCCGATTCGCGTTGGCTATATTTTCCTTTCGATTGTTCCGGTAGCAGCACTTGTTGTCATTCAGTCTCTCGCACAGATGCCGTTTCTTGTTCTTGCATTTGTTGATTTAATGAAACAGTCCGATATAACTGATCCGCTGGAACTGTTCACTTCTTCGCCTGAAGCTCTGGCAATTTTCAATGAGAAATATTCCCTCTGGGCATTCTTGCTCTATTCTGTTATCGGCCTTATTGTTTTTGGCTTATGGTACTTCAAGGGATTTGTTAAGAATAAGCAGAAGGTAAAGAACAGCGAGACATTCAGCGTAACAGGTATTATCGCTTCTGTTTTGGTTGTTGTTGCTCTCCAGTTTGCTATCACTGCAGGTTTTATCCTTGCTTATAAAATCTTCCCGAATGTAATGGAAAACTATAGCCAGCTTATGGAAAGCGCCGGTATCGTTAATAACGTTTTCCTTACAGTTGTTTACGCTATTATTCTTGGACCTATTATTGAGGAGCTTTGCCTTCGTGGTCTTTCTTACGGATATCTCGAAAAGTCCGGCATCAAGCCCATCTTTGTAATTCTTATTTCAGGAATTCTTTTCGGAATTATGCACCTCAACCTTGTTCAGGGAATCTATGCTTCTGTTTTGGGCTTTATCCTTGGTTACATCAGATATAAGTATCGTACTGTAAGATTTGTTGCACTTGTTCACATCCTGTTTAACATCATGGGAACATACGGAAATGTATTAGTCTCAAAGCTTGATCTCAGTGAAGGTGTAAGTCTTATTTTGGGCGGCGTTTCTCTCTTTGTTCTTGTTTTCGCGTTGGTTCTTATCAATCGCGACAAGAAGTCATTTAAGGGAGAAGCGTAAGCTTTATCACAAAGAACTGTAAGTATTGTGTTATAATTATTTTGAAAATCAAAGTGATTGGAGAGATTGGATTTGCCTAGTGAAGAAGAACAGATGTCAAAGGCCCTTGTAAGGATCTTTGAAAACGTTGTTTTAACTGAAGAAAAATCTCTTCAGGCAGGTTATTTTAAAGACCTGTCTATAGCCGAGATGCATACCCTTACGGCAATTGGTCCCTATGAAGCCCGTACAATGACGAATACAGCAGAAGATCTTGGTATTACGACCGGAACTCTGACTGTGGCAATCGACAGGCTTGTAAAGAAGGGTTATGTCCACAGAGAGCGTGATAAGCGCGATAAGAGAATCGTTAGAATCAGTCTTACTCATACCGGCAAGCTTGCGTGCCGTATGCACAGTAAATTCCAAAGAGTTCTTGCCAAACACATTCTTGCAGGTTATGACGAGAAGGACAGAAAACATCTGATAAATCTTGTTGATGAAATCGATAAATATGTTGAGCAGCAACTCAAGCGTTATGACAGCAGTGAGAATATAAGGGCAACTGCAAGTCAGGTTGCTCAGGACGCAATCAAGGAGAAGAACTAATATGGCTGACCTCGATCACAGAAAAGCTGAAGTTACAGATGACGTTATCAGAATGCTCGCTGAGACTCTTGAGATCTCTCCTGAGGAGATAACACCTGACCTTGAAGTTAATGTTGATTTGCAACTTGATTCGCTCCAGCTTTACGAGTTTGTAATTGCTATTGAAGAGTTCTATAACGTTCGCTTACCTGACGAACTGCTCGATCAGGTAAAAACTGTAGATGACATGATTGACGTAATTATCAAGCTTACAAGCAAGTAACAGGACATATGAAAAAGTTATTTATCGTAAACAGCAGAGCTGATTCCATTGCTTTGGAACCATTCAAAAAAGAATATTCCAAGTGCGAAAAGGAGTTTCCCGGCCAATCCCGTATTATCTATACTGAATATGCAGGTCATGCAAGTGATGCGGCTAAGGAAGCGACAAAAGAAGAGGATTTGCTGGTTGTAGCCTGTGGTGGCGATGGTACCGTTCACGAAGTATCAAATGCTCTTGCTGAGTCAAATACTCCTATGGCAGTTATTCCGCTTGGCACGGGTAATGATTTTACAAGATCCATTATGGACGAGAACCACAGAAGCCATCCGGATCTTTGTGTCAGAGAGTTGTTCAATGAGCATTACAAGATAAAGGGAACGGATCTTATCCGTGTTGATTCCTATGACAAGTCCGGTGCGAGAATAGATGCAAGTTCAGCTTGGTGCCTCAATGTTGCTTCAATCGGACTTGATACAGAAGTTCAGCTTCGCGCAAAGCAGAAGGTTCTTGCGCGCCCTGATTCAAAATTCGTAAGAGATACTGCATATATTACTTCTGCTGTCAGCTGTATTTTCGGCAACAGAAACTTTGACTTCAAATTCAAGGCAAAGCGCAATGACGGTAAACCGGAAGAATCGGTTAATTCACGCTTTACTCTTCTTGCCGTCTGCAATGCATCCTACTATGGCGACGGTTTCTGTCCTGCGCCTGATGCAAAAATTGATGACAGCCTTATCAATTGCTGTGCTATTGACGCTGTAAGTGTTCCGAAAGCATTAATGCTTCTCGCAAAGTATAAGGATGGTAAGCACGTTTCTTTAAAGGAAGTTGATTCTTTCAAGACTAATAAGATTGTCGTTGAGGCAACCGGCTCAAGAGACCTTAACGGCAATTATGACGGAGAAGATTTTTCCGGTCACAAAGTTGTGTTCGAGTGTCATCCCTCTGCGATTCGTCTTGCTATTTTCGGTTGATGCCAATTTGAGTAAAACTTAAGGCAATCTTTATTTTGTCCTAAAAATCGCTCTATATTACAAGTAAATTATTTTGTTATATCGTTCTATTTTGCTATAATTACAAGTTATGGAAAGCATAATTAGTAACACTATTGAAAACTACAGAATCTACGGCGTAAGTGACAAAGCGATTGAGGCCGCTATTAAGGCTGAAAAGGCGCTTGCACCTGTTTACGCGCGTATCGATGACATCGTAACAATTAACGAACTCAAAGTTCTTGATGCATTCAGGAGCGAGAAATTTTCTGATACTCATATGGGTATGACTTCAGGCTATGGTTACGATGATGTCGGAAGAGAAAAGATTGAGAATATTTTCGCGAAGATATTCAAAGCTCAGAAGGCTTATGTAAGATGGCAGATCAGCACAGGTTCCCAGGCAATTTCTGCAATGCTTTATGGCGCACTCAGACCTGGCGATATAATGCTCTCTGTTACAGGAAGACCTTACGATACCCTTATGGCAACAATCGGCCTTTCATCAGGAGATAATGATATGTCGCTTATGTCTTACGGAATCCGTTATGAGGAAGTAAACCTTAAATCTGACGGCACTCCTGATCTTGAAGCTATTAAAGCTGCTATCAAGCCTGAGACAAAGATGGTATTTATCCAGAAGTCCAGAGGATATACAGGAAGAAGAGCCCTTCTTACAGATGACATTGAGAAGATTGCTTCTCTTGCACATTCGATCAGGGAAGATATTATCGTTGCAGTAGATAACTGCTATGGCGAATTTACAGAAAAGAGAGAACCTTTGGAAGTTGGCGCTGATGTCATTGCCGGTTCTCTCATCAAGAATCCCGGCGGCGGAATCGCTAAGACCGGCGGATATATTGCAGGTAGAGAAGATCTTGTAGAAAATGCTGCAAGACACCTTACAACACCCGGTTTGGGCAGCGAAGTCGGTCCTACATTGGGTGCTAATTCCATGATTGCAAGAGGACTTTTTACAGCTCCTGCATGTGTTGGAGAGTGCCTTAAGGGTGCAGCCTTTGCCGCAGAGATCTTAAGTGGCGAAGGATATAAGACGAGCCCTGCTTCTGATGAAGTCAGAGGTGATATTGTTCAGACTATTGAATTCGGTGATCCTGATAAGATGTGCAAGTTCGTAACTGCAATTCAGTCCTGTTCACCGGTTGATTCTTTTGTAACGCCCGTACCGTGGGATATGCCCGGTTATGACGATCAGGTAATCATGGCTGCCGGCGCATTTGTTCAGGGAGCTACAACAGAGCTTTCCTGCGATGGACCTGTAAAGCCGCCTTATATCGCTTATATGCAGGGCAGTCTTGCAAAAGAGCAGGCAAAGCTTGCTTGCATGTTGGTTTGCGGAGGTTAATGTAAATGGCAGACGGGAAGCAGTGGTACAACAGTCCTGCCGGAAATAACGCTAACAGAAAAGTTAGCGGTAATCCTAAGAATGCTTCCGCAAAGCCCGGAAACAGGCCGCAGAATGCTTCTTCCAGACCGAATGTAAAACCTAACAGCAACAATCAGCAGTCTCATAAGAATGGAAATAAGCGTGTTGCACCAGGTTCATCTTCTGCGAAGAGAAGCAATCATCCTCAGGGAAAAAGACATCAGCAGAGACCTCAGGGAGCAACTAAGAATCCTAATGTTGCTTCAGGAAAGAGTGTAATCCCTCAGGAAAATCTGAACGGTAAATTCGTAGCTTCTACAGGTGCAGTTCCAAAGCAGCCTTCAAACGTATCCGGTAAGCGACCAATGTCTTCAAAGGAGAAGGCAAGAGCAAAGGAACAGCAGAAGATATTGGCTGCCCAGAAGCGTAAAGAGGAAGCAAGACTTAAAGAGCAGGCAAAGATTGAGAAGAATGAATTCAATCGTAAGAATCCTTCCCAGAAGAGTGCCGAGAGCCGTGCGATAAGAAATGGCGTATTGGGCGCTATTGTTGTTGCTGCAGCTTTATTGGTTCTTGTTTTTGTCGTTCATCACTTATATGACTATATTGCAGAGAAACCTAATTTCTCATTCGTTACGATGGGAAGCGTTGAACATACAATTGGCGCCAAGGCATTGATAGTAAGAGACGAGGATATCATCCCTTGCGAGAATGACGGTGAGCTCGTTACCCAGATTACAGAAGGTTCCAGAGTCGCAAAGGGACAGGAACTTGCTATCGTCGTTCCTGAAGATATGAAGTCTGTTGTTTTGGATCTGAGAAATGTTCAGTCCCAGATATCAGACGTTCAGCAGGAATTGATTCTCGCCGGTGGTTCAGCTGAAGCTGATGTAATTTATCGAAACTATAACAAGAACTTATCCGCAATTCTCGATTCCGTCCGTTTCGATGCTATGGGTGGTAATCTCAGTAACCTTTCATCTTACAGTTCTTCCGTTAACGTTATTCTCGACGAGCGTGAAGATGAAATGAGCAAGATTGATTTCAAGGATGACAGAATTACCGTTTTGAGAAACGATGAGTCTGTCTATGAGGCTCAGGTCGAGAAATACGCGACAAGGATTTCTGCTCACAGACCCGGTATCGTATCTTTCAGACTTGACGGTAATGAAGAGACTCTCGCTTATAAGGAATTCCTTCTTATGTCAGCAAATGACATAAGAAAGTATATTAATAACTCAGTCGGAGCTATTTCTTCTGACTTGTCGGTAAAAGCCGATACGCCGGTTGTAAGAATTGCTCAGAATGAGAGCCAGTATATTGCTGTATATCTTTCAGCTAATGATGCTACATTGTCAGACTTTGCTGTCGGAACTTTGCATGACATCAATATCCGTACTGAAGGTGTAGCAATCGATAACTGCAAGGTTGTACGTTGTGACAGTGATAACTCCGGTATGCTCATAGTATTTGAGACATCCAGAGCGGTTGAAGCGCTTCTCGATTTAAGAACTGTAGATATCGAGATCGTAATTACTGAGACTGATGGTATGAGAGTATCTGTACCAAGCCTTGTAAATGACGTATATGCGCCTAAGGGCGATCCCTGCTTCGCTGTATATCTTGCACCTGAAGCTAATGCAAGTCTTGATACATTCGGCGATGGAGCGATTTTTAATCTTACAATCCTTCCTAACACTAAGACAGATGCAGCAGGTAATGTCATTGAACAGCAGAATACTTCTGTCGGAGGCTGTAAGGTTGTCTATAAGGAAATCCTTCCTGATGGTGGTATGATCCTTGCATTCTCAACACCTAATGATTTCTCTAATTTGAAGAAGCTCGACAGGCTTTATACGACAGGTTACAGAGCATCGTTTGTCGATACAGCAACAGGTTTAGGTCTTGTTGCCGAAAAGATCCGTGTATCTGATTACTCCGGTATGGCATCTGTCTATACAAATAACCAGGGCTTCGTTGAAGAAGTTAGAGTTATCGTTTTGGATAATGACAGAGAGTTTGCGATTATTGCACAGGCCGGAAAGACTTCCGTACCTAATCTTAATACTGTAATTATTACTAACCCTAAGACGGTTAAGCCGGGAGATAAGGTCGACTGATATGGAATACGATTTTAGTGATGAACTGAAGAAAAGAATCTCAGACAATATCATTTCCGTAAAACAATCTATTGATGACGCCATCGCTTTGGCAGGCCGTCCTAAGGACTCTGTAACACTTATCGGAGTAACTAAAGTATTCCCGGTCGAATATGCTGAGGCAGCTGCTATGAGCGGCCTTAAGAATCTTGGTGAGAACAGAGTACAGGAATTGGTTCCAAAGGTAGAAAGATTTTCGAGCCTTGGAATCGAGGCTAACTGGCACCTTATCGGTACATTACAGAAGAATAAAGTAAAGTACATTACAGGAATGACAAGTCTCATTCATTCTGTAAATACAATAGAGCTTGCTGAGGAGATCTCGAAAAGATCTCTCAGTAACAATGTTACTACGGCTATTTTGCTTCAGGCTAATGTGTCAGGCGAGGAGAGCAAGCATGGTTTTGCGCCTCATGAATTAAAGCCTGCAATCGATAAGATCATTGAGCTTCCCAATATTACATTGTCTGGCCTTATGACTATGGCCCCAATCGAGACTTATGAAGGCGAAGCAAGAGAAGTCTTTGCTAAAACGCGCGTAATATATGAGGATCTTAAGAATTACACAGGACTTGATAGCTGGCAGGTATTATCCATGGGTATGAGCCAGGATTATCAGAGTGCAATTTTAGAAGGTTCTACACATGTCAGAATTGGTACCGCTATATTCGGCAACAGAGCTGAATATAGGCCAATGTAACAATGTTAGATTAATATCCTTGGATTTTTGTTACATTTTGTAATATAACCCCTCTTTAAGTTACCTTCTTATGTCATATTGCCTAAAACTATTGAGGCAAAAATTTTTTAGAGTTAGTATCCGAGTATCTTATATGAATGTCCTTGGTCGGGCGAATTTTTAAGGAGGAAACAAAATGGGTAATTTTAACGTTAAGAATTTCTTTGGTAGCATGTTCTCACCTGTAGAAGATGAGGTTGAAGAGACATATTACGGTGAGGATGAGGGCTATATTGAGGAAGACGTTTACGAGCAGGAGCCTATCGCTGAAGAGGCATATATCGAAGAGCCTCGCACATTCGTTCAGGAGCCCGCTGTTACAACACCTGTAATGCAGCAGAATGCAACAGTTATCATGCTCACACCTTATGACATCAGAACAAGCCAGATCGTTTGCGATCACATCCGTGAAGGTCATATCGTTATCTGCAATCTTACAAACACAGATAAGAACCAGAGAGTAGTTGACTACATTTCCGGTGGTGTTTATGCACTCGGCGGAAGAGTTGAGCCTACACCTGTTAAGACAACATTCGTTTGCACACCTAAGTCTGTAAACCTCGTTGTTGAGAATCAGGAAGCTGAGCAGATCGGCACAAAGGTTTCCGCTCTCTAATATTTATTAAAGCGAATCAGTATTAAAAGGTTGTCTTCTAAAGGCAACCTTTTTTTATGTCTGTTTATTCAGTGTTATAAGCAGGGTAAGTCGTCTTGAATATCTTAATGTTGCTAATATATAATGATTAGCGAAAATGTATTTTTCACGGGAGGATAATAGATGAAGATTGAGGATCGCGAACGCTTATTTGATTACACTCAGCAGTTGATTGATGTTCTTAATGAAGAGTGCACAGCACTTTTGGAAATGCTTGAAGAGATTGAGAATCGTGTTGCGATTTCAAGACAGATTAATAAGCTTGAAAGTGATGGCGATGTTATCTTCCACGCATTCTCTGATCTGCTTCATGAAGTTGAACCTGATCCGGAACTTAGAATGTCAGTATTCCAGATGTGCAGACATATTGAAGAGTGCATTGACATGATTGATGAGCTCTCAATGACGATCGTTCGTTACAATACAAGAACTGTTACATCCGGCATGAAGGCAAGTGTTAATGCTATTGCCGGTTGTGTTAAGAAGGAAATGCATTTAATGAATATTGTTCGTACATATGATGCTGAGAACAGAGAAGTGTTCATCAAAGCTATCAATGAGTTCGATGCTTTCAAAGTTGACTTCTATAAGATGTACGACATGCTTATTTTTGGCCTTTTCTCACAGCCTCATGACACAGTTGATATTATCAGATGCAAAGCTATCTACGATGCTGTTAAGGACATTTTCAAGGCATTCGAAGTTAGTGCAGACGACTGCTATAAATTCCTGAAGGCAAGAGATAACGGCCTGGAATGCTGATCTAAAAAAGAATAATTAACGGCCCGCTGGTTTAAGGGATTATTCCTTTGACGAGCGGGTCTTTTTATTTGCTATCTTTTTGAGTGTTAGCTGATAAACAATATATGCGATGACGCTTGTTATAAGGCCTAAAGCAAGACCTGCAAGGACATCGGTAGGGTAGTGAACACCAACATATAATCTGGAGAATCCGAGAAGCACGGAATAGATTGTGAATACTACTGCGATAATTCTCATTGCAAGTGAAGACTTTTCTCTAATGAGGTTTCCTTCTTTTGCAATGATGGGCATTCCGAAAAGAGCGATTACAAGCATTACTCCTGATACAGCAAATGTTGAACCTGTGTGACCTGAAGGAAAAGAGAAATCCTTTTGTTTTTCGATGATGTTAACGAGGCCTTCGATTGCTTCGTAGGGTCTTGTTCTTGCGACGAGATTTTTCAAAATGACATTATTGAGAATAGCTTCAATTGCAAGGCTCATTGCTGTCATGATTCCGATAGATCTTGTTTTGGGAATGATGAGTAAAGCCGCGATTATCGCGATCATCAAAATGCCCTTATCACCAGTGTGAGTGATAAGCTTCATTACAATATCCAAAAAATCATTTCTGACATTCTCTTGAAGAAAAATCAATAAATCAGCATCCCAGCCCATATTTATCCCCTTAATGAACTTCTAATGCTTTCATTGTACTAAATCTTTATTGAGTTACAAAGCGTCGCAGATTACTCTTCAGGAGGCATCGGGAGTGTGGCACCACCGAAAGGCATGCAGATGACGGAGCAGTCTTCACCGTATCTTGCATATGCTTCATCGAAAGCTTCCTGTGCTGAATGCATAGGCTCCAGGAAAATGGACTTTACGAAGTCATCTTCCATCTCGGAGATGAGGACGATCTTTGCGTGCTTTAATACCATGGCAATGGCAGCTGCCTTATGACCGCCCAACTGGAAATCTTTTCCGACTCTTTCTATGAGTTCATCAGGAGTATTTGCTGTAGTAAGCCACTCTTCGAATTTTGCAGAACCAAGACCTTCGTTGCATGCGCCGATAACAATAATTGTTCCGCCGTCAGCTACTGCATACTTGGAATTATCCAAAGCCTTCTGTGTCTGATAGAGGTTTGCGTCCTTAGGAGCGCCTCCCTGTGAGACGATAACGATGTCTGCTCTTCTCTTAAGAGGCTTTCTGTACATCTGGTCCAAGTATTTGCATCCTGCTCTGTGAGCTTGGGTTACATCACCTGCAACGCAGTAAACAATGTGCTTATGCTCGTCGAGGATAGGGTTAACAATGAAGCTTAAGTGGCAGAATGTCTCAGACTCTTCAATGTCAGATCTTATCGGATTGCCGTTAAGATTGCCTGCACATGCTTTCTCATCTACCATCATGCGGTGATTTGCCTGAATTGCAGAAGGAGTGGAGACGCCGGGCATCAAAGCTTTAGCTCCGCCGGAGTATCCTGCGAAATAGTGGAATTCAATATTGCCAACGCCGATTCTGAAATCTGCTTCAGCAACACTTCTTGTAATATCAACGGGAGTGCCTCTTGATGTTGTTCCCATATGGATGCAGTCAGAAGGATCTGAGTCAACGCATGTTACTTCGTTATAGACACGCTCTCCGACAAGCTTAATCTTTTCTTCTTCTGTATGAGGTCTGTGTGAACCAAGCGCGAAAACAACTTTGATATCGCTCTTGGGAATGCCTGCAAGATAGAGTTCATCAAGAATGGAAGGGATTACATCAAAACTCGGAATCGGTCTTGAGATATCGCTTGTGATGATGCAGATTTTCTGACCGGGCTTTACGAGTTCCTTAAGACGGGGTGAACCGATAGGATTCTCAAGCGCATAAACGACGGCTTCAGGACCGCGTCTTTCGTGTTCTATGTCATTTGCCAAAAGAATCTGATCAAGATTCTTATCAGGAATATCAACGATCTGTACGCCTTTGCCGTATCCGAATTCAACCTTCATATAAAGCTCCCAATGATTAGTATTTTATTATTCTATATATTTATCTGAGTTTCTCAATAATTGACTTTAGTAAAAACAAAGAAAATCAAAACACGTTCATAAGAAGAGTTGTTAATTCTTTATCATTTTTAACTTCGAAGTCCGGAAGCCTTTCCGGTTCAGGTAAATTCCTTCTATTTATCCAGATAGAATGCCAGCCTGCTTCGATTGCTCCTGCAATGTCATGCTTATAGGAATCGCCGATCATCCAGAGATCTGTTGGAGCAAGATTAAATCGTTCTTCGAACATTCTGAATAGTCTTACGTCAGGCTTAGAGTAGGGAGTCTCGCCACATACTATGACATTCTTTCTGTCGATCCATCTGTCCAAGCCAAGCATATCTACCTTGTTCCACTGATGCTTTGATTCGCCTGCTGTAAGAATGCCGAGTATTAAATCAGGATTAGCCTTGTAGCTGTCCAGTATCTTAATCATGGCAGGGCTTAGCTGCATATGGCTTTGAAGATCCAGGTATTTGTCAGCAGAAAGGCAGCCGTCTTCTTCTTCGTAAGGAAGGCCGAGTGTTTTGAACGTCTCGTTATATCTCCAGCCATTTATCTCTCTGGTTGAAAGTCTTCCGGATTCAAGATCGGACATGTTCATGTCGCTTTTTTCGTAAAAGATGGTAATAAAGCGGGCACGGTCTTCAACTGTTACACCAAGTATGATCTCAGCTGCGTCAACAAGCATTTCCTGTCTGCAGTAAAGAGTATCGTCGATGTCGAAAATGATTCCTTTCATGAATCCTCCGGTCTTGATCTTTGTTAATAATTGCATGGATATAATAAAACAGTTTGGCGAAAATGGAATACCGCCAGGAGCGAAAAGTCCTATAAATCAAGGCTTTAAGGCTAAAAGAGGAACAACCTCATTTTTCACTCACTTTCTGATTTGACTATTTTTGACATTAAGAGTATATTGATGTTGGCACTCATAGGGATAGAGTGCTAATCGGAGAAGGGAGGACACGAAGTTGCAGTTAGACAGCCGTAAAAAAGAAGTCTTGCACGCTATAGTCGATGACTTTGTTCTGACTAATGAACCTGTCGGTTCAAAGAGTCTTATTGAGCGACACAACTTTAATGTCAGCTCCGCAACTCTCCGTAACGATATGGCTGAGCTTGAGCATCTCGGCTTGATTGAGAAGCCTCATACATCTGCAGGACGAATCCCTTCTGATAAAGGATATCGTGAATATGTTAATTCACTCATGACAATCGAAGAACTGTCACCTTATGAGCAGCTTGAGATTGAGAAGAGAATCGATACAAGTGTTGATGAGGTTACTGAGCTTATCAAGAATGCGACACATACGCTTTCTGAGACGACGGGTTTCGTATCGCTGGCAATGAGCCCCAGACTTACGAAGAGCTTTTTGAAGCAGCTTAAGATCCTCATGATCGAACCCGGTAAAGCTCTTGTAGTAATGGTGCTTTCAGCAGGCGTTGTTAAGGATAAGGTAGTAAGGATTCCTAATTTCTTAAATGACGAGCAGATTTTCAGAATTTCTGGAGCAATCGAGAAGTATCTTACAGGTAAGCCATTAGACGAGATTACACTTGTAACAGTCGAACAGGCAGCAAAGGATACTGAAGTTCCGGATCCGCTCCTCAAGCAGGTCCTTTACGAGGCATATGCTGCTATTAAGCAGGCAGATGAGCTTAATATCTATCTCGATGGTGAGCACAGAATGTTAAGCCTTCCTGACTTCAGTTCTCTTGGAAGAGCACGAGATCTTCTCGGAACACTTTCTGATTCAGGAATGGTTGCAGGTTATGTAAATGAGATGGAGAATTCCACTTTGGATTCCAGGTCAAGAGATTCCTACATGATCAGGATCGGACAGGAAATCACTTTGGAAGGACTTGATGACTGCAGCTTTATCACAGCAACATATAATCTTACCGATTCCGTAACTGGAAATATCGGTGTCATAGGACCTAAGAGAATGCTTTATTCAAAGGTAATTTCTCAGATCGATTTCGTTAAGAAAAAGCTTAATGAAGAGATGAAGAGATTTACTTAAAAAAGATAACAAAAATAAAGGGAAAGGATAAAGAAATGAGTAACGATGAAGAGATAGTTTTCGGCGCTGATGAGGAGCCGGCAAAGGACGAGGCTGATAACAGTTCAGTTGAAGATGCTGCTTCCGAAGAAAATACCGCTGATGTAGCTGAGGCTGATGAGAAAGAGGAAGCTGCTTCCGAAGCAGATAACGAGTTGGAAGCTAGATACATGAGCCTTTTCGCTGAGTACGATAACTATCGTAAGCGCACACAGAAGGAAAAGGACAATCTCTACGCTGATGCTATTGCAAGCGTAACAAAGGAGTTCTTAACTCTCCTCGATAACGTTGACAGAGCAACAGATGGTGCCAAGAAGGCAGATGAGAATTCACTTGAGAAAGTAGTTCAGGGAATGGAACTTATCGGCAGACAGGCACAGGAGACTTTGAAGAAGATTGGTGTCGAAGAGATACCTGCAGAGCGCGGAACAAAGTTTGATCCTAATTTCCACGAAGCAATGATGCACGTAGATGACGATACTTTGGGAGAGCAGGAAATCGCTATGGTTTTCGCAAAGGGATATAAGTACAAGGACAGAGTAATCAGACATACTCAGGTCCAGGTAGCAAACTAAGATAATAAAATTTGAAAATAAAGGAGAAAGACAATGGATTTAATCAGATCAAGCTTGGTTCCTACAGTAATCGAGACAACAGGCCGCGGCGAGCGTGCTTATGACATCTATTCCAGACTTCTTAAGGAAAGAATCGTAATTCTTTCTGAAGAGGTTAACTCAGTAACAGCAAGCCTTATCACAGCTCAGCTTCTTTTCCTTGAAGCAGAGGATCCCGATAAGGATATTCAGTTCTACATCAACAGCCCCGGAGGATCTGTTTCTGATGGTCTCATGATCTTAGACACAATGCGTCTTATCAAGCCTGACATTCAGACAATCTGCATGGGTATGGCAGCTTCTATGGGTTCAGTTCTTCTTTCTGCAGGTACAAAGGGCAAGCGTTGCATCCTTCCTAATGCAGAAGTAATGATCCACCAGCCTTTGGGCGGTGCTCAGGGTCAGGCAACAGAGATCTTGATTGCAGCTGATCACATCAGAGATACAAGAAAGAGATTGAATCAGATCTTGGCTGATAACTGCGGTAAGGATCTTGAGACTTTGATGCAGGATACAGACAGAGACCACTGGATGACAGCTCAGGAAGCTTTGGATTACGGTATTGTAGACAAAATTCTTGTCAGCAAGAAAGCATAAATAAGAGATAGATATTTGCAAGTTCCATAGAGAACTTCAGGAGGAAACAAAAATGGCAAAAGTAATTGGTATTGACCTTGGTACAACAAATTCATGTGTTGCAGTTATGGAAGGTTCTGAAACAGTAGTAATTCCTAATCCCGAAGGAAACAGAACTACTCCTTCCGTTGTAGGTTTTACAAAGACAGGCGAGCGTCTCATCGGACAGGTTGCTAAGAGACAGGCCGTAACAAATCACGACCGTACAATCCAGTCCATCAAGAGAGAAATGGGTTCTGACTACAAGGTTACAATCGACAATAAGAACTACACACCTCAAGAGATTTCAGCAATGATTCTTTCCAAGCTCAAGAGCGATGCAGAAGCTTACCTCGGAACACCTGTAACACAGGCAGTTATCACAGTTCCTGCATACTTCACAGACTCTCAGCGTCAGGCTACAAAGGATGCAGGCCGTATCGCTGGTCTTGAAGTTTTGAGGATTATCAACGAGCCTACAGCAGCATCTCTTGCTTATGGTCTTGATAAGGAAGCTGATCAGAAGATCCTCGTTTTCGACTTGGGCGGTGGTACATTCGACGTATCCGTTCTTGATATCGCTGACGGTGTATTCGAAGTTCTTGCAACAGCAGGTAACAACAGACTCGGTGGTGACGACTTCGATAACAAGATCGTTGATTTCCTTGTTGAATCATTCAAGACATCTGACGGTGTTGATCTCAGATCTGACCGTATGGCTATGCAGAGATTGAGAGAAGCAGCAGAGAAGGCTAAGATCGAGCTTTCCGGCGTAACATCTTCTAATATCAACCTCCCTTACATCACAGCTGATGCAACAGGCCCTAAGCACATGGATATCACTCTCACAAGAGCTAAGTTCGATGAGCTTACAGCTGACCTCGTTCAGAAGACAATGGATCCTGTTAAGCGTGCTATGAGCGATGCAGGCATTACTCCTTCTGATATTGATAAGATTCTCCTCGTAGGTGGTTCTACAAGAATTCCAGCAGTTCAGGATGCAGTTAAGAATTACTTCGGCAAGGAGCCTTTCAAGGGCATCAACCCTGACGAGTGCGTTGCTATCGGCGCAGCTATTCAGGCAGCAGTTCTTACAGGTGAAGTTAAGGGATTGCTCCTCTTGGACGTAACACCTCTTTCACTCGGTATCGAGACAATGGGCGGTGTTTGCACAAAGATGATCGAGCGTAACACAACAATCCCTACAAAGAAGAGCCAGGTATTCTCAACAGCAGCAGATGGCCAGACACAGGTTGAAGTACACGTTCTCCAGGGTGAGCGTGAGATGGCTGCTTACAATAAGACATTGGGCAACTTCATTCTCGATGGTATCGCACCTGCACCTCGTGGAATCCCTCAGATCGAAGTAACATTCGATATCGACGCTAACGGTATTGTTAACGTAAGCGCTAAGGATAAGGGAACAGGCAGAGAGCAGAAGATCACAATCCAGTCTTCTTCCAACATGAGCGAGGAAGATATCCAGAAGGCTGTTAAGGAAGCTGAGATGCACGCAGCTGAAGATAAGGCTAACAAGGAGAAGGTTGAGATCAAGAACCAGGCTGAGACAGCAGTATATCAGTCTGAGAAGACAATGAAGGATGCTGGTGACAAGCTCACTGATGCTGATAAGGCTCCTGTAAACGAAGAGATCTCAAAGCTCAAGGATGCTATCGCTAAGGACGATACAGAGGCTATGAAGAAGGGTACTGAAGATCTCCAGCAGGCTCTCATGAAGCTTGGCGAAAAGCTTTACGCAGCAGCTGGTGCTCAGGGTGCACCTGGTGCAGGCCCTCAGGGTCAGCCTTCACCTGAAGATTTCGCAGGCTACGGTTCAAATCCTACAGGTCCTGACGCTGGTGCAGGTTCTGATGGATTCAAGAACGCAGGCGGCGACTTCTAATAACTAGAAATTCTGATAAAATAGTCCGGCACATCTAAAGTTTAGGTGTGCCGGATAAATGCATATTAAGAACGGAGGGGTTCCTCTTTGGCAAGAGATTACTATGAGGTCTTGGGAGTAGATAAGAGTGCTTCCGATGACGAGATAAAAAAGGCTTTTAGACAGCAAGCCAAAAAATATCATCCGGATTTGCATCCGGGTGACAAGGAAGCTGAGGCCAAATTCAAGGAAATCAACGAAGCCTATTCGATCCTTTCTGATTCCGATAAGAAAGCAAAATACGACAGATATGGTCAGGCAGGCGTCGATCCCAACGGATTTGGCGGTGGCGGCGGTGGTTACGGCGCTTACGATGTTGACCTTGGCGATATCTTCAGTTCTTTCTTTAACGGCGGCTTCGGCGGCAGTTCCAGAAGGCGTACAGGCCCCCAGAAGGGTGCTGACCTTAAATATCACATGGCTTTAGAGTTCATGGATGCGGCATTTGGTTGTACAAAGACTTTCCAGCTTACTAAGGAAGATACCTGTAAGGTTTGTAACGGTTCAGGCGCCCAGCCCGGAACAAATCCGGAAACATGTCCTACATGTAGGGGTGCAGGAAGAGTACAGCAGCAGACACAGACTCTTTTCGGAATGACAATGGTCACTAAGGATTGTCCTTCATGTAACGGCAGAGGAACTGTTATTAGAACTCCATGCACACAGTGCAGAGGTAAGGGAAGACTTAAGACGGTCAAGAATTTGTCAGTTCAGATTCCTGCAGGTGTTGATACAGGCGATCTTCTTCCTATCAGAGGTGAAGGCGAGCCGGGTTCAAACGGTGGACCTTACGGAGATCTCTATATCGAATTTAAGGTTAAGCCCCATGAGGTCTTCAGCCGTAACGGAATTAATACATCCTGTAATGTGCCGATTACCTATGCTCAGGCAGCTTTGGGCGGAGAGATCGAAGTTCCTACTATTCACGGCAAGGAAAAATATACTCTTAAGGAAGGTACCCAGCCCGGTGATACAATCACTATAAGAAGCAAGGGTATTCCGAACAAGACAAATCCGAATATGAAGGGCGATCATGTAGTTAAGTTCGTGCTTGAAGTTCCGACCGGACTTTCACGCGAGCAGAAGCAGCTCTTGAAGCAGTTTAACGATACGCTGACTGACAGGAACTATGCTAAATCAAGCCAGTTCTTCCAGAAGCTTAAGAACCTGTTCAAATAAGATTTTGATTTTCACGGGAATTCCGTTGGGATTCCCGTAATTCATTTAAGGGGTAACACTATGAGATGGGCAGAGATAACCATTAAGACAACAGAAGAAGCTTCCGATGCAATTTGCGAGATGCTCGCACAGGTAGGTGCAGACGGTATTGCTTCACAGGATCCTATGGAATTCAGAAACACGATTGATAACGACCCTCTGAGCTATTGCGATGACGGTACTATCGAAAGCTATGGCGAAGATGTTGTAATCAAGGCATATTTTGCTGAGACTGACGACGGAGTTATCCGCATGGGACCCAAGAGCGAGGAATTCGTTAATCCTGAAGGCGTGGGCATGATTTATGGTTCCATAACCGACAAGTCATTAAAGACTGACGAAGCAATGGATTATATCAAGCAGAGACTTGATGCAATTGGTGAATTCCTTGACGTTGGCAAGGGCTTCGACAGTTATAAGTATGTTGATGACGAAGACTGGGCAAATAACTGGAAGCGTTACTATCAGGAATTCAAGCTCTCTGACAGAATTGTCATCTGTCCTTCCTGGATTGAAGAGGGTGATGAAGAACTCGAAAAAGATGCTATTAAGATCATCCTTGATCCGGGTTCTGCTTTCGGTACAGGCACTCATGAGACAACATCCATGTGCGCAGAGATCTTAGATCGTGTTATAAAGCCTGATACATCAGTTCTTGACCTTGGTACAGGTTCAGGAATCCTTGCGATTATTGCAAGTAAATTAGGTGCAAAATCAGTTGATGCTGTAGATATCGATTCAATGGCTGTAAGAGTCGCTGAAGAGAACACTGCGATCAATTCGTGTTCCAATATTGATTGCTACACAGGCGAGCTTAAGAGCGTCAAGAATGCGCCTTACGACCTCATCGTTGCAAATATTATCGCTGATGTTATTGCAGAGATTGCCTGTGACATCCCGGCAGATCTTGCAGATGATGGAATCTTTGTTTGTTCCGGCATTATTGCCAACAAGAAGGATCGTGTAATTGAAGCTTTGAAGAAGGCAGGCATGGAGATAATTGCCGAGCAGTCCAAGAATGACTGGATGGCTTATGTCGCAAAGAAAGCCTGATTATTTGAAGCGACAGATTGTCTTTTCAGATTGGAGTTTCTATGACTAAATCAAATGGTGCTGTAACTTCCAAAAACCTCAAATCAATGGAAGACAGCTTCAATTCCAAAAGAGGAAATATTATCGCTTCCAATGCAAGCGTAAAGAGCGGAGTCGTTGCTGCCGCAACTGATTACAGAGAGGCAAGAAAGTATCCTTTCACATTCTCTGTCGACTTGAAGCAGGGCGAGATCACTGACCAGATGAATTCCGGCAGATGCTGGATTTTCGCGGCCATGAACACATTCAGATATGAGCTCATCAAGAAATATAATCTTAAGAGCTTTGAGCTTTCTCAGAACTATATTTTCTTCTATGACAAGCTCGAAAAAGCGAACTATTACTTCCTCAATGCTATAGCCTTAAAAGATGAACCGGTTGACGGCCGTTTGTGGTCTTTTATTAATCTCGATCCCCTTTGCGATGGCGGCCAGTGGGACATGCTTGCAAACATAGTCAGTAAGTACGGTGTTGTACCTTCTTATGCATATCCCGATTCGAAAAATGCAGCGGCTTCAAGATGGCTTAACGAGTTCCTGACTTCAATCATCAGAGAACGCGCAATTTCTTTGAGAAAAGCTGCTTTGGGTGGAGCTTCAGCCAAGGAACTTAATGCTCAAAGAGAAGACGCTCTGAATGATGTCTACAGAATTCTTGCAATAACACTTGGCCAGCCGCCGAAGACATTTGATCTCATCTTGAGAGATGAAGATGACAAGGTGACGACTGATGAAAACATCACGCCGAAGGAGTTTTTCGATAAGTACATCGGAATAGATCTGTCTTCAAGAATCAGCATTATCAACGCTACTTCTGAAGATAAGCCTATGGGAAAGACATATTCCGTAAAATATCTTGGAAATGTCGCTGAAGGTAATCCTGTTAAGTATCTGAACCTTCCTATTGATACATTCAAGGAGGCTGTTATTGCGCAGCTTAAGGATGGACATCCCGTGTGGTTTGGTTCTGACTGTATGAAATTCTCTTTGCGTGAAGAAGGTATTTTCGACAGAAAGGCATGCGGTGTTGAGCAGTTTTTCAATGTCAAATATAACTTCACCAAGGCAGATCGTCTGACTTATGGCGATAGTGCTATGAATCACGCGATGGTAATTCTTGGCGTAAATATCGGAAGTGACGGTAAGCCGAACCGCTGGAGAATTGAGAATAGCTGGGGTAAGGATGCCGGAAGCAAGGGTTACTATGTATGTTCAGATTCCTGGTTCGATGAATTCGTATATCAGGCGGTTGTCGATAAGAAGTATCTTAAGGCAAAGGACAGAAAACTCTGGGAACAGGCGCCGGTTATGCTTGAACCGTGGGATCCGATGGGCACTCTGGCAGACTGATACTTTTAAGAAAAACAAGCAGAATAGAAGCTGTGAAAAACCTGACAAAAAAGGGTTTCACGGCTTCTTTTTTATTTGGTGGCGGATAGGATTATCTGCCCAGTTGTGCAATTGTTAGCTCGAAAAATGGTCGAAAATTGCACAAAATCGCATTTTTATGCAATTGTTGAGGATATTTTTGCGCAACAATTGCACGTCTCTGTTTTTGTCCCGCTTTTCGAGCATGCGGTGACCTTGGTGGCGTGACCCCGTCTTGTTATCCAAAACTGACGAAATTCGCGATTTTGGATGAGTCATCGCGACAATAATCATCCAAAACTAAAGAAATCATGCAATTTGGATGAGTGCACTATTAAAAACTCATCCAAAATCAAAGAAATCCGCCGTTTTGGATGAGTCCATCGATTGCCCTGAAGGGGGCCAAAAGGTTGTAAATTGTTGCTTTTATCTTTATAATTACGCGTGTTCTTATTTAATATACTAGGAGAATTGTGATGAGATACAGTGCACAGAAGGGTACGAGGGATATTCTTCCTTCAGAGATACATAACTGGCAGAAGGCTGAGAAGACATTTGCAGAAGTCTGCCACTCATTTGGATATGAGGAGATCAGAATTCCTACATTCGAACAGACAGATCTGTTCCAGAGAGGTGTAGGTGATACAACAGACGTTGTTACAAAGGAGATGTACACCTTTGAAGATAAGGGCGGAAGAAGCATCACTTTGAGACCTGAGGGTACAGCAGGTGTCGTAAGAAGCTTTATCGAGAATGGTATGACGAGTCTTGCAACTCCTGTCAGACTTTTCTATAACATCACTGCTTTCCGTTATGAGAAGATGCAGAAGGGAAGAATGCGTGAGTTCCACCAGTTCGGACTTGAGTCCTTCGGTTCAGCAGGTCCTGATATTGATGCAGAGATCATCTCTGTTGTTGATGTCTTCTTTAAGAAGATGGGACTTAAGAATATTGCGCTTCACATCAATTCTATCGGATGTCCTGCTTGCCGCGGAGAATATAACAAGCTCTTGAAGGATCACTTCAGACCTCACATCGAAACAATGTGTGAGGATTGCAGAACAAGACTTGAGAAGAATCCTCTTCGTATCCTTGACTGCAAGATTGACGGCGGAAGAGACATTGTACAGAATGCTCCCAGACTTATCGATCACCTTTGCGAAGATTGTAAGGCTCATTTCGAAGGCCTTAAGGCAAGACTTGACGCCATCGGTATTTCTTACACAATCGACCCGAATATCGTAAGAGGTTTGGATTACTATACAAGAACAGTTTTCGAGTTTGTTTCTGAGAACGTCGGAACACAGGGCACAATCTGTGGCGGCGGCAGATACGACGGACTCGTTGAAGACTGCGGCGGTACAGCAACTCCCGGTATCGGTTTCGCAATGGGTGTTGAAAGACTCCTTCTTGAAGCTGAGGCACAGGGTGCTCTTACAGAAGCTCCTTCTTATGTGAAGCTTTATATCGCTTCTATGTCAGAGCAGGCTAAGATCGAAGCTCTTAAGATCTGCTATGGCTTAAGACTTAACGGTATCGGTTGCGAGACAGATATGGCAGGAAGATCTTTCAAGGCACAGATGAAGTATGCCGGAAAGAAGGGCATTCCTTATCTCGTCGTAATCGGTGACGATGAACTCGCTTCAGGCGAAGTTAAGATCAAGAACATGGCTGACGGTTCTGAAGAACCTATCAAGCTTGATGTTATCGGCGAATATTTGGCCGACAAAATTTAATAAAGTAACAGTTTACTGGAGGTAATACATGCAGTCACGTACACATACATGTGGAGAATTGAGAATCGCTGATGTCGGCAAGAAAGTCAGACTTTCCGGCTGGCTTGAGAATTTCCGTGAGGTCGGCGCAGAATTAGGATTCGTCGTAATCCGCGATTTCTACGGCACAACACAGGTCGTAGTTGAGACAGCTGAAATGATGAAGACCTTTAAGGAGATCACAAAGGAATCAACAATCTCCGTTGAAGGCGTTGTAAGAGAAAGAAGTTCAAAGAATGCCAAGATCGAAACAGGTGATATCGAAGTTGTTCCTGAAAGCGTAAAGATTCTTGGACGCTGCCGTTATAGCGAGCTTCCTTTCGAAGTAAATCACAGCAGAGAAGCTGACGAGGCTGCAAGACTTAAGTACAGATATCTTGATATCCGTAATCCTGAAGTTAAGAAGAATCTCATTTTGAGAAGCAACGTTATCGCTGCTTTGAGAAATTCCATGATCGCTCATAACTTCATGGAGATTACAACTCCTATCCTTACAGTTTCTTCACCTGAAGGCGCAAGAGACTACCTTGTACCTGCAAGAAAGCATCCCGGAAAGTTCTATGCTCTTCCTCAGGCACCTCAGCAGTTCAAGCAGCTCCTGATGGTATCCGGTATCGACAGATATTTCCAGATTGCTCCCTGCTTCAGAGATGAGGATGCAAGAGGCGACAGATGTCCCGGTGAGTTCTATCAGCTTGATATGGAAATGGCATTTGCTAGCCAGGACGATGTTTTCGAGATTATCGAAGATGTATTGCCTCCTGTTTTCGCAAAGTACGGTAAGTACAACAGAGCATCAGGTTCACCTTTTGTAAGAATTCCTTACCTCGAAGCTATGGAGAAGTACGGTACAGATAAGCCTGACCTTCGTATTGACCTTACAGTTACTGATGTTACAGAGCTTTTGCGCACAGAAGAGTTCGCACCTTTCGCTGATGGCTGCATAAAGGCAATTGCTATTTCTGACTTCCACGAGAGCAGAAAGTTCATTGATAAGACAATGTCTGACTGTGAGATTCAGTCCGGCAACAAGGGCTACTGGTTCAGAGTAGATGAGAACGGCGAAATCGTCGGAGGCATCTCAAAGTTCGTAGCTCCCAAGAAGGATGAAGTTGTAGCTAAGCTTGGCCTTAAGCCTGATACACTCGTTGTTCTTTCTGCCGGCACAAAGGGCGCTGCACAGAAGATGGCAGGCGTTCTCGTTAAGACATTCGGTGCAGCAGTTCCCGACCACATGGATAAGGAACAGTATGCATTCTGCTGGATCGTTGATTTCCCTATGTACGAGATTGGCGAAGAGTCCGGCGAATTGGAATTCTGCCACAATCCTTTCTCTATGCCTTCCGGTGGTCTCGATATCCTTCTCAAGGCTGAAAGCGGTGAAGTAGATCCTCTCACAATTATGGCTGACCAGTATGACCTCGTAGTAAACGGAATCGAGCTTTCTTCCGGTGCTGTTCGTAACCACGATCCTGAGATTATGATCAAGGCTTTTGAGCTTGTAAGACTTGGTGAAGAGGACGTTAAGAAGAAGTTCCCTGCAATGTATAACGCATTCTGCTATGGCGCTCCGCCGCATGCAGGTATCGCTCCCGGTGTTGACCGTATGGTTATGCTCCTTTCAGGCGAAGAGACTATCCGTGAAGTAATTCCGTTCCCTATGAACAAGAACGCTCAGGACGTCATGATGGGCGCTCCTGGCATCGTAACTGATAAGCAGCTCGAAGAATTGAACATCAGAATCACAAAGAGTGAAGCTGATGACACAAACGGAGATAACTGATGAGCAAAGAATTGAAGAATTCAAACGACGACTTCGTATTTGGTGATGTAGCTCCCAAGAAAGATCTTGCTGTAAAAGGCGAAAAGGATCTTGCGTCCAAGAGTTCCGTTACGGAAGACAAGGATATTTCTCTCAAGGAAGCAGTCGACGAAGAAAACGCCATATCTGAAGAGAAAGCTTTTGCCAAGAGCAGAAAGCTCGAAAAGGGTACGGCTGCATATGAAGTCTTTGACTGGATTCGTACAATCTGCATTGGTATTCTTGCGGGAATTTTTATCGTTGTATTCCTCGTCCAGAGAGATAACGTATATGGCGATTCAATGTTCCCGACTTTGAGCTCCGGTGATGTTATCTTCACACAGAAGATCTCCACATATTTCAAGTCATTTAAGCGCGGCGATATCGTTGTATTAGACGGCAAGAATATGGACGGCTATAACAGCAAAGAGTATCTCATTAAGAGAGTAGTCGGTCTTCCGGGTGAGACAATCAGAATCGATGAAGGAAATGTTTATATCAAGGCTAAGGATAGCGAGGAATTCTTCCTCCTGCAGGAAAATTACCTTCCTACAGGCATAAAGACAACCATGATGGATGATGGTCTGAAGAAGGGCTACAACGAGGTTGTTCTTGGAGATGATGAATATTTCTGTCTGGGTGATAACAGACCTGTCAGTAACGATTCACGTAATTTAGGACCTTTTACAGTAAACAGAATTAAGGCAGTGGCCATCATCAGAGTATATCCGTTTAACGAAATCAAGATACTCTGAAAGGAATTAATAAATGAGTGACAACTACCGTAAATACATAAGAAACTTCTGCATAATCGCACATATCGATCACGGCAAGTCTACGCTTGCTGACCGTTTGATCGAGCATACTCACGTAAGAGAAAAGCGCGAGATGCAGGACCAGATTCTCGATAACATGGATATCGAGCGTGAGAGAGGTATCACGATCAAGTCTCAGGCTGTAAGACTTCCTTACGAAGCCAAGGACGGCAATAAGTATCTCTTAAACCTCATCGACACTCCAGGCCATGTAGACTTCAATTACGAAGTTTCAAGATCGCTTGCAGCTTGCGATGGTGCAATCCTTGTCGTAGACAGTTCCCAGGGCGTTGAGGCGCAGACACTCGCGAATGTTTATCTCGCAGTAGATGCTGATCTTGAAGTCCTTCCTGTAATTAACAAGATCGACCTCCCTTCAGCAAGACCTGAAGAGGTTCGCCAGGAGATTGAAGATGACATCGGACTTGATGCTTCTTATGCTCCTTTGGTATCAGCAAAGAGCGATATCAATATTGATGAAGTTCTTGAGAAGGTTGTCGAGTATCTTCCTTCACCTGAAGGTGATGAGACATTGCCTTTGCAGGCTCTTGTTTTCGATTCCAAGTACGATTCATATAGAGGCGTTATCGTAAGTGTAAGAGTTAAGAACGGTACTGTTAAGACAGGTGACCGTATCAGGATGATGCACTCCGGAAAGGAATTCACAGTTACTGAACTCGGTATGTTTCATCCGGGTGAACTTGTGCCTACAGAAAGCCTTAAAGCCGGCGAAGTAGGTTACATCTGCGCATCGATTAAGAACGTAAGAGATACGGCTCCGGGCGATACTGTAACTCTTGCTTTGAATCCTGCTACTGAGCCTCTCATTGGTTATAAGGGAATTCAGCAGATGGTTTTCTGCGGTATTTATCCTGTCGATGGTGCCAGATATGGCGACCTTAAGGATGCATTGGAAAAGTTAAGACTTAACGATGCAGCACTTTCCTTTGATGCAGAGACTTCTGCCGCTTTGGGATTTGGTTTCAGATGCGGATTCCTGGGCCTTTTGCACTATGAAGTAATCCAGGAAAGACTCGAAAGAGAATTCAATCTTGATCTTATCAGTACAGCACCTTCAGTTATTTATAAGATCTACCTTACTGACGGTTCTGTCGTTGACTGCTCGAATCCTACCAATATGCCGGATCCGGCTTCAATCGACTACATGGAAGAGCCTATCGTTAAAGCTACGATAATGCTTCCTAAAGAATATGTCGGTAACATCATGGAGCTTTGTCAGGAGAGACGTGGCGAATATACAGATATGAAGTATCTTGATGATAAGCGCGTAATGCTACACTACAAGATGCCATTAAACGAGATCATCTACGACTTCTTCGATGCGTTGAAGTCAAGGACCAGAGGTTATGCGTCCCTCGACTATGAGCCTGCCGGCTAT
Source organism: Saccharofermentans sp. (assembly GCA_024403855.1). Taxonomy (GTDB): domain Bacteria; phylum Bacillota; class Clostridia; order Saccharofermentanales; family Saccharofermentanaceae; genus Saccharofermentans. Next base: position 5,656 of record JAKSRC010000013.1, on the reverse strand, counting down.
GAGAGATCAAAGCTTGTCAAACTTGATATTCTCCTTAATGGTGATGTCGTTGATGCACTTTCATTTATCGTTCATGCTGACAAGGCATATGCAAGAGGAAGAAGAATGTGCGAAAAGCTCAAGGAGAACATCCCGAGGCAGCAGTTCGAGATTCCTGTTCAGGCTGCAATCGGCGGTAAGATCATTGCAAGAGAAACAATCAAGGCTTACCGTAAGGACGTTACTTCCAAGTGCTATGGCGGTGATATTTCACGTAAGAAGAAACTCTTGGAGAAGCAGAAGGAAGGTAAGAAGAGAATGAGACAGGTAGGTTCTGTCGAAGTTCCTCAGGAAGCCTTCATGAGCGTTTTGAAGCTTGATGATGAGTAAATAATTAGAGGTGTCTTTGACAGGCACCTCTTTTAATTTTTATATCTTCTATTTTTATAATTCATTACTAATTTATCATAATTGAGGTTATAATATATTGGTGCTTTACGGACGTGATGTCCTTTCACATACTTTTTCAGGAGGTTCATTATGACACTCGAATCCCTATTTGCAGGAAAGAATCCAGCTGATTTTTATATTGGACAGGTTACCCAGGTTTACAGAAGTAACTGCGTTGCTCAGGTTGAGAATTTCGACCTTATGTCTGACAGATCTAAATTCAATAAATCATTTCTTCCTAATACAATTAACAATTTCGTAGTTATCGATTCAGTAGTAGGTATTTTCCTTGGAGAGATTTTCGAGAATAAGGCTTCAAGAAAGAGCATCTATGAGATGAAGACAGGTGATACTAAGACCAGCGATTACCAGGAAGTCTGCATCGATACAATCTCACTCATGCCTACAGATTCTAATAAATTCCAGCTTGCAGGCTTTAATACACTCGGTATCACAGATAAGGTTTACCTTGCTACAGATGATGTCTATAAGCTTTTCCTCGAATCTCTTGAATTTACAGGAGTTAATGAGGAGCCTCTTCCGGCTTTCGCTACATACCTCAACAAGTCTCAGGCAGAAGTAAGACTTAAGCCCAGCACACTTTTCAACCGTCACCTTATGTGCATCGGTGCTACAAACAGTGGTAAGTCTACTACAGCACTTGCTATCCTTGATAAGGTTGTTTCTTCAAAGAGAAAGGCTCTTATCATCGACCCTACAGGCGAATATAGAAACGCATTTACTGATGAAGAGATTACAAAGCTTACTCTTGGCGTTGATACAACAGTATCTCCCGGAAAGATTTCCATGGAGCAGTGGGAGAAACTTTTCGAGACAGAGAACAGCAGCCAGGGCGCAGTTCTTTCTGAGGCAATTACATCTCTCCGTTACATGAAGAAGATTGGTCAGAACACTTACTATCCTAAGGTTGGTGAGGACATCGAAGAAGTTCAGGAGAATATCGCTTCAGTAGGTAAGGATGACGTTGATTTCAATATCAATCTTCTCCCTGAGCAGATTCAGGCAGAGTCTGTTTGCGAGCCTGACAGAGATAATAACTACAACTTCAAGTATCGTTATGACACGCTCAGAGCTAACCTTAATTCTTCTCTCGTTCAGAAGATTCAGTATCAGATGACAAACACAAAGTTCCTGTCATTCTTCTCTAACGATCCGAGCATGTATAACCTTCTCGATGTAATTGAAGACTTCGTACATATTCCTGAAGCAAGTCTTTACATCGACACATCACAACTCGGTGCTTCAGAAGGTATCGGTGGTATGATCATCGACCTCGTAAGTACATTCGTAATGGCAAAAGACGAGGTTTGCCCGTTCGTATTCTTCATCGATGAGGTTCACAGATATGCTAAGTCCAGATATTCTGACAAGGAATATCACGGCGGTCTTACACTCCTCGCAAGAGAAGGTCGTAAGAAGGGTATATTCCTTTACCTCACAACACAGAACCCTAAGGACGTATCTCCGATCCTCTTCGGTCAGATCGGTACAATGCTCATCCACAGACTCATGCTTAACGATGAGATTCATGCAGTAGAGAGCCACCTTGACGATTACGCTATCAAGCACGTAAGAAAGCTCAATCAGGGTGAAGTTATCCTTACTTCTGTTAACCTCTTGCACAACATGTTCATCCATGTAAACAAGAGCCCCAGAACACAGCACAACGATACACCTCAGCTCTAATCTTAAATACACGATTTTTGAGGGCTGCTCGTCAGAGCGGCCCTTTTTTCTTGCGTGGTTACGGTTCAAATTTGCCTTAGAATTTGTCCTCACCCCAATTGCCCGAAAACACCTTAAATCCCAACTCGAAAAAGAACGCTCCCACCCGATTTCACCAGGATTTCAAAAATCGTGTCATATTAGGTAGAAATTCTGAAATTTTCCGGAAATTTCAGAAAAAGTGCACTTTTGAGGGTTCATTTCTGTCACTTTTTTGAAATTTCAATTTGGGTGGTGCTTGCGGATTGCTCATGCCTACCATCTGATTAGATACACAATATAAAAGGGGAGTGGTAGTCTTACCACGCCCCTTAGTAATCAAGTGTTTGTATGCGGATTATTCCATCATGCGTCTGCCGTGGCCCTGCTTTTCGAATTCGGTAGCATTCTCGTCTTCGGCATATTCTTCAATCTCAGGCATAGCTGTCTTGAAGTCAAAAGATTCCTTTTCGCCGTATCTCCAGCCTTCTTCAAGAGATACGAAATCTTTTGTGGTCTCATAAGCGACCATTGGGAATCTCGTATCGTAATAAGCTGCTACATTCTGTTCAGGAGCTAATTCATGGCTGTTTGCTTCTGCAAAGGATGCGATGGCTTTCTTTTCCTTGCTAAGAAGGATTTTTGGAAGGATTTCTGCGAGGAAATATACGGCAAGACATATGGTCCCTACAAGTAAAAAGAATTCTGTCGGCTTGAGGTAGAGAATCTTCATAAATCCGGCAGATGATCTGTTCTCAAGAACAACACGAGCAACACCAAGAGCAATCGCAGGAAGAAGGTAAAGGATGACACGAAGACCTGAGTTGAAACTTACAGCATTCATCTTTGCACGTCTGCCGGTTCTCTCAATGGTTTCCCAACCTTTTGAATACGGAAATTCGCCGGATACTTTGCCTGTCTGGCCGTTTACAATGTACTGGTATGTTCTGCCATCGTATTCGAAGCTTAAGAACCAGCAGGGGAGAAGCGCATACTTGATATTCTGATTATTGTATCTTGTTATGCTGGCGCTTGAATCGGGTACAAAATCATCGTAACCAAAAGTGACTTCATCACAGACTTTTAAAGCGTATTTGTCGAGTCTCTTGTAAATTCTGTCTGTCATGTCGAGAGGCTGTTCATCGTACTTCTCGGCAAAGAATCCCTGAAGGTATTCAGGTCTGAAACTTTCGAGTTCTGAATAATCAAATGGCTCTGCTGCCGCCATGAGTCTGTCGGCTATCTGTCTTTCTCCATCGAAAGGAACATTCTTGAGTCTGAATCTGACTTTGCCGTATGTGAGCATCGAATAGTTGCCAACGGTGGAAGCATGGTTTTCGGAATATGCCGAGTCAACCATTTTACCCTTGTTGCCTTTGCCGACAACATTTACTTCAACCTCAGTGGAAATGATCCATGTAGGAACATAAAGGCCGGTCATCTTGGAGAGGAACTTCTTTGATTTGAAATTCTTCGGAAGATGGTCGATCTTTGCACAATGCTCTTCGAAAAGCTTAATAGCCTTTTCCTTATCGAACTTGAAAGGAATTATGTAATCAGGCTTGAACTCACGAGTAAGTCTTCTTGTGACAAGTGCAGGGGAGCCGCAGAAGGCACAGAATGTTGAAGATGTATTCTTGTCTGTGACGATTTCAGCACCGCATGAGTTACAGACGATTTCGACTCTGTTCTCGTCTTCCTTGCTGATTTCAATTGTTCCGTCGTAATCCTTTTCGGGACTGACAAGACCGAAAGAGCCAACCTTGTCGAGTGTTTCCGGATCGAAAAGTCCACCGCAGTTCCTGCAGATGTTTGCCCCGTGTGAAGCATCGAAAACAAGATTCGATGCGCAGTTCGGACACTTGATTGAATTGGCTGAAAATGTTGTGGTTGCAGAACCACCAAACCTACTATTCTTAGTAGGACTATCCCAAATAGCCATAAAACTACCTCTTTTTGTTTATTCCTCAATCAATATACAAAAATGGCAGTATTCTTGTCAATTAAAAGTGAATCAATATGTAGAACGTAGAATGACTTCCATGCCAATTTTCTGAGGCTGGAAGCCCAATGACTCATAGAACTTGATGGCACCTGGATTGCATGTCCAGACATTCAATGTGATGTTGTAGAAACCGTTGGATTTGGCATATTCTTCAACGTGATTATAAAGAGAAGTTCCTACATGCTTGCCACGTGCATTTTCATCAACGCAGATATCGTCAATGTAAAGATTCTTGATGTCAGTAAGTACGGAGTTATTAAGTTCCTGCTTGCTGACGCAGAAAGCGTGACCCAATACATTTTCATTGTCGTCAACGCAAACGAAAACGGGAGTCTTATCACATGTGAGAATTTCTTCTAATTCTTCAGCATTGTACTTGGTCGCAGGGCCCTTAAAAAGGTCAGGACGGCCGACATGGTGTACCATATCAACCTGTACAAGAAGATTCAAAATTCCCGGAATGTCTTTTGCTTCAGCTCGTCTAACGTACATAATCAATAACCTGAATCACATTGAATATTAAAAATGGTGCGCCTGACAGGACTTGAACCTGCACGCCTCGCGACACCAGAACCTAAATCTGGCGTGTCTGCCAATTTCACCACAGGCGCATACGAAACTCATTATAACACTTTGGATGACAAATATCACTTTTCAGTTGTAGGAGCATTAATTCGTATTCCGCAAGAGAATCAGTTTCACACCGGAAACCGTGCTGGAACATTGAGGGTATACAGACTTTTGTGATATGCTAAAAATTCCGATAAAGATCATGGTATATGTGCTCGAGAAAGACAATGAAGGAAAAGTTCAAAAAACATATATTGGACAAGTGACTTATATTTTGCCATGGGAGCAAGTAGGATGAAAAAAGTTCTTATTCTGTTGATGTTGTTGATTGAGAGCGTAGGCTTATTCGCTATTCAGAGACATTTATCTATAGCAAAGAGTTGGTATGTGCCTGTTAAAAATGAAGTGCCTGAAGGATTCCAACTGACTACTCAAAGGGAGATTATTAACGATTGGATTGATTATTCGGTTGTTGTTCCTGCAGGAACAACTGTAGTTCCTACATATTTGAGTACCGATTTGATTAATTTTGAGTATAGTAGCCCGGATTCGAATTCACATGATTTAATACTGGCGGTTCCTGAAGATTTTGTTGAACAAGATCAAATAGCACAAATATTTAAAGACTATCAGAATAAAGCCGAACAGATAAGAAAGCCGATTATACGTCGCGGAATAGTTTATGGGGTTGTTTGCGGATTGTGTTGGTTCATTTTCGGTGGAATCAGTTCACTATTATTGCTTCGTAAGCAAAAACTTAGACTTCTATTTGTAAGCCAAACTATCGTTATAGTAGCTACTTATTTATTTGCAATAATCACTATAATCTAGATTCCGAAATAAAGAGTTAAGCCAGATAGGCATTGTTTTGAGAGGCATGATAAAAAGTTAAACAGAGGTGAAGCTAAATCTCACTGGATGTAAAAT
>JAKSRC010000012.1 GCA_024403855.1 Saccharofermentans sp. | reverse complement strand
TTTTGAGATATGGAGGAAAACTTCCGAGCCAGCCAGAGGGTGTTATCAAGTTTTCATGTCCTGATGTAGATGTACTTAATATATTCAAAATAGAAGTAGAAGATTGAAAGAAGGAATTGTTATAAAGATATGCCAGATAAGATAGCAGAATGATAAAAAATTCTTAAAGTTGGTGCAAGGTTAAAGGTTAGTTCAGAAAACCGTTTGCCCAAAAGGCACCAGACTAAGTAACTCTTCGTAAGTTTCTTTGGTATCAATATCTTTAATTTCTAACGGATTCTCAATCTCAAGCATCTTTATAAGATCCGGATGCTTTTTACACACATAGCTTCCACCATTGTCTTCTGGAAGCGCAATTAATTCTGGAAACAGATTTCGCGGGAAATAGTTCGGAGATCCGATTACGCCCTGAACTGATGTTCTCCAGATTCTCTGGGGCTCAGCTGTAGCGCTGGCTATCATTTTATTCAGGGTATCAACTGATAAAAATGGCTGATCTGCAGGGCAGAAAACAGCTCCATCTAATTCTTCGTCCAGACTTTCAATGCCTAGTCTGACCGTGTCGCTTTTATATGGAAGGTCATGGAAAATAACTTTGATGTCGCGATCTTTGCAAAGCTTTAAAACACCTTCATTACGTGTTACTACAACTACATTTGTAAAACAGGATGTTGCTTTATTAAGAATATGGGTGACCATTGGAACGCCACCGAAATCAGCCATAAGCTTATTGCCTCCGAATCGAATTCCGAGTCCTGAAGCCATAATTATGCAGCCGATTCTGTTATTCTTTGCAGAAGTATTCATCGTATAGCTTCTTATTGTTTTCCCTGCACGCATCGCTATATGCTGCGTATTTATTGAGGAATTCCTTGCACTCCGGTGTAAGCTCACTGCCACCGCCTGATCTGCCGCCTACAGTTCTTGTTGTAAGCTTAAATCCAAGTGCTTTTTCAGCATTAGACAATAACTTTAATGCCTTTGTATATGCCATATCCATAGTGGCAGAAGCTTTATGAAGTGAACCTGTTTCTTCAACAGCTTTCAGTAATCTATAAGGTCCTTCGCCAAAGAACTTCTCACCATCATCATCAACAAATATAATGCGCGTTATTGCTTTCATATATCTCCAAGATTAAGCCTTAACCATAATGAGAGATTCTTTGTTCTCGCTATCAGGTACCGACAAAAGCTTAATATCACCGTAAATAGTCTTGAGCTTCTGCTCAATTGTAATTCTATCTTCAGCGGTTACGTCGATCACTGAAGAAATACTGTCGTCTTTAACTAATAAAAGTTTATCACAGTATCTCAGTGCGAGATTAACATCGTGAAGAGAAATAAGTGCGCATTTATCTGTTTCTTTGATCTGCTTTGATACTGTATCAAGCATGCTGTATCTGATAGCAAAATCAAGCGAGCTTTCAGGCTCATCCATTAACAAAACCTTCGTATCGGTAACTAAGCTTCTACAAATAATTACAATCTGTTTTTGTCCTTCGCTTAGGTTTTGGAAGTTATCGTACATCCTATCCTCTAGGGCAAAGACTTTAAGCTGCTTTTCTGCTTTTGTGACCATTTCCTTAGTCGGTCTTGCCATGAGCGAAAGAAAGGGATTAAATCCCATTAAAACTACATCTAAAACAGAGATATCAATGCCTATGCCACTTTTCTGAGGTACGAGGCTGCAATTTTGCGCAAATACTCTGTTGGACCATGTAGATACATCGGTACCGTCAACAAGCACTTCACCCTTGCTGCTTATTATCCTGCAGAGCGAATTAATAAGAGTTGTTTTGCCACAGCCGTTTGCTCCAAGTATACCTACGACTTCGTTCTTGCGTACTTCGAAGCTGATTCCATTGAGGATTACTTTATCACCATATCCGGAGGTTAAGTCTTTTACTGATAACATAGCGTTATTACTCATGCTTTAAACCTCCTTTTAAGATAATAAAAACAAGGAACGGAACGCCGATAATGCTTGTGAAGACGCTTACGGGAAGCTCGGTCTGAGCTGCACTTCGTGCGAAAATATCAGCTGACTCCAGAAGAATTGAACCAAGAATTCCGCACATAAACATAGTCGCGATGCTGTTGTTTTTAATAAGTCTTTTTGCAATATGTGGAGCAACCAGTCCAACAAAACTAATGAGGCCCGCCATGCTGACTACAGATGCGACCGCTACTGTAGAGAGAAGCAAAACAATTAGTCTTGTAGCATTTACATTAAGGCCAAGCATTTTTGCTTCGCCCTCATCTGACGCCAGGATTACTGCCTTTCTATGAAACACGAAAAGAAGAACAAGACTTATTGCGATAAGCAAAATATTGAATTTAATTGAATTCGAGTTAATACCGTTAAGGCTTCCCATGATCCAGTATTCAATAGAAGCTAACTCCTTTTCCGGGTCAGCAATAAGTTTGAGGCACATAAGTATAGTCTGTGCTAAAGCATGAACGGCAATTCCGGCCAGAACAACGGTACTGTTTTTGCCACTTCTGTCTATTGATGCGAGTAAAAGGGTAAAGACTACTGCCAGAAAAGCACCGCCAAAAGCGCATGCAGTAACCATCAGGCTGGTAGAGAAAAACAAGATGCCAAAAGCTGCTCCGGCTGATGCACCTGAGGCGACTCCAATGATATCAGGAGATGCGAGCGGATTTCTAAATACAGTCTGGAAAATATATCCGGCAACGCCTAAAGCAAAACCTCCTATTACTCCGACTATGCTTCTGGATAGTCGCAGCATTTTAAATATAAGCCACTGCCTTTCGTTACCGGATAAAAGACCTTCAATTGTGAATGGATACTTTCCAATAAAAAGGCTAATCAAAAAGAGAGCGCACAAAAGTACGCTCCCAATTACAAAGCACAAGATTTCTTTCTTATGCTGCTTCTGCCTGCTTAATTGAACTGTAGCTGAATCCATAGAATGTCTCATAGTATTCTTCAATTATCTTGTTGCAATCTTCCTCTGAAATGCTATCCGGATACAGTACTGAAGCGATCCACAAAGAACCCAGGATACAGCTGGGAATAGGGCTATCCCATGCTTCTGCATCTGAAGGAAGCTTATATACTTTACCATTCTTTACTGCATCACAAAGCTGAAGGCTCTTATCGTTCAAAATGTCTTCTACAGTATACTCTGCATTAGATGCAAGGATAATATACTGCGGATTCCAAGCAAGGATCTGCTCGTAGGAGACGTCAACCCAGTATGTATCATTAATCTCATCACCAACATTCTTTCCGCCGGCAAGTGCGATCATATCTGACTGATACATACCGGAAGCTGCTGTTGATAAGAAGCTGGAATTTCCGCCAAGGTAAAGTGAAACAGGATCAACATCACTAAGTGACTGTTTAAGTGTGCTCTTAACACCATCGATGAATGTGAGCAATTTGTCTGCTTCTTTCTGTGAATTTGTAGCAACAGATATGATATTTATCGTCTCGATAAGTCCTTCTTCATTCTCAGGATTTACAAGAATAGCATCGATACCTAATGCCTCAAGCTGTTCAGCCACATCACTAAGCTTTTTTGGAAGAACAACCAGATCAGGCTCTAAAGCTACGCAGGCTTCAAAATCAAACTTCTTCTGTGAACCTACCTGAGGAAGCTCTAAAAGCTCTGGACGACTAAGTGCGTAAATAGGTCTTTTCTCCGGGCTTGACTCAATACCAACCATTCGGTCTTCTATTCCAAGAGCGATAAAAAGACTTGAAGTGATGTAATAACCGCTTACGAGATTTTTGGGCTCTTCTTCAATAACTACTTCTCTGCCTGCCTGATCAGTAATAGTTACAGGGTATGAAGTTACTTTGTTATCGATCGGAGTTATCTCAGCCGTTGTCTCTGAAGAAGATGTCTCAGTAGTGGGTTCCTGTGTAATTTCTGAAGTTTCTGAGGTTCCTGTTACTGAGTTACAGCCAACAGCAAAGAGCATTGCTGAAACAAGAATCAAAGCCAAAAATTTTTTCATAATAAAATGCCTCTTTCCTAAATGACTAACGAATATCGTTGTACATTAAAAACTACAACGATTATATCGAAATCTCTCAACACAAACTACTAATATCTTGATAGAATGCTCATATTAATATTAATAAATTAGGATTTTCAATAATGGTAACGATAGACAAATATGTACGTGCTAAAAGCCTCGAAGAAGCTTATGAGCTTAATGTGGCAAAAGGCAGCCAGATTATAGGCGGTATGCTCTGGATAAAAATGGGCAACAACAAAATCAAAACTGCCATTGATTTATGTGATTTAGGTCTTGATAAGATCGAAGAGGATGACGAGCAGTTCTCAATTGGTGCTATGGTATCCCTTCGCGATATAGAACTTAACGAATCTCTTAACAGATACACGAATAACGCGATCAGGAATTCTGTAAAGGACATTGTTGGTGTCCAGTTCAGAAACCTGGCTACTGTCGGAGGAAGCATCTGGGGACGCTTTGGTTTTTCTGATGTACTTACAGTTTTCTTAGCTCTTGATAGCTATGTTGAGCTTTATAAAGGCGGCATTATTCCGCTTTCAGAGTTTGCCAATATGAAGCGAGACAAGGATATTCTCGTAAGAATCATTGTAAAGAAGACACCTGTCAAAATTACTTACAGTTCAATGAGAAACCAGCGTACTGATTTCCCTGTTATCACATGTGCTACTTCAGTAATTGATGATACATATCGTACCGTTATAGGAGCCAGACCAAATAAAGCAATTCTTATTACTGATGAGAACAGATTATTGGCTGATGTTAATGAGTCTTCTGTCAAAGCTTTCTCTGAATATGTCGCTGCATCTTCTCCGACAGGCTCTAATCTGCGAGGTTCTTCTGAATATAGAACACACCTCATCAAGGTTCTTACAGAAAGAAATATCAAGGAAATGGAGGGTATCTCATGATCGAAATCAGTCTTACTTTAAACGGCAAAAAGATTACTGATACAGTTTCTGACGATTCACTTCTTATCGATTTTCTTCGTGACCACAGATGCTACAGTGTAAAGCGTGGATGCGAGACATCTAACTGTGGCCTTTGTACTGTACTTATGGACGATATGCCGGTTTTGTCCTGTTCTCTTCTTACAGCAAGAGCAAACGGACATACGATCTATACTCTTGAAGGTCTGACAGAAGAAGCTTCTGAGTTTGTAGGCTTTATCGCAGATCAGGGCGCTGACCAGTGTGGTTTCTGTAACCCGGGTTTTGTAATGAATACAATTGCTCTCTTAAGAACTAACCCTGATCCGACTGACGATGAGATCAAGAGTTTCCTTGCAGGTAACCTCTGCCGCTGTAGTGGTTACGAAGGTCAGCTTCGTGGAATTCGCAATTTTCTTAACAGTCGCGAAAAGAATAAGGAGGCGTAATAATGGAACACAAGAATTACAACTCCATCAATAAATCAGTTCGTAAGAAAGACTCAATGCAGCTTTTGCTTGGCAAGCCGGTTTACGTAGAAGACGTTGTTCCAAATGATGCTCTCGTTGTTAAGCTTTTAAGAAGCCCACACGCTAATGCAATCGTTTCTGAAATTGACACCAAGATAGCAAAACTTGTTCCGGGTGTAGTTGATGTTTATACCTGGGAAGATGTTCCTAATAACAGATTCACAAATGCCGGTCAGACATATCCTGAAGCATCACCATACGATCGCTTAATTATCGACAGGCATGTGCGTTTTGTTGGCGATGTTGTTGCTATCGTTGCTGCTGAGAATGAAAAAGCAGCTGAAAAAGCTCTTAAACTTATCAAGGTTAAATACGAGATCTTAGACGCTATTCTTGATTTCCATACTGCTAAAGATAACGAGCTCTTAGTTCACCCTGAGGACAACTGGGTTGCGCCATGCGAAGTTGGCGGAAATAACCGTCGTAACCTTGTTGCCAGTGAAAGAACTTCTGAAGGCGATGTTGACGCGATAATGAACGACTGTGATATCGTACTTGACCGTACTTATCACACAAAGGCTTACAATCAGGCAATGATGGAGACTTTCCGTACTTATACTTCTATGGATAGATACGGCCGTCTTCATGTTATTTCTTCAACACAGATTGTCTTCCACGTAAGACGTATACTCTCACATGCGTTAGGAATTCCTAAGACCATGATTCGAGTAGAAAAGCCACGTATCGGTGGCGGTTTTGGTGCCAAGCAGACTGCTGTAAGTGAAGTTTATCCGGCTTTCGTTACATATAAGACAGGTCGTCCCGCAATGATTATCTTCTCAAGAGAAGAATCTCAGATCGCAGGATCCCCTCGTCATGAGATGGAAGTTCGCGTAAGACTTGGCGCTAGCAGGGAAGGTAAGATCAGAGTTCTTGATATCTATACACTCTCTAATACCGGTGCTTATGGTGAGCACGGACCAACGACAGTAGGTCTTTCCGGTCATAAGTCAATTCCTATGTATACAGGAAGCCTTGAGGCATTCCGCTTTGACTACGACGTTGTTTATACAAATACAATGGCGGCCGGTGCTTACCGTGGCTACGGCGCTACTCAGGGTATCTTCGCACTCGAGACTACTGTTAACGAGCTCGCTGAGATGATTGGTATGGATCCAACTGAGATTCGTTATAAGAATATGCTCAAGGAAGGCATGATTATGCCTGCTTACTATAACGAGCTTGCAAGTGCATGTGCTCTCGACCGTTGTCTTGACCACTGTAAAGAAATGTTCAAGTGGGATGAGAAATATCCTGTCCGTGATATGGGAAATGGCAAAGTAAGAGCCGCAGGCATGGGTATGGCCATGCAGGGTTCCTGTATTTCTAATCTGGACGTTGGATCTGCAACAGTAAAACTTACTGAAGACGGATCCTTTATGCTCCTCATCGGTGCTGCCGATATGGGTACGGGATGTGATACGATCCTTGCCCAGATGGTAGCTGAATTCATGGACTGTTCAGTAGACGATGTATCTGTATTCGGTGCCGATACAGACGCTTCTCCATACGATTCAGGTTCATATGCGTCTTCTACTACTTACATCACCGGTAAAGCCGTAGAGAAGGCTTGTATGGAGTTAAAGCAGAAGATGTGCACTATCGCTGCCGGACTTCTCAACTGCACTGAAGAAGAAATGTATTTTGAAGATGGAAAGATTAAGAGAATCAACACCGACGAGAGCGTTTCTCTTTCAGAAATCGGTGTTAAGGCCCAGCTTAATAATCCACATATTGCTGAAGCATCTGCTTCTCACAGTTCTCCCGTATCACCGCCGCCTTTTATGGTTGGTATGGTCGAAATTGAGCTTGATAAGCTTACAGGAGAAGTAAAGATCATCGACTTTATGTCAGTCGTTGACTGTGGTATCCCGATCAACCCGGCGCTTGCAAGAATTCAGGCTGAGGGTGGTATTGTTCAGGGTATCGGACACACCCTTATGGAGAATGTCACTTATAACGCTGATGGAAAGCTGATCGAATCTTCACTGATGCAGTATAGACTTCCAACCAGACTAGATATGGGCAATCTCAAGGTTGAGTTTGAGCACAGCTTTGAACCGACAGGTCCGTTTGGTGCCAAATCTATCGGTGAGATCGTAATTAATACACCCGCACCTGCTATTACACACGCTATCTATCGAGCAACAGGTGTATGGCACCGTGAGATTCCTATCACACCCGAAAAAATCGCAATGACAAAGCCTGAGGGGAAATAAGGCTTATATTGCACCAACTAAGATTCAAATATTATTTTGAAAATACATTAGGAGTACTTTTATGAGTAAGGAAACGAAAAAGAAAGCTTTTGCTCTGTCTGATGAAGCTTTTAAGTTTGAGGGTAAGCTTTCAATCGGACAGGCAATTCCTCTCGGACTTCAGCATGTACTTGCAATGTTCGTAGGAAACCTCACACCACTTCTTATTATCACCAGTGCGTGTGGACTTGCAGGCGGAGAATTTGCTGCACTTCAGCTTAGCCTACTTCAAAACGCAATGCTTATAGCAGGTGTAGTAACACTTGTACAGCTCTTTTCTATCGGTCCTGTTGGTGGAAAGGTGCCTATCATTATGGGTACATCTTCAGGCTTTATCGGAGTGTTTAATAGCGTAGCAGCATCAATGGGTGGCGGCATTATCGCATACGGTGCAATTATGGGTGCATCAATTATCGGAGGTATCTTTGAAGGTATCCTCGGTTTCTTCTTAAAGCCACTTCGAAAATTCTTCCCGTCAGTTGTTACAGGTACTGTAGTTCTCTCAATTGGTTTGAGCCTTATCTCTGTAGGTATCAACTCATTTGGTGGTGGTAACAATGCAAAGGATTTCGGTTCAGTCGAAAACCTTCTCCTTGCGCTCTTCGTACTTGTAGTAATCCTTATCTTCAAGCATGGTACAAAAGGAGCTTTGAGCTCATCTTCAATCCTTATCGGCATCCTTTGCGGTTATGTGGCAGCTTTCATTATGGGCCTTTTCCTCTCAAAGACAGGTACATTTGTAAATGAAAACGGCGAAGTGATCGAGTACACAAAGGGATGGGTATTAAACTTCCAGAAAGTAGCTGATGCAAAGTGGTTTGAGATTCCTAAGATCCTCCCGGTTAAGCCTGTATTTGACCTCCGCGCTATTCTTCCTGTATTGATCATGTTCATCGTTACAGCTGTTGAGACAGTTGGTGATATCTCCGGTGTTATGGAAGGTGGCCTTAACAGAGAAGCGACTGATAAGGAGCTCTCAGGCGGCGTTATCTGTGACGGTTTAGGATCAAGCTTTGCTGCACTCTTTGGTGTTCTTCCTAACACATCATTCAGCCAGAACGTTGGTCTTGTTGCAATGACTAAGGTCGTTAACAGATTTGCTCTTTCAACAGGTGCGATCTTCCTTATCCTCTGTGGTCTTTGCCCTAAGCTCGCTGCTATCGTATCGATCATGCCTCAGGCAGTTCTTGGTGGTGCAGCTGTTATGATGTTCTCATCAATTGTAGTAAGTGGTATCCAGCTCATCACAAAGACACCCCTTACAGCCAGAAACTTAACAATCGTTTCTGTAGCTCTTGGTGTTGGTTACGGCATGGGTTCTAACTCAGCAATCCTTGCTCACGTTCCAGAGCTTGTAAAACTCGTATTTGGTGGCTCAGGTATCGTTCCTGCTGCTATGGCAGCTATTCTTCTTAACATCCTCCTCCCAAAGGAAAAGAAAGAAGCTAAGGCTTGATTTGAACTAAGAAACAATTTTTGCAAAGTAATAGCTGACTTCAGATTGGAGTCAGCTATTTTTATTAGTAAGTAAATTTTCTGCAATCGTTGTCTTAATGGAAGGGCTTAGTTATTTCTTCCAGCTATCATAACCATTTGCCATAGCAAACTCATATATCTTAAGCAGACGGTCAGCTGAGTATGTTTTCATCTCTGTATGCTTCTCAACGAGTATGAAGTTATTACGCTTTACGAGAAGGTCTAAGAAACGGTTATCAGCTAGCTTATCACTCTTGCTGCTGTTGCACTTAGGACAAGCTAAGACAAAGTTCCATAAGTTATCATCCTTAATGAAAGACCATGGTATAAAGTGATCTACTGCTACAGCATCAACGGATACTTCTTTATGACAGTAGAAGCATTTACTCTCAAATTCTTCAAAGAGGATATTACGATAATACTTGAGATTATTGCGCTTGGAACTCTCATCTATCTTACTGAGCAAATGATCCATAACATCATCTTTATTAACCTTTTCCAGGAAGCGAGCCCATTCATAGTAATTGAGTTTCTCAATAGCAACTTTATGCTTACAAACAAATTCATACATTACCGGATTGAATGTAAGCGTTTCTGCTTTCTTATCGAACGAGTATAAGCATTCCTGTAGATCGGCGTACAATGCCCCTACAACGTTCTGTTTGCACTTCTGCTTAACTTTATGAGTAATATCATTAATCATCTCCAGAGAGAGGCTCTCGTAGGGAATACAGCGTTCTAGGCCATATCTTTCTTGCGCATCATATAAGATTCCTTCAAGGGAAGAGATTCTACCATCTTTAACAAGACGTTTTTGTCTTATACCATGCTTAAGAACAAGGTTCCAATAAACCTCTGTAAATTTAGAAAACAGCTGGTCAAAGTTTAATGTGAGATTGTTATCAACATTATAAAGATTATCAAGAATAGCTTTGAGAAAACCAAACTTATAACTGGTATCGTTTACAGATTTTGAAGAGAATAAATAAGCAAAAGCAGACCACATCTCATCGTCAGATAAGTTGCCTTTCTTGTATTCACCATACTTCAAATCAAAACCTGCAGCCATTAATAATCCCTCACAATATTTGTTGTAATTATTATACTTCTATCGTTGCTATAATATAAAGAAAAAGGATTTATCCAATGAACATCGAAGCCATCAATTCAGTTAACTTTTGGAACGATATCCATCGTGATTACGATAGAGATACTATCAAAGTGGATGGTTGGCTTGATGTATTCAGCGACATTATAGATAATTGTGATTCTCCTATTCTTGATCTTGGTTGTGGAAGTGGTAACGATACTCTTTACCTCATAAACAAAGGCAAGAAGGTTTATGCTGCTGATCAATCTGAGAATGCAATTAAGAACATCGAGAAGAACTTCCCAGAAATAGTTGGAACTAGAATCCTAAATATGCTTGATGGAATAGACTATCCGGATGATACAGTTGGTATTGTAGTTGCTGATTTATCACTTCATTATTTTACGATGGAAGAAACCAAAAGAATTCTTCAGGATATTAAGCGAATACTTAAGTCTGATGGTTATCTACTAATTAGGGTTAACTCTATAAATGATGTTAATCACGGTGCCGGTGCCGGTGAAGAAATCGAGCATCATTTATATAGAACCAATGATGGTATGTTTAAGCGATTTTTTGATGAAGAAGACATAAAAACAATCTTCTCAGACTTCAATATCTACTTCTGTGAAGAACAGAGGATGTTAAGATATAAAAATGAGAAGATTGTGTATTGTGTTGGGATGAGGAACTGTTAATTCACACTAAAGTCATACTGCAAGTAATCTGGTAATTCGTTCTCCATTTTGATATCGAACAGATAGGTTAATCCTTTTTTCTCTGTAATAGCATCGTATTTCTCTTGGCGACGTGGATTAGTTAACTTGCCTTTGCCGACATAAGTAAAAGGCATAACGATACCATGCTCAGCTGTTACTTTACGAATAAACACGTGAGCGAAGTCACTATTAATCAATCCATCAAGTTCTTCGTCGCGGATATTATTTACAGATTCCCACTGGAAAGTATCCGGTGTTAAGAATTTATCTTTGTAATTAAGAAGCTCAGCAGTTGATGCATCTTTCTTCAACGATGCAAAGATTATTACCATTTTGCCATATGTGTATGTACCAAGCTGATTGTAATCTGGATCCTTAAGAAGTTTGAGCTGGACCTGATTCATACTATAACTATGCCAGAGAAGAAAATCTTCATCATTAGTATTGGAATATTCAGCGTCGTATTTGATGAGGCCATATGTTAAAAGGTCACGCAGATGGTCAACAAAATCATCGTCAAGAGAAGTGTTTATTGAATAAATATCATTAGTTTCAATCAATGCGCCTTTCTTTACCATGAACTTCAGAGCATGCCTAAGCTCATCTTGATTAGCTATTAACGAAGACAATTCTGATAAGGACTGTGGTTTATCGATCAAACTATCAAGGATAATGAACTCATGGCTTCTTACGAGCGGCAACTGAGAAGATGCGTATTTAAGCAAAGATACCTGTGCCTCATCAAATACAGGTAAACATTCTTCCTCAATTCCAGATAAGAAACTATAGTAACAACCAGTTTTCTTTCCGCCAATCTTGATGCTCATAAACCTCTGAAGATCAGGAGCACAATCGTTATTAATGTAATCCATATGCTTTGGCGGATACTCTGAATTTATATATTTTTTAAAGTTGAAGTAGTCCTGCTTCATATAAGAAAGACTATTGAAGTTTTCATCCTCAAGATAGGTGGTGATTTCTTCTTTACTGAGATCATCAATATGAATCTCAACACCATAGTTTTTAAGGCCAAGTGCTTCAAAATCATCTTTAACAAGACTAATCATTAGTCGCTTCTCAAGCAAAAGATTTTTTGCTAGAGAACCTAAAGCAAATGCAATCTGTACACTTCGCTTATAGCTGTTGCCGATAAAGTCGAGCACAGTTACGTATTCCTTATTACCATACTTTCTAAGCCCACGGCCAAGCTGCTGAATAAAGATTGTAGAAGACTCCGTTGGGCGAAGGAATACAACCATATTGACGCCAGGGATATCTACACCTTCATTAAGAATATCTACAGAACAAAGCACTTCTAATTCTTTAGTATCATCCTGCAAATCATTATATGCACGAACGCGCTCACCAACTGAATTCTTACCTGTAAGATAAGCTGTTTTGTAGAACTCAGATAGAGCTTCAGACATTTGTCTTGCATGGGTGATATTGCGACAGAATACGAGAGCTTTCAGCTTAACGCCTGTAACTCTATGTTTCTCGATCTGTTCATATACAAATCTACAGTGGCTTTCGTCTGCAATCTGAGCTATCATTTTGCGTTCTTGAGCCTTAGTAAGGCCGTAATCTACGAGCGTATCTCTAATACCGTAATAATGGAATGGAACAACAAGATCATTAATTATTGCATCACGAAGACGAAGCTCATAAGGTACATTCTTATCAAAAAGCTCCATTACATCTTGGTTATCCATACGTTCTGGAGTAGCAGTTAATCCAAGCAAGAACTCTGGTTCAAAATATTCGATGATCTTTTTATATGTTTCTGCTACAGCATGGTGACATTCATCAATAACGATATAGTCGAAGTAATCGCGTGGAAATAACTCCAGATTTTTTGCCATTGAACTATTAGTAGCAAATAAGAAATCAGCATCTATTTCTTTTGCTTCTCCGGTATAAAGACCACAATACTTATCTGGACCAAATACAGTCTGATAAGTCTCTATTGATTTCTTCAGTATAGAACTTTCATGAACTACGTATAACAGCTTCTGCGGATTGAAATTAAGCGCGTCAAAGGCAGAGAGATATGTTTTACCAGAGCCGGCGCTACAAACGGTTATAGCGCGTCCTATGCCCATTGCACGATAACGATTAAGTTCCTTAAGAGCGGCCTTCTGCATATAGTTAGGCTTAATATCAGAATGTACTACATCGTAATCCATATCCCATCGCTCAATGGAATAGTGAAGTTTTTCTTCGTATTTTTTGATAATCTCACTATCAAGGGCAGGTGTCTTCGACCAGAGATAATCAAATTCCTTAAGCGTTTTATCGTAAATATCAGTATTATCTTTGGATTCACTTATAAGCAAATCCCACTCAATATTCTTAAGTAATGCATAGCGTGTGATGTTGGAAGAACCAATAACGATTTCTACATGATCACTGAAGGTGAATACGTAGCCTTTACTATGAAAGCCAAGGGTTGTATATGAACTATCATGAAAGCTCTCATAATCAAGTCGGCATTCAAAATTAGGATACTTTGAAATAAGCATCTGGAAGCTTCTAAGTGATTCAATATCAGTAAAGTTCTGGTATGTTGAAGTGATAATTCTACCCTTAACTCCGCGTGCGAGAGCAGCATCTATATCCTTAAGCAAAAGGACAAGACCAGCCTTTTTAATGAAGCTAACAGAGAAATAGAACTCATCACAAGAACGCAAATTCTCGCGAATTCGCTCAATGAATGTTTGCTCTGTGTAGTTAGTTAAAAATTGGTTGGTCATATTCTTATCTCTGTGTCATAGAAATACATAAAATAAGTATAACTGATCTTTAAGTAGGAATTAACTATAGTAAGCATATTGTCTGATTACCAGTGCTTGTTGATAGAATTCTCTAACAGTTTGAATTTTACGTCATCGGCGATTCCATTAAATGGACAGAATAGAACATTGGAAATTTTAGAGTTATATGTTTATTCCGCCCACTCTATACTTAGTATTTTATAATCTTTACCTGAGCAGCTTACTACATCACCTGCACGATGTCCCATTATCGCTTTAGTTAATGGATATACTGCATCTTCGCCTTCTGATTTAGGTATAAACGGTATTGTTTTTTTGTTATTACTCATATCATATAGTACAACATCACATCCAAACATCACCGTTTCTGGATTTCCAAAGAATTCCTTGTCATCAATTTCAGTCGTGCGAGCAATAGTGCTATCTAAATCTGTTTGATAATCAATGTTTATTTCTGTAGCATTACTATCATCTATGGCGATATCAATAACATTATCTTCAGGATCCCTAACCAACTCTTCAGTAATAAAAGTATCATCAACACCTTTACGAACACGCTCAATGCTATTAACTACTTCTCGAGTTATTTCTTCTTCGGTAAACATATCCAAAAGCACAGAACCTCCTAGTGCATTGAGATACTGCATAGTTGGTCGTATATTTTCCTTAACCTGTAAAGAGATTCCTTTGTCACGGTAGAACTTTAGGCCTTTGCATATGCCTCGCATTATGTCTGGATTAGCTGCAAATGTATTACTATAGAAAATATCACTTACCTTTGTTGCAAAGTCTTCTGGTCCGATTGAATCTAACATAAGCCAACGATTAGATTGTTCTGCAGTATAAGTCGATTCACCAACCCACCAGCATTTTGACAGTGTATTTCTAAACATTCCTCCTCGTCCACCACCAGAGAAGAAAAAACGTGATATTATGGCTGACGCATCTGACTCGGGATTTTTTAACGGGGTTGTAGGATATTTCCAACGTTTTCTAACATATTCATAAAAAACACCGTTACATAATCCTGCCCACAGTCTTTCATCTGAAGCTTGTGACTCGCTGATTCTTTTTAGATTTTCATAGAGAATTTTGCAGTTTTGCAGTTCCACTTCACCGGCTGAGTGGTTTTCAATCGGATACAGCTCAAAATCAGGTATTTCCATAAAAAACTCAAATGGTTCAAAATCATACCGATCGTAAATCCACTCATTCGTACTATATTTGAAATAGTTTGGATGAAGAGTTTTCATGTTTGCCTTTAGATCATCAATAACGCTTTGTTTCATAAAATACAGCTTCATATTATTCACCTATCTCGGATAATTCTCTGTATGCTCTTCCTATTGGCATCTTTAACATTTCTTGAGCCATTTCAACTGCACTTTTTCTGCTATTTCCAAGCAAGTCATCAATAAAATCTTGTCCCAAAGATTTATAATACTTACTTATTTTTATGAACCAATGTCTCGACTCATAATTACTACAACTATCATCTTCTCTTATTACATCAATCATATGGAGCAGCGCTGGTAAAACAAATAGTGAAGAGGCTAGGGCTGTAGATTGTTGATACTTTATGTATAAATCATATGTCTTTGCATCGACTTTTATTTTGATTTTGTCGTCATCTAGTATAATATCCAGCATATGTTCTTCATCTGGATCAGGATATTCAATACGAATAATACTAAATAGTGACTCATTACCAGCTAATTCTTCATATTCTTTTGAAATAATGATTTTGGGCATGTTTTGATAAGCAAGTATTGAAGAATGTTCAAAATTGATTTGTTCACCTAAGTAATCTTCGTTTAAAGATGAACTAAAGAAGTTAATAATGTCTGTTGTGGAAACTAACATTACAACAATAGATAATTCTTTATTCACCTTTGACTTTGGAACATTGTAATTAATCTGATTGAGTTCAGTCTTAATAGCTTTTCTATAGGATGTATTTGAACACTCTAAGTGCAGTACATACTTTGCTTTACCTTCTCGTATCAAATCATTCAATTCTGAATTCGATAGGGTAATATCAAATGACAGAACTAAATCATTCATTGTCTCGTTCATTGTCATTTCTACGTTAAACTCTGAGTCAAGATAATCATCTGTTTCATCGCAGAGAACCGGATAAGGGAATAATCTGTTTTTAATTTCCATATGCTCGAACCCCCATAGCGTACTTTTTATTACCAGCAATTCTAAATTCCACAGAATACTTGATATTGGCTTGTATGTTTTTAATTACAATATGACCATTAACAACATCTGCATTATCACCTATCACGCTTTGAACATTTAATTGAAGTGCTTTTCCATTCTCACCTTTAGTTACAATTTCTAATTCGCCTAGATTAATGTTTTCGAAGGCGTTAAAAATAAGCACATTAGTTCCTTCGCCGCGAGAGATAATTCTTGCTGAAACATCAACTTCATGACTACCCGGGTAGACTGTATCAAGACCATTGGGATCTTCCATTGTTGCTCGACCTGTAGGCTTGAGCCCCTTCTTTTTCCCCGTTCTGTGACGATGTCCTACCTTTGCACCACCAGGTCCTACAGTGCCAGATGTCATCTCACCATCGCTATGTCCATCTGCCCCTCCTTGGTTTTTTACTTTGAATGTTTTAGTTGATGATGAAGGTAAAGTATCTACAGAAACAGTACGAACAGTATCAACAATCGACTCTTTCTTATTGTTGTCAGTGTCGTCGCGTTTATCCGCTTCTTTATAGTTAAAACAATCACCAACATCTATTAATGTTTCTGCGCCGCTAATCTCAATAAGCTTTTTATTAATCGTATCGCGAACCCATTCTTCGACTTCTTCTTTAAATTTTTTAGCAGTTGTTGGATTACTATGACGCTTCGGTTCCCAAGCATTGTGCTTCGGGTTTTCCATACCTCTAAACAATTCGTTTAGTGCGTCTCCTTGTAATTCGAAAAAGCCAGTATAAGACATGCCTTTAGGAAGGCTTGGAATATTAGCAATTTTCATGCCTGAATTTCTTACTACAAGCACTTTTTTGTTCATATCTGGTTTATACAATAATCTAAGTCGCAATGTTCCATATGAGTAAAATTTCTTTGTCTCTTCAATGACTTGATTGTTATCATCGCGAACGACATCATAGAACATAGTTGCATCTTTAGCTTTAACACCAAGAAAACTAAGAATAACAGGTAAAGATTCTTTTGTAAGTTTTCGCGAATCTACAACAACTTCTAGTTTTCCTGAATAAATAGAGTAAAGGAAATTATCAACTATCTCTTGTAAAATTTGTTTGATCCATTCATCGTCAGATGTTGAATAGCAGAAAGCAGGAATAAACAAATCGGTTCCGTAATCATCTCGTTCAAATATAGAGTCTAGCAACGATATACTTTCTGAAGGCTTATTATTGACTTCTCCATAATAGCCCACTGAACGCCTTATTGGATCTTCTCCAAATTGACATTCATCAACGGGTATTTCATGGGCCATCAATCTTGAAACGCCCAATGCTGCTCGTACACCTTCTTTATCAAAAGTACGATAAAAAATAGTTTGTATAGCAGAAGAAACAAAAGGAGCAGCTTTTCCAATTCCATAACTACCCTGAGCATTCTTTTCATCAGATTTTACGGAGAAAGAATTGCCCTTAACCAAACTTCCCCATGGGGTTATATTTTTATCAGAAAAAGCTCCTTGTACGCCTTTGGTATTATAGTCACTTACTGTTAAGACAAAGAAATTTTCGCGTCTTAATGCATTCTTTGCTTTAGTTAGGAAGTCTTTAGTATTAGCATCGCCATCTTCGCCCCAAAAGTTAGCACATCGATATATAACCTTGCGCATATCATCCATACCCGGGAATTCATTTATAGGCATGAAATACTTATGAAATTCCACTCGTACAGGCTTTCCGCTTCCATCAGCAGCATCAAGAGAGTTTTGACAAACTTCTCGTGCAAGAGAGCGCAATGGATTGCCTTTAAATTCTGCTAATCCCGCATTTGAAAAACCTTCAGTTTCTGCATAACCTCTAGAAGGGAAAAACCATTTGTTACTCATATTATTCTTCCTCATAATTTAAATTTTCGTGTCTTGCTAGCTGAATTGTATGTGTGTTCTAAATCTGAGACAGCAGATTTCAAAGTCTTAATTATTTTGTTTAGATCGTCTTGTGTGTAATCATAATTATTTGAATTTGATAGATTGCCCATTAATTCAATTCCCTTAAGAATTGAATCCATCCTGTTTTCGGCTAATCTAACGAATTTTTCTCGTTTAGTTTCCATGAGAATCCTCCAGTATTTACCAGAAAATTACTATATATTAAAAATGTAGTCAACAGACGCTATAAATATAGGATATGTATTTACAAAGCATTAACAAAAACTTTATAAAAATTCGCTTGTAAACATGTTTCCTGACCTGTTTATCCCGCTAACACAAATTATTTATTGAAGACGGCAGATCTTGAAAATTTGGTTTGTAAATGATCTAATGAACAATAAATACTAATGGAGCGGTAAATAACATATGGCACTTCAGAGTTCTTCAATCGATGAATTAAATACTTTTCTAGGAAAAACTTTTTACATACCGAATTACCAGCGTGAATACGCTTGGGAACAGAACGAATTAGATGACTTTTGGGCTGATCTTGAATATACCAAAGAGAATGAAGGTACTACGCATTTTTTCGGTCAAATAGTAGTCCACAACAACGATGGAAAGAAGAAATATATAATTGATGGACAACAGAGAACAATTACATCAATGATTTTTATGAGAGTTCTTCAAATTGAGTTTGAAGAACTGTATAAGCGCTCCCAGATAAAACAAGCTGATTATAAAAAATCTGATATTGAAAGTAAGCATATTGGAAGAGAAGATGAATTACACCTTACTTTAGGTGATATGGACAATGATTATTTTAGAGATTCAATATTGCTTGGAATTCCAAGTGATAAAAAAGAAAAGAAAAAATCTCACGAGAATTTAAGATGCGCTTTTTATTATTTCAAGCGTAAGGTAGATGCAGTATTAGATGAATGTTCGGATGATCAAGACAGGATTAGTGAACTAACTGAATATTATAATGCGTTCATAAATAGGTTCTGTATTCTTTATATGGAAGCAACAAAGTTAGAAGAAGCATTTATTATTTTTGAAACATTGAATGCTCGTGGACGCGATTTAGAAACGGCAGATTTACTTAAAAATTATATATTTAGTCAGTCCAAAGAAATCGAGAATTCTCAGAAGAAGTGGAATTCAATGATTGCTAAATTAGAAAAGGTAGATCCAACAAAATACATAAGACACTATTTGAATTCAAACTCACCTTTTTCAAGAGAGAAAGAGTTATACAGAACAATAAAATCTACTGCTTCAAATCCTAGATTAAGCAAAGAACTTCTCAACAATCTGGAAAAGTATGCTTCATGCTATCACGACTTAATTAATCCGGACGAAAATACTGAGTTTTCTGATGCAAAATTAATTGCGAGTCTGAAAGCTTTAAAAACGTTGAAAGCAAGCTCATTTTATCCTGTAGTGTTGGCTATGAAACAAGCTGAAAGTGATTTTTCCGAAGCAGACATAAGAAAAGTGGTTGAGAAAGTAGAAGTATATATATTTAGAAATTTTACTATATGTGGAAATGTTGCCAATAGAGCTGAAATGTTTTTCGCTTCACTCGCTAAAGAAATATATGATGGTCAATTGGATAGCGTAGAAAGCATCACAGACAAAATCAAAGCTGGTTTTGAATCAGATGCCAAATTTGAAGCTGATTTCATTGAGTGGAAAGGAACAAAGAGTAACAAAGATACAATACGTTATATATTGAGAAAGATTCATAATTATATAGATAAGAATAACGAGCTTAATATTGATAATAGCGAGGTTCATATCGAACATATTATGCCTGAAGACCCATCGTTATGGAATATTAAGGATGATATTCATACCGATTATCTCTGGCGACTCGGAAATTTAGCATTGTTGAGTGGCCCATTAAACATAAAAGCTTCAAACAAACCATTTGCTGAGAAAGTTCCTGAATACAAAAATTCAAAGATTGAACCTAATAACATACTCATTGAGTACAGTGAATGGAATAAGGAATCAATTGAATCTAGACAGCGAAGACTATTTGAATATGCTAAGAAAATTTGGGGTGTATAAAAGTACCTAAATATAAAAGAGCGATTATACTCGCTCTTTTATTGTTTACCCCACCTCTCATTCAATATGGACTACTCCGTGAGGCTCTGATAGGGTAAGATATCCTGTGGTTAGGACATAGTAGGGGGCTTTTATGAGTTTGGTTAGTGCATATAATGGCGATAAGCCATTTGCTTTTATCAGCTATTCACATAAGGATACTGATATCGTGCTTCAGATTGTCAGTCAGATGCAGGCTGATGGTTTTCGCGTGTGGTACGACGAAGGTATCAAGCCCGGCACTGATTGGGATGAGTTTATTGCTTCAAGAATTAATAAGAGCAGTTACTTTATAGCATTCCTCAGTGAGAATTATCTCAATTCCACTAACTGCAAAGATGAGATGAACTATGCCAGAGATAAGAGCGATAACATTCTTCTCGTATACATTGAGCCTGTCAATATGCCTTCAGGAATGGAACTGAGATTTGGCCGAAGCCAGGCGATTCATGCATATAACTACGAAGTTAAGGCTGAATTTTTCGAGAAGTTCTATCTTAGTGAGAATATCAATATATGTAAGGGTAATGACTTTGGTGTCGCTGAAGAATCAGTCGTAAACTTTCCTGCTTCAGTTCCCACTACGCCTAAGTCAGCAAGCCCTGCTCCGGTTAATAAGACAAGTGCTCCTAAGACAATAGTCCAGAGAGTTCCTGCTTCTAATCCGAAGAAGGAAAACAGTAATCAGATGGGGCTGATCGCCGCTATTGCTGCAGTAGTTATTGTTCTGGCAGTTGTTGGAATCGTTGTGGCTTCAAATATCAGCAAGAAAAATTCAATACCTCAAGGATCTTCCAGCGCCGAGATTACGAAAACAACGGATAAGGATTTAGATCCTTCAGTCGTAGTTGAGACGGTTACTACTAGCGATACAGAAGAAAGCGTTAAGGCATTTTATTCATCTTATGGTCTTTCTGTAGGTGAGTACAAGTATTTCACGGCCGATACAGAGTTTTATAACAATATTGGCACACCGTTGTTCTACGACAGTGAAAGGGAAGAGTATGTTCTGGGCTTATTTGTGAATACGCCGTCGATGAATATCATGATCCCTGTAAAGAACGACTATGCTGAGTCGATATCAGTTAAATGGTATTATGCCGAACCGGGTGGAACAGAGAAGCTCGTGTCGGAGGTTAAGGGTATTTATCCTACGCCTGATGAAGGTGTCAGCTGGTATGAGTTGTATCTTTCTGAAATGGATATGGGCGGAAACTTCCCGGGTGGTGTTTATTACGCCGTTGTTTTCGCAGGTGATGAAATGAAAGAAGCGATGGTCATTAAGGTTGAGTATCAGACCGGTGACTAAGAAGAAAAGCAAAAAGGGTGAATAACAAAACCTAGTTTATGTATGGCGTGGTGTGCGCTCATCCAACCTTGATAAGAGATATTCAAGAAAAAGGTAATGAAAAACCTCACCCATATGAATACAAGTTAGATTGATTCATGTTTTCGCGCATGCTAAAATGACTTTAAATTAAAGTGCAGTTTAAAACAAAGTCGTTTCAAAGGGCGAGGATTATGGAATATATAAGTCGTGAATTAGAAAGAAAATTTCTGAAAATGAACCAAGTGTTCAAAGTGCTGTTAGTTACTGGTGCAAGACAAGTTGGTAAAACCACAATGTTAAAGCATCTTGCAAAAGATACCGGCAGAACTATTGTCAGTATGGATGATATCAGAAACAGAGAACTGGCGCGACGAGATCCGCGTCTGTTTTTCCAGATGTATAAAACACCTATACTTATCGATGAAGTTCAGAAAGCTCCTGAATTGTTCGAATATATAAAGCAGATTTGTGATGAAACAGAAGAAAAGGGGTTATTTTGGCTCACAGGTTCTGAAAGTAAAAAACTCCTTAAGAATGCAGGGGATTCTCTTGCCGGAAGAGTATGCATTCTAAAAATGTATAGCCTCTCGCTAAAAGAAAAAACAGGAATTACTTTTGCTTCTGATTTGCCATATACATTTAATGGTTTGGTCGAAAGGGAAAAACTTTTTCCGCAATATGATGTTAATCAGATATATGAGCATATCTGGAGAGGTGGCATGCCAGAATTACTGGATTTTGATGCAGAGCAAATGTATAGCTACTATTCATCATATATAGACACATATCTGATGCGAGATGCAGTGGATGATAATGGTATATCTGATACGGAAGGTTTTAGGAGAGTGCTTACGGCGTGTGCTGCATTTGTTGGAAATCTTGTTAATTATTCGGACATTGCAGCGGCTGGTGGTGTGAGTGTTCCTACGGCTAAAAATTGGGTGAAAATATTGCAAACAATGGGCATTGTTTTTCTCTTGGATACCTATTCAAATAATGAATTGAAGCGATTGGTTAAAACACCCAAATTGTATTTTTGTGACACAGGATTAGCAGCGTATTTATCAATGTGGACAAGCAAGGATGTGCTTATGAATGGCGCTGCTAGTGGTCATTATTTTGAGAATTATGTTGTTGGTGAATTGCTTAGAAATGCGGCATATGGGACGACAAAAGTTAATATAACATACTATCGTGATACAAATCAAAAGGAGATAGATGTCGTTATAGAAGAAAATGGTGTACTCCATCCTGTAGAGATTAAGAAAACATCTACTCCTGAACGAAAAGTAGTTAAGGCGTTTAATGTTCTGAATGTATCAAGTAATGAATTAGGAAATGGATTAGTTATCTGTATGACTGATAGAACATTTCCTATTGATGAAAAGAATCTTATGGTACCGGCGTATATATTGTAAAACCGTAGTAATCATTTGCGACCTCAGTTAGTGTGTCTTATAATTAGCTAATGGAATAATTGGAGGGAACAACAATGATTGATGTAAAGCTTGATTTTGATGAGTCAATTATCATCAAGAACGAAGGAATTCGTTTCGAAACTTCTGCAGGCAAAAAGGGCAAGGGTGATATCTTTGTATCCAATAAGCGCCTTGTATTAACACGTGAGGGAATGTTCGGAAAGACTAAGGAGACTTACTCATTTCCGTTAAGCGAGATAAAGAAGTTTAATGGCAGACCCCAGATCAAATATAATGACAATCCCGGTCAGAATCCTACGATCGATATTTATACGACAAGAATGCAGATAGAAGTCATTTTCGAGCAGTCACAGAAAAAGGACGCGAAGATGTTTGTATATCAGGTTCACCGGAATATGTGCAGTGAGGAAGAGTTCGCGAAGTGGGACGCTGAGACGCGTTATTTCCCCACTATTAATCCTATTCAGATTGCTGAGAAGATCGGTGGTACCATCGGAACTGTTATTGATGCCATAAAGCCTCAGATTCCCGGTACATCTAACTGCAGCAAGTGTGGAAGCGTCGTTCATGGCATAATCGGCAAATCCGGCAGATGCGAATTCTGTGGTAATGAGCAACTTATTACAGGCCAGTAATCGTGGATAACATTGAAGTATTGAGAGCTCAGGAAGAATGGCAGCGTGCGGGCGCATATTCTGTCAGAATTCAGGGCATGAATCGCCAGCACAATATCTCATTACGAGAAGAATTCGATGAGCACGATTGCGATGGAACGAAGTATATAGTTCTTCTTAAGGAAGGATATCCTATCGCCACCGCTAGATTCTATGAGCTTTCAAAGGACACTGTCATGATCGGCAGAGTCGTTGTGCTTCCCGAATATAGAGGCAACCACTTAGGAAACCTTGTAATAGAAGAAGCAGAGCTTTGGATCAGGGAACTCGGTTACACGTGCATCAATATCGAGAGCCGAACAAATGCGATCGAGTTCTACGAGAAGCTCGGATATTCCGTAACTGACAGCACTGTAGTTCAAAGCGGCGTATTTGAATGCGTTAAGATGGAAAAGCGCCTGTAAGGTCCATTCTTAGCGTTGAGGTGTTTGTCTGTTTATAGCGAATTTTACAAACATCTAACGCAAACCGACAACTGAATTTGAGATTCGATTCTGATTAGCGCCTGTTCCCGTCTGTTGTGATAATATGGTAAGACTATTACATAATTTGAGGACAACTTGAGGACAACAAAATGGGAATAGCAGATAAGCAGATTGAATATGGTACTGATAAGGCCGCTGACAAGCAGAAGGCACTCAGAGCCGAAGGTAATATGAATCCCCAGTTCCTGGAGATGGCGCGCAACGTCTATGCACACCTTAACGATGAGATATCCAAGAAGATCTTCGAAGCGAAGGTTATGTATGCCACTACAGGCGATTTAGGCTACATTACAGGCCTTGAATCGAAGTACAGAAATCTCAGCAGCGACATGCAGGTTTATGTTGAGAAGATTCAGAAGGGCTCCCACTGCCTCGTTTATGGCGCAGGCGGTGCAGCGCACTATCTTGCCGGAAGATTTAAGCAGTTCGGTGTAAAGATCGACGCATTCATCGAGCCTGACGAGAGCAAGGGATCTGTTGACGCTCCGACCGGAATTAAGATCATTACCGAGAAAGAACTTCGTGAGAATAAAGCTCTTTATGGCGACAAGACTGTCGTTATTTCTTATTCAGCCAAGCCCGTTGCAGACGAGGTTAGGAAGAGACTTATCGAAGATGTCGGAATAAGTGAGAAGAAAATCTGCGGTGGTATCTACGACTGGCGCAATAACGAAGGCCAGTATTTCGATTATTTCCAGGCAAAAGACAACGAAGTATTCGTAGACTGCGGATGCTTTGACGGCGGTACATGCTATAAGTTTGTCGGCTGGTGCGGTCACAAGGGCTTTGATCACATCTATTCTTTCGAAGCTGATTCAAAGAACTATGCAAAGTGCAAAGAACTTCTTGAGCCACTTGGAAAATGTGATCTGTACAACTACGGTACAGCAAATGCCAATGAGAAGGTTTATTTTTCCGCTGATGCTTTTGAGACTTCACGCATTATCAGCAAAGAAGAAGCAGAGAGGAGAAACTTCGAAGGCGTCGAGGAGATTGAGACGATCGCTCTTGATGACATTCTCGCCGGCAAGCGCGTTACCTTTATCAAGATGGACGTTGAAGGAGCAGAGTATGAAGCTCTCCTTGGTGCACGCAACTTAATCATGGAAAATCGTCCCAGAATGGCAATTTCCATTTACCATAAGTTCGAAGATTTTGTCACGCTGGCAGACCTCGTCCTGCAGATGCATCCTGATTACAGAATTGCATTCAGGCATTACGGTTTTGACGAACTCGAGACGATAATGTACGTTGAATAAAATTGAATAAGGGGCGAGCCGAAGTGGCCGCCCCTTATATTTTGATTATCTTGTTGGTTGTCAGTTTATTCTTACTAGGGCAGGCTTTTCGAGGGGCGGGGGCTCTTTTCGAGTGGGGTGGGCGCAATTCGAGTCCCACAAAAAGTCTCACTTTTGCACCAAAAGTGGGAAGAAAAGTGGGACGTCTCCAAAATCGTCTCACTTTTACACCAAAAGTGGGAAGAAAAGTGGGAATTTTAATGAGAGCTGTAAACGTGCCTGTTTTCTTGCCTCTTTTGAGGTAAAACAGGCACGATTATGGTAACGTGACTCTTTTCGTGCCTCTTTTGGGGCGAAACAGGCACGATATTGGCAACGCGCCTCCTCTTGCGCCTCTTTTTCGCTCGCCGGCTTCCAGTTGTGCAATTATTCTTCGGATTTCTTCGGCCTGATTACTACACAGCCTGCCAAGGCCGCTACAAGGACCAGAATAGGCAGGTATCCGGCAGGGGAATTCATTACTACACCTGTAGGAACATTGACATTGTAGATATACTGCGCGGTCAGAGTTATGTCGTCGTCAATGAGGATGGATGTTATCTCTGATTCGTCGATGACTGAACCGGCTGTGCGGATATCCGAATCGCCGTCGATCCATACATCCTTGTCGCATACAAATCCTGTGAGCAGGTAACCGCCTTCGCGATAGATGACACTGACATCGGAACCATTGATACCGTATGTCGGACTGCCGCCGTCGAGTACTATCTCGGAAGTTACGTTATCAGTCAGGTCGTCTTCGGTGAATGTTCCGTGATCTGCTGCATCGTAAGTTACCGTATACTGGCGGACGAACTTGGCTGTAAATGTTGTATCCTGCTTGATCTTGACTGAAGTAATGGCATCCGCAGGAATCAGGGTATTTGCTGCATATACAGTGCCGTTATTCAAAGTAACGCTTACGTTGGCTGTAAAGCCTGTCAGGATATAGTTATCGTCAGGTTCGACGGTAGTGCCGATAGGATTGCTGTTCTCGCGTACAGTCTCTGTAATGATGCCGGTAATTGTGCCGTGCGGATCTGCCTGATAGTGAACATTCTTATCTTCTTCGTAGACTGCTGTGAGCACGATATCGCTTGTGACAACGATGGAATTAATATCGGCAAGCTTAATTAACGAATCAGCTGCGCGGGAATCGTTTTCGCCACGGACAAGGACCGGTGTGTCGCATGTAAAGCCGACCAGGTAGTAGCCTGTATTGACCGTGACATTGCTTTCGTCAACATTTTCGCCGACAACGCGACGGGGAGAATAGCCGTTCTTACAGTCTTCGTAAGGCAAGGCGCTATCGCCATCGGTCTTGATGCCTGTTGTAGGATCCTTTACAGCACCGTGTGTTCCCATGTCATAAGACACGTTATAGATGTCCCACTGAACCTTAGGGCTGGCGTTCGTCTGATCGAAAAGAAGGCTTCCGTCGATTCCGAAATATTTGACTTCAGCATTGCCGACATTTGTCTTAACAGGGTCGCCGCTAAGACCGAAATCGGGTGATGCTTCGGCCGTAATAACCATTCTGATTCTCTTGGCATAGTAGTTCATGCTGCTTGTATCGAAGTTGATGTCAGCTGTGAGCTTGGTGCCGTGAGAAGAATCACCTGATTTTGTAAGCGTGTAGTCTGATGAAGGAATCTCGATCCACTCGGGCTCGCCATCGTAATCCCAGTCGGTATTGCAATACTGAAGCTTAACATTCGTATACTTAAGGCCTGCTGCGAGAGTATCACTGAAAATGATGTTATTTACAGTAAGGAACTCTTGTACCTGGACAGCCAGATTGCTATCCATATATGAATGGTATGCCGGCATATGAGCACGGAACTGTTCAGCTGTCGGAATAGTTTTGAGCTTTCCTGTGGTCTGATCGATAATCTCAAGATAGTAAGCCGGGTTGACGTATGCCAGTGCATTAAGCATTAAGATTGTAGTGAGTCTGTGATTGGAGATCTCATTGTAGCTCGCGTAATCGTGGCCCTCGATATATTCGTAATCTACGACAGATTCAGCGTAACTCCTGTAAGTATTTCTGGGAGAAGACAGGTGATAGTCCATGTATGACACTGTATCAAGGTGCATATTCTCGCCAGCTGCCTTAGGTGCAGTAATGTGAAGCGTAGGAATTTCATTAAGTGCTTTTGCAATTTCCATGCGTCGAGCATACTCTTCATCGCTCAAGTTAACGCCATTTCCGATATTATAAGCATAAGGATAGTAGTTAGCACTACTCGGCGCACCTGAAGCTACAAGTCCATCGTAAAGGATAATGAGATAGTCGTAAGAATCGCCTGTTGCTGCAGCTTCTTCCCAGTGTAAAAGGAGTCTTTCAAGGCTTGCCTGGTTGAGGACGTGAAAGCTGGTTGTATTATCAACATTGGGAACATCGGCAACTGTAATGGGAGTATCGCCTCTGACATCGTGATCAAAGGACTTAACAGAGCCGTTTGCCGGCCACAGATATTCTCTTTTTTCATTGACTGTCGAAGTTTTTGAGTCATATGCATCGATATAGTAATCGACATCTCCGACACTATATGCGGCATTAAGACAATCGACAACGCTTTGTGTTGTAAGGCCTTTGCCGCTTCCGGTTCCGTGATAACTACAGAAATTAGCCTGCCAGAAAAGGATCTTCGGGCGGGGGATTGCTTCGTACTGCGCATCAACAACGATCTCGACTGCGCGCGGATCGTCAATGATCGCAGCGTTCTTGTCGATGTAGTCGATATTCGGTTCGGTGGATGTGTAAGCTCGTGTTGTCAGCGTAAAGCAGCTCGATATCACGAGAAGGCACGTCATAAGAGAAACAAACAGCTTTTTAGGTTTCATGCTGAGTTCCTCCTATCGCGAAAAACAGGACCGCGCACAAAACCAGGATAGCACCTGCTATGCTTGAAGCGCCGATCTTTTCGCCCGTACCGATGATGGGCGGTATCTTCTTGAAAACTGCAGTTAATCTATAAACATCAGCACTGGTGCCATCGATCGTGAATGTATACTCGAGATCAGTGCTTACGATATTTCCTTCTTCATCTTTCCAGCCGGTGAAAGTGTTTTTCGCGTCCGGAATAGCGGTAACAGTTACGCTGGTACCATGTAAATAAATGCCATCGCCTGTGGCACTACCTTCTCCTTCAGTATCCAGAATGAGTTCTACATAGGTACTTTCGTAGAAGTTTGCGGAATCAACTTTGGTTCCGTTGGCGTCGTAAACTGAGACATTGGCAGCAAGTGCGGCAGAGCCTTCGTCATAAATGAAGATGTTTACGCTTAATTCCTTGGTGCCATCTTTAAGAATATATTCATATGTATCCGGTTCATTAAA
Source organism: Saccharofermentans sp. (assembly GCA_024403855.1). Taxonomy (GTDB): domain Bacteria; phylum Bacillota; class Clostridia; order Saccharofermentanales; family Saccharofermentanaceae; genus Saccharofermentans. The sequence continues at coordinate 36,342 of JAKSRC010000012.1, read as the reverse complement.
ACTGAGATCAAATTTGCCGGATTCTTTCTCGGTCCTTGCCGAAGGGAGTGTGACTGAATCCTGATAACTTCCGTCAAGGGATTCAATTGTTACCGTATCGCCACCATTTGCAGTAAACGGCACAGTGACAGTGACAGGTTCATAGACAACACCTGCCATGACATCCGTAGCCATTACGAATGAATTAAGAGTTATAACAATTCCAAAAAGGAATGTGATTATAAACTTTAATTTCCTCAACCGTTTACCTCACGAAACAATACGATCAGTCTTTCTTGAGAAGTAGAAGAAGTGCATGTCGAAAGAGCATAAAGACGCACTCCATCAATCTCAACATCTCTTACATAAATCTTATTGTTATTTATGTATTCGATCAGTCCTTCAATATTACGATTGGCATACCTGACATCGAAAACAATACCTTCTGTAGTTAATGCATTAATAACTGCACAAAGCTGAAGTTCGATAACTCTGCCGTCGACGGTGATGATCCTGCCGGTGGTATGTGTATTACCAAAAGCTTCGTCCCTATAGTCATCTAATGCACCGAACATGAAACCGCGTTCCATATGGTGACCGTAGATAAGGCTATAAGAATCTGTAAAATCGCCTGCATTTGCCGAATCAACGAAGATCGAACCCGAGAGTGAAAAGTCGCCATAAGGATCCTTGTTCAGATAATCCGTATTACTTCCACCCTGCATAACCGGGTAGTCGATGCTTGTGCCGTCGATCGTCAGCCATCCTACTACGTCTTTTGACAGTTCTTTAAGAACTCCTGTGTCAATATTTTCGCCTTCTGCGACTGCCGGCTTAAATCCGGACATTCTGTCCGAAGACGCCTGTGTGTATACGTAGTAAGAGTCGTAAGCGATGTAAAGACCAAGAACCAGGCACAGGGCAAAAAAGATCATAAGTATCGCATCTGTGATTCGATCGATTGCTCTGATTACTTTCTTACCCTTAGTGCCCATGTTCGTTCGATCTTAATTAGTTGCCTTATTACTCTTCGTCATTCTTCTTACGATTCTTAAGAGCAATACCTGTTACACCAAGTCCACCGATCACAAAGACTGCAACTGCCGGAGCTACTGCAAGGATTACACCTGTAGGAATAATGCCGTTCTTTGTAAGAGTGAAAGTAACAGTAGTATCTTCCTTGATACCATCTGTATCAGTGAATGTATCACCGCTTGCTGTACCTTCTGACGCAGGATCAGCTTCTACAGCAGCTACATAACCGTCAGCAACCAGGTCGCCATCCTCGTTAGAAACTGTAACTGTATAAGTTGTTCCATAAGACAAGCCGAGAACATCAATGCTCTGGCCGTTCTGGAGCCAGAAGCTTACTTCTGCCTTACCGGAAGCATCTGTAGTGATGGAAGCAGGGTTTGTATGAGCTGCTGAGCTTGCACCGTTTACAGAAGTTGTTGCATCTGCATTGGTGAGATCAACAGTGTATTCTGTTCCGGGAATCGCACCTGTAATTGAAAGCTTTACTTCAAAATACTCGTCTCTGGAAGCCTGGTTACCGTCAACATCCAAAGCGATCGTGAGATTCTCTGTCTCATAAGCGTTTGTGAAGCCCTCAGACTTAGCTGTAGGATCTGTTGAGCCTGTTGTGAAAGGAACGTAGTCTTCCTGGCTGTGAAGAACATAACCTGAAACAGCAAGTACACCTGAACCGCTGTCTGTAACGTAAACATCAAGATAACGAGATGTATCATCGTAGGTGACACCGTGAGCTACGTTGGCGCTATTTACAACCTCAGTGATCTTATATCTGTAAACACCGGGTTCGTTGAAGTAAACGCCTGACAGGTCAACTGTAGCATTTTTTGTTGTCTCACCGGATGCATCGGTATCTGCCGCACCAAAGGATACGCTGTCGATTGCATCTTCCAGATCTGTATCTGTGAGTGATGCTGAATCTGCGGCTGTACCTGTCTTTACTCTTGCTGCATCGGTTCCGCTGTAGACAGCAACATGATTTGTTGAAGCCTTCTTTGCAGTTCCGCCGACGATAGCAAAATCGAAAGTGATGTCGGGCAAAATCGCATCAGCATCGTATGTAAGAGTCTTCTCGAAAGTGAATTCTCCTCCTGCTACGGGCGTGTAAGTTGTAGCTGCAGCTAAACTCATTGACGGCAACAACATTGCAGCTGCAACAGCTGTTCCGGTCAAAACCTTAAATGCCTTTGTGCCAAAAATCTGCATTTTCTCTCCTCCTAAATTTATTTTTCAAAATAGTCAAAACTAATTTAAAAACTTCTCCATCTGAACATAAAGATCACGTGTCCTTTCAGGTTATCGGTCGTTATCGGACCATAACTTCTGCTGTCGCCCATGTTTTCGCGATAGTCGTTGAGCAGGTACACCTGATTCCCGTTCATGCTTACATTGATCGGTGTCGAATACTCGGTTGCGTAGAAGACCTCTTCGTAAGGCTGCTGTCCGTTGATCGTGTATTGTTCATCGATCAGGACTGCGTCGCCATTTAATGCAACGATTCGTGCAAATCTGGTTCCACCGTCAACTTCGTATGCAACGACCTGACCTCTTTCATAGCCTCCCAGCTTTAAAGTTATAGCCAGATCTCCGTCTTTGAGCATTGGATACATGAAGTTGCCGTGAACAGGAAAGATACCGACAACGAAAAACAATCCAAGCCATACAACAAGGATTACGATTGCCAGTTTTATCAACAGAAGCCACAGGGATCTGTATCTTTCCCACAGGCTTTTCTTAGGTTCAACTTTACGTGCAGTTTTGCGCACTTATCTCTCCACAATCCAATGCATGTGATTGATCGCTATATGGCGAAAATGCCCATAGTTCGCCCAATACACATTTATTATTAATAAAATGCATTGTACCACCGGACTTATACCAAAACGATGAATGTAAAAGATTTTTAATCTAAATGTAAAACACGACAAGCACAAAATGCCGCCGAAATGTTCAATATGTTGCTTTGGTTCTCTTAAGCCTTCCGAAAACAAGATCTATTACCAAGGCCACTAATATCGATATCGCGACGACCAAAAGCGGCTGAATCCAGGTGTAAATCACATTGTCTGTGCTGAAAAGGCCGAACTTTTCGACAAGCACGAAAAGGATTCCTCTGATTATGTAGTGAGAGATGTAGACGTATAAAGACAATTTGTCGCCGAGATACTGCACGAATTTGCCGGTCTCAACATTGGGATTTTTAATCGCCAGCAGGAACATTGCCGTTGTCGAGACTACGCAGCAGGCATAGCTGAAATTGATTCCGGTGTTGATAATGACAGGCAGGAGCGATGCGACAAACGCAACAAATGCAGTAATCGCCAGCTGAATATTGCTGAATTTTTCGGTCAGAGAGGAGTCTTTTCGAACCATACAGCCGAACAGGAACCACGGAACCGCTCTCACGATAAAATTCATTCTGAAAGGCCATGGCCAGTTAAGAGATTCACTGACAGTAGTGAACAGAATGCTGATTACCAGAAACAGCGGCATGAGCTTAACAAAGAGGTCTTTTTTGTGCTTCTTAGCGATGAAATACCAGGCGCAATAGGTCTCTGCCATAGCGATCAGATACCATAGCGGAGTAGCGAAATCCACAGTACAGAAAACGATGTAAAAGATGGGTGTTTTCCAGGTGAAATTAGACCGGAACCATGCTGCTATATCCTGGTTTCTGACGAGCAGAATAACTATGTCGTAAACGAAGAAACAGAGATAACTGAACAGCAGGATCTTCAGGATTCTTGCAAGTCTTTTCTCGATTTTCGCGCTGTCGCAATCGTAGGAAAAATAGCCTGCGATCAGGAAGAAAACGGGTACGGCAAACTGCGCGGCGACCTGCATTATCGTTCCGAATGTGCCCGGAAAACGCACATGAATAAACACGACTGCTATGCAGGCAATCGCTTTCAATAAGTTCAGACTTTGATTTCTACGGCTCATATACAGATAATAAACATTTTTTCCCTATTTGTGGTACAATCTTTTAACTCTGCGCAGCGGTTCTGCGCATAAAACTCTAGAGGAGGCATTTTTTAAAATGGAAAAAGAAGAATTTTTGCAGCTGTACCGCCACTCATTGGCACACGTATTGGCTAAGGCCGTAATTGAGATCTACGGCAAGGACGTACAGTTCGCAATCGGACCCCAGATCGATGACGGATGCTACTACGATTTCGTACTTCCCAGAACGGTCACAGAAGAAGATTTCCCGGTAATTGAAGAAAAGATGCGTGAAATCATCAAGCGTAGAGAGACTTGGACACGCAAGGAAATCTCTAAGGCTGATGCTTTGGAGCTCTTCAAGGATCAGAAGTTCAAGAAGGAACTTATCGAAGACTTGCCTGATGGCGAGACAATCACTACATATAACACAGGCGACGACTATGTAGATCTCTGCCGTGGACCTCACGTTGAGAATTCACAGGAGCTCATGGGCACAGCTTACAAGATCAAGAGCGTTTCAGGTGCTTACTGGAGAGGCGACGAGACAAGAGACCAGCTCCAGAGAATCTATCTTTTCGCTTTCCCTACAAAGGATGAACTCAAGGCTCACCTCGCATGGCTCAAGGAAGCTCAGGAAAGAGACCACAAGAAGATCGGCACACAGCTCGACCTCTTCATGTTCCGTGAGACAGCACCCGGTATGGCTTACTGGCTCCCGAGAGGATGGATCCTCTATCAGGAACTCATGAAGTACTCCAGAGAGATTCAGCTCAAGCACAACTACACAGAAATCTCTGCACCTTTGATCAACAACAAGAAGCTCTGGCTCATTTCCGGTCACTGGGCACACTATCAGAACAACATGTTCATCGTTCCCGGTATCACAAAGGGCGTTAATGCTACAGATGCAGTAGAGAGCGATGATTCTTCTGCATATTCTGTTGATGCTGAAGATACAATGGCTGCAAAGCCGATGAACTGCCCGAATGCCATGATGTCCTACAAGCGCACCATGCACTCTTACAAGGAACTTCCTATCCGTTACAGCGAATACGATGTTCTTCACCGTAAGGAAAAGTCCGGTCAGATGAATGGTCTTTTCAGAGTTCAGGAATTCCGTCAGGACGATGACCATACATTCGTAACACCTGAGCAGATCAAGGATGAGATCAAGGACGTTATCGCAATCGCAGACGAGATCTACAAGACATTCGGTATCACATACAGAGCAGAGTTCTCTACAAGACCTGACGACTTCATGGGTGATATTGAGTCCTGGAATTCCGCTGAAGCTTCTTTGAAGGAAATTCTCGATGAGAAGTATGGCGATGGCAATTACGAGATCAATGCCGGTGACGGTGCATTCTATGGTCCGAAGATCGACCTTCAGATTAAGGATGCTCTCGGCCGTGAGTGGCAGTGCGGTACAGTTCAGTTGGACTTCCAGCTCCCTCATAACTTTGAGCTCACATTTGTTGACAAGGACGGCGCTCAGAAGATGCCTATCGTTATCCACAGAGCTATCTTCGGTTCTTTCGAACGTTTCATCGGTATCATCACAGAGCACTTCAAGGGCGCATTCCCGTTCTGGCTCAACCCTTATCAGGTTGCAGTTGTACCGATCAGACCTGAGCACAACGAATATGCACAGAAGGTTTGCGACACTCTCAGAAATGCCGGCGTAAGAGTTGAGTCCGACTTAACAGACGTCAACATGAGAGACAAGATCAAGAGATTCAAGCAGATGAAGGATCCTTATATCCTCGTTGTAGGCGATAAGGAAGCTGCTGAGAACACAGTATCTGTCAACGTCAGAAGCTCCAACAAGCAGCTCCAGGGCGTACCTTTGGATAAGTTTGTTGATCTCTGCAAGAAGCTCAACGCTGAGAGAACATTGGAACTCCCTCAGGAAATCTGAGACAGTTTAGAATGAGGCCGAAGCGTTTGATTCAGGTCTCATGCAGTCGAAAATAATTAAAGTGGCTGTGAAAGACTTAAGGTTTTTCGCAGCCTCTTTTTTGCGTGTGGGTGAGATGGGGCAATTATCCAAAATCCTTATTTTCGAGCGATTTGGATAAGAAATTGTCAATCGCAATTTTCTTTGCGCTTGCTTTGCCACATTCACGTAGGATTCACGAAAATTGCGATTTTCGTGAACGTAGCGTGAAAATCAGACTAAAGTGTACGATTTATTCACGAAATTAGCGTTTTTCGTGAATATTCCGTATCGGCGCGTGCTTTTCGCATGCTCGAAAAATTGTCGGGGAGATTTCTGCACAACAATTGCATAGATAGGCAGGCAAGCCGTTTTGGATGACAGACTCCGCCAATAGCCAGTAGCCAGCCAGATGGACCAGACAGATAATCTGCCCCTCACACTCAAGGAACTGTTAAACAAGAACTTCGTATGTTCTCACTAGGGGATATTTAGCTCACAAAAACATGCCGCACCTTTTTATTTATTAGAATTTTAACTTTTGTTATAATGACTCCAGCAATTCAAAATTTATTGATATGAGGTTTCAGTATGGAAATTAGTGCAGTAGTTATGGCGGCAGGTAGAAGCACCAGAATGAAGTCAAAGCACTCCAAGGTTACATTTCAGGTATCGGGCAAGCCGATCATTCAGTGGGTGGCAGATGCGCTTTTCGAGTCCGGATGCCAGGATCAGGTTTATATCGTAGGCGAGCAGCAGGCTGAGATCAGAGGAATTTTAGGCGAGAATGTTGCTTATGTTCTTCAGGAAGAGCAGAGAGGTACAGGCCACGCAGTTATGCAGGCAGCTCCTTTCCTTGAAGGAAGAGACGGCCTTACAATTGTTCTTCCGGGCGACTGCCCCATGGTATCTACAGATACGATCAAGAAGGCACTTAATGCTTTTGAATCAGCAGAATCTAACTGCGCAGCGATCCTTATCACTGCTGAAGCTGACGACCCTACAGGTTACGGCAGAATCATCAGAGGTGAGGACGGCAACGTTGTTAAGATCGTAGAACACAAGGACTGCACTGAAGAAGAGCTCAAGGTCAAAGAGATCAACTCTTCAATGTATGTATTCAAGACACCTTTGCTTATCTCTGCTTTGGGAAGAATCGGTGCTAATAACGCACAGAAGGAATACTACCTCACAGATACTATCGGAATCCTTATCGGAGATGGCTTTACTGTAGGTGCTGTCGTATGTGATTTTGATGATACAAGAGGAGTTAACGACAGAATTCAGTTAGCTCAGGTAAGAGATATTATGAACACAAGAATTCTCGAGCGTCATATGAGAAATGGCGTTGAGATTGTTGATCCTGATGCGACATGGATTCACTATGCCGTTGAGATCGGCCAGGATACAGTAATCCTTCCCGGCACAACACTTCTCGGTAATACAAATATCGGCGAAGATTGCATCATCGGTGAGAACACAAGAATCGATTGCTCCGATATCGGCGACGGCACGGTTGTTGATAACTCCATCATCACTTCCAGCTTGGTTGGTAAGGATTGCCGTATCGGACCTTTCACACATATCAGACCTGAATCAAGAATCGACGATCACGTTACACTCGGTGCTTACGTAGAAGTTAAGGGTTCTGAGATCGGCGAATACACCAGAGCACGTCACCTTACATATATCGGCGACTCTAAGGTAGGAAGAAACGTTAACTTCGGTTGCGGAACAATTACATGTAACTTCGACGGTCAGGACAAGATCGGTTGTACTATCGAAGATAACGTATTTATCGGAGGTAACTCCAATATCGTATCTTCAGTTGTTTTGGGTAAGGACTGCTACATTGCTGCAGGATCCACAATTACATCTGATGTTCCTGCGCTCTCACTCGGTATCGGAAGATCCAAGCAGCTCAATAAAGAGAACTGGGTATCCAACAAGAGCCGCATGAGAGGTGAGAACTACATCAGACTTGACGACAGACGTTCTGAGGTCTGATTTTCGAAGCGGAAGGGATTTTATGTGGATTGTAGCCGGACTCGGTAATCCGGGTAAGCAGTATCAATATACATGGCATAATCTGGGCTATCTTGCATTGGATAAGCTCGCTGACAGGCATGGAATTTTTCTTGGAAAAGAGAAGTACAAAGGCCTCTGGGGCAAGGGCAAGATTAAAGGTCAGGATGTTATCCTCATTAAGCCTACGACTTATATGAATAATTCCGGTGAATGCCTTGTCGAGATTTCCAATTTCTACAAGGTACCGCCTCAGAATATCATCACGATTTACGATGATATCGATATCGCCAAAGGCACGATAAGAGTAAGAGCCAAGGGATCTGCAGGTACGCATAACGGAATGAGATCATGCGTCAAGCTCCTCGGCACAGAACAATTCCCTCGTGTCCGTATTGGCTATGGACCTGTTCCTGAACATTGGGAGCTTATAAATTACGTTCTCTCGGAGATTCCGACGGATGAACGTCTACTCATTAACGATGCGTTCGAAAAGGCATGCGATGCGGTTGAGGAGATAATCGCTAATGGATAAAGCTGTCTTTGAGCTCCTTGGACGGATTGAAGCCGACAAAGAGCTCGTATCTGACTTTTCCGCCAGTCTTCAGACGGGAAAGCATCTTAACATCACCGGCCTCTGCTCTGAGCAGAAGGTCTATGTTGCGATGGCTTTGGCACGTCTTAATAAGCGCAAGGCCGTATTTATTGAGCCTGACAGCGCAAGAGCCAGAATAACGGCAGCTTACTGTGCAGCATTTACTGATCTTCCGGTAACTCTCCTTACTCCTTCAGAGTTATCTCTTGTAAGTGCGGAAGCTTCATCCAGGGACTTAGAGCATCAGCGTGCAGCAGCACTTTCTGAGCTCGTAAGTGGTAATTGCGGTGCAGCCGTAATTACGGCTGGTGCACTTCTTAATAAACTTGAGAAGAAATCAGTTTTCGAAAAGAGAATAATCAGGCTTGAAGTCGGTCAGGCGTTAGAGCGTGATGAACTCGTTGATATGCTCCTTTTGAATGGCTATGAGAATGTCCCTCAGGTTATGGAAAAGGGCGAATTCTCAGTAAGGGGCGATATCGTTGATATTTTCTCGCCTTCGTACACGGAGCCTGTCAGAGTAAGCTTTTTCGACGCGGAGATAGACCAGATCAAGACTTTCGACAGGGAGACACAGAGATCTTCCGGTCAGCTTGAAGAGACTGTCGCTGTACCTGCAGCTGTTTATGCATTCCCCGAAAATAAAAGGGATGAGATTGCCGGTTCGATTCTTGCACAGGTTCAAAGTGACCTTGCAAGAGCTAATGCTGCGACAAAGGAAGTCAGACGTGCTGTTGAGCTTCTTTCAAGAACTGCATCAGGTGATGCTGAGAAGATCAGAAATGGTATTGTGCCCACCGGTATTGCCAGATGGATCGGCATAATCCTTAAGGACTATTCGACTGCGTTAGATTATGTGAATAGTGATGATGTAGTCTTTTTCGCTGATGAGATGATCGAGATCGACGCAAGGCTTAATGCCTATGCGAGTGAATATGCTCAGCGCTGCCGCGACTCTTTTGAGATAGGTATCGCTCCGACATGCTCACCTTCTGCGATGGTTAACCTCACAAAGCTCATGAAGGCTTTAGATGGCCTGGATAACATTGTTACTTTGTCGATGTTCCAGTCTTCAGGCAACGGTTTGCCGGGTGGAAAGCTCAGCACTGTATCTGGTTTTCCTACTGACAATTATTCCGGCCGTGCAGAAGACCTTTCGAAGCTGTTAAAGGGCTCAAAGGACATCTATCTTGTCGCACATCACGGCAGACGTTACGAGCAGCTCAAGAAGAGCCTTAACGAACACGAATGTTTCACAAACATTATCGATGCGCCGCTTCCGGCAGGATTTACATATCCGAAGCTCGGCATCACGGTTCTTGGTGAACAGGAGCTTTACGGTCAGGAACAAAAGCGTCCGGAGAAGAAAAAATCCGGCAACAAGATCAATTTCTTCAGCGAGATCAATCCTGGTGATTTTGTAGTTCACGATAAGCATGGTGTCGGCCGTTACGACGGTCTTATCAACATGAAGGTCGGCGACATCCGCAAGGATTACTTAAAGCTCACATATGCCAAGGGCGAGACGCTCTATATCCTTCCCGAAAATCTCGATTCGCTCCAGAAGTACGTCGGTCCGGGCGAAAAGGAGCCGAAGCTTTCAAGACTTGGCGGCGATGAGTGGAAAAAGTCCGTATCAAGGGCGAGGGAAGCAATTAAGAAGGTCGCTTACGATCTTTTAAAGATTTACGCTGCAAGAAGTGTAAATAAGGGCTTTTCCTGCCAGCCTGATGAGGAACAGCAGAAGCTTTTCGAAGATAAATTTCCGTATGCGGAGACGGACGATCAGCTTCGTGCGGTACATGAGATAAAAGCAGACATGGAATCCGAGAAGCCCATGGACAGACTCCTTTGCGGTGACGTAGGATTCGGTAAGACGGAAGTTGCTTTCAGAGCGCTTTTCAAGGCGGTAATGAACGGCAGACAGGCGATAATGCTTGCGCCGACAACGCTTCTTGCCCAGCAGCATTACGAGAATTTCATGAGAAGAGCAAAGGACTTTCCTGTAAATGCATGCCTGCTCTCAAGATTCGTTTCTCAGACTCAGATCAAGCAGAATATATCAGATATCCAGAATGGCAAGATCGATGTCATTTTCGGAACGCACAGAGTACTCTCAAATGATGTCAAACCGCCGCATTTGGGCCTTCTTGTAATCGACGAGGAGCAGCGTTTCGGTGTAAACCACAAGGAGAAGATCAAGTCCCTCAAAAACGACGTCGATGTCCTTGCCCTTTCAGCAACGCCGATTCCAAGAACGCTTCACATGTCGCTTTCAGGAATCAGAGATATTTCCGTACTTGAAGAAGCGCCGTTCAACAGACGTGCGGTTCAGACATATGTATTGGGCTACGATGAGCAGATAATTACTCAGGCGTGCATGCGTGAGATCTCAAGAGGCGGACAGATTTTCTATCTGTACAACAGAACCTCCGATATCGATAAAGTCGCTGATGCGCTTGCCAAGTCAATGCCGGGCGTCCGCGTCACTTATGCACACGGCCAGATGCCCGAAAACGGCCTTGAAGCAGTCGTTAATGACTTCATGGAAAGAAAGTACGACATCCTTGTCTGCACGACAATTATCGAAAACGGCGTCGATATGCCTAACGTAAATACATTAATTGTCGAGAATGCCGACCGTTTCGGCCTCTCACAGCTCTATCAGATCAAGGGCCGTGTCGGCAGATCTGACCGCCAGGCATACGCATACATCACCTATAACGCTGATGCCCCTCTCAATGAGGAAGCAACGAAAAGACTTAACGCGCTTCGTGAATTCACCGAACTTGGTTCCGGTGTAAGAATTGCCATGCGTGACCTTGAGGTTAGAGGCGCGGGAAGCCTTTTGGGCGCTGAACAGCACGGCCAGATGGATGTTATCGGTTACGAACTTTACTGCAGACTTTTGGACGAGGAAGTCCGTCTTCTCAAGGCCGGAAAAGACGAAGTCCTTAATACAGATGTTATCACCGGTCACTCCGAAACAACCGAAAAGGGCTTCACTGTCGAAGTCGATTACGACGCATATATTCCTGCTTCCTACATCCAGAATGAAGCTTCCAGAATGAGCTGCTACAGACGTATAGGCGATATTTCCGATTATGAATCCTATAGTGACTTCCTTGATGAAGTTATTGACCGTTACGGCGACGCACCGCCAGAAGTATATATCCTCTCAGGAATCTCCCTTATGAGGTCCATGGCAGGCAAGCTCGGATTTACCAAAGCATCCATTAAGAATGCCGGCGTAAGACTCTATCTGAACCAGAATCTTCAGATCGACATGCAGGCATTCGGTGCTCTCATGAACGACCGCTTCTATGGTGCGAGAGTAAACATCAATGCGACAGGTTCAATGCCGTACATGCTTTTCAAGCCTTCATCTGTAAAGCAGGAAAAGACGGTCTCAGAAATCGTCGGTCTTCTTAAGATAATGAGTGACAACCGCACCCCGTCTGACACACGGGAAGGCGATACTGTATAATACGGAAAGTTTTTTGCTCCAATAGTCTAATGGATAGAATGGCGGTTTCCGGTACCGCAGATGCGGGTTCAATTCCTGCTTGGAGCGCCAGGAAACTCAAAACTACCTTTGCTTGGCTGCGAACAAGTCCTCCGCGCTTCGCTTGTGCGGAACTTGCAGCAAAGGTAGTTTTTCGTTTTAGCTGTGGGTATTTTTGCGCAACAATTGCAAATTCTCACTTTTCATCTCTGTAAAAGGCAAGAACAGCGACGTTTACAGCAGATTTCCTCAAAGCTTCTGGATGAGCCTATCGTGGTACTCATCCATAAATAATGCTAAAAGTTCCGATTTCAGATGAGTGTAGTGTGATATAATATTGATAAAATTATGATAAGGATGTGATAGAAATGATTCAGATAAGACCAGTTTCAGATTTACGCAATAAATTCCCGGAAATAGAAAAAGATGTTAGTTCCGGAGAGCCTGTTTATCTTACTAAGAATGGATATGGAACAATGGTTGTTATGAGTATTGATGCATATTCACGCTTGGTTGATCCGGTTGAACGAGCTTTGGACGAAGCAGATAAGCAAGCAAGAGACACATCTGAGAGACTCTCACATGGAGAAGTTTTTGGAACACTGAGAGGTTTGATTGATGAGAAGTAACTACGAAGTAAGATATCTTCCGATTTTTCTGCAAGATGTTTCGAATGTAGTTACTTACATAACCAAGCGATTAAAGAATTCTCAAGCTGCTAAGAATCTTTTGGATGATTTAGAAAAAGCAATTATGGAAAGATTGCCTGTGTGTGATTCATTTGAAAAGTATGACTCACAAATAGAAAGAGACGATCCATATTATCGAATCTATGTAGCAAACTATGTTGTTTATTATGTGGTAATTCATGAAGACAAAAAGAAAATAATGGAAGTAAGACGATTCCTGTATAAGGGTCAGAATCGCGAAAAGATAATCAACAACTAAAAGATTAAAATCCTAACGGCCAGCTTATTTAAGCAAATAATTCACCACAAGAATAACAACACCGGTAATTATCATGACGATACCGACTGCTCTGTTAAGTGTTTTTGCGCTTGCTTTGTTGGCGATTTTCGCGGCAATTCTTGCCCATAAAAGAGTGAACGCTACGCAGAAAATGAGGCTCATGATATCCGGCTTGCCGCCGATCGCGAAATGGCTGATACCACCGGTCAATGCGGTGAAAGCCATAATGAAAACGCTGGTACCGACAGCGACATGCATCTGATAGCCCAGGAATGTCGTAAGTACAAAGAGCATCATCATTCCGCCACCGGCACCGACTGTACCACAGATCAGACCGACAATGCATCCACCGATGATGGCCTTTATTATGCGTTCCTTTTTGGGAATGCTGGCCATCTGTTCTTTTGTTGTTGTAACAGGCTTGATGATGAATCGAAGTCCGATAAAGATCAGAGCAACCTGCATTGTGCCGCCCATAGCAGGGCTGGGCAGGTAGCTTGCAAGATAACTTCCGATTATCGTGGTTACGAGTACACTTATCATCATCGGAAGGCTGTCTTTGATATTCAGGTTGCCGCTTTTCTTATAGGTGTAGGCGCTGATAGCACTTGCAAGGACATCACTGATAAGTCCGATTCCGACTGCTTCATACGGAGGAATATGTAAAAATGTCACCAGCATTGGGCCAACAACAGCGGCAGCACTCATACCGGCAAATCCGGTTCCGATTCCAGCTCCCGCTCCAGCAAAAAAGCAAACAATTATCGTAATCAGTAAGTCCATTTTAGGTAATCCATTATTTTCATATTCTGTTTCACCAGAATTATAATATACGAGCAAAGTTAAAGCGAAGTGCTGATTTTTGAATTATAGAAAAAAGGGATATTAAACTGCGCTTCTTGTCGGAAGCGATAGTGTGTGAGGAAGATTAATCCGGAAGACAGTTTACCCACTGCAACAAATCGTCCATCTTTTCTGTATATAGGATAGAATTCAAGATTTGACGCATGGAGGAATATATGAAGAAGTTAATGGTTTGCCTGATGGCGCTCATCGTCCTGGTTTGCACAGGTTGTACCGTAAATTTACCGAAGCCTACGGAAGCACAGATTGTTCCTGAGTTTTCCGACGAATATCTGATTGGTATCAGCAGTGGTGGTGGCTACGGCGACTACTACTCGTCAATTCCTAGTCGAGTTATAGTTACGACCGATAAGAAGGTTCTTGTTTGCGCACCTTCGGTAGAAGAGGTAGCTGCACATATGTTAAGAACTGACGATTTTGAGGTTTTAGAGGTACTTGAGCTTACTGATGAGCAGTACGACAACATTTTGAAAAGCGTTGACAGAGAAAAGCTTTTCAAGATGACAGTAGAACCGGATAACAACGTATGCGATGGCGAATCTTACTATCTTTACCTCTACGGCAGCGAGAATCAGATTGTTAAGAGATGCGGCGGTTACATGCCCAAAACAGAGAAGTTCATGGATATGTATTGTGCCGTAAACAGTAATCTGCCAAAAGACGAAATAAACCGAGTTAAGAGCGAATATATCGACAGGGTTATCGAATACGAGAATTCTTTATCTGTGGATGAGTAAAGTTTTCGATACAATATTAGTGCCGATAACAAAGTGATTAAGGGGAGACTTATATGGATATTAACGGAAAATGGATAATGATCAATCCTTTTGGCGGCAAGACATTTTCTTTCACTATCGAAAATGATGTCCTTACATATAAGCCCAAGTACAGTAAGACCAACGAGGACGTCGCCTGCAATATTGAGTTAAAAGAACATCCGAATCTTGTCGGTCCTTCTCATGGTATTAAGTGTTTTGATGTTGTTTTCGACGATAACAGCTCCTGTAAAATGGACATTGTTTATCACGAAGAAACAGTTGATGGAAAGTGCATAGGAATTATATCTGAGAAAGTTTTCGAGCACGATGGAAGAGGCTGGATCGTCTTGATGGAATATGTCCAGGAAAAGAATGCCGATTTGGTTAATAAGGATTTTCGAAGCATTCTCTATCACTGCCTTAATGACAGGGAGCGCACGCCGATGATGGAACTCGGAAAAGCGATGATGATGGGAATGAATGGACAGATCGTTATCACAAATAGTATGTCAACGATGAATGGCAGTTCAGCTATGCCAAGTACAAATATTCAGCCAACAGAGCCCTGGACATGTCCTGCTTGTGGCACGCCAGATCAGACCGGAAAGTTCTGTGGAGAGTGCGGAAGCCCGAAAATATCAAATTGATTACTATATCGCCGCATTGAGTGTACTTAGCAAAAAATTCTGATACAATGCATTAACTATACTCAACAACCGTGGTAGAGAGCAATGCAGTTAAAAGACTTGTTACGTTTTGACAAAATAGTAATCCAGTGCCATGACAATCCTGATGCTGATGCGTTAGCTTCCGGATTCGCGCTTAAGTGGTTTTTCGCGAAGAATGGCAAAGATGTTAAATTCATCTACAGAGGCAGGAACGAGATTCAGAAGAGCAATCTCGTCATCATGGTCAAAAAGCTTGAGATTCCTGTCGAATATATGCCTTTTATCAGCACTGAGGATGAGCCGGATCTTCTGATTACCGTCGACTGCCAGTACGGCGAAAAGAATGTCACCATGACAAGTGCCAAGCATGTTGCAACTATCGACCATCACAGAAAGCTTAATAACAGCGATAATCCGTTAACTAATATCAATAGCGATCTTGGCAGCTGTGCCACTGTTGTCTGGCAGATGCTCAAGGACGAGGACTACGATCCGAACGAGAATAAGAATCTCGCGACCGCACTTTACTATGGTCTTTATACAGATACCAACAAATTGTCGGAAGTCTCACACCCTATCGACCGAGATATGCTCGATTCTCTCGTGTACAACAAGAGCATCATTACTGAGATGAGCAACTCAAATATCTCACTCGAAGAGTTGAAGATTACGGGCAAAGCTATCCTTAACTTCGACTATCACGAAGACAATAAGTATCTGATCATTGAAGCAGAACCTTGCGATCCTTCCATCTTAGGTGTTATCAGTGATTTCTCGCTTGAGACTGAGAATGTCGATGTCTGCATCGCTTATTATGTAGGACCTTATGAGATTAAATTCTCTGTAAGAAGCTGCTCTAAGGAAGTTTATGCGAATGAACTTGCAGCATTTATCGCAGATGGAATCGGAGGTGGCGGCGGTCACAAACTCAAGGCCGGTGGTACGATCAAGCCCGACCTTCTGACGATGCCTGCTGAAGATGTTATCAACGATCGTCTTAAGCTTTATTACGAGACATACGCAGTTATCTATGCCAAGGATACGACTCTCGACACAACCCAGATGAGCCGCTACAGCAAGAATCCTCAGACACTCGGTACAGTAAAGCTTTCAGATGTCTTCCCGATTGGTACAAGCATCAATATCAGAACGCTCGAAGGCGACGTTGATGCGGTCATCGATGAGGATGCTTATCTCATGATCGGTATCGAAGGCGAGATTTACCCTATCAGCGGAAGCAAGCTCATGAAGACATATGAATTCACGAACTTCCGTTACACAAGAGATTTCGAATACGAGCCACGAATCAGGAACTTAAGCACAGGCGAGATCAAGACGGTTCTTCCTTATGCCAAGACAGTAAGATCAAGCGGCCAGTCTATTATCTATGCGGCGCCTTTGATCCAGCCGGTCAAGCTTTTCACCGCCTGGACCGACGAAAAGTATTACTCCGGCCGAGTCGACGACTACATCGCAGTTCGCGCCGATGACGAACATGATATCTACATCATTAACAAGGACATCATGGAGAAGTCATACAAGAAGTTATAAAACAAGAGCCGCCAGATGGCGGCTTTTTTGTTGCCTGAAATGATTGGGGTGCGTTTTTCGAGTGAGAGGAGCTTTTCGAGTGAGAGGTGCTTTTCGCGACCTTTTTTCGAGCAGGCGCGGAGTGCGTTGCCAAAATCGTGCCTGTTTTACCACAAAAGAGGCACGAAAAGAGGCACATTGCCAAAACCGTGCCTGTTTCAGCCCCAAAGAGGCACGAAAAGAGGCACATTGCCTTTTTTGTCCTGTTTTAGTGGTTTTTATGTGATATGTGGCCAATTTTATGGATTATTATTTCAAAATTGTTACAATTTTTTGATTTAATATGCTCCCTTGATTTATTTATTAGTATAATCCCATTATCTATAACTATACGATGGGGTATTGTATATGCTTAAGTTAAGAGGGAAAACTGCGGTAATAAAGGCTTTTTCGGCTACTTTGACTGCAGTAATGATGACTACACTGGTGGCACCTGAATTAAATGTCATCCGTGTTATGGCCGCTGAGAGAAATAATCAGTTCAATGTTAATATGGCCGGCATTACGGAACAGAAAGAACTTCAGCAGGTTCTTACTGAAGGTCCGAATGTTAACAAAAGTTCGGGTAGCATCAAATTCACAGGAAATGACAGTTCTGCAAGCTTTGACTTGGAGTTTACCGATAAATATTTGTTAGACGCCATTGATAGTGGAGTCAAAGTTCCTTTTGAATTTAAGTACGAAGGAATTGTTTCATCGCTTCCGGAAGGCGGAAGTATCGACTTAACTGTTGATGTCCGCTTTGGTAAAGAAGGTGAATATGCTGAAGATAATGCCCCTAAATCTACAACTATTCACATCGAAGAAAATGGAACTTTCACTATAAGTGATTCTATTGATATTCCCAAAGACACAAGAACTGCTTTTGTAAGTGTTACCCCCACTTTTGTAAATGCAGACGGTGCAGTATTAGAAGTCAAAAAATCAGAGGTAAAAGTTGTCGATGAAGTAAGACCTCAGATCAGCTATGAGGCCGAGATAACAAAGCCGACAAATACTGAGTACACAGTAACAGTAACTGCTGAAGATAACATCGGTGTACAGGGTATTTATGATAAGGAAGGAAATCTTGTATCCGATAAGACCGGAAAGAAAGTAACTTTCGATATCACGATCAATAATGACGATAGCGTAACCTATGAATTCTATGCGATTGACTACGCTGGTCACGCTACACTCAAGAATCTTGTATTTACAATCGATAACTACGATAGTAAGACACCGGGTGATTTTAGTGGTTCTATTTCTACTTCAGATTGGACAAATGTAGCACCTGTTATTACCTTGGATGAGATTCAGCAGGATAGCGGAAGTACTATTAAGTATTATGTAAAAGAGGGCGATCTCGCAGAAAGTCCTATTGATGGTAATACTTATACTGTAAAGAATGAAGGTATCAGCACTGTAGTAGTAACTATCGGTGATGAGGCCGGAAACAGAAATGCGAATACTAAGTCTTTCTCATATCAATATGATAAGACTGCACCAGAGGTAACTTCAGAGCCTATCGCTCAGAGCGATGGTACGACTAAGGTGTTGATTAACGCCAATGACACTTTATCCGGTGTTGATAAGGTCTACTATGTTCTTGATAAGGTTTTGGAGAGTGATTTTACTCAGGATAAGTTATCCGATTTTACAGAGATAACAGCAGCTGAAAAATCATTCATTATGGAGAAGGCCGGAGACTACACTATTTATGTAGTTGATGTTGCCGGAAACTATAAGATCGTTAATGGTGCAGCTACTGTAAAACCTGTAATCTTCCCGACTGAAGATATTAAAAAGGTAGATGGAAAAGACACATTTACTATGAAGGAAGATAAGGACGATGGTAAGGATACATTTAAACTTACTATCTCTGATGATTCCGCACCTGAGGATCTCAAAGTTACAGCAACTTTCGATTCTTCTTATGATGACATTATTGATTCTATTGATATAACAAATAGCGATAAGACATACAGCTTTAAGGTTAATCCCAAAGACGATAAGTTCCATGAAGCCGGAATCCCTGTAACTATTACTGTAGAAGATCCGGATAAGAACAAAGAATCTATTGCTATATTTGTTGTTATTGAGCCCGTTAATGACCCGCCGAGAATTGTTGTTGACGGCAAGACTCATACTGTAAAGACAGAGGAGAATAAGGAGGTTTCCTTTAATCCTACAACTGATCCGTTTGGCAAGGATTACGATGTTGAAGGCGATGATATTGTTGTATCAAGTGATTTGAAGCTTTCCAATGAGAGTGCCGGTAAGTTAACACTCGACGGAAATGAATTTAAATTCGTTCCGACAACAAACTGGTATGGCAAGGTTACTTTCACATACACTGTAACTGATGGAAAGTCTGACCCTGTAGAGGGAAAATACGAGATCGAAGTCACAAACATCAACGACAAGCCTATTGCCAAGAACGATTCTGCAGAAACAGATGAAGATAAGGAAATAAGCATCAATGTTTTGAAGAACGACACTGACCCGGATATGATCCCCGGTTCTACAGAGAAGATTCGTGTTTCAGCAGTTGATGGAAAAGATATTTCAGTAGGAGAGACAGTTACTCTTTCAAGTGGTAACGGTAAAGTTACACTTAAGGAGAATGGTGAACTTCTTGTCACTCCGACTGCGGATTTTAATGGAATTATTACCTTTACTTATAAGATCAGTGATATTGAAGGTGCAAGTGATACTGCCACTGTTACAGTAAAGGTTGATGCGATAGACGATGCTCCGGAGATTGTCGAGTATCCAAAAGATACCAAGATCCCGGATCAGACAATGCCGGAAGATCCGAAAGAAAGCGAAAAATTAAAGTTAACATTTACAGTAAAGGATGTAGATACAAAGATTACTGACCTTGTAATTAATGTTTCTTCTTCTGACGGTAACCTTATTAAGAATGATAAGATCCAGGTTATAAGAGATTCAGAGCATCCTGAGAAGATTACTGTTATTGCTGAACCGGTTAAGGATGAGAACGGTAAGTGCGAACTCTCTATCAAGGTTTCTGATGGTATTAATACAATCGAAAAGATCGTAAAAGTTACTGTAGATCCACGTAACGATGATCCTGTAGCTAATCCGGATGACATGACCAAGGTATGGAATGTATTCGAAGGTCATCCGTTCGATATTGCAAAGCGTTTTGAAGCAGTTCTTGCAAATGATAGTGATATTGATAATGACAACATTTTCGTGTCTGATATCGATGTAGTTACTTCAGGTGCAGGAAGCGTATCAGTAACTAAGGATACTAGTGGCAAAGTAACAAAAGCTGAATATACTTCACCCTCAGGATTCACCGGTAATGTTGATCTTACCTACACCATTTCTGATGGCAATGGAGGTAAAGCTTCTTCAACCATTACCATTCATGTTGAGGATGTTGATGATGCACCGGTTATTAAATATGCCGGCACTACTGAAGCATTGACAATCGATGAGGATGATGAGGATAAGCCGATCGAGTTTGTTATTTCCGATAGTGATACAGATGTCGAAAAACTGACTGTTGTTTATGAGTCAAGTAATCCTCAGCTTATTACCAATGCGCATATTTCCAGCGATGGAATTGTAAAAATCGATGAGAACACAGGTAAACTTGTACTTCTTTTAACACCTACAGCTCAAAAGTCAGGTGAGACAGAAATCAAGCTTACTGTTTCCGATGGAACAAGTTCAACAAGTTTTACTCAGAAAGTTACGGTAAGACCTGTTCAGGATCCGCCGGTTGCAGAAGATGATAGATATGACAGGATTTATGGCGGTACAGGTATCTACTTTATTCCGACCAGCAACGACCACGATCTTGATGATGAACCGTTGTCTGTTGCCAAGGATGGACAGGGTAACTATCGTATTGATACACCGAGTATCGGTTCTATTGTCCCTTATGGAGACGGTATTGGATTCGTATACTTTGCTCCTTCTGATGTACAGGAAGATGGTACAGAAGTTAAGGTTAAGTATTACGTTACTGACGGAAAAGACACAGATGATGCGGAGATCACTTTCGTTCTCTACAAGAGACCGGAGAATCTTCCTGTAATCAAGTGTGCCGATCCGTTCTCATTCAGATATAACGAGACAGCTCCGGAGCATGTATTTAAAGTCGAAAAGATTGACAGAGATGCAAGCCACAAAGGATCTGTATCAGTTGCTTTTACAAGCCTCGTTGACCTTGACGGTGATGGAGAAGCTGAATCAAATGCAATTCTTGAGTCAATCTCAGTAAAGCGAAATAACGATGGAACATTCAGCCTTATTCCTAAGGTTCGTGCCGGAGTTACAGGCGGAAGAACTGTAGTTGAAATTACTGCAAATAACGGTCAGTACTTTACAAGACAGTACATTACTGTTTTCGTTCACGATAAGAATGAGATTCCTACTATCGTGGATCACACATATAACATGGAAAATGAGGGCCAGAAGTTTACTATTACCAAAGAAATGCTTCTTGAAGGTGCTGAGGATAAGAATAAGGATCCTATCTCACTTTATAACCTCTCAATTTCTTCATGCAAATCAAGTCTGGCTGAAGTTACTGTTATAAAGGATCCTGCTACCGGTGAAATAACCGGATATCAGTTTGATCCGCACTATAGTTATTTCTATGGCACAGTAACATTAACTTATACAGTAACTGACGGTATTGATGTTTCAACACCGAAAACAGTTACACTTGTATATCCAAATAAGGATTCAAAGCCGGTAGCACGTGCTGATAGTTTTGTTGCCAATCTGAATGAACCAGGTGGATCCGGTTCAATCTCAGTTGCATCAATGTTGTCCAACGACTACGACGTTGATAATGATTTTGGTACTGAATTTGATGCTGCAACAAAAGCAAAGATTTATTTCATTACTTATTCTGACAGAACAACAGAAAGTGGTCGTTTGTCAGCTGCTGATTACGGTACTTTGACATATGATTCAAGCAAGCAGATATTTACCTATGTTCGCGACCAGAAGGTTAATAACGCACATGGTGATGTTTACTTTGATTACTGGATTTCAAATAATCCCGATCCGAGAGATGAAGACGGAAATATTGATTACTCTCAGTGTGTAAAATCAACTGTACACATCTATGAATCCTATCCACGTCTCTGGCTTGGACCTGCTGTTGGTTACGCAACAAAGGAAGATAACGATTATACTAATACGATTTCAATCGGACATCAGGATTATGATGGCCCTGTAAGAGTTACCTACACAATTACAAATGGTACTTCTGACATCGGTGAGTTTAAGTACACAGAGATTCTTGAAGGTACATACTCATCAAAATTCACTTTCGATGTAAATGATAATGCTAATGGAACGGTTAAATTTACTATTAGTGTTGAAGCGGTCAAGAAGGATGAACAGGGAAATTGGGTAACTGATACTGATGTCGAAGGAGCAATGCGCAGCGACAGCATTTATGTTGTTCCTGTAAATGACATTCCTAATCTTGAACTTGTTGATGCTAAGGATGATAAGAATCAGACACAGCCAACCGGTGAAGTAGACAAAACTGAACCATGGGAGATCGACGAAGATGGTTCAATGGTATTTACGTTTGTTTACGATGATGTCGAGACAGCTCCACTTGATCTTGATTTCACAGCCGTTGTAAAGAATTTTGATTTTGACGGAGAAAAAACAGACGAACCGGTTGTAACAGTCGGTAATATATCAATCTCCAAACAGACATTTACTGATGCGACAGGAACTCACTGCAGAGCCACTGTAACAATGCCTACAATCAGCAATATGAGTGGTCTGGTAGAGATTACATTTACTGTAAGTGATGGTGAAGCAAAGAAGCAAATCGTCACTAAGGGAATTGTTAACCCGGTTGACGATCCGCCGGAGATCAAAGATATCGAAGTTACGACTGAAGAAGATACTGAGATTTTGATTAATCTTGCTGAAGTTGTATACGATGTCGATACTGAAGCTAAAGACCTTGTTTACTATGTAACCGTAGATCCGGAGAATGGTGAGATTATTTCCTTCGATCAGGAGAAGGGTAATTTAACCTACAGACCGAATACGAACTACTACGGAACTGATACTTTCAAATTTGCAGTAGGATATGTGGATGACAAGAATAAGGCAGATGACGAGAAGTATAAATCTGTTGCAACAGTCACAGTAAATGTTACTCCGGTAAATGACGATCCTATTGTCTACGACTGGTCAATCAGAGCTGTTGGTAAGGAAGATGAGGTTCTTAAGATTCCATTTAAGTGTACCGACCCTGAAGATAAGAATCTTAATTACGAATTTAAGAATTACGACAAAAATCTGATTGAATCTCTTGAGGTTGTTAAAGATAGCAGCCCTAATGCTGGTGCAAACGATTATATTCTCGTTGTTACACCTAAGTTAGATAAGCATGGTTCAACAGATATCACACTTGTGGTAACCGATAACAACCAGCCTGAAGCAGGAAAGACAGAAAAGAAGCTTAGTGTTGTCTTTAACTCAGAGAACGACTTGCCTAAGCTTGAAAATGATACAGCTACTTTAAAAGAGAAGACACCGACGCAGAATTCAAGCGTTGAAATTGAAGTTCTTAATAATGACTCTGATGTTGAAACCGCTAAGAATAACCTTATTATCAGTGTTAATAAGACACCTGCCAGCGGTGCAAAGATTCAGGTTATTAAGAAGACAAATGCACCAGACACAATTCTTTACACACCGCTTCTTAACTGGAACGGTACTGAATCATTTGAATATAATGTAATTGATGAGGATGGTGGTGTATCTACAGCAATCGTTACTGTTACTGTAGAACCTGTTAATACATACCCGACGATCATCAATCACGAAAAGACAATCGATGAGAGATCATCCTGTGAGATCGATCCTCTTGTTGGTGCTGTTGACGTTGAAGTTAATGGTGGTGGTTCCTATGATGAGAATCAGAAACTGGAGCTCATCCCCTCTTCTGTAGAAATCGTAACTGAAGGCGGTGCTTACGGTACTGTTAAGGTTGAAAACGGCAAGATTATCTACACAGAGACAGAAGAAGTCGGCGCAGAGCCTAAGGTCGAAAAGATTAAGTATAACGTTACTGACGGACTCCATCCGGCAGAAAAAGATGCATATATTTACATCACAATTCTTCCTATAAGCGACCCGCCGAAGGGTCTTGATCCGGAGAAGGATGACGACGAGATTTCTATTGCAAAAACTAAGTGGGAATTGAATGAGGATCCTGAGAATCCTGCTGAAGAATCTACATTCTATATTAAGCTCGATGACCCGGATACAGATTTGTCAAAGCTTATCGTAACAATCAAACTTAGTGATACAACAATAATTAAGAATTCCGGCGTTAAGATTGAGAACTACTATGATGAGGATGGAAAGCTTCTCGGTAAGAAAGTTACGCTTGTTCCGATTGAGAATCAGAATGGTGAGTTATCTGCTACCATTGTTATCTCTGATGGTACAAGTGCTGCTGAATATGAAGTTCCGATCATTGTAAATCCTATTAACGATAAGCCTGAATTTACAGACAAGACAAAGGAAACAGTTCTTGAAGGCATTCAGGAATATGAGACGGATGAAGAAGTCGCAGTATCTGACACATATTCAGCTACTGATGTCGAAGACAAGACAGAAGACTTGATCTTCAGTGTAAGCAAGCAGCCCAATGTTGCAGCTGGCAGCGTAACAATTGATGCAAATGGCAAGTGGACATTTACTCCCAAGGCAAATTTCCACGGCACTGCTACATTTACATTAAGAGTTACAGATAAGGCTGAGACAAATAAGAATAATCCTGATTTGAAGGATGCCACTGTAAAGTATGATGAGATTGAAGTAAGCGTAAAGGTTAATAACCTCAACGATGCTCCGGTAGCAAAGCCTATCGAAATTACCGTTGATGAGAGTTCAACAGATAACGTTATTGATCTCAAAAACCTTAAGGATCCTAATGGTAATTATTACTTCAGTGATCCTGATATCAGCACTCCCGGTGAAACAACGGATGCTGTAACAGGTGAAGAACTTACAATTTCCAGAGTTGGTTTCAAGGATACAGCGTACGTAACTAAGGATTCTTCTGTAGTTTCAGCAGAAGGTAAGGAAGATAATGGTTTCTCACGAAATGGTTCAGCTACCATTTCAGGTTTCAAGATTCTTTATACACCTGCACTCTACGATAACCATGAAGAGACTTTTACATACGAGATTAAGGATAAGGAAGGAAAGACTTCCATCAGTACGATCCATGTAACCATCGTGGCAAAAGATGATAAACCGAGTGATGGTGACGATACTTACGATATTAGTGAGGATTGTGGATGGAAGGCGTATGACGTCCTCGTCAATGATAACGACCCTGATATTCTCGATAAGTATACACAGCAGCAGTATAGACAGATTCTCTTGCTTAAGTATGTAACTTATGGCGGAAAGACAATCTATGCAGATCAGCCTGTTGAAATCCTCAAGACTGCTCACGGTGAAGTAAAGATTGAAAACGGCACACTTTACTATCGTCCTGATGAAAACTTCTACAACTTAAAGGGTAATACCTACACTAAGAACGAAGTATTCACCTACGGAATGGCGGATACATATGGCGGTAATGAGCTTAATTCAGTCGAGTTTGATGTTGAATTTAAGGTAAAATCCGTAAATGATATTCCGACAATTACAACTGTAGGAACAAGCGAAGAGGTCGATGAAGGCGAAAAAGTAATTATCAACGGTACTGTCGATGATGTTGAGACACCAAAGACAGGCGCTGATGGATTGATCGTTACAGCAACAAGTTCCAATAAGCACCTCGTTCCTGATGCTGCAATTTCTGTATCAGGTCCAAATGCAGACGGAACATATTCTGTTACCTGTACACCGACAGCTCACGCTAACGGTGAGACTACAATCACTTTGACTGTAGATGACCGTGAAGGCGGTAAGGCAAAGACAACATTTAAGATCATTGTTCGAGAAGTTGACGATATTCCTGATCCGGATATTCAGGAAGATGAAACTGATGAGAACACACCTAAGATCGTTGACGTTCTCCTGAAGGATGACCCTGACCTTATTTATGGTAGTGGTGATAAGAACCTTACAATTGTTGATGGTAGTGTAAAGGCTCCTGATAATTTCACGGGAACATTTGAAGTTATCGACTATACAACAGTTGATAAGTACTACGATAAAGACGGTAACTATGTTGACAGACCGGAACCGGTAACCAGAAAGGCTATCAAGATCACTCCTGATAGCGATTGGACCTCATCTGAAGATGTAACTTATGAATTTACTTATGAGGCAATAGATAATAACAACGAAAAGAAGCCGGGTATTTTGAAGTTTACGGTTAAGGCTGTAAATGATGCTCCTGTCTTTGGTGACCGTCTGGATACTACCAAGAATAAGAGTGAGGCTGTTAATTCTGAATTTGCAAAAGCCGGTGCTATCTATGAGGATATGGAGTCTGAGACTTCAACTCCGCTCAATCCGGTTATCTGCAGTGACCCTAATGGTGTTGCTGTATATACAATTTATGTAGATGACGAAGAAACTCCGGTAAATGACTTAAGCGTAAGTATTGTATCTATTAGTCCTAACGAGTCTTCAACAAAAGAGCTGCTCTTAAATAAAGACAAAACCAAGATCCTTCAGAATGATGATGGAACCTGGACTCTTTATGCTGTTCCGGTTAAGGATCAGAATGGCGGCCAGGCTAAGGTTAACCTTAGTGTTTCAGATGGCGAAAAATCATCTGCATATTCTGTAATCGTCAAAGTTAATCCGAAGGATGATGCTCCTTCTGATGGTGATGATGACTATCAGATTGCCGAAGATTCCGGTGAGCATAAGTTTGAAGTAACTGTCAATGACGATATTGATAGCACAACAAACAACGAAGGATTAAAGGTAATCAGTGTTATTCCGGGTGCTAATGCACACGCAAAGACACTTAAGATAGATCCTACTAATGACAAGGTCATCATTTACGAACCTGAACAGGATTACTTTAACGACAAAGAACACAAGGCAACATTCCAGTATGTTGTTGAAGATGAAGCCGGATATCAGCGTACATTCACTGTAAGTGTTGAAGTAACACCGAAGAATGACCCTCCGAAGATTGAAGTAATTGCTAATAATGCAGGCAAGATTTCAACTGTCGAGAGAACTCCATTCGCAGAATTTACAGTAATCGTTTCCGACGTTGACGATCCTGCAGTAAAGGGTGCAGATGCAAAGGGAATCCTTGTTTTGACTGCTACAAATGAAGGTGCGAAGTCCCTCATCAGAAATGATGCGATTAAGATTTCCGATCCTGTAGCAGAAATGGAGGATGGTCAGCCGACAGGCAGATATATCTACAAGGTAAATATCACTCCTAACAAGGCATACAACGGTGAAACAACAATTAAATTCACTGTTAAGGATCCTTCAAATGCATCTTCCTCCAAGTCCATTTTGGCTAATGTCGGATTTAAGAATGACGCTCCATATTTCTTTGACGGTAAAGCAAAGGTAGATATGGTTTTCGCCGAGGGTCCGGATAAGAGAATAATCGATGTATCAAATTGCTACTACGATGAAGATCTTGATACTAACCCTATGTCCAGTACAAATCCGAAGGGTGAACAGCTTTACATTTCATCCTGGGAGTTTACAGAAGCATGGATGAACACTGTTGGTAGCCTCTATATCGTTGATAAAAACGGTAATGAAGTAACCAGTGCGAACAAAATCGATGGCGTAAAACTTGCTTATAAACCTAACCCTGGTTTTGAGGACTTTAACGGCATCCTTAAGTACACATACACAGTTTCAGATACCATTGGCTCACCTGAAAAGATGGATACTGAACAGTATTCTGTAACAAGTGATGTATGTTCAATCACAATCGAGCAGGTTAACGATCCTCCGAAGGTAGAGAACTACACTTCAACTGTAAACGAGGACGATACAAATATCGTTCTTAAGAAGGCAGATGATACTGTTATTAAGATTGCTGCGGACAACACTGATGCTGACTTCTATGATATTGAAGTAGATGGCATTAAGGTTAACCAGGATCACAGAGCTCCTTATGACAAGGATGAGAAACTTACTATTACTAAGATAGTAGGTAATAAGGGTGGTACTGCAACTTACGACGCTGCTAACGACGAAGTAATCTACACACCGAAGGCTCATTTCAATGGTATCGAAACACTTACTTTCACTGTTGAGGATTCTCATGGTGGAAAGACAACCGGAACCATTAAGGTAACTGTTGTATCCAAGAACGATGCTCCTGTAGCCAAGGACGATGAAGTAACAATAGTTGAGAATGAGCAAATCTCAATTGATGTTATTAAGGGTGTTCCGGAAGCAACAGGTAAGGACACAGAACCTTATGACTCTGATACGAGCCTTAATGAAGGACAGTCAGCAGCAGAGAAGAGCAATAATACAACTCTTACTGTAGTTGGTGTATATCAGACAGAAGCAGAAGCAACGGCAGCTGCTGTTGATTCAAATTCAACATTCCAGGAGAGTTTCACAACAACTCACAGCGGAAAGGTTGAGATCAAGAATAACCAGGTAAGCTACCTCCCTGGTAAAGACTACAATGGCGATGATGTAGTTTACTATGTTGTTGCTAATAAGAATGCAAATGAGAATAAGTATTCTGTAGCAAAGATTGATATTCACGTTACTGCTGTTAACAACAAGCCTGTTATTACAGACAGCGAGAGCAAGACTGATGAGAATACTAATATCGCTATCCCGAGTATTCTTGAAGATCATGATGCAATCGTTGTAAATATCTTTGATTCAGATTCTTTCGTAGACGGTAATAAGCCTGATACAAGCGCTGTTAACTTTACCGGCAACAAGACTGTCAGAATCTCAGATCAGGATAGATATTACGATAACAACTTGTTGCCTGAAGCGACAAACGATGACGTAAGATTCCAGTTTGCTATCGAATCTGTAGAAGCAATTAAGCCGGATGGAAGTGTTAAGACAGTTGACACTATAACAAGTGCTTACTACCTTAGCCTCTTGAAAGTAGATAAGGTTACAGGAATCATGACCTTCACTCCCGGAAAGGATTTCAATGGTACATTGAAGTTCAAGTACAGCGTAAGTGATGGTACTGATAAGGCATACGGATACGTTACATTTACAGTTATTTCCGTAAACGATAATCCTGTTGCAAACGATGACAGTGTTGAAACACCGGAAGATAAGGCTATTAAGATCGATGTAGTAGCTGGAATGCCGGCATCAACAGGCAAGGATACAGATATCGATTCCAGTGAGATTCTTAACCTCGGCGAAACAGATGAAGTTAAGAATCAGAACTCAACAATTAAGGTTGTTGGTGTTTACCAGACTGAGGCGGAGGCAGTAGCGAAAGCAGTTGACTCCAATTCAAGTTTCAGCACGGAATTTGAAACAACTCATAGTGGAACAGTTAAGATTACCGGTGATCACGAAGTAACTTATACTCCGGCCGCTAATTATAACGGTAGCGATGAGTTCTACTATGTTATTGGAAACGTAGCTGCAGGAGAGAATAAGTATGCTGTAGCAAAGGTTTCAGTAACAGTAAATGCATCCAACGACGCACCGATAATCAGAGATGTAACGAAGGTACCGAATCTCGAAAACGAGAAGACCGAAGTAAAGGTCAATGTTTTCGATGAAGATAAGGGACCTGTAACAGTAAACATCTTCAACCAGGAGACACTTGTTGGAGCAAATAAGACAACAAAGACAGATCTCTATGGAACAGATAAGAAGGTAAATATCGTAGATTACGATAGACAGATGGACAATGCATTGTTAGTAGATGCAGCAACTAACAATATTCAGTTCAAGTTTGCCAAGGAATCTGTAGAAGCATTCGATGCAAATGGAGATAAGGTAACAACAAACAACGCCAAGTATTTGGGCTACCTTGCAGTTGATAGCGCAACCGGTGATATGACATTGACACCGGATGCAAACTTCAACGGAACATTGAAGTACAAGTACAGCGTAAGTGACGGAACAGCAACAGTCTATGGATATGTAACATTTGAAGTTAAATCTGTAAACGATGCTCCTGTTGCAAATGCTGATCAGGCAGAAACAAAGGAAGATGCAGAGGCAATTGATATCAATGTTCTCAAGAACGATAAGGATGTTGATAGAGATTACCCTGAGCTTAACCTTGGCCAGAGTGGCACAGTAAATACAGACCTTAAGGTACTCGCTGTATTTAAGACAGAACAGGAAGCAAAGGACGCATTTGCTGACAATAAGATTCCGGCAAATACTGGTTGTGAAGCTGTTTATGGCGGAACAGTAGTTACAGACGGAACAAAGGTTACTTATAAGCCTGCAGCAAACTTCAATGGTGTCGATGAGTTCTACTATGTAGTAGGAAACAAAGATGCTGGTGCAGATAAGTCTAATGAGGAAGTAAGTATTGCAAAGGTAACAGTACTTGTACTCTCAGTAAACGATGCGCCGATAGCAGTAGCAGACAGTGCTGAGACCGACGAAGATAATTCTGTAACTATTGATGTAATTAATGGCGATACAGAAGGCAATGGAAAGGATACAGAGCCTAACGATAGCGACAATGACATCAATAAGAATCAGCAGGCAAGTGATAAGAACACAGAGCTTACAGTTGTTGCAGTTTATAAGACTGAGCAGGAAGCAAAGGAAGCAGTAAACAAGGCGATTGCTGATGCAAAGGATAACAATGAGACAAAGTTAACTTTGGACAATGCGACTTGTAAAACTGCAAATGGTGCGACAATAACAATCTCTGCTAATAAGGTTGTATATAAGCCGGCAGATAACTTCAACGGAAACGATGAGTTCTACTATGTAGTAGCAAATAAGGATTCAGCAGAAAACAACTTCAGCTTGAACAGTATTGCTAAGGTAGAGGTCAAAGTAAATTCTGTTAACGACGCACCTGATGCTAAGGCAGACAAGTACAATGAAGCAGACAGATTCAAGACTGAAGACTGCTATGCAATAACAACAGAAGATCAGGAGACACCAATCGAGATTGATGTTCTCAAGAACGATGAAGATGTTGATACAAAGGATGCGCTCAACGCCGGTCAGAATGCAATTGCCGGAGAGAAGACAAAGAATACTTCTTTCACAATTGTAGGTGTATATAAGACAGAAGCTGAAGCAAAGAGTGCACTTAACTCAACAGCTACAGAATGTAAGTCTGAGTTTGACGGAACAGTAAAGACTGATGGAACAAAGGTTACATATGTTCCGGCAGCTGACTTCAATGGTGAAGACACATTCTATTACGTTGTAGCAAATAGCAGTGCAACAACAGGTGAGAAGTGTGATACAGGCAGTATCGCAAAGGTAACTGTGTTTGTAAGATCAGTTAACGATGCTCCGGTAGCAAACGATGACAAGGCAACAACAGCAGAGGATACTCCGGTAACTATCGATGTAATTGGAAACGCAGATGGTGCCGATAAGGATCCTATCGATTCTGTTGAAGCTACAAATAAGGGTCAGCAGGCTGCAGGAGACACAGTAAATACAGAACTTACAGTAATTGCTGTCTATAGCTCACGCAGCGAGGCAGAGACTGCTGTAACAAATGCAATTAACGGCAATACTTCATTGAGCAAGACATCTTGCACAACGAAGAGTGGTTCTGTAACAATCGTTGGAACTTCTAAGGGCAACAAGGTTGAGTACAGCCCGGCAACAAACTTCAATGGAACAGACAAGTTCTATTATGTAGTTGCAAATAAGGGCGCAAAGGCAAATGAATTCAGCCTTGATAGTATTGCTGAAGTAGTTGTAACAGTAAATGCATCCAACGATGCACCGATAATCAGAGATGTAACGAAGGTACCTAATCTCGAAAACGAGAAGACAGAAGTAAAGGTCAATGTTTTCGATGAAGATAAGGGACCTGTAACGGTAAACATCTTCAACCAGGAGACACTTGTCGGAGCAAATAAGACAACAAAGACAGATCTCTATGGAACAGATAAGAAGGTAAATATCGTAGATTACGATAGACAGATGGACAATGCATTGTTAGTAGATGCAGCAACTAACAATATTCAGTTCAAGTTTGCCAAGGAATCTGTAGAAGCATTCGATGCAAATGGAGATAAGGTAACAACAAACAACGCCAAGTATTTGGGCTACCTTGCAGTTGATAGCGCAACCGGTGATATGACATTGACACCGGATGCAAACTTCAACGGAACATTGAAGTACAAGTACAGCGTAAGTGACGGAACAGCGACAGTCTATGGATATGTAACATTCGAAGTTAAATCTGTAAACGATGCTCCTGTTGCAAACGACGACAAGGCAGAGACACCAGAAGATAAGTTCGTTGTAATCGATGTAATTGGTGGAACAACTACTGGCGCTGTAAAGGATGAAGAACCGGTAGATGGTGATGCTACTCTTAACCTTGGTCAGACAGGTACAGCAAATACTGATCTTACTGTAGTAGGCGTATATGCTTCTGAGGAAGAGGCAAAAGAAGCTGCTAAGGGAACACAGTTTGCTAATAGCTTCACAACAGAAAAGGGCGGTAAGGTCGAGATAAGTGGAAACCAGGTTAAGTACACACCTAAGAAGGACTTCCATGGCGACGATTACCTCTACTATGTTGTAGGAAATACAGCTGCGGCTGAGAATAAGTACTCTGTAGCAAGAGTAGATGTAAAGGTAACACCTGAAAACGACCAGCCGGTATTCGACAGCACAACACCTAAGTCAGCTGAGATGAATGAAACAAATGAGAATACACCAGCTGATAAGCAGTCTTTGACAATCGATATCGGATCACATGCAAGCGATGTAGATACAAGCACAGTTGGCGATACACTTAAGTTCACAATCGATGGACAGGATGTCGCAAGTGCAGGCCGCTACGAAGCAAGCATTGACGCTAACGGTGTATTGAAGTTCAAGCCGGTAAATGGTTTCAACGGAGTAGTAAATCTTACTATTAAGGTTGATGACCAGCAGGGCAAGGCGAACAGCACAAATACTACTGTAGTTAAGATTACAGTTAAGTCTGTAAATAATGCTCCTGTTGCAAACGACGACAAGGCAGAGACACCAGAAGATAAGTTCGTTGTAATCGATGTAATTGGTGGAACAACTACTGGCGCTGTAAAGGATGAAGAACCGGTAGATGGTGATGCTACTCTTAACCTTGGTCAGACAGGTACAGCAAATACTGATCTTACTGTAGTAGGCGTATATGCTTCTGAGGAAGAGGCAAAAGAAGCTGCTAAGGGAACACAGTTTGCTAATAGCTTCACAACAGAAAAGGGCGGTAAGGTCGAGATAAGTGGAAACCAGGTTAAGTACACACCTAAGAAGGACTTCCATGGCGACGATTACCTCTACTATGTTGTAGGAAATACAGCTGCGGCTGAGAATAAGTACTCTGTAGCAAGAGTAGATGTAAAGGTAACACCTGAAAACGACCAGCCGGTATTCGACAGCACAACACCTAAGTCAGCTGAGATGAATGAAACAAATGAGAATACACCAGCTGATAAGCAGTCTTTGACAATCGATATCGGATCACATGCAAGCGATGTAGATACAAGCACAGTTGGCGATACACTTAAGTTCACAATCGATGGACAGGATGTCGCAAGTGCAGGCCGCTACGAAGCAAGCATTGACGCTAACGGTGTATTGAAGTTCAAGCCGGTAAATGGTTTCAACGGAGTAGTAAATCTTACTATTAAGGTTGATGACCAGCAGGGCAAGGCGAACAGCACTAATACTACTGTTGTTAAGATAACGGTTAAGTCTGTAAACAATGCGCCGGTTGCAAACGATGATACGGCAGAAACGACAGAGGATTCCGGATTTATTACTATCGATGTTATCGGTGGTTCTCCGGCAAGTGCTAACGCTGACAAGGAAGATTTTGATGGTGATACAACACTTAACCTCGGTCAGACTGGTACAGCGAATACTGATATGACAGTTATTGCCGTATTCAAGACTTATGAATTGGCAAAGCAGGCTGTTGAATCAGGCATATTACTTGCAGATGAACCTACATCATTGATGAATGGTGAGATTGGTATCGTTGGCAGTGGACCGAACAATAAGGTTCAGTATAAGCCGGCAGCTAATTTCTATGGTGAGGATTCCTTCTGGTACGTAATCGCTAACGTAGGCGCAGGAGAGAATCAGCTTAGCCTTGATAGTATCGCTCAGGTCAAGCTCACTGTTTCTCCGAAAAATGATGCTCCTATTTTCTTGGATAAGAATGGTAACAAGGTAGATAAGCCTGAAGTTACTGTTTCTGCAATCGACGAAGGAAGCGAAAAGATCGTAGTCAACATTTTCGATCCTGCATCATTTGTTGACGAAGATAAGCCGGATACAAGTTCAGTTAATAAGGATGTAGCTGATAAGCTTACTATCGTTGATTACGACAGACATCACGATAACGCTCTGATTCCGGATGATCAGAAGTTTACATTCGATATCAAGTCTGTAACAGTAATCGATACAAATGGAAACGAGAAGACATCTGTAGATCCGGATTTCATCGCTGAATATATGACTTATATCTCAATTGGAGAGAAGACAGGAATTATTACATTTAATCCTGACGAAAACTTCAACGGAACACTTAAGTATGAATTCAGTGTAAGTGACCAGGTAGAGGAATCTACAGGATATGTAATCCTTACTGTAAATTCCAAGAACGATGCGCCGGTAGCTGTTGACGACAAGGCATCTGTTGACGAGGATAAGGACGTCGACATTGATGTTATCGGTGGAACAACTACAGGTGCTCAGGCTGATACTGACGAGTTCGATACAAGCGATAAGCTTGGTCAGGGCCAGAGCGATGCTGTAAAGAAGAATAATACCAAGATCACAATTGTTGGTGTTTATGCTTCTGAAGAAGATGCAAAGAAGGCCATCGATGATGGATCCTTTGCAACAGAAAACGATACTGCTAATGGTCACATCTCAACTGATGGAAAGACTGTTAACTATAAGCCTATCGCTGACTTTAACGGTTCTGAGACATTCTATTACGTAATTGCTAATGAGGATGCTTCAGAGAATAAGTACAGCTACGATAGTATCGGTAAGGTAGACGTTACTGTTGATGCAAAGGATGACGCACCGGATGCCGGAGCAGATTCAGCAACAACTCTTGAAGATGAGGCAGTTAAGATCAATGTTCTCGAAAACGATGAAGATATTGATAGTGACGATACTCTCAACAAGAATCCTGATAAGTCTCCATTATTCGTAGTTGAAGGTGGATTCGAAGGTCTTGAGGATGGCGCAACAGCTACTGTAACTTCAGATGGCCAGGTACTCTACACACCGGCACCCGGATTCTACGGTAAGGATGAATTTACATACACAGTTTCTGATACTAATGGAAATACTTCTAAGGGCGAGGTAACTGTTTTAGTTATCAAGTCTGATTACAGCATCATTGCTGAACCTGATAAGGATTCCTTTGGTTCAATCAGAGCTGAAGATGTAGATGTACCTGATCCGATCACAATTACTGTAACTAACGTTGGTAACAAGCCTGTCGATGTAATTGAACCTTCTCTCGACAACTATGAGATCGATGGAACATTCCCGACAAATCTTAAGCCGGCTGAGAGCTTCACATTTACTATCGTTCCTAAGAAGGAACTCCCGATAGGTGATTATTCAGATGATCTTGAGATCAATACTGTTCAGGGCACAAGTGCTATTGTTCCGATTGATTACCAGGTTCTTGATCTTTATACTCTCACATCGAAGGTAACAACAAAGGGTGGTACAGCATCTTTCGTTGGAACCAGAGACATCGCAGGAAGTGAGACTTATGAGATCACATTTAAGCCGAACAAGGGTTACAGAGTAAAGGATGTTATCGTAAACGGTGTTAGTGTCGGCAGAGTTTCCAAGTATGAGATCGTTAACCCGACAATGTCTTATACAATCGAAGTCAAGTTCGAGCGCAAGCCCGGAAACCTTCCTTCAACCGGTGAGACAACTGACTGGGGCAGAAATGCACTCGCGGTACTCTTGATCCTCGGTTCAGCAGTTCTTCTTAAAGCAAGAAAGAAGAATGAGGAAGAAGAGAACTGATAGCTAGTTCAAACACAAAAATTAGGCTGTGAGACTTTGGTTTCACAGCCTTTTTTAATGTGCTGAGAAGTTGGGGGAGAAAATTTTCGAGCGTTTTCGAGATGACTCATCCAAAACTGATGATTTCTTTGATTTTGGATGAGTATTTTCGAGATGTATCATCCAAAATGCTCGAAAATGTTGATTTTGGATGATTATTTCGAGTTGACGTGGTTCGTGTTTCCATAACCTTGCCCGTTTTACCACAAAAGAGGCACGAAAAGAGGCACGTTACCATAATCTTGCCTGTTTCACCTGTTATGAAGTGACCCCTGTCAAGCATAAATTCTTAACGGATCACCACA
>JAKSRC010000011.1 GCA_024403855.1 Saccharofermentans sp. | reverse complement strand
ATAAGTGTTTACCTTTTTTAGAACGTGTCTACTTTTACGTTACCACTTCAAAATCACTCGAAAATGGCGATTTTGGATGATTATTTTCCCGGCGACTCAACCAAAACGCTCGAAAAAGTGAATTTTGGATGAGTGCTCTTTTTCGAGATGACTGCTCCTCACCAGAACTACCCGAACCCACACACAAAAAAAGAGGCTGTGAAAAACCAAAAGTCTTTCACAACCTCTTGTGTAAAAATAACTACTTAATTACTCAAGTATTCCATCTTCTTTGAGTTTCTTTTCCATTGCTTCTTTCGCATCCTTAACAGTCTTGAAAGAACCGGAAGCATATGTTCCGACAACAGCCTTGAACGCCTGATCAACTTCATTATCCATAGGACCAACGTAGGAAGCATCAGCCTTCAATGCACAGTCGAGAAGCACAGGATAAGGATTCTGTCCGCCTAACCACTCCATTGCAAACTTGTCATCTGCTGCAGCTGCTGTAATCAGCTTGACGTTGTTAACAAACTCACCGTTATTGAGCATATCTCTGAGATTGTCTTCATTGATGCAGACTGCTCTGATGATGTCAGCAGATGTAGCCTTCTTATCACAATACTTGGAAGCCATTACCCATGAACCGCCACTGAAGTAACTGACGGGAGCAGTTGTAATTCCCCAGTCACCAGAAGTGGGATTTACTGTCGTGCCTTCACCGGGATTCAATGCGAGCTTATATTTTGCGAACTGCAATGTGCCCCAGTAGGATACAACAGTCATGTCAGACATCTTGGTTGTCCATGTTTTGGACCACTGCTCGGCACGGAAGGTAAGATCTTCTGAATAGAGCGTCTTTGCATAATCAAACATGCCTTCTGCAGAAGGATCGACACTAAGCTTTCCGTTTGTAATCCACTGACTACCACGTGAACTCATGTAGGGTTCGTATACTTCTGTAAAGCCTCCGATGAGCTTTACCTTTCCTTCAGAAGCGGCATTAACCTTTCTTGCTGATTCAAGAACAGCATTCCAGGTAGCAAAAGATGTAGCAAGTTCGTTAGGATCTGAAGTTCCGAGATACTGCTCAGCTACGGATCTCTCGTAAAAGACTCCGCAAGGAGATGCTTTCCATGCAAGACCCTTAATAACATTATCGCTGTCACTTGCAAACTTAAGGGTATATCCGAACATATTGGTTAATTCAGCGTAGTCGATACCAAGATCGTTAATTGCAATGGTATTGTCAGACGCTAAATACTTTCTTGCATAAGCAGCATCACAAGTGAAGATGTCAGGTGCATTGTTGCCGTCAGAAAGAACCATATCAAGCTTCTCTGTATACGCACTGTCGCTATTGGAAATCTCAACAAGGTCGTAATCTTCGGTAGTAATACCGGCATACTTTTCAGCGAGTGCTATGAATTCGGAATTGTGAGCATAAATTGTAATTTTGCCATCGTCCTTATCATTAACTTCAGCAACCGTAAGTTCCTTGAACCCCTCAAGATCCGACTGTGCTTCAGTTGTTACCACAGGAGCAGTGGACAAAGTTGTTTCAGATGGCTCGGAACTTTCACCGGAATTAGATGTATTGTCACAAGCAGCAACGACGCCGGCCAACATGACTGATGAAAGCAGCAAAGCAATCAGCTTGTTTTTCTTCATCCTTTTATCCTCACTATATTTAGTTATTTTTGAATAAGGCATTTTATAACACATTGCCTAGAACTTCAATTAGGTTCTAGGCAAGTGTTCAATGTTTATAAAGCATTTTTATGCAATTTGTAGACTCTTCGAAAATCAGACGTTGAAAAGTGAAGCTCCATATCTGTTGAAGAAATCAGCATAGCCGTTCATATCGACAACCGCACTGTATACCTTTCCGTTAACGACACCATAAACTGTCGCAAAGGAATTTGTCTGAGCATCTGTTGTAGCAGGACCGGGACAAATATAAATTGCTTCAAAGTCCTCTGCTGAAGGCAAGTTAGCTGCTTCTGCAGGAGCTTCGGTCTGAACTGTCTCTTCTGCATCAGTTGTTGCCTCTGTCTCAGTCGGTTTAGGCTGGATCAGGAGAGAATTTGCAAGTCCTTTTCTTAATGCATTCTCCAATCCTGCAGGATCCTTACATACAGTATTGAAAGTGATGTACTGACCTGAAATCATGTCAAAGCTTGCAAAATCCACAACTGTTTTGTCTTCTGCGCCGGAGAGTTCATAAACCATAAGAACTGACAATGCTCTGCCGTTGGTGACATATCTGAAATCTACTACAAGATTGTAAGTATTCTCAACAACACCCTTGAGGTCGTATTCGGCCAGCGCCTTGGCATAAGCTCTGTTATATACAGATACTGCTTCATCGTAGAAGCTGCTTACGATGAGATTTATAGAATCTCTGACTGTATCATTGGCAGCCTTTGTTACTACAAATCTGTTTCCTTCGAACTTTGCCAAAAGGACATCTGTTCCTTCTTTGTAACCGCTTTCAGAAAAATCTTCCACTGTTACTGTGAAAGTATCATTGATCTGAACATCTGTATATTCAGAGAAATCAACACGCTGAGGAAGCGGTGTTGGAGTGGGTGTGGAAGGCTCTGTTGTTGCTTCAGTCGTCTCAGAAGGTGCTTCAGACTCTGTTGTCTCATCTTCGTCATCTGTTTCAGAGATTTCCGGCTCCGGATCAGTAGCACTTGTGAAAGCTTCACCGACCTGTCTTATTCCCTTGCCTAATTCATCCGTGTTGATAGTGCAAGCCGCAAGAAGAGTAGTTACCATACCTGCCGAAATCAGCAAAGCAACCAGCTTGTTTCCTTCGATTTTCTTCATGTCTTGACCTCCTAACCTTATTCGTGATGTATACCCAAGTGTTTCTATTTTACTGTCTGGCGGAACAAATCCGCTTCTTCTATTATATCGTATTTTAAGCCTGATTACGGCAAAATGATGTTACTTCTGCTTACAGCTGCCGAGAAAACCAGGCCCTTGGCTGTTGTAGATCTTCTTATGAGGATTGTACCTTCCTGGTTGCTGAGCAATGCTAAAGCGGTAGCCGAATCCGTCTTCTTTTCGGGCGAGAAAGTCATTTCCATAGGAATTTTCGTTTTCGAGATCTTATCGGACTCAAAGGATACAACCTCTGAACCAAACTCTTCGGCCAGGCCTTTTACAATCTCACTTTCCCTAGCAGTATATGAACATGCTACCTTGGATACTGCTTTGGGATTCAGAAGGTGATTTTCAAGGGATTTCTTTATCACAGGGACACAGTAACCCGGATCAGTCTTTGTCTTGATCTCGATTCCAAGGCTCAGGATTTTGGGGACAAGAATCAGATTGTTCTGATCCTCTTCATCGCCAAGATAAGTGCAGGTTATAAAGACCGAAGGATCTGTCTTACCTTCCCTGGAAGCCTTGTACTGCTTGATAAAATCATCTCTTAAGTCGTACGGATATGTGTGCAGTGAATATGTCATCGGATCTATTACCGGGTCAGCAAAAACGATCGGCAAATCAGTATAAACATCGACCTTTTCGCCATTTCTGATCCTGGCATTCATCTTCTCGAAAATCGCTTCGTCGTTTACTGTCATGCCGGTTCTGGACACGAGATTTGTAAGATCGCTTGTTATTCCCTCTTTTCCCTCAAAGCTCGAAAAACAGAACGATCCAAGAGTTTTAACTACTGCATCGTAAACAGTGTTGACTCCCCTGTCGTAAGGCTTGTTGCCACGTCTGATTATTGCTGCATATCTGCCTTCCGGAGATACGGCAATTACGGGAAGGTCACGAGTCTTATCTGAAGTCGTCTCTTCCATTGCTTTGATAGCAACCTCCAAAGGAAGGAGCATCAGGATCGCACAGTTCGTCTCACCTTCAGAAAAAACAAAACTACCGGTTATAAGTTCTGTTCCGGAAACATATCTGCCACCGATCTCACTTATCAGTTTCTTACCGGTTTCCAATGCCTTGGGGGATTTGCCATAACAAATAACGTACATAAATCAGTCCGCCTTTTGAGTTTATCTGATATAACCTTACCACTATTGCCGTGTTTTATTGCTACAATTAGTGAAATCAAGGCGGAGGTCATTTTTATGAAAATTGTAATTCTTGACGGTATGGCAGCAAATCCCGGAGACATCACCTGGAAGGCTTTGGAAAAATTCGGCGAAGTCATCGCTTACGATGTAACATCCAAAGACCAGCTGATCGAAAGAATGCAGGGTGCCATGTGCGCCATCACAAACAAAACCGTATTCGACAAGGAAACATTTGAAAAACTGCCTGACCTTAAATATATCGGTGTACTCGCTACAGGTTACAACGTTGTAGATCTTGAAGCCGCAAGAGAGCACGGAGTTGTTGTCACTAACGTTCCTGAATATGCGACTTTTGCAACCGCTCAGATGACAATGGCACTGCTTCTTGAATTAACCAACCTTGTAGGACTTCATACAGCATCGGTAATGAGCGGCGAATGGTGTAAGAGCCCTCAATTCTGCTACTTCAAATCACCTTTAACAGAACTCTGCGGCAAAACTCTTCATATAATCGGACTTGGAAAGATCGGCCAGCGTGTCGCACAGATGGCATCAAGCTTCGGCATGGCAGTTACTGCAACTCCTCATAACACCGCTCTTTTCGGAACAGAAGTCAACATCAACGGAACAATCGTAAAATGCATGCCGCTTGAAGAAGGCATTAAAGGTGCCGGCGTTGTGTCACTTCACTGCCCTTTAAACGATGAGACCAGAGAAATAATCAATGCTGAGACATTAAAACTTTTCAAGCCGGGAACTCTCCTCATCAACTGTGCAAGAGGTCCTGTTGTAAACGAGTCTGATGTCAGAAGTGCTTTGGATAGTGGTCTTTTGGCAGGTTACGGTACAGACGTAGTATCTGTCGAACCCATGCTCGAAAACAACGCCCTTTTAGGTGCCCCGAACTGCGTTATCACACCTCACATCGCCTGGACTCCTGTAGAAACCAGAATCAGGCTTATCGATATGGCGGCAGCAAACCTTCAGGCTTATTTGGACGGTTCTCCGATTAACAAAGTCAACTGAAAATTCCCTATAACACGCCGAGGGCTCCCCGTTAAATCGGAGAGCCCTCGACATGGAATAAGGGATAGATTAAGAAAATTGTCGTAAGTAATTATTCCGAACACAAACCTAAAATCTGTGTTCAGCCAAATTTTAACAAGCAGATTGTTATTGGTCAAACTATTTTTTGTATTATTTTTTTGATGTTTTGAGCTGTATCGCAAAACCTGCTGCGCAGAAAGCTACAAGAACGATAATTCTTACAAGCGTAAAGGTGATATCTATATCCGCACCAAGAACCTTTTGTTCAAGTATCCCGACATTTTCAGCTGAAGAAACCCATGCCCAGATTATCGGTGCAAGAACTCCTGAGATGATTTTTGCGCCCGTATAAGCCGTAAACAGACTGATAGTCCATTTCTGGGCAAAATACACGATAACACCGATTATTGCGCCTATAAAAAGTCCTGCTCCATAAGTGCAAAGAAATCTCACGCCACTATTTGTTATCGGCGCAAAAAGGAAGCTGAAATCATCGTAAAACCAGAAGGCACAGACTATCGTCGTGACAGCTATCAAAGCCTTCATATAAAGCGAAAATGCGAGTATGGCAAGGCCTATCGTAAACAGAAAAATAACTACATTCTTACCTGTGGAATTCCATGACATTCCCATACTTCCGGTCATGGTTATGAAGAGTCTTGAAAGGATAAATCCTGCAACTCCGCCTGCGATACCGAGGCTTAATCTGAACAGCTTATAACCTTCAAAACACATCAGCACACCGGCAAGAACAGCTATCACCGTAATGACTATGTTAGTCAATTTCCAATATCTCCTTTACTTCATCAACGCTCTTTGCACTCATGAGTTTTACCTTGAGTTGTGCTGAGCCGTGAATTCCCTTGATATAAAAGGGCATGGCGCTTCTGAATTCCCTGACAGCCACATCTTCAGGAATATATTTGAGCCTTCCTGTAAGTTCTCGCAAAAGCATTAATTTGCGTTCTTCAGTGTCCGGCTCATCAGGGATTTCCAGACCATCAAGTCCTGCTCTTACCTGGCTGAAAATCCATGGATTTCCTCTTGCCGCACGACCGATCATAATGCCATCAGCACCTGTATCTTCGATAATCTTCTTTGCCGAACTGACATCTGTTATGTCGCCATTGGCAAAGAATGGAATATCGTAATCCTTCACCGCTTCTCTCATGAGAGCAATTGCCTCATTGGAGCTTTCTCCGTGATACATCTGTGACCTTGTTCTGCCGTGGACACAAATCATATCACAACCGGCATCAGCCAGCGCTTTTACAAAATCCGG
Organism: Saccharofermentans sp.; assembly: GCA_024403855.1. GTDB lineage: Bacteria > Bacillota > Clostridia > Saccharofermentanales > Saccharofermentanaceae > Saccharofermentans. The sequence goes on along the minus strand of JAKSRC010000011.1, from coordinate 58,714 downwards.
TCTGCCGCAATCATCGGCATTGTACCCGATTCTAGTCTTTACAGTCACGGGAATATTAGGGCATGTTTTTTCGAGTGTTCGTTTGCACGCCCTGACGATGTCAGAAGCCCTTTTGGGGTCCTCCATCAAGGCACTTCCGGAACCGGTCTTAACAACTTTCGGAACGGGACAGCCCATATTGATGTCGAAAATCGACACCTCTTTAAGAACCGGCGTAGACAGAATCGTTTCTATTGCCGCCTCAAAGTCTTCCGGCTCGCTTCCGAAAAGCTGAATTGCAGTTATTCCTTCCTCTTCAGGCGAGATCCTCATGTACTGGAGACTCTTTTCGACGCCACTGAATCTGATCGATCTGGCACTCACGAGTTCCGTCGGACAATATCCCGCACCCAGCTCATTGCAGATTATTCTGAACGGCAGGCTCGAAAAGCCAGCCATCGGCGATAAGCATATCGGGTTTTCTATTTTTATGTTGCCTATATTGACCGATTTCATTAAAACTCCTAAAAATCAAAACTGCCAATAATAGATTTTATACTTTTTCTTGCTTGAAATAATAACAATTCAGGGACAAAATATTATCTGTTGGCAAGGAGATTTATATATGGATGATTGTCTCGTTTATTTTTTTACAGGATTTCTCGACAGCGGAAAAACTTCCGTAATCTGTTCATGGATTGGCGGAGAGAACTTCAAAAACCGCAAAGTTGTAGTCATTAACACCGAAGAGGGCGAGGAAGAATATATTCCGGAAAATTACGAAGGTGCTAACCCCGTAATCATCAACTGCGAACCCGATGAAGTTAACCGTGATCTTACCTTCGATATTGAGAGAAAGTACAATCCGAGTGTCATTTTCATCGAGTGGAACGGTTCTGTCTCCCCTGCTGAATTTTTCGAGAAGGTCGATGTACCTGAGCGCTGGGCACTTGCTGCTTCAGTAGTTGTCATCGACGCTTCCACCTACGGCACTTATTTCAAGAATATGCAGACATTCTTCGCCGACTATTTCAGATACGGCGATACGGTCATCTTCAACAGAGTTGATGAAGAGAACGACAGTATTCCCAAGCTCAGAGCTTCTGTCAAAGCTGTTAATCCCGGCATGAGCATCAATTTCCTTGGCGAAGACAACAAGATTATCAGAATCGAAGACCATCTTCCTTTCGACCTTAAGCAAGATCCATGCCATATTGCTGCTGAAGACTTCGGCCTTTTCTACACAGATGCTATGGATAACATGGCACGTTACGACGGCAAGAGAGTAAGTCTTATCGGCCAGGCAATGATTTTAAGAGAATTCAACGGCAGGGCTTTCGTACTTCAGAGACAGGCATACACATGCTGTGCTGACGATATCCAGATGATGGGTGTTCTCTGCTTCTACGAATTAAAGTCCAACTTTCCTGCAGGCCAGTGGCTTAAGGTAACGGGCACAGTAAAGTATTTCGAAGACGATGACGGTGCAGGCAACAAGATCAACGTTCCCTGCCTCAACGTTGAGACATATGCACTGACAAGTAAGCCCGAAAACGACGTTTTATATTTTAACTGATAATAGAATCGAGGAATTCACATGACAAAAGTAGACATTTTCTCAGGCTTCCTGGGAGCAGGAAAAACAACATTAATCAAGAAGCTTATCGCTGACGGATACAACGGCGCAAAGCTTGTACTTATCGAAAATGAATTTGGTCAGATCGGTATCGACGGTGGTTTCCTTAAGGAGTCAGGCATCAACATCACAGAGATGAACTCCGGTTGTATCTGCTGCAGCCTTGTTGGCGATTTCGGTACAGCTCTTAAGGACGTAATCAAGCAGTTCGATCCTGACAGAATCATCATCGAACCTTCCGGTGTCGGCAAGCTTTCTGACGTCGTTGCAGCCGTAAAGAACGTTGAAGGAACTGAGATCTGCGGAACAGTAACCGTAATCGATGCTTCCAAGTGCCGCATCTACCTGAAGAACTTCAAAGAGTTCTATGAGAACCAGATCAAGTACGCAGGAACAATTATCTTAAGCCGTACAGGCAATATCTCTCAGGAGAAGCTTGATCAGGCTATCTCTTTGATTCGTGAGATCAATGATCACTCCCAGATCATTACTACACCTTGGGATGACCTTTCAGGTGTCCAGATCCTTACAGCTATCGAAGAACCTCTCACAGCAGCTGATATGGCTGCAGCACTTCTCGAAGCTGAACAGCATTCTCACCATCATCACCATCACGATGAAGATTGTGATTGCGAAGAGTGCCAGGGACATCACCATCACCACGATGATGACGATGATGATGACGAACACGAGCACCACCATCACCACCATGATCATGATGAAGACTGCGAGTGTGAGGAATGCAAGGAACACCACCATCACCACGATGACGACGATGATGAAGATGAACACGAGCATCATCATCACCACCACGACCACGACGAAGGTTGTGAGTGTGAGGAGTGCAAAGGTCATCACGATCATGATCACGAGCATCACCACCACCATCACCACGCTGATGAAGTTTTCGATTCAATCGGACTTGAGACATCAAAGCGTTTCACCAAAGAAGAAATCGAGAATGCTTTGAAGGCATTAGATGACAGCGAGAAGTACGGTATGATCCTCCGTTCTAAGGGTATCGTAGCCGGAGCAGATGGAAGCTGGATCCATTTCGATTTCGTTCCTGAAGAAGTTGAAGTCAGAACAGGTGCAGCCGATGTAACAGGCAAGATCGTCGTTATCGGCTCCAAAGTAAACAAAGCAGCTATCAAGGAATTATTTGGAATCTAATCACATGGGTAAAAGAGGATTGAAGATCATCGTAGTCGGTGCCGGCAAAGTTGGCAACACACTTGTTAACAGACTCGCTGAAGAAGGCCACGATCTTGTTATCATCGATAAGAACATAAATCGTCTTACAGAACTTGCAAACCTTTGCGACTGTATGGGTATCATTGGCAATGGTGCAAGCTATAGCGTTCTCGACGAAGCGGGCGTGGACACTGCAGATCTTTTTATAGCTGTAACTGAATCAGACGAGCTTAACCTGCTTTGCTGCACTATTGCAAAACAGTTTAACAGGAATCTTTCCACGATTGCCCGTGTAAGAAATCCGGAATACGGCAAAGAGATTCCTTACCTCAGGAAGCAGCTTAATCTCAAAATGATCATCAATCCTGAGTACGAAGCAGCTGTTGAAGCCGCACGAATACTCTTTCTCCCTGCAGCTATATCAATCAACTCTTTCGCTCACGGAAGTGCTGAAATCGTCAAGATCAAGATACCTGAAGGCAATGTCCTCAATGGTAAGACAGTAGCTTATTTAGGAAGCAATTTTGCAAATGATATCCTCATCGTCGGCGTTGAGCGTGGCGATGAGGTTACTATACCTAATGGTTCCTTCGAGTTGGCAGCAGGCGATATTATCTCATTCGTTGCAACTCGAAAAGCATGTCATTCTTTCCTTAAATCGATCGGCTTCAAAACAAATTCCGTAAAGAGCACGATCATGATCGGCGGTGGTACGACAGCTTACTATCTCGCTGACCAGCTGATGAAGACCGGCATCGATGTAACCATCATTGAGAAGGATGTTGCACGCTGTGAACACCTGAGTGAGCTTCTTCCCAAGGCTACGATCATAAACGGCGATGGTGTCAACGAAGCTTTGCTTGCTGAGACCGGTATCAAAGATGTCGATTCTGTTGTCGCAATGACAGGTATAGATGAAGAGAACATCATGCTCTCACTCTTTGCCAGACAGATTTCCAAGGGCATCAAATCCGTAACGAAGATCAACAAGATCAGCTTTACGGATGTAATCAACAGACTTGATCTGGGAAGCGTTATCTATCCCAAGCAGATAACAGCTGAGGCTATCATCACTTATGTACGTGGCAGACAGGCTTCAATCGGCAGTAACGTTGAAGTAATGTATCACCTTTTCGATGAGAGAGCTGAAGCTATCGAATTTAAGGTAAAAGAGCAATCAAGCGCGACCGGCAAGCCGCTTAAGGAAATGAAGCTTAAGCCGAATACGCTCCTTGCTTTTATCAACCGTTCAGGCAAGATCATTATTCCTTCAGGTAACGACTCCATCGAAGTTGGCGACAGCGTTATGATCGTTACTCTGAACAAAGGCTTTACAGCTTTGGCGGATATCATAAGATGAACATAAGAATGTACATCTACATTTTGGGCAAGGTCCTTCTTATCGAAGGTGCTCTTATGGTTTTGCCCATCATATGCGGTTTATTTTACGGCGAGAATCAGATTATCTACTATATTGCCTGCGCAGTCATTTATATGGCGATAGGTTATCTGATTTCAATGAAAAAGCCCAAAAACATGACCGTCTTTATCAAGGATGGTTGTATTGCGACTGCCCTTTCGTGGGTCGTATTGAGTATTGCAGGCTGCATTCCTTTTATGCTCACAAAGGAAATCCCTTCATTCACAGATGCAATGTTTGAGACTGCTTCTGGCTTCTCCACAACTGGTGCAAGTATTCTTACTGATGTTGAAGCATTATCTCATGTATCACTTTTCTGGCGTTCACTGACACACTGGATCGGTGGTATGGGCGTTCTAGTCTTCCTTCTTGCTGTTGTCCCCATGACAGGTGGTTCTAACATGAACCTCATGAGAGCAGAAAGCCCCGGACCTACTGTAGGCAAGATCGTTCCTAAGGTTAGATCTACTGCAAAAATGCTTTATCTCATCTATCTGGCAATGACTGTAGCCGAGATCATTATCCTTTTCGCATGCGGTATGCCTCTGTTTGACAGTATCTGCACCGGTTTCGGTACAGCAGGTACGGGTGGATTCGGCGTAAAGAATGACAGCTTTGCTTCATACGCACCACATCTTCAGGTAATTACAGCAGTGTTCATGGTCCTCTTCGGAATGAACTTTAATTTCTACTATTACTTCACTACAAAGCAGGTTTCAAAAGCCTTCAAGATGAGCGAGATCAAGTGCTATCTTGCTATCATCGCTGTCGTTACAGGAATCATCTGCTTCTCTGTTCGTGGCTTCTATTCAAGCATCGGTGAAGCTTTGAGACAGTCCTTCTTCCAGGTTGCAACGATCATCACAACGACCGGTTTTGGAACCACAGACTTTGACCTCTGGCCTTCTGTGCCGAAGCTCCTTCTCCTTGGACTCATGATTGTCGGTGCCTGTGCAAGCTCAACCGGCGGTGGTATCAAGGTCGCTCGTTTCCAGATTATGTTTAAGACGGTAAAAAGAGAGATTCAGTCCTACATTCATCCCAAGACTGTTAAGCAGATTCTCATTGACGGCAAAGCGGTTGATGGCGAAGTTGTTCGTTCTGTTGCCCTCTACTTCTTTATCTATCTTATTATCTTCTCTGCTTCAATGTTTGTTGTAGCTTTTGAAGGTCACGACCTTGTTACGATCTTCTCCTCAGTCGCAGCAACATTCAACAACATTGGTCCTGGTCTTTCACTCGTAGGTCCTACTCAGAACTATGCTTTCTTCAACAATATCTCTAAATGGGTATTTATTTTCGATATGCTTGCAGGAAGACTTGAGCTCATGCCTCTTATCGTATTCCTGACTCCTACTACTTACAGAGGACTGTTTAAGAAGAGCCTTAGTTCAAAGGCTTAATTGTTTCGATTAGCGCAATACTATCTTTACAATTACATGAAAAGGGGTGTTCAATGAACACCCCTTCATTATTTATAAAGCAGTCAACATAAGAATTGGCACTCACTCCATATCCATTTCTTCCAATTGCTTCACGAATATTGAGCAGAAGTTTTTTTGCTGTATCAGGAATGAATAGTTCCTCAGCTATATACTGACGGATTTCTTTCAATTGACTATAGGCATACCTCGTAATATATACTTTGAACTTACCTGGCATATTACAATCCCTTCATCAATGAACCAAAAGCATCTTCATATGGAATAGAATCTCCTGCTTTAGCCTGGGTAAGTCCAGTTTTCATCATAGAATCGAATTGTGCATCTGTCATAGTATCTCTTGTGTCTATAACCTTTGAGGTTTTTAATTCAAATGGAACACCATTTGTTGCAATTACCTGTCTATAAGTCATATCTATAAATACAGAGACAGGTATTCCGAGTTTTTCCAATATAGCTTCGGCTGATTCCTTTATTTCTGGTTGTATTCTCGCTGTAACAGTTGCCGTTTTAGCTGACATAAAAGCACCACCTTTCGCAATTAATGTAACACGGCGTATAGCGTTCTGCAATACAATTTGTGTGAAAATCAAACCATTATTTGCTCATATGATTAAGATTCAGCTTTCCTTCAAAGTCTCGTAAGGAACGGGATTTACTTTCGTATATCTGATGATTTCTTCCATTCTCGGACGATCAAGATAAGCTACAAGTGAAAATGCCTTTCCTGATTTACCTGCTCTGGCGGTACGTCCAATTCTATGCAGATACAGTTCATTCTCCTTAGGAATGTCGTAATTAAAGATAGCCTCTATATCATCGACATCGATACCTCTTGCAACAACGTCTGTTGCAACAAGTACATCAAACTTATCAGCTCTATACTGATCCATTACCTTGTTGCGCGCACCCTGACCAATATCGCCGTGAAGAACTTTTGCAGATAACCCCTTAGCTGTCAGCATATCGCCTACTTTTGAAGTAGTGGTCTTCGTATTACAGAAGACAATGACTTTTCTAAGGCTTTCCTTCTCCATAATGTTAACAATGGCGTTGAGCTTGTCTTTTTCGGGACATTCAATAATGAACTGATCGATGTCCGGATGGTCTTCTTCCTTAGGCATGACGTCAATTTCAGCTGCATCCTGCATGAACTGCCAAGTAATATTCTGGATTTCTCTTGGCATTGTCGCGGAGAACAAAGCAATCTGCTTATCCTTCGGCGTAAGCGCCATTACTTTTCTGATATCGCTGATAAAGCCCATCTTGAGCATCTCATCAGCCTCATCAAGAACAAGCGTATAAATATTGGAAATATCTACAAGTCTTCTCTCGACCATGTCGATGAGACGGCCAGGAGTAGCAACAATGATCTGCGGATTCTTCTGAAGTCTTTCTGTCTGAAGACGCATACTCTGACCACCGATGAGAGACGCGATACGGAAGCCTTTGATGAATCTCGCAAGACCTTTTAGCTCAGTTGTTATCTGAAGAGCGAGTTCTCTTGTAGGGCAAAGAATAAGAGCCTGAACCATTTTCGAATCCAGGTTAAGATACTCAATTATCGGTATTCCAAATGCAAAAGTCTTACCTGTTCCGGTAGGCGCTTTTGCAATGACGCTTATGTTGTCCATCATAAGCGGAATGGCCTTCTGCTGAATAGTCGTGGGTCTTTTCACGCCCATCTTCTTCAGCGAATCCATTACTTCAGGTGATAAATCCAAATCTTTAAAAGTTAATTCTTCAGCCATAATTACACTCTACAATATTCCCGCAAACTATATCACAGATATACTCGTAATGGTATTATGCTATAAAAATGCAATAAATACCTATATATAGGAGCGATTCTCATGGCTAAACGAGTTTTTCTTATTGTTTTGGATAGTTTTGGTATCGGCGGTGCGTCAGACGCAGCAGCTTTCGGTGACGAGGGCAGCAACACATTGGCTTCTGTCCTTTCTTACTCAAATGATCCGTATCCGAACCTCGCGAAAATGGGACTTCTTTCAATCGACGGTGAGTCTGATCCAAGAATAATCGCTTATAAAAACGCTCAGGAAAATCTCCCTGACCCTATCGGCTCTTACGCAAGGATAAGTGAACTTTCAGCCGGAAAGGACTCTACGATCGGCCATTGGGAAATAGCCGGAATTATCTCTGACAAGGCCCAGCCGACTTATCCGGACGGATTCCCTGAAGATGTCATCAAGGCTCTCGAAAAAGCTACCGGCAAGGAGTTCCTCTGCAACAAGCCTTATAGTGGAACTGATGTAATCAGAGACTACGGCGAAGAGCATATGAAGACCGGCAAGCTCATTCTCTATACTTCAGCTGACAGCGTTCTCCAGATTGCTGCTCACGAAGAACTCGTACCGGTTAACGAACTCTATGACATCTGCAAAAAGGCACGTGAAGTTATGTGCGGTGATAACGCAGTAGGCAGAGTTATCGCAAGACCTTTCACAGGCAGTGCCGGCAACTTTACACGAACAGAAAACCGTCACGATTACTCACTTTCCGCTCCTTCTTCCACGATGCTCGACCTTCTTAAATCCAAAGGTTATGACGTTATCTCCATCGGAAAGATTTTCGATCTTTTTGCAGGAAAGGGCCTTACAGAATCCAATCCTACAAAGGGCAATACGGATGGTATTAATAAAACTATTGAGACTATGGACCGTGACTTCAACGGACTCTGCTTTGTAAATCTCGTCGACTTCGATATGAAGTACGGACACAGGAACGATATCGCCGGTTATGCAAAAGCAATGCATGAATTCGATGATGCACTTGCAACAATCCTTTCCAAGCTTAAGGAAGATGATCTCCTGATTATTACTGCCGACCACGGCTGCGATCCGGCTACTCCTTCAACAGACCATTCAAGAGAGAATATCCCGCTCCTGATTTATGGTGACGGATATAATACTCCCTGTAATATGGGCGAACTTGCCGGATTTACAAATATCTCAGATATTGTTCTTTCTTCACTTATGTCCAGAAATTATGTAAGAGATTTCAGCCCTGCGGTTAATACGAACACTCCCGATTGCGACAACATTATGAGTTATGTCGATCTGACAAATCTTAAAACAGTCGCTACGGAAGCTGATATATCCGACCTCATCGAAAGAGCGGTATCACTTAAGACTGCTTCTGTCTGCATTCCTCCCTGCTATGTAAAAGACGCTGTACGCATGTCAAAGGGCAGAGTTGCGGTATGCACTGTCATAGGATTCCCTAACGGATATTCAACGACCGGCGCCAAAGTATATGAAGCAAAGGAAGCTTGCGACAATGGAGCTTCTGAGATCGATATGGTTATAAACATCAACTTCGTAAAATCAGGAAGATATGACGAAGTATTCAATGAGATAAAACTGATCTCCGATGCAGTCCATAAAAAGGGCGCTATTCTCAAGGTCATCATCGAAACATGTGACCTTACAGAGGAAGAGAAAATCCACTTATGCAAGATAGTAAGCGATGCCAAGGCTGATTTCATTAAGACTTCTACAGGCTTTGGAAGTGCAGGAGCTAAGCCTGAGGACATTGCCCTTATGAAGGCAAATGTAAGTCCGGAAGTCAGAATCAAGGCTGCCGGCGGCATCAGAACAATTGATTCCGCAAAGGAAATGATTGCTAATGGTGCAATCAGAATTGGCGCTTCCAAACTTGGGAACTGAACAGAACAAAATTTTGTTCTGTTTTGCGTAAAATTCGCATTTAGTCCCTTTATTCGAACTCAATTTGTGATATAGTACCTCCAGTAAAGAACATATGATCATTTTTGGAGGTATTATTCATGTCACCGTTCGATATGCTTGTTTTATTATTTTTCGCCCTCGTTACTATCAAGGCTGTTTCAACATCCATCGATTACTGGAAGGATGTTGATGATGAATGCGCTTATTACGCTTCAAGACCGGCTAAGCCGGCTACGAGAGCCACAGTTTCACGAACAGTAAAGACTGTAAGAGCCGTCAGACCATCTTCTGTCAAAGTTACCCCGATCAAGCGCGTAGATACACCTGCAGTTGCAAAGGCAGCTGGTATTTATAAAGATGACAGCTATATCCATTTGAAGGACAAGGGTGCAGCATAACCGACCAAAGACAGCAAACCCACAATCCGTTTTTTTCTCCGTATAGGGATTATCCGGCCTTGCTTCTCAATCGTTCTCCACACTAATAAAAAAGCAAGGCCGGGATATCTCCCGGCCATTACTTTTAATCTCAGTTAATTTAAAACGACAATTTATTCTTGCCTTCTCTTTTCGATTTGTTGAGTTTTCGCTCTGCTCTCGACAGAAGATCTGACAGATCGGCATTTTCCTTATCGAACATGGCAAGTCCTGCAGATATCGTTACGCTTTCACGTCTTCCATCAAGGATGACAGGTTCACATGCAACCTGCTCGATTATCTTCTTAGACATTCCGATTGCTGATACCTTATCTGTATCAAGAAGAACAATAGCGAATTCATCTCCGCCGATTCTGAAGCATGTATCTTCAGTTCTTACATTGGATACACAGGCTTCTGCAATCTTTCTAAGGACATTGTCGCCGTTTTGCTGGCCCAACTGGTCGTTAATACTCTCCATATTATCGACGTCAGCTACGAATACTGCGAATGTACTTCCATCTGTTCTCTTCTCATAGAGGCTTGCATATTTTTCAAGAGTCTCATAGAAGTAACGTCTGTTATAAAGTCCGCTTAAGTCATCTACACGGGCAAGGAGTTCCATCTTGTGATATGAACGCTCAAGTTCGAGCTCGAGCTTCTTCTGTTCCGTGATATCGCGACTTATTCCCCATGTACCGATAATGTTATTGTTGTTGTCATACAAAGGATACTTGGATGCACTGTAGTACTTGAAGTTATCCTCATCAATAGAAACCATCTCTTCGTTATTAAGAACCGGAATTCCTGTTCTCATTATCTCAAGTTCCTTAGCTCTCGCTGCTTCAGCGAACTCTGCCGGGAAGAAATCTCTATCCGTTTTTCCGATAAGTCCAGCAGGATCTTCAACTCCGAACTGCTTAGCGTGCATATCATTGATCCAGACAAATCTTGATTCTTTATCCTTGAAGTACACAGTATCCATTCCATTGCGTCGAATAGTATCGATAACAATCTTGTCATTTATCTGCATATCTTCCCATATATTACGTTCTGCCATTAATTTCTCCTTTAGAAATCTAACTTAATTAGATTTCTTGCTCTCGCCTTCTTCAATATTCAGGCCTTCTGCAACTAGTGCCTGATAGTATGTCTCGCAATCAAAAGCTGCAGGTGTAAATACACCGGCTTTGTTCCACTTTTCTTTGCACATGAGCTTGACTCCGGCAATAAGTGCTGAACCTTTCATGTATTCCAGTGCATCTACATTATTCTTCTCAAGACATTCGTCGTTATCGCCCTTTAAGACATAAGATCTGGTTATTACCTTATCTTCAGTTTTGCTCTTTCCGGTAATATAAATCTCAAAAGTAGCAATACCCTTAGGCTGTGTCTCGTCTTCCTTCTCTTCTACAATATCTGCCTGCTTGGGAAGGACTGCAGCGACCAAATCGATCGGAGCTACAGAAACACCATTAACATTGACAGGTTCAGTAGACAAAAGACCCAGCTCGTTAAGCAAATCGATTTTTTTCTGAGGCGGGATATGTTCCTTTATTGTCTTCTTGCCCGGCTTGAAGAACTTAACATCGATAGGATCCGGATACTCTTTAAGAAGATCCGTAAGCATAGGGCTTGTTGAAAGATATGCCTTGGTGCCAAGAGAAGTTCTTTTCTCAAAAGCGTGAGAATCAGTCTCGACTACCGCACCCTTCTCAATATAGAACACCTTGGTATCATCACTTGGCTTCATTACCGGAATCAACGGTGGCTTGATGTCTTCGGAATAGAGATTCTTATCGACTTCCTTCTTTTTTGCTCTGGAAGAAGCCTGCGCATCACCTGTTATGCAGACAAGATCTATACTCTCAATCGTCTCGAAATGCTTCATGCGAGCATTTCTGATTATCGCAGTAGCAGCACCCGGCACTATACCGGCTCCGCAAATTGCAGTCTTCTCGTTGTTCTTGAAATCCTTGAATTTTTCGAACTGAACAGAAAGAAGTGAAAACGGTGTTGGAAATTCAGGGACACCGAAAAGTGTCTCGTCAATATAATCTGCTTTTGCCTTGATAGCGAGTTCCATAGCAGAAATCGTATGTTCGGGAGGCAAAAGATTTACTACCAGGTCAGGAGCGAAAATCTTTACCATCATCATCGCACCTTCAACATTATTCATGTCGATTCCGGCAGTGGTTACTCTTACGCCCATGCTTGAAGCAAGCTCTCTGAGTTCGTCACAGTCTTCCTTGCGTCTTGAAGCAAGACAGATACCTGATACATAGGATTGGTATCTGCAAAGTTCTAAAAGAAGCCTCTTTGTTAATTCATTACAACCGAGAATAAGAATTCTCTTCATAGGTATTCCCCGTCTTTATATAAAATCTCGAAATATTTTACTTAAAAAAGGACTAATGAGCAAACAAAATACGCACAATTTTTAGAGCATTTGTATATAAACCCTAATAGCGTCGATAGCGTAAAATACCGTTATCCAAACTATCTATTAAGGAGATTGTTATGAAGACACTTTCTAGAATTGCAGCAGGTATTCTTTCTTGCGCACTTCTTCTCGGCATGACTTCTTGCGGAGCTGCTAAGAAGACACTCAAAATCCTTGATTCTGCATACGCTGTAGAAGACTATGCTATGGCAATCAGCAAGGACAACGAAGGCCTCAAGGCTGCTATCGACCAGGCTCTCGCTGAGCTTACAGACGAAGGCACAATCCAGTCAATCATCGAGAAGTACATTCCTTCCGGTGCTACTGTTGAGAAGAAGGATGCTGTAGAGAGCACATATCCTTCATTCACAACTGTAGAAGAGGGCAAGCTCATCATGGCTACAAACGCTTTCTTCCCGCCTTATGAGTTCTACGAAGGCGATGCTATTGTTGGTATCGACCCTGAGATCGCTAAGGCAGTTGCTGACAAGCTCGGTCTTGAGCTCGTTATCGAGGACGTTGAGTTCGATTCCATCATCGCTGGCGTTCAGGCTGGTAAGTATGACATCGGATGCGCTGGTATGACAGTTACAGAAGACAGACTTAAGTCCGTAAACTTCTCTACACCTTATGCTACAGGCGTTCAGTCCGTAATCGTTGTTGAAGGTTCTGAGATCACAGACGTAGATAAGCTTCTCGAAGGCAACTACAAGGTTGGTGTACAGACTGGTACAACAGGCGACATCTACATGACAGATGATATCGGCGAAGAGAGAATTGAGCGTTTTGCAAAGGGTAACGATGCAATCATCGCACTCCAGACAGGTAAGATCGATGCAGTTGTTATCGACAACGAACCTGCTAAGGCTTTCGTTGCTGCAGCTAACAAGTAATCCAAGTTACTTTTAAGCTTAGTTAAACAATCTAAAAGAGCGGAAATATGGTCTGTATTTCCGCTCTTTATTTATTTATAATTAAAAATGTTTTCTATTTAACGAAAAATGAAGTTAGAGGGATGTCCAATGATAAGTAAAAAATCCAAAACGATTTTGATTATCGGCATACTTTCACTTGTCTTATCTCCTATCCCTGTCGTAGGCTTCGGTCTTGCAGTTGTAGGACTTTATCAGTTCTATTCTGACACTATGATAAAGACAAGCATGAAAGCCGAAATCGGAAGAACACTTTCGATCATAGGTCTTTTGATCAATCTGATCGCTACTGCTTACGTTTTATTCTTTATGCCTTTCGGAAATGCACCTGCGTGGCTCACATCGCTTCGTGATGCTTTCTACAGCACATCCTTCTACATTGATTTCGAGAATAACTTCATTGCTGAAGCAAGATACAACTACATTCTCAAAGGTCTTGGCACTACATTTGAAGTAACATTCTTTGCTGCACTTTTGGGAATCGCTCTTGGTGTCATAGTCGCCCTCGTCAGATCTTCTTACGCAACTTTGAAAGAAGAACTCAGAGGCGGTTTGGGCAAAGCTATTCTCTGGATCCTTAATCAGCTCTGTGGTGCATATCTCACAGTCATCAGAGGCACCCCGGTAGTAGTTCAGCTCATGATCATCTACTTCGTTATTTTCGCTTCATCCAATAACAAGGTACTTGTCGCCGTATTAGCTTTCGGTATTAACTCCGGCGCTTACGTAGCTGAGATTATCAGAGGCGGTATCTTGAGCGTCGACAAGGGACAGTTCGAAGCTGGACGTTCATTGGGTTTCGGTTATGTAAGAACAATGGCTTTCATCATTGTTCCTCAGGCATTTAAGACAGTTCTTCCTTCACTTGCAAACGAGTTTATCGTTCTCATCAAGGAAACATCAGTATCAGGTTACGTAGGACTTCAGGAGCTCACCAAAGGCGGTGACATCATCCGTTCACGTACCTACTCAGCATTCATGCCGCTCATCGCTGTAGCAATTATCTACCTCGTGATCGTCATGTTCTTCAGCTGGCTGATATCGTTGCTCGAAAGGAGGCTCAAGAACAGTGAGCGCTGATAATAATGTAATCATATCCGTAAAGGATCTTAAGAAACACTATAACGGCGGTGAGGTAAAAGCTCTTGACGGCGTTACCACCGACATTAAGAAGGGCGAAGTTGTAGTAGTCATCGGACCTTCAGGTTCAGGCAAATCCACATTCCTTCGTTCACTGAATCTTTTGGAGCGTCCTACCGGCGGAACGATCACTTTCGAAGGTCGCGACATCACAGATCCTTCTACTAACATCAATAAGCTCAGACAGAAGATGGGAATGGTTTTCCAGCATTTTAACCTCTTCCCTCACCTTACTGTATTAAGGAACATGACAATAGCTCCCACCAAGCTTCACGGTCTTTCCAAAAAAGACGCTGAGAAGAAGGCTCTTGAGCTTCTCGAAAAGGTAGGCTTAAAAGATCGTGCCAATGCATATCCTTCACAGCTTTCCGGTGGTCAGAAGCAGAGAATCGCTATTGTCAGAGCGCTTGCAATGACTCCGGATGTAATGCTTTTCGACGAGCCGACGAGTGCTTTGGACCCTGAAATGGTAGGCGAAGTTCTTGAAGTAATGAAGGATCTTGCCAATGCCGGAATGACAATGGTTTGCGTTACCCACGAGATGGGCTTCGCAAGAGAAGTTGCTACAAGAGTCATATTCATGGACTGCGGCAGAATCATTGAAGAGAATACCCCTGAAGAGATCTTTACAAATCCTCAGAACGATAGACTTAAGGCATTCTTGCAGAAAGTATTGTAATAAGAAGGTATAGATTTATGTTTTGCGAATCATGTGGATCATTAATTCCTGATGGAAATTCATTTTGCTCCAATTGCGGAGCACCTGTCGTAGCAAGACCTGTTGCACCAGAACCGGCTCCTGCTGCACCCGCACCTGCACCCGCTCCGGTAGTAGCTCAGGCAGTTGCACCGGCTCCCGCGCCTTCGGTCCAGCCTGCACAACCTGTATACCAGCAGCCTCAGGCTCAGCCTGTACAGCCCGTTTATCAGCAGCCTGTTCAGCCGATTTATCAACAGCCCGTTCAGCCTGTCTATCAACAGCCACAGGCACAACCGATACAGCCTATCTATCAGCAGCCTGTTTACCAGCAGCCTGCTGTTCCGGTTGCTCAACCTGTATATCAGCAACCCCATGTAGCTCCAATTCCTACCAAGCGTCCTAACGGCGCAGCTACTGCAGGTCTCGTATTCGGCATTCTCACACTCGTTTTCAGTGCTATTCCGATTGTTTACAGCATCTTCGGAATTCTTGCGCTTATCTTCTCTATTGTCGGCATTGCGAAAAGAAATGCTTCAGGCAAGGGTAAAGCCATTGCCGGTCTTATCCTCTGCATATTGGGAGTCGCTGCCGGAATCGCTATCCAGAACTTGTTCTGGAGCGTAGTAGGAAACGAAGCAGAGAAAGTCTACGAATCTATCATGGACGAATACGATGCTTATGACACAAGCTCAAATGGCAATAACAACTTCTATATCGATGGTGATTTCGTTGATACACAGAATGGTTATGTGACAGGCAACCTTCACATTGACGGTTACATAGTTCAGTTCTAAGCAACAACTTATTTAGACTTCCCATGCTGCCCGCGATCTAATGCGGGCAGTATTTATTTGTGATACAATTCTCAGCGGATTAAGTTAATTATTGGGGGTAGATGAAATGTTTTGTGAAAATTGTGGTTCTCTTATTCAGGAAGGTGAAGCTTTCTGCTCTAATTGCGGAGCAAAGGTAAGCTCTCAGTCTGCTCAGCCGGCACCAGCTCCGGCTCCCGCTCCCGCTCCTGCACCGGCACAGGTTCAGGCTATACCCGTACAACCTGTTCATAATGTATATCAGCCGCCTTACCAGAATCCTTATCAGCAGACTCCTGGCCAGCCTGTTTATGCTCAGCCAATTTACCAGCAGCCGATATATCAGCAGCCTGCATATCAGAATGCGGAATTTACTTCTATTAGTCGTCCACGCAGCAACCCTATTGCAATCGTAGGAATGATATTCGGTATTATCAGCATATTTTTCAGCTGGACCATGATCTTCAATGGAATCCCTGGCCTTGTAGCAATAATCTGTTCCAGCATTGGTCTTGCAAGAAAGAATTCCAGTGCAAAGGGATGTGCAATAGCCGGTCTCATCACCGGTATCCTTGGAATCCTGCTTGGAATCGCTTACTTTGTTTTCTATATGTATGTAGGAGAACAGTACGGCTGATTTATCTGGACTTTCTTCTTAAAGTCGCGTCGTAAGAATAATTCTGTTCAAGAAAATCCTCGCCCTTCTGTTCTTCTTTGAATGAAAGGCCGGGATAGTCTAACTGTCTTAATACTTCATAAATCGCAACCGCGCACGCATTAGATACGTTAAGGCATCTGCAATCAGGATGCATTGGAATTCTGAAGCATCTGTCCATATTCGCTCTTAAGATCTCGCCTGGAATACCCGTACTCTCTTTTCCGAAAATAAGGTATATCGGCGACTTTTCTGAGGCTTCTTTAAAATTGATATCTGAAGGCGGTACTTTGCCGTAACGGGTCATGAAGAAGTATTCGCCATCGTTCTTATTTGTGAAATCTTCCCACGAATCGTAAAGAGTATAGTCAACCCATGTGATGTGATTTGTGGAAGCTCTTTTGAATTCAGGGTTATTGATATCGAATCCGACCGGTCCGATGATGTGAAGAACCGCACCGGTTGCTACACATGTTCTCATGATGTTTCCGGTATTCTGAGGGATCTCAGGTTCAAATAAAACGACGTTAATAATGCTTTTTTCGTTATCGCCCATAATATATCTCCAAATATTGTTGGACTATATTATAAACATCCGACTGCACATTAACCACAAATCAGGTCTTATCTTTCTTCTCTTTATAGCGTTTGCCTTTTCGACCCTGGCCTATACCATCAGGAATAGGATTCTCGTGAAGGATGATGTATTTCTCGTTGTGCATAACATTGCGAAGAGTGTCGTTAAGCTCAAAGAATTCGTCGATTTCTTCGTCCTTTACGGCATCTTTGAATTTTCTTCTCTGAAGTCTTCCGAATCGGATCTTGTTATATTCCTTCCAGAGAATGAGAAGTGCAGTCTCTGCTAATACAGCGATTATCAGGATGACAAAGTATTCTTCCGTCTGCTTAACAGTGCTGAGATTGTATATCCAGAATGAAGGGACCGACTTGCCCATAAGATCACGGACAATTCCGAAGATCATAAACACCCAGTAAACAACGATATAAATCCATGCAATCGCTGTCAGTATAAGTCCAACTATTCTGTGCAAAGGCTTTTGTGTAACCTTGTCTTCAATATGCTCTTTGGAATTGCTGTCGAAGATCGGATTTTCGAGGGATCCGTCAACGAGATGTGATGTTCCATCTTCATTATCAGGATCAGCCGAAAAAGCCTGCATCAAACGGGACATTTTAATGTCCTCATAAGTGACATTCGGAACTTCCCACTTGGGCTTAACTGCTTCCGGATTGACAGGTTCTTCGGCCTCTGCCATAGCAGTAAGACCTCTGTCAGGCGACTTCCAGGTAGCGAGTTTTTTCTTTGGGAGTATTGACTTGAGAAGTGCTGAAAGCGTGATAAACACATTAACATACCAGTAAACTAACGGATACCAGATAACGGACCATGAACTTTTCAGGATCTGCTTGTCGTAATGTGATTCAAGCCACATAGCTACAGCAAACTGCAACAGGCATACGAACGATAGAAACTGGCTCTTCCAGATATAATCGGTAAATACCATCTTTCCCTGGATTTCCATGATTACGAGGATAATCGTCAATATAAGCCAGCATACAGACCAGAAAAATGAGCAAACCTGCTCCAGATAAACCGGGAACAGTCTCCTTCTTCTCCAGCTCTTGAAAATATCGAAGTGACGGAAAACAACTTCAAGTCCGCCTTCGGCCCAACGCTTTCTCTGACGCCAGAGTCCCTTTACGGTCTCCGGAACAAGCATCCAGCACAAGGCTCTGGGTTCATAACGAATGTCCCAGAAATTCTTCTCAAGTTTCCATGTAACGGCAATATCTTCAGTCATCATGTCACGATCCCAGAAACCACTCTCAAGAAGAGCCTTCTTTCTGTATGCAACACATACACCGGATACAGTCATAACTTTGCCGAGGACTCGCTGAGTACGCTTGATAAGCGAAATAATACTTGCATATTCACAAAGCTGAATCTTGCCAAGTAATGTTCCTCTGTTTCTTACTCTGGGGTTGCCGGTAACAGCACCTACGCGCTCACCGTTCTGCTCGTTTATAAAATGAGATACAAGGTATCTTAATGCGTTCTTATCAAGATATGAATCAGCGTCAACACCTACAAGGATCTCGCCTTTGGAAGCTATGGCACCAAGATAAAGTGCATTTGCCTTACCGCAGTTTACCTTAAGGTCGATAACTTTTACATTATCGTACATGTTAACGATATTCTTCAAAACGTTTCCCGTATCATCAGAACTACCGTCATTTATCAGGATCAACTCGTAGTTGGGATAATTAAGACTGGTCATCTCCTTGACTACGCCATAAAGGATATCACCTTCATTATGAGCAGGCATCAGGATCGATACCATAGGAGCTTCTTTAAGGGGAAGAGCCTCGTGCTTTTCGTTGTTATTGTAAAAAATGATCGCGCCAATAACCCACAACATGGCCATAAGCGCAGGATACCAGTAAACAAATGCGACTATTCCATCAAACAGAAACTGTCTAAGAAACTCAAGCACGAGCTATTCCCTTCTTGCTAAATACTCAGAATGATCGCGTCTACTTCTGTACTTCTATTTTCGTTTAGAAATGTAACAGAAGTAAAAACTCCAGGTAAAAAATAAAACACTAGGATTTAAACTAAATCAAAACTACCGAATAATACCATTTGCAAAAATTGGACTTCAATATACTTTATGTAAAAAATATCAAATAAAAATTATATTTTGTTATATATATTACCAACAGTCATTCGAAACATTAATCTACAACTTCTGATATCGAAATCGAGCGTCATCATAGTATAATTACCCCATCAAATTCGGACGGTATTTCCATGAGCAACACTAAGAAATTTTGGACGTTAAGATACATCATAATTAACGCTACATATTTTGCCGTTTATAGCGGTATTCACGCTTATTCTTCAGTATTCCTTCTCGAAAAGGGATTCTCCAACACAGCAATCGGTCTCACATTGGCAATTGCCAATATTCTCTCAGTGTTCATCCAGCCTCTTGTCGCCAGCAAGATCGATGAGGGCAAAAAACTTACAAACCGAAATGTTTCAATGGTATCAACAGCGATTCTGCTTTTGGGATCCATACTTCTTCTCCTGATAAAGAGCGGAGTCGTTGCAATATTCATCATTTTCGCGCTCATTTACACAGTCCAGATGGTATACCAGCCGATCCTCACAGCTATGTATTTTGAATATGAGGCTGCAGGATGTCACATCTACTACGGTCTTGCAAGAGGTCTTGGTTCAGCAAGCTTCGCTGTTACTTCATTCTTCACAGGTAAAGCTATCGGCAAATATGGCGTAACCATCCTGATGATCTTAGACATCATCTTCCTTACTATCGCGCTCATCATTTTGTATTTCTTCAAAAAGCCCCAGGTCGAACTTCCGGAAAGCAAGAAGGCTGAAGTTTCCAACAGTTCGTTCTTTGCTTTCGTAAAGACTTATCCAAGCTTCATGTTGTTCGTTCTTGCAGCAGTATGTTTCTTCTGTGCACACAATGCAATCAACGACTACATGATTCAGATCATCACACCTTTAGGCGGAACAGAAGCTCAGATGGGTATCGCTGTAAGCTGTGCTGCACTCCTGGAGCTTCCGACTATGGCTTTAATCGATAAGATCATGAAGAAGATTTCCGTAAAGAATCTCCTCTTCATCTCTGGTGTCGCTTTCCTTATTAAGACATTACTCATGTTCATCGCACCAAACATGATCACCGTATATATCAGCCAGGCAATGCAGATGTTCGCTTATGCTATCTTCATTCCTGCAGGTGCATACTTCGTTAACCAGACAATGGCTCAGAACGACCAGGTAAAGGGCCAGGCATATATCAACTGCTCTATTACATTGGGCGGTGTTTTCTCAGGTTTCTTCTTGGGCGGTCTTATCGATCTCAGTGGTCCGCGCTTCATGCTCGGTGTAAGCACTGCAATTACAGCGGTTGGTCTTGTAATCGCATTCCTTGCTTTGTACGTTTTGTTCAAGAAAAAGGCATCAGCTAAAAAAGCCTGATTTAGCGGAAAAGATAATCAACAAAATGAAAAACTCAGTACCGTAAGAAAGTGTTGGTACTGAGTTTTTTGTTAAATCCCCTTGTATTAGTCATTTTTCAAAGGGGTAGATATGCAGATGGCAGTTTCTTTTCTAATATTATTTTTGATGACAGGAGCAACCCATCGGACAGTTAGAGCAATTACATCCACATGATGATATTCCCTGCTTTTTCTTTTTGCTTAAGTTCACAATGATCAGAGCTACAACACCAATCAATATAAGAGCTATCAGAATTGTTCCCCAGTTTGCCAAAATCCAAGTTGTCATATAGTACTCCTTTCACCTTTAATTATGATTTGCTGAGTTTTGTTGCTTCGCTGTACTTTTTGAAGAACAACATGTAAATCATGCCGCCAAGTGCTGCTAAAGCGAAGATAAAACCGATTATGTTGAAATTACCGGTAAACGCACCGCCGAATTGATTGATCATCAGGGCAATCAAATAAGCAAATCCGCACTGGTATCCAATTGCAAACCATGTCCATTTTGCGTTGTTCATCTCGCGCTTAATGGCACCGATAGCAGCAAAGCAAGGGGCACACAGTAAGTTGAATACAAGGAAGGAATAACCGGTAACACTGTTGAATGCCTGAGCGAGTGCCTGCCATGTTGTCTGCTCTCCACTGCCGTAAAGGACACCCATGGTACCGACAATGTTTTCCTTGGCAACAAGTCCTGTGATTGATGCAACAGTTGCCTGCCAGTTACCCCAGCCAAGAGGCTTAAAAATCCATGCGATAGAATTGCCGATTACCGCGAGAATGGAAAGCTGCAGTTCATCTTCCGCCAGCATTCTGAAGCCCTCATCCGTAAATCCGAAGAAACTTGTGAACCATACAACGATTGTAGAAAGCAGGATGATTGTGCCAGCCTTTTTAATAAAGGACCATCCGCGTTCCCACATGGAGCGGAGAACATTTCCAAGGGTAGGCAAGTGATATGCCGGAAGTTCCATTACGAATGGTGCCGGGTCTCCTGCAAACATTTTTGTTTTCTTCAACATGATACCGGAGATGACGATTGCTGCCATTCCAATAAAATATGCAGAGGTTGCGACCCAAGCAGATCCTCCAAAGATTGCACCTGCGATCATGGCGATAAAAGGAACCTTTGCTCCACACGGAATGAATGTAGTGGTCATGATGGTCATTCGGCGGTCTCTCTCATTTTCTATGGTTCGGCTTGCCATGATTCCCGGAACTCCACATCCGGTTCCAACCAGCATAGGAATAAAGGATTTTCCTGAGAGACCAAATTTGCGGAATACACGATCTAATACAAATGCAATACGAGCCATGTAACCACATGCTTCAAGGAAAGCAAGAAGCAGAAAGAGTACTAACATCTGAGGCACAAAGCCTAAAACGGCTCCGACACCTGCAACGATACCATCAAGAATTAGTCCTTTGAGCCAGTCAGCTGTATTTACAGCGTCAAGAGCTCTTTCTACAAGGACCGGTATACCCGGAACCCAGATGCCGTAATCAGCAGGATCAGGCTCTTCGCCAATTTCATCGATAGTTTTTAAAGCATTCTCGTAATCTTCGATACTTGCTGTTTCTTCACTAAGCTCAAGCGTCTCCTCATCCTCTATCTCATAGGTAAATTCACCGGTCGGAGCAGCACCATTTGCCTCGATATAGGCATCGTAGCCTTCTACGATCATTACAGCTTCTGCGTAGCTTTCGGCGTCTTCTGCGTAACCGCCATCGCTTCCCAGATGGAAACCATCACCGAAAATGTTGTCATTGGTAAAATCTGTTGCTGCAGCACCTATTCCAACCATAGCTATCCAATACACAAGGAACATGATCACGGCGAAAATCGGGAGACCAAGCCAGCGATTGGTTATTATCTTATCAATTTTATCGGAGTTCGACAGTTTGCCCGCATTCTTCTTTTTATAGCAGCTCTTTGTTATCTCTGCGATATATACATATCTCTCGTTGGTTATGATGCTCTCTGCATCATCATCCAATTCTTTTTCGGCAGCTTTAATATCGCTTTCGATATGCGATAACTTTTCTGTAGGAATGGAAAGCTTTTCGAGCACTTTTTCATCGCGTTCGAAAATCTTGATCGCATACCATCTCTGCTGCTCTTCCGGCATATCATGTACGACTGCTTCCTCAATGTGTGCAATCGCATGTTCAACCGGTCCCGAAAATGTATGTAAAGGAATTGTCTTTCCGGTTTTTGAGGCTTTTATCGCAGCCTCTGCAGCCTCCATTACACCATTACCCTTCAGCGCGGAAATTTCAACAACTTCGCATCCGAAGCGCCTTGAAAGTTCTCGGACATTGATTGTGTCGCCATTTTTTCTGACTATATCGATCATGTTCACCGCAAGCACT
The DNA here is from genome assembly GCA_024403855.1 of Saccharofermentans sp. Lineage (GTDB taxonomy): Bacteria > Bacillota > Clostridia > Saccharofermentanales > Saccharofermentanaceae > Saccharofermentans. The sequence continues at coordinate 35,803 of JAKSRC010000011.1, read as the reverse complement.
ACCGGGATTCCGAGTTCTGTAATCTGGGTGGTTAAATAGAGATTTCTCTCAAGATTGGTACCATCGATGATATTTAGGATAGCGTCTGGACGTTCCTCGATAAGATAGTTTCTTGCAACAACTTCTTCCAACGTATAGGGCGAAAGAGAATAAATTCCGGGAAGGTCTGTAATTGTTACGCCCTCATGCTTCTTTAGCTTACCCTCCTTTTTTTCTACGGTAACACCTGGCCAGTTTCCTACAAATTGATTTGAACCAGTCAAAGCATTAAATAAGGTGGTTTTACCACTGTTGGGATTACCCACCAGGGCGATTCGTACATTCATGTTTTTCTTCCTTTCTGCTCATAAGAGCTTCGAATGGTTAGTCGTGACTAACCACTAACTGAAAAAAATAAGGGGATATTCCCCATATTGTCATTCGACCTCGATCATTTCAGCATCTGCTTTTCGAATTGAAAGCTCATAATTTCTTACTGTCACTTCGATTGGATCCCCAAGTGGAGCAACCTTTCTAACATAAACAGATGCATGCTTGGTTAGTCCCATATCCATGATGCGTCTCTTTACGGCACCCTCGCCGTGAAGTTTCACAACGGTTGCAGTTTCGCCAATTTTGACATCTTTGAGTGTTTTCACCGTATATTCCTCCTTCAATTTTTAGACCATTATTTTTCGCGCCAATTCATCACTGACAGCTACCCGGCTTTCCTTAACTTTAACGATCAGATTACCGCCAAGGGCGCTCACAATACTAATCTCTCCACCAACTGTAAAGCCTAAGTTTTCCAAATGCTTTTTTACTTCCGGATTTCCACCAATCTTTCGGATTATTTGAGTTTCTCCGGTATTTGCTAGATTTAAGGGCACCATAATTTTCACCAAACAACGCACGTTAACATTTGCTAACAGCTTGATATATTTTTTAAGTTAGTTAAAACTAACTACGCGTAATTATAGTTAGGCATGGCTAACTTGTCAATAACAATTTTTATTATTTGTTGAGCGAAGCACGTTGCTTACAAAACTATGAGTTGATGAGAAAACCGCGGTAGAAGATGCCTGCCGCATAAAACAATAATATTTAAGGCGTTTTCTATTTCCGATATCAGTAAAAGAAAGTTCCTCGGAAGAAGATTGCCGACATTACCAGTCCGGAGAAAGCTGCGATAATGACCAGTCCTTTAATCAATTTGGGATTAAGACTGTAAAGCAGCGTAAAGGATGGGAACATTCCCAGATAGTATCTGAAGAAGCTTCTTGTCGGAGCATTATAATCCGGATCCATAATCGTTGAAGCGAAGATAACGATCGACATAATGGTTACAAGTACAGATACGACAGAGACAGCATCAAGTTTCTTAAGATTCTTGATTTCCTTGACGCACAGATAGATCAGGAAGAGTGTGATCAGGATTGAGATAATCTCATTAATCCTGAAAAGCGTCAGCGTGTAGATGTCATATTCATATGCGTTGGTGAATATCATCTTGAAGCTGATGAAGTATGTCTTGAAGAAATTCGAGTGGATCTTGAGCCAGTTCTCATACTGACAATCTACAAAGATCTTCCAGTTGCCGAACTTGACCTGGAGATAAATCGGATACAAAACACTTATGAGAGTGGCAGGAACGTATGCAAGAATAATGTCCAAGAACTTATTCTGTTTTTTGATCCATCTGATTACCATACCTGCGAAAATCGCGAAAAAGAGAATCGATCCGGTATTTCGTGTAAATACGGAAAGACCGATCAGGATACCCATGAGCCACGGATATTTATTCTTTACGAACAGGTAGAAAGCACCTAAAGTCAGAACGAAGAAAATGCTTTCTGTATATCCAACGAGAGAGAAATAAGATACCGGCGTAAATGCGAATATCATGACGATAAAGCTTGCATCAGGGCACTTATATTCATCACTTAAGATGTTTTTAAGCATCACCATCGACGCCAGGAGACAAAGCTGATTTATCGCAAGTAAAGCATATCCTCCGAGATATCTTAAGATCAGAGGGATCATCGGGAAAAATGCAGTCAGGAGAGTCTTGTAATAACCATTTTCAGCAATCTTAAAATACTGCTCACAGTCGAAGACATACTGAATCTCGGAAAAACTCTTTCCGGAGATAAACATAATGAGGATAAAGCACAAACGAGATATAGCAAAGAAAGCTAACACGTCAGCATATTTTTTGAAGATGCTTTTGCTTTTTTCCATATCTTCTCCTTATTTCGCCAGATACTTAAAGAATGTGTTGTCTTCGTAATCATATACGAAAAACTGAACATCTACCATTTCAAGATATTGTTCATCGCGGATATCTCCGAAAGATACGATGCCTGTAGTCATATCCTGTGCAGGTTCAGTCTTGGCATAGATCATCGATGTAAGCAGAACTGATGTAAGCATAAAATTCAGGCTTGTGAATGCTGCAACAAAGAAAGACAGTACCACAAGTCTTGGCCTGACCTTTCTGTTATCCTTTTCGAGCATTTCATTGAAGTTGTCCGTTACATACATTGAAGACATAAGAGCAATCGCGAACAAAGGCGCCATCGATCCTCTCATAAGGAAATCATTTGGTGCAGTCATCTTGTAAAACGGAATAATCAGCATCGTTAAAACCGAAGCAACAAACATCGGATCTTTCCTGAATTTCTTCCTGATGATCAAAGCCCAGATGCCGAATTCGAAAACCACGAAAAGAACATAATCGAAAACCAGCTGGAACTTGTTATCGTAGAAATTCCAAATAAAGCCGTTGTCGTATCTTGCATTTGAGTTTGCGAGATACAGGGATGCAAAGCATATGAAGAATACGATGGGCGCTGCAATATTTGCAACTGTGAGAAGATTTGAGACGACCTGTTTTCGAGCAAGGCCCTTATTGGCAGTAAAAAGCTTAACAATGCAAAGAGGAAGAATTCCTATAGCTGCCCAGGGGGAATAGCAGAACATCAGTGATCCCAAAAGGCCGACATAACTTGAATTAGCAGCCTGCAAAAGCAATACGGTAATGAGCCAGCCGGGAATCGACTGATGGAAAACGTTCATAATCTGGTAGAAGTTACCTACCACTCTGAAATGCAAAGTCCAGTCTTCCCATGACGAACCGAATCCTGAGAACTGATGGTAGAAGTAAGGGAATACATCGAATCCGGCGAAAAGCATTATCGCTATAAAGAGGAATTTGGATTCCTTTCCGTAAAGAAGCATCGCACCCAAAGCGAGCAATAAAAGTCCCAAAGCAGACCAAAGGCAGACAACGATTCTGGCTGCCATGAGGCCGAAGATCTTGCCGAACAAAGCCGGAACCATCCAGAATACAAAATAGTAAGCAAATGCTACTTTTCCCTGGCCCAAAGCCTCAGATACAACAGGATTGTGTTGTGTTGAGAAATCATAGATAACAGGCCACTTATACTCTACGAGGTCGTTTAAGATGGCATAACGTACGCGGTGATCACCGACACACCAGGAGAATTCGCCTACTCCTCCGATATAAACGAAGAGCAGAACCACCGGTATCAGGAAAAGAAAATATGAGACTTTTATATTTACTGAACGCTCGTTATTTTTAAGTTCTTTGTCCTTTGCAATAGTACTTCGCCAGGCAAGAAAAGAACCTGCAATTGTTATAGCTGAAAAGAGAATTGCCCACCAAGGCTTCAGATAGCCAATAAAGAAAATCAGGACAGGCAACGCAAGATAAATAAGAGATGCAAGAAGGAAACTACCTGATGTAATCCTTATCTCTTTTTTAAGAAAACTCTTTTTTGCTGTGCTTGTATTACTCATGTGTTCTGCCAGATTTATCGCCCTGATTTGATCCTGTTTATTAATTATACAATGTATGAACACCTTTTTCCTCAAGCAGAAGCACCCGAAACGAATGCTCTCAGGTCAATGTGGTACAATTTTCTGGAAGGCAGGTTTACCATGACAATTATCAGCAACATCAAAGCTAATTGGAAAAGGATCATTTTATCCTTAGGTGTCGGACTTATTACCGGCCTCATCTTTTCTGCCTGCTCCCCTCTTTGTGTTTTTAATCCCTGGGACGATGCCAATTGCTTCCTTACATTAGGTCGTGGCATTGCAAATGGCCTTGTACCCTACAGGGATATCTACGAGCAAAAAGGACCGCTTCTGTATTTCATCCATGCCCTTGCAGCACTTATATCTTCCAAAACATTTCTTGGAGTCTATTTTATCCAGGCAATAATCTGCGCCATCGCGCATTACTATTCCATAAAGATTGCTTCTCTTTATACCCAGGTTACCGGAAGGCTCCTGATCCTTTCCGTTCCTTTAACCATGCTTCTTTATTCAGCAAACGCTTACTACTATGGTGACAGTGCCGAGGAGATGATCCTCCCCTTCTTCGCCATCACACTTTATATAGTTCTCAAGTCCATCAAGGAAGAATCTCTGCCAAGCATTTCTGAGACTGCTTTTATCGCTGTCGGCACCGCTTGTGCTTTCTGGATTAAGTACACCTTGTGCGGATTTTTCCTTGGTACGGTCATCTTTTTCCTCATTTATTCAATCAGGAAAAAGATCTTTAAGAAACTCGCAAAGCTTATCCTTGTATTCGTTATCGCCTTTGTCCTTTCAGCAATTCCTATACTTATTTACTTTGCTGCAAACCACGCACTCGGCGACCTTTTCACCGCTTATTTCTATAACAACATTTTCCTTTACAAGAATGTAGAAGACGCCATTCCTCTTACAGGCGCCATCCCCTACGCCCTGATAATTACAGTCTTAAAGCTCATCAACAATCCTTACCTCATCGTAATGCTCCTCCTTTCCGTAATCTTTTTCATCGCGAAAAAGAGATTTACCGAACTTGCAGCTTACATGACACTCTTTTTCTTCACCATTGTTTTTATCTTTCAGGGAAGTTTCATCGGCTTTTACTATATTTTCGCAGTCGCGTCATTCACTTTCCCTGCATTGGCAGGCATTGAGCTTTTCTGTTCCAGATTCAGAATAAATAAGGCCGTAATTATTCCGGTCAGCGCAGTCCTGGCAGTTGTAGCTTTCGTCTTTTCGATTGCGACAAGCAACATTTCCAAAAAGAAAACCGATTATCCTCAGTTCGTCTTTGCCGAATTCATTAAAGACTATCCTGACGCTACTCTACTTGAATACGATTTTATGGATCAAGGCTTCTATACCGCAGCAGGAATCATTCCTTCGGAAAAGTATTTCTGCAGTCTCAACATCGATTCAATTCTCGATGAGGCAAGAATAGCCAAGGAAGACGCTGTAAGAAATCAGCGCGTTGATTTCATCGTCACAAGAAATCATGCCTACGATTGGAACGGCTACGAGTTAGTTAATACTATGAATTACACAGGAAAAGACTTCAATTACAATATCGGAACCGATACTTACTACCTTTATAAGAGAGCCGGACTCTGATCAGGGAATTCGGTAAAGAATATAATCCTCAGCCATAATTGAACCTGATGTCCTGTAGACCTCCTCATACGGAAGATCACGGAACAGATAGTAAGCGACAAGATATTTGCCCTGATACTTATCGTAGTTCTCTTCATCAGTGAGACTCTGTGCAATCACTTTATAGTCAGTTGCTTCTAAGATAGCCTCCGAAAAATCACATTCGCGGCTTATATCGTAGATTTCCTTATCCGTGTAGATAAGCAGCGCCTGAGCATATGTGCTTCCGTCAACAAGGATCACGCTCTCATCCGGAAGATTCTCATTTATGTACTCTGCCATTTCCTTGCCGGATGAATAGTTCCAGATAATGTCATGAGTGATAAGAGTGTATGTCTCAACAAGCGAAGAATTAAAGAAGAAGGAAGCAAAGAATGCGATCACGATAATTGCCTTGGTCACTTTCGAAAGTCCTACGCCACTTGCTTTCAGAAGCAGGATAAAGAAAAGCATATATACATAGATCAGGATGATTCTTTGGAAAAGAACTCCGGAATATACAAAAGCATATACGTAAATTTTGAAGGCCATCGAAAGGATGAAAATAACCGCTTCTTTCCAGATCTTAAACTTTGAAATGACAGTCAGTACGATTGTCGCAACGATCAGGCAAGCCAGGAACAGAACGACCATATTCGAATGAGTGGTCTTCTCAGCTGTAACTTCAGGATTGTCATAACCGGCAATCGAAAATACTGCCACAAGAGTTGATATTACGATCATGGCAAAGCCGATCAGGATCTTCGAAAAAGCCTTCTTTTCGATCTTGCTTCTGCCTGCTATCTTCAAAACGATCTCCGTAATATGAAAAGTAATCGTAAAACCTGCAACCAGTCCCCATGCCAAAACATGCGTAAAAACCATCAGTGATATAAGCACGCTATAAAGGATCGGTCGTTCATATCTTTTATCGTACAGAACGCAGATAAGCATTCCCAAAAGCAATATCAGGCAGTAATTACGCGATATCGATGAGAATGTATAAAGGAACGGGATAGTAAACAGCACGACTACTTTAAATGCTGCAGATACTTTCGTCTTAAAAAGGAATAAGTAGGCGCTGAAAGCTACACAAAGATAACTGATTACATGAATCGTCCAGATTGGTGCACCAAGCTTTGCAAAAGGCATAAGGATGAAATGCCACAAGCGCGGATGACCTTCAACTCTGCTGTTTTCGATCAGCTCAGGAATAGAGAGATTCTTTGCAAGAAGCCATGCATGGATCTCATCACGCCACGGTTCGTGTACTATTACGAGGAAAGCATTTGCCACCAAAAATAACGCAAAAAACACCAGAAGGATCAATTTCTTCTGGCTGTCATTCATAGATAAGACGGATTTTCTATCGTTCACAGCGTTCATCTGATGACCTCACTTATTAATCAAAAACATTATATAAGGAATTCTCCCAAAATTAAATTGCCACAGATTTGAGCTAATTTTTCCAAACATTTAGTGGCTATAATTGCGCAACAAAAGCATGAGGTACAAAAATCTTACAAAAGGAGAATTCGAACATTTAAATCTATGAATGACGATTGTAACCTAAAATATCCGTTGCTTATGGTGCACGGAATTGCTTTTCGAGATTGGAAGCACTTATGCTATTGGGGAAGAATACCGGAAACGCTGGAATCCCACGGTGCAAAGATATACTTCGGCAAGCAGGACGCTATCGGTTCTGTAGAATGGAACGCAGGTCTTATAGCCAAGAGCCTTGATGAGATCCTTGAAGAAACCGGTGCCGAAAAGGTCAATATCCTTGCACATTCCAAGGGCGGTCTGGAATCCAGATATCTCGCAAATCACGGTTATGCTGACAAGATTGCTTCCATTACCACAATCGATACGCCACATCATGGTCTTCACTTCGTTGACAGACTTATGGAATGCCCTCAGTGGGTAATCGATTCTGTCGGTTATGCGACTAATATATACGGAAAAGTTCTTGGTGATGAGAATCCTGACGCACTCTCCTGTTTTGACACTTTCACCACCAAGACAGCAGAGAAATTCAACGAAGAGAATCCTATTCCTGAAGGCATATACTGCCAGAGTTATGCATTCAAATGCGAAAGTGCATTCTCTGATTCCCTTTTCTGCATCACCTATCCATTCGTCCGCAAATACGATGGCGAGAACGACGGCATGGTATCAGTTGAATCCGCAACATGGGCCAACTTCAGAGGCGTTCTGACATCCCCTGCCAGAAGAGGCGTATCACACGGCGACGTAATCGATATAAGACGTCACAGGATCACACCCTATTCACCTAATTCAGCGAATCAGGTAAATGACATCCTCGTCTTCTACATGGGAATAATCGATGAATTAAGACAGATGGGGTATTAATAAAATTCGAAAACCCAAAAGACGAGTGACTTGTTTGAAAATAGTATGCTCAACTGATAAAAATAGGATCTCACAGCATAAACTGGGAAGTTTTTTGAAGTCTTTGTAACATCACGCAGAAATGTTTGTCACGCCATATATGTTATAGTATAGGAGACTGTAATAATTCCAAATTGCTATATAAAAGGTGGTGAGATTACTTGAATTTACTTCATATGAAACATGCACTCGAGGTTGCCAAGGCTGGATCGTTAAGTAAAGCATCTGAGGTTCTTCTTATCGCGACACCGAACATCAGCCGTTCAATAAAAGAACTAGAAAGCGATCTTGGAATAACCATTTTTGATCGTACACAAAACGGAATGAAGCTGACACCCGAAGGCGAGGAATTCATTAATTTCGCAAAAGAGATTCTTAAACAGATCGACGATGTCGAGAAGTTTTATAAAGCCGGTGCACCGAAAAAACAAGAGTTTTCAATTTCTGTCCCCCGTGCCTGCTACATTTCCGAAGCATTTGCCAATTTTTCAAAATCACTTTCCAAGGAAACCGCAGAAGTCTTCTATAAAGAAACCAATTCCCAGCGCACCATTGATAACATATTGAATCACGATTATAAACTCGGCATTATTCGATATGCCGAAAATTATGATAAGTATTTCAAGACGATGCTTGAGGAAAAGGGTTTTCAGTATGAATTAGTCACTGAATTCACGTATTCACTTATAATGAATGCTGAGAGCGAATTAGCGAAAAAACAAAGCATTTCCTTCAATGATCTGAAGGACTACATTGAAATCGCTCACGCAGATCCCTACGTTCCGTCGATGCCACTTTCAAAAGTTATCAAAGAGGAATTACCCGATAATATCAATCGCAGAATTTTTATTTTTGAACGTGCAAGTCAGTTCGATTTGCTGACAACTAATCCGGAGACTTTTATGTGGGTATCTCCAACACCTCAAAAGCTTCTTGAACGATTGAATCTGGTTCAAAGAAAATGCGAAGACAATAAGAAAGTTTATAAAGATGTATTGATCTGTAAAGATGGTTATAAATTATCACGGCTTGACCGGCAGTTTATCACCGAACTCTGCGAAACAAAAAGAAAATATCTGTAATACCAGCACACAAACCGATCTCCTTATGGAGGTCGGTTTTTTTGTCGATAAGAATGTTATCGATAATGATAATACCGATTATCCAATTTAAGAATTTTAAAGCAATGGGGGATTTTATATAACATTCTTGAACTTAAGTAACGGAGGTCGAGTGATGGAAAAAACATCAGTATCAAAAGCAACTTTTGGCAGACTTCCGGAATATTTGAGAATGCTAAGAGAAATCTCTCCGGAAACAGTGCCCTACATATCGGCGACAACAATTGCCAAAAAGTTGAATCTCGGTGAAGTTCAAGTTAGAAAAGATCTCGCCTCCGTAAGCGGTGCAGGAAAACCGAAGCTCGGATATGAAACCGTTGAACTGATAGAGAAGATCGAACAGTGTCTTGGTTGCGACAAACTGACACCAGCAGTTCTTATAGGTGCAGGAAAATTGGGCCGGGCATTACTCCATTTCAGCGAATTTGAAAAGTACGGCGTAAAGATCATCGCAGCATTTGACCAGAACGAAGAAACTATCAACTTCGGCGGGAAAACGGAAATACTTCCCATGGCAAGATTCGATCAATTTTGCAAAGACAAACAAATTCGGTTAGGCATCATCACCGTAGGTGAGGGTTCTGCACAAGAAGTATGTAATCAAATGGTGAAGGCCGGAATCACTGCCATATGGAACTTTGCTCCGTGCAGACTAAACGTACCTTCAGGTGTTGTGTTACAGAATGAAAATTTAGCACTTTCCCTGGCACATCTAAACAGTCAATTATGAAACTAAAATATAGGAGGTCATAAAATGGACAACAAGAATTATGCAGTGGTCGACAGCGTCGAGAAACTCGAAGAAGCTATTGCCCGCACAAGAGAGGCGCAGAAGAAATTTGCCACCTACACACAGGAACAGGTAGACAAGATTTTTCTCGCTGCAGCAACAGCTGCTAACAAGGCAAGAATACCTCTTGCAAAAATGGCAGTTGAAGAAACAGGCATGGGCATAGTTGAAGATAAGGTTATCAAGAATAACTATGCTGCAGAGTATATTTATAACGCTTATAAGAACACTAAAACTTGCGGTGTTATTGAAGAAGACAAGGCTTTCGGAATCAAAAAGGTTGCTGAGCCTATCGGTGTAATTGCAGCGGTTATTCCAACAACAAACCCGACCTCTACTGCAATTTTCAAGTGCTTGATTGCATTGAAAACACGTAATGCAATCATTATCAGCCCTCACCCGAGAGCAAAGCAGTCCACTATCGAAGCTGCAAAGTTGGTTCTTGAAGCAGCAGTTGCTGCAGGAGCACCTGAAGGCATTATCGATTGGATCGATGTACCCAGCCTTGAAATGACCAATATGGTAATGAAAGAAGCTGATATCATCCTTGCTACAGGTGGTCCGGGCATGGTTAAGGCAGCTTATTCCAGCGGAAAGCCTGCTCTTGGCGTAGGAGCCGGCAACACACCTGCTATCATTGACAGCACTGCTGATATTCTTCTTGCAGTTAACTCAATCATCCATTCCAAGACATTCGATAACGGTATGATCTGCGCTTCCGAGCAGTCTGTTATCGTTCTTGCTGATGTATATGATGCCGTTAAGGGAGAGTTTGCAGCACGCGGATGCTATTTCCTGAATCCCGAGGAAACTGAAAAAGTTCGTAAAACAATCATCATAAACGGCGCACTCAACGCGAAGATTGTTGGTCAGTCAGCTGCAAAGATCGCTGAGCTTGCAGGCGTTAAGGTACCTGAAGGAACAAAGATCCTTATCGGTGAGGTTGAAAGTGTTGATATCTCCGAAGAGTTTGCACACGAGAAGCTTTCACCTGTACTTGCTATGTATAAAGCAAAGGATATTGAGGACGCTTTCGCTAAAGCAGAACATCTTATCGCAGACGGCGGTTACGGCCACACATCTTCAATCTACCTTGACGCAGTCACAGAGCAGGCTAAGATCGACGCTTTCGCAGCACGCATGAAGACATGCCGTATCCTGGTTAATACACCTTCTTCACACGGTGGTATCGGCGACCTTTATAACTTCAAGCTTGCACCGTCTTTGACACTTGGTTGCGGTTCATGGGGCGGAAACTCCGTTTCTGAGAACGTTGGTGTCAAGCACTTGATTAACATAAAAACAGTAGCTGAGAGGAGAGAAAATATGCTTTGGTTCAGAGCACCTGAGAAAGTATATATCAAGAAGGGCTGCTTGCCGGTTGCCCTTGATGAGCTTAAGAATGTTATGGGCAAGAAGCGTGCGTTCATCGTAACTGACTCCTTCCTCTACAATAACGGATACACAAAGCCGATTGAAGACAAGCTTGATGAAATGGGCATTGCTCACACTTGCTTCTTCGATGTTGCACCTGATCCGACACTCGCTTGCGCTAAGGCCGGTGCTGAGCAGATGAGAGCTTTCAAGCCTGATACGATCATCGCATTGGGCGGTGGTTCTGCTATGGACGCAGGCAAGATCATGTGGGTTATGTATGAGCATCCTGAAGCAGACTTCATGGATATGGCAATGCGCTTCATCGATATCCGTAAGCGTGTTTACACATTCCCTAAGATGGGCGAAAAGGCTTACTTCATCGCAATTCCTACTTCAGCAGGTACAGGTTCTGAAGTTACACCTTTCGCAGTTATCACAGACGAGACAAGCGGCGTTAAGTATCCTCTCGCTGACTATCAGCTCCTTCCTAACATGGCAATCATCGATACTGATTTCCACATGTCAGCTCCTAAGGGCCTTACAGCAGCATCCGGTATCGATGCCGTAACACACGCTCTCGAAGCTTATGCTTCCGTAATGGCTACTGACTATACAGACGGTCTTGCTAAGCAGGCACTTCAGACAATTTTTAAGTATTTGCCCAGAGCTTATGACAATGGTCAGACAGATGTTGAAGCAAGAGAGAAGATGGCTAATGCAGCAACAATGGCTGGTATGGCATTTGCAAATGCATTCCTCGGTGTCTGCCACTCTATGGCACACAAGCTCGGCGCATTCCACCATTTGCCTCACGGCGTTGCAAACGCGCTCATGATCGAAGAGGTTCTCCGTTTCAATGCTGCTGAAGCTCCTGCAAAGATGGGAACATTCAGCCAGTACGATCACCCTCACACACTCGCTCGTTATGCAGAGGTTGCTGATGCACTCGGACTTGGTGGAAAGAGCGATGAAGAAAAGCTCGAGAATCTTATTAAGGCAGTCAACGAGCTCAAGGCAAAGGTTGGCATTAAGGAGACCATTAAGGATTATGGCATCGATGAGAAGGACTTCCTTGACCGTCTCGATGCGATGGTTGAGCAGGCATTCGACGACCAGTGCACAGGCGCTAACCCTCGCTACCCGCTCATGAGCGAGATCAAGCAGATGTACCTCAACGCTTACTATGGTGGAAAGCATTTTGAGGAGAAAGAAATGCCTGTTGCGGCTGACATTATCACAACAGATGATAAGCGTAATTTCAAGCAGGCATATCGCCGTGCAAAGAATGGCTTGAAGAAAGGTTGAGGAGGTAATCGCAATGAAACTTGACAGAGTAATAGCTGTAAGAAATAACAAAACAATCTATCGTGATGGTGACAGATGCGTAAAGGTTTTTAGTGAAGATTATTCAAAAGCGGATGTTCTGAATGAAGCCTTGAATCAGGCAAGAATCGAGGAAACCGGACTTAACATTCCTAAGATTCTTGAAGTTACAACAATTGACGGCAAATGGGCAATTGTTTCCGAGTACATCAAAGGAAAGACACTTGCACAGCTGATGGAAGAAAACCCTGCGAAGAAGGACGAATATCTTGAATTGTTTGTTGACATTCAGTTGCTGGTTCAGTCAAAGACTTGCCCTCTCCTCAACAAGCTGAAAGATAAGATGAATCGTAAAATCAGTGCCACACAGCTCGATGCTACAACACGTTATGATTTGCATACTCGTCTCGATGGTATGCCCAAGCACAATAAGGTCTGCCACGGCGATTTTAACCCATCCAACATTATCATCGCAGAAGACAACACCCCATATATACTCGACTGGTCACATGCCACTCAGGGTAATGCTTCCGCTGATGCAGCAAGAACTTATCTATTGTTCTGGCTGAACGGAGACATTGACGGTGCTAAAAAGTATCTTGATCTGTTCTGTGCAAAGAGCAATACAGCAAATCAGTACGTTCAGAAATGGATGCCTATCGTTGCCGCATCTCAGTCCGTTAAGGGTAATGAAAAAGAGCGTGAATTCCTGCTTTCCTGGGTTGACGTTGTAGATTACGATTAATAAACAGAGGAGAATCATTATGAAAATCACAGTATGTATTGGCTCATCCTGCCACATTAAAGGTTCAAGACAGGTTGTTGAACAGCTTCAGTATCTTATCAAAAAGAACAATCTCGGTGACAAGGTCGAACTTGCAGGAACATTCTGTATGGGCAAGTGCCAGCAGGGCGTTTGCGTTACTGTTGACAATGAATTCTGCTCTGTCACTCCCGACACTGTAGATGAGTTTTTTGCCAATAAAGTATTAGAAAAGGTGTAAGAAGATGATAGTTCAAATTTGCGTGGGTTCGTCTTGCCACTTAAGAGGATCTGAAAAGATTGTTCAACTCTTTCAGAAGACTATTGAAGAGCGCAAACTTGACAACGATATCACATTGGCCGGTAGCTTTTGCACCGGCCAGTGTAATCGTGTTGGAGTCACGATTACACTGAATGATGATATCTACACCGGAGTTATACCTGAAACATTTGAAGGATTCTTTAATGACAAGGTAATACCTGCTTTAGAGAAGGAAAGGGCTGAACTCAATGGAATGTCTAACTCTTAAAAGATCCAATTGCAAGAATTGTTATAAATGTATTCGCCATTGTCCTGTAAAATCAATTCGTTTTTCCGGAAATCAGGCGTATATCACCGGAAATGAATGTATTCTGTGCGGACAATGTTTTGTGGTTTGTCCCCAGAGCGCAAAGCAAATCGTTGACGAAACGGAAAAAGCAAAAGTTCTGCTTAATAGTGGCAGTCCGGTTGTGGTCAGCCTCGCACCCTCTTTCGTTGCGAATTACGAGGACGTTGGCATTGAATCTATGCGTGAGGCCCTGAAAAAACTCGGCTTTTATGATGTAGAAGAAACCGCAATTGGAGCTACAATCGTTAAAAACGAGTATGATCGTATGATTAACGAAGGCACGAGAGATGTTATCATTTCGTCCTGCTGTCATTCGGTAAACCTGCTGATTCAAAAGTACTTCCCTTCACTGTTACCGTATCTGGCAGATGTTCTCTCTCCAATGCAGGCACATTGTGTCGATATCAAGAAACGTATACCGAACGCTAAAACAGTTTTTATAGGTCCCTGCGTTGCAAAAAAGGATGAAGCGCAACACTACGAAGGAATCGTTGATGCAGTTCTCACCTTCGATGAGTTGACGACATGGCTTAAAACAGAAAACATCACTCTCGAACAAAAGAAAGATTCCAACAAAAACAGCCGTGCAAGATTCTTCCCTACTACCGGCGGAATTCTCAAAACGATGGCAATGGACAATCCCAAATACAGTTATATGGCTATCGATGGCACAGAAAATTGTATAGCTTCTCTTAAAGACATTGAGAGTGGTAATGTTCATAACTGTTTCATCGAAATGTCCGCCTGCATCGGCAGCTGCATCGGTGGTCCTGTTATGGGAAAATTCCACCGTTCTCCTGTTAAAGATTATCTGTCAGTTTCAAATTATGCCGGTGAAGATGATTTTGATGTTTCTCAACCCCAAGCTAATGAACTTGCAAAACACTTCGAAGCCATTGCTCGTAACTCTGTAGTTCCAAGTGAATCTGAAATTACCGAGACGCTTCGTCAGATGGGTAAAGCGAAGCCTACTGACGAACTCAACTGCGGATCCTGTGGTTACAATACATGTCGCGAAAAAGCAATTGCAATTCTGCAAGGCAAGGCGGAAATATCTATGTGTCTGCCGTATCTTAAGGATAAGGCAGAAAACTTCTCGGATACTATCGCCAGAAACACACCCAATGGTCTGATCGTTCTTAATGAGAAATTGGAAGTACAGCAGGTAAATACTGCCGTACTGAAGATACTTAATCTTCGTACTCCGAGTGATATTCTCGGTGATCAGGTCGTCCGTGTTCTTGATCCGTCCGATTTCCTTAAGGTACTTATGGACGGCAAAGCTATTCGTGATAAGCGTGATTATCTTGCTGAATACGGAAAATATGTAGACAAGACCATTGTATACGATAAAGAATACCACTTGCTCCTTGGTATATTACGTGATGTTACCGATGAAGAAACACAGCGCGAACGCAAAGAAACAATCAGTCGTCAGACTATAGAAATTGCGGATAACGTCGTTGACAAGCAGATGAGGATTGTTCAGGAAATCGCTTCTCTTCTCGGAGAAACGGCGGCAGAGACGAAAATTGCTCTTACAAAGCTAAAGGAGTCTATTGGAAATGAATAATCTGTGCGCCGATATCGGCTGGAAAAGCATAAACCACGAGGGTGAACAGCTTTGCGGCGACCACGTAGACATCGTTAACCAGGGAGAAGATTCTCAGGTTATCGTTTTGGCTGACGGTCTCGGCAGCGGTGTAAAAGCAAGTATTCTTTCTACTCTTACTTCAAAGATCATTTCAACGATGATGGCGGAGGGACTTAAGCTCGAAGATTGCGTTTCAACAATTGCAGCCACTCTGCCGATATGCTCGGTGAGAGGCGTCGCATATTCGACGTTTACGATTCTCCACATCATCGAAAACAAAACGGTCGAGATTATTCAATACGATAACCCTAAGGTCATCTTTTTGCGTAATTTCGAAGTGTACGATTACCCTACAACTGAGCTTAATATTGACGGTAAAAAGGTATTAAAATCTGTGATCAGCCTCCAGGAAGACGATTGTTTCATCGCAATGAGTGATGGTTGCCCGCATGCCGGAATAGGTCTTGCTTTCAATTTCGGATGGAAGCTTGAAGATATAGCAGATTTTATGAAGTCAATGATGGCCGGAGGATATAACGCAAAGACACTCGCAACAATGCTCGTGGATCAATGCGATAAGGAATATGGTCATCATCCGGGCGATGATGCAACCGCTTGTGTTGTTAAGGTACGCAAGCGTGAACCAATGAACATTCTGTTTGGACCTCCCCGTAACCGTGACGACTGCGATCGTATGATGTCACTGTTTTTCTCAAAAGAAGGAAAGCATATTATCTGCGGTGGTACAACATCATCTATTGCTTCTAAATACCTTGGCAAACCAATAAAAGCAAGTCTGAACTTTGAAAGAAGCGATGTTCCGCCAATTGCCGAAATGGAAGGTGTTGACCTGGTAACCGAGGGCGTTATCACTATCAACAAAGTAATTGAATACGCCAAGGATGCTCTCGATAAGAGCGAGCTCTATGAAAAATGGAGTTTTCAACGTGACGGTGCTTCCCTCATTTGTCGTCTTCTTTTTGAAGAAGCAACCGATATCAATTTCTATGTCGGAAGAGCGGTAAATCCTGCACATCAGAACCCTGATCTGCCGATTACATTTAACATTAAGATGAACCTCGTAGAGGAGTTGTCCGAGTGTCTCAAGAAAATGGGAAAACGAATAAAAGTAAGTTATTTCTAAGGAGAAGTTACTATGGATCTCAGGAAATTTGATACAAAGGTCCAACATCTGAAATATAAGGTTCTTCGTGAGGTTGCACGACAGGCGTGGAACGATACTCTCCTTCAGAATGTTATGGACATTCCAAAGATAATCGTACCAGGGAAAACACCAACTATGCGTTGCTGTGTATACAAGGAGAGGGCAATTCTCGGCGAACGAGTCAAACTTGCAATGGGCGGTAACAAAGAAAATCCAAATGTGATCGAGGTTATTGATATTGCATGCGATGAATGCCCTGCTGCCGGTTATGAAGTTTCCGATTCTTGTCGTGGATGTCTCGCTCACCGTTGTGAGGATGTATGTAAACGTGGTGCTATTTCCTTTGACCATAATCACGTTGCGCATATTGATAAATCCAAGTGCGTTGAGTGTGGACAATGCGCAAAGGTATGTCCCTATTCTGCTATCGTCAACCGTAAGCGCCCCTGCCAGATCGCATGCAAGGTAAAAGCGATTTCAATTAACGAAGATAAAGCTGCTACGATTGATAATAACAAATGCATCCAGTGCGGAGCTTGTGTTTACCAGTGTCCATTCGGTGCAATTTCGGACAAGTCATATTTGCTTAATGTTATAGACCTTATCAAAAAGAGTAATAACAATTCCGAGTATAAAACTTATGCCATTGTCGCCCCTTCTATTTCGAGCCAGTTCGCATATGCAAAACTCGGTCAGGTTATTGCAGGGCTGAAAGAACTCGGTTTCTATACAGTCATTGAAGTTGCTCTTGGTGCAGATATGGTAGCAGAATCAGAGTCGAAAGAGCTTTCCGAAAAAGGATTTTTGACAAGTTCCTGCTGTCCTGCTTTTGTCCAGTACATCAGATCATCATTCCCGGACCTGCTTCCTCTCGTTTCACATAATCTTTCACCTATGGCGGCTCTCGCCAAATATATTAAGACACACGATGAGAAATCCAAGGTCGTTTTTATCGGCCCTTGCACCGCAAAAAAAGCTGAAGCGCATCTTGAAAGTGTAAAGCCGTATATCGATGCTGTAATCACCTTTGAGGAATTGCAGGCATTGTTTGACAGTAAGGATGTTGATATTACCACTTTGGATGAAGAAGTGCTTGATAACGCATCCTATTTCGGAAGAATCTTTGCACGTTCCGGTGGCCTATCTGATGCAGTCGCTCAGGGCCTTAAAGAGCAAAATATCGATTTTGACCTTAAGCCAATCGCTTGTAACGGTATTGATGAGTGTCGTATGGCGCTTATGAAAAAGAGCAGAAATATACTGGATGCAAATTTCATCGAAGGAATGGCCTGCATCGGTGGATGTATTGGTGGCGCAGGGTGTCTTACTCACGGTGAAAAGGACAAAGCTGAGGTGGATAAATACGGCAAAGAAGCCTTTGAAAAAACCATACACGACGCTGTTTCAGTATTGAAATAACGGCAAAATACAACGAGGCATCAGTGCTATTTCTATTAATATTGATAGATTATCGCTAAGCATATTCCAACTTCATAGTGTAGATAACCGTATAGTGACACTATGACAAGTAAGGAGGCAGGTTTCTCCAGCCCTGCCTCCTTTCCATTTATATTGATAAATCGAATGTGTGATTATAAAAAATACCGAGAAAAGCATTCCTGCAAATCTCGGTATCTCTTTTGCTCATACTAATCTACGAATCAAGTGTTTGGGTATCCCCTGCCAGATATCAATATAAACCTTAGAGTTGCCATTTTTCCTTTGTGTGTCGTTTGTGCTTTGCGAAAAAACAAAACAAATCCACCGCAAAGCACAACTGACAAACCAATTGCGGTAGCTATACCTTTCAATTTTGCTACCTTAATTCTCGAGTAGTATTTCTCACGAGATTGCTCATACTCTGATAGAATTACTTGATCGTGCCATTGGATACAAATCTGTTTCAGCTATCAATACATCATTATCCACATTAGAAACTATCGAAATCGCAATATTAAGAGAAATACCATTTACATCATTTATATATGCATTTATGTACTCATACCCCTTAGTGTCTCCGCCAATGGTTGTAATAGAATCTTCTATTCGTCCGTGCGTTCCAGCAGGAATTACAATTGGCTTACCAGCACCATAAATCTCAGCAAGTTCTTGATCATCAATTATTAGTTCCTCAGCAATAACAAAGTCACAAAAATAGTCTTCAACTATATTTCTTTCATCTATTTGCAAAACTATATATCCAGAAATAACACTAAGCAAAAGCAGCAATGATGACACTATACAAAATGTGATTCTCAAATTTTTCATTATTCCTCCGCAAATTCACCTGGAATGTATAGATTCATTGCCATTAAGCTAACATTTTTTGCTAGTCGATATTTTCAGATGAAACGATTAACTTCAAAATACACCTATAACTTAGATAAGATATTAATCATTACAAAGTCATAAATGCTATAGATTAACAATACAACTTCTACAATGGAAACAACAACCACAATAGAAGTTACAGACTTGTTCTTCTTGCGAAAAGCACAAATTATTACAGAGATTATGATCACAATTATTATCGATATAGCGAGACCTATTGTAGCTCCCTCATATTTGAGACGGGTTTTCCTGACTTCAAATTTGTCTCTTGTCAATTTGTATTCTTCAACCACTTCATTCGGCGTTTCAATATTGCTAATATCAATAACGGTTGCTTGGGTAAGCGGTTCTGTTTTTCTTTCTGCTTCCGGATCTACTGAAACAGCAGTAACAAATTCACTCGTATCATCAAGTATAAAAGTGACACGCATATAATCTTTTCCGTAGTCATCTGAGAAATAGTTTACGACATCATAAATCATACCTGTCGTACCAACAGACAACCTTACAGGATTACCATAATGAGACATTGTAACTTCGTCTGAAAAATCAACATCTTTAGTAAGGACTATTTCTTTTTCATACACTTCGAAAACATTGCTACACCCATATTTATGAGCTTCAAAGAGGCCTATTACAACAAATAGGATAATCATTATTAGAGCAGATATAGCATAAGCTATAATACGTTTATTGTTCATGAAACCACCTCAATGAATTCTTTAAACAGGATAATCTTGAAACACCATTCTAGGAGCATGTTCATCTTCCCATCTATACATAACATTATAGTGATTGAAAGGTAATAAGTGCCGATTTCAAACATAAACTAAGAATAAAAAACAGCGACCGAAAAATCCGATCGCTGATCTTTGGCGGAGAAGGAGAGATTCGAACTCTCGAAACCCTTGTGGGGTTTACACGATTTCCAGTCGTGCGCCCTCGACCAGGCTAGGCGACTTCTCCATGTGTATTAAAATGCTCAATGATTTTATAATCTTTATCTAAGGTTGTCAACAATAAAAGCGCCTTAAGTCGATGTTTTATTGTAAACGCAATTTTACTATGTTATACTTCATAGGCTCTTACTTGCCCCTATAGCTCAGTAGGTAGAGCGCATCCATGGTAAGGATGAGGTCACCAGTTCAAATCTGGTTGGGGGCTCCATTAAAAAGAGGCTGTGAAAGACTTAATGTTTTTCACAGCCTTTTTTGTGTGCAGAGTTTTCTGGTGGTGCGAGTGAGGTGGTGCAATTATCCAGAATCTTTGTTTTCGAGCGATTTGGATAAGGAATTGTCAATCGCAATTCTCTTTGCACTTACTTTTCCACATTCACGTAGGATTCACGAAAATTGCGATTTCCGTGAACGCAGCGTGAAAATCAGCCCAAAGTGTACGATTTATTCACGAAATCAGCGTTTTTCGTGAATATTCCGT
Source organism: Saccharofermentans sp. (assembly GCA_024403855.1). Taxonomy (GTDB): domain Bacteria; phylum Bacillota; class Clostridia; order Saccharofermentanales; family Saccharofermentanaceae; genus Saccharofermentans. Next base: position 15,425 of record JAKSRC010000011.1, on the reverse strand, counting down.
ATCGGCAAAGTGGTTAAACAAAAGTAGATACAACAAAAAAGAGTTGTGAAACCCATTTGTTAGTTAGGTTATTTCACAACCTTTTTTGTTAGATATACATCAGAATTACGTCGACTGCCAGAGATGCAATGCAGGCACCAACGGCAACAACGATAAGGGATTTCTCAAAGAAACCAAGCAGCAAAGCAACGATAAAACCAAGCAATGCAGAAAAGTAAGATCCTGTGGTATAGAAGATCGCCGGGAATGTCATCGCTGAAAGAACCGTATAAGGTATGTATTCGAAGAAATCCTTAAGCGCAGGTTTTTCGAGCTTTTTGCGGAACAAAGTAAAAGGAATCATACGCACAAGATACGTCGTTAATGCCATCGTTATCAGGAGTGGCACGAAGATCTTGTTATCGAGCATTCCAGCTGCATTATCGCCCTCTTCAACTACAGTCTCAGCGGCCTTGTAGAAAGGCGCTACAAATCCCATAACGGCAACTAAGGCAGCACCTAGTACGATAGCTGTAATCTTGCCGGGCTTTCCGGTGAATACCTTCTTAAAAATAACTCCGATAAGCGCTGCTGCTACAGCCGCAATGATGATTGCGAAGCCGGATGTGATGTGTTCTGAAAGCACAGGAATGAAAAACAGCGCAGAAGATAAAAGGCAGGCAACAAGCGAGCTTATGAGGATAACAGTATTCTGCTTTGCCTTAGGAGTGACGATTGAGACGAACATTCCATAGATTCCGATAGCGAGTGCAGCCGTAAGGAAAGGCGGGAAAACCTGTCCCAGAATCGCACCAATTACGGTACCAGCTACCCAACCGATAATAGGAAGAGTCATGAGGCCGAAAAAGTATTTCGCACCGAATTCATGCTTTTTACTGACAGCAACACCAAAGATCTCATCGGTAATTCCGAACGAAAGCAGGATTCTCATAAGAGGCGTCATAGTCTTATCTGCATTCTGGGAAAGTGATATACCCATCAGTGAATATCTGATGTTGATTACAAGCTGGGATATGATCATAGCAAGTATGCCACCGCCTGTGGCCATAATTCCAAGGCCGGCAACCTGTCCTGCTGAAGTGATATTCAGAAGCGAGATAAGACCTGCCTGAATCCATGACAGACCTTTAGATACAGAGAGAATGCCGAATGTGAAGGATACAGAAAGATATCCCAAACCAATAGGGAGACCGTCTTTGACGCCCTCCCCTAATGTGTATCCGGTAAATTTTGTTTCTTCCGTCTTAGGCATAGAGTGACCTTATCTCATCAAAGGATAAATAAATATCCAAATCTTTCTTTATATCTTCGATTGAAGGATCTGAAAGAACTCCAATCTTCGTAACAGTCTGATTTGTAATATCGACCTTATATAGCACTGCATCGTAGACATAGAACTTTTCGACAGGATCAAAATTGCCGTCATCGTAAACTGTCGTGCGTGTAATGAATACGGAATCGCCCATATTGAAGTACTCATCGACCTGATATCCACCGTCAATCGTCTTCTCCATCTGAAGAGCTTCGTACTTTGAATCAGGAGAAATGGTATAAGTACATTCGGCCTGGCGACCACACAAAGTGGTGCCATTCGTAATTTTCTGAGTAGCCTCTTCGAAATGCTCTCTCATGTATTCGTTAATACCGAAAGTGTATTCACGCATCTTCGCATCTATGCCGGCATATGACAGCGGATCGAAAGTCTGTTGAGCAGAACTGTTTGAATCAGAAGAAGATATCTGCCTTGAACAGCCTGTTCCTGCCAAAACCATGCAGAAAATCAGAACAGTTGCAACTAAAGCATTCCTTATTCCAGTTTTTTTCATCTTTTTGCTCCTTAAATCAAACTTTCCATTACGCTTGCCGATAGATTATAGCACACTAGCAATAACTTATTTAATTATGTTCTTCAGTAAAAAAGGGACATCCCGAATCGAGATATCCCTTTTGCAATTCATTCTTTGTGGAAGTCTTACTTAACTTCGCAATAAGCAACGATGTAAGGTCTCTTGAGAGAATCATCGGAAGATACGATTACAGCGTAGTAGCCCTTCTTAATCTTCTTGGAATTGTCGATGTTATAGAAAGCTCTGCCATCGTAATACTCAATAGGAAGAATGTTGTCTGAGAACACAGGTTCCTTAAGATCTGCCTTATCAAATTCCTTATCCTTGCTGTAGTAGTAAGCATAGTAGATTTCTTCATCAGCATCCTTATTAACTTCGATTGAGAATGCCAATGTCTCAGCGCCTGAATTATAAACGCCGGGCTTGTTATCAACCATGTCATCACCGTAATCCCACCACTTTGCATCAACAATATAATCGTTGAAGTCTTCATCGTAGATCGTATACTTCGTGCCGGAGTCGACCTCATCCCTCTTCTCAATTCTCTCAAGAATAGTGCCGCCGATTCCGCCGTTAAGGAATACGATAATGCCGAAAATGAAAAGGCCAAGTGCAACAATACCGGCAGCGATCAATGTGATAATGATGCCAACCTTGTTCTTCTTCTGGGGAGCAGGAGCTTCAGCTACAGCCGGAGCTACAGGTGCAGGAAGCGGTCCTGAGGGTGCTTCAAAAGACATCGCTGTATTAGCAGGTGCAACGGGCGCAGGAGCTACTTCTACGGGTGTAGGCGCTGTCACAACTGGCGCAGGTGCAACTTCTACAGGAGCAGGTGCTACAGGAGCAACAGGAACAGCTTCAACGGGGGCAAGTGCAACCGGAACTACAGGTGCTACAGGAGCAGGTGCTGCCTCAACAGGTGCAACGGGAGCAACAGGCGCGGGTGCCGGTGCAGGATTTAACTTATTTCCACATTTACCGCAGAAAGCAGCTGTCTCATTTACAGGGCTTCCGCAGTTAGGACAAAACTTAGCCATGTTAATTTCCTCCAGGGAGTAAATACTTATCTTTTGAATAATACCACATCAGGCAATGGCTTGCCTGATTAATGGCCGATGAGCTTGAGGCAAACTTATAGACTTAAAGGATTACTTCTCGTCGCAAAGAAAATCTATAGCTTCAATATAGCCGTCCAATCCCTTGCCGGTGATTGTTTTCGAGCAATAGTATGAAACATAGGAAATCTGACGGAATGCTTCACGTTCATTAACCTTGGAAATATGAACCTCTACTGCCGGAATTGATACAGCCTTAAGCGCATCCAAAAGAGCTACAGATGTGTGAGTATATGCGCCGGGATTGATTACAATACCGTCTACCTTATCAAAATATGCCTGCTGGATATAATCGACCAGGTCACCTTCGTGATTGCTCTGAAGACAATTTACTTCGATGCCCTTCTTTTCGCAGTGATCCTTGATCATGGAAATGAGGTTGTCATAAGTAGCAGCACCGTAAATTGCGGGCTCTCTTATGCCGAGCATGTTAAGGTTAGGTCCGTTAAGAACAAGAATTTTCATTTTATTTCAGCTTTCCCAGGATATCTGCAATTGCTGTATCGTAGAAATCCTGCTTTTCTTCGAATCTGTCATATGAAAGTTTGAAATCACACCAGGTCTCATACTTATCTTTGCGCTGTGAATAAAGCTTCTCAACGCCGTTGAGCTGAGATAACGGTCTGTCCTTGTCTGTCAATGCAGTCAGAGGACGCTCAAGATAGAAAACGTTAGAGTTGCAACGCAGATAGAACTTGTTTACGTCTCTGGTTACGATTCCGCCACCGCAGGAAATAACAAGTCCGCTCTTGATAAGATTCTCGGCAGATACTTCGCTTTCCATTTCACGGAATGTATCTTCGCCGGATTCAGAAATAACTTCTGCAGGTGTTCTTCCGAACTTCTCAGTGAAAGCTACATCAAGGTCAACCAAAGTACGGCCTGTTACTGTAGCAACATACTTTGCGAGAAGTGACTTGCCTGAACCGGGCATACCGATAATGGTGATGTTACGCATACGATTCTCTAAGATCGTGATAACATTCTCGATCTTCTTCTCTGCTTGTTCAGGAATTTCCTTGTCAGGATCTCCAAGAAGAGCAGCTTCAGCGAGATCACCTGCAAAAATTCTGGATGACTTGTAAGCCTGAGCTACGAGCATTGCAAGTCCGCCACATGTCTTCTTACCAAGGCTCTCTGCTTCGAGAAGGAACTTTGTTCTTGAGGGGTTGTAAACAACATCTGCACAAGACTCAAGAGATTCAAACTTTGTAAGATCAAGAAGTGAATTATCTACCTTAGGATACATTCCAACAGGTGTGCAGTTAACGATAACCTGTGCATCTCCTGCTCTCTCATAAACATTGGAATAGTTGATCTCTGTATCAAGGTCGCAGGCATAGATCGTTGATGCGCCAAGTGTCTTCAATGCATAGAAAACAGCTGAAGCTGCACCACCTGTGCCAAGTACGAGCACCTTTCTTCCTGATACTGAAATACCCTTTCTGTGGAGCATATAGATAAATCCAAAGTAGTCTGTATTCCAGCCCTTAACTTTACCGTCTTCAAAAACAACTGTGTTAACGCTGCCTGATTCCTTTGACGCCTCATCAACTTCATCGCACATCTGGAATGCATTTTTCTTGTAAGGAATGGTAACGTTAAAACCCTTGAATACGCCGCTCTTGAAAAGAGTCTCAAGCTCTTCAGGTTCACGCTCAATTACTGAATAAGAATAAGATGTATCGAAAATGCTGTGAATTTCAGGTGAATATGTATGAGCAAGTGTTCTTCCAAGAACGCCGAAAGCGGGCTTGTTCTGATGTTCTTTAGCAATATCCATAATGGTCTGGAAGAGTTCTCTTACATAAATCTTGCTCTCGAAGCCGGCAATCTCTTCTAACGCCTTGAGCTTCTCTTCCTCTCTGGAAGTATCAAGAACAGCAATTCCGTTTTCTCTCTTGTAATTGCCAATCTCTCTGCATATAGCAACTCTTGATTCAAGAAGATCTAAAATCTCGTTATCGATATCGTCCAACTTAAGTCTGAGTTCCTTAAGGTCAAGTCTTTCGCCCATCTTCTTTTCCTCCAATTACATTGATACAAGAAGCATATCGTAAAGTGCGATAGCTGCTGCTGCCTCGACGACCGGAACTGCTCTCGGAGCAACACACGGATCGTGTCTTCCTTCAATACTGATCGTAGTATTCTCGTGTTCTTTAAGATTAACCGTCTCCTGAGCCTTTGAAATAGAAGGAGTAGGCTTCATCGCAACATCGAAAACAATAGGAGCGACATCACCAAGGCTGATACCACCCTGGATTCCGCCGCTGTGATTTGTCTTAAGTGTAAGATTGCCTTCGCTGTCAAAAGCAAAAGCATCGTTATTAACTGATCCCTTAAGGTCAGAGCCTTCGAATCCGTTGCCGAACTCAACGCCCTTTACTGCCGGAATTGCATAAAGAATCTGTGCAAGTTTTGCTTCGATACCGTCGAAAATCGGTCCTCCGATTCCCTCAGGATAGCCATATACCACGCACTCGATAACGCCACCGACAGAGTCGTTATCCATACGTGCTTCTTCGATCTTTGCCTTCATAAGTTCGCCCTTAGCATCGTCTACTACAGGGAACTCTTTATTTTCGACAGCTGAAAGGCTGTTTCTGAAAGCTTCATCGTTTACCGAGTGATCGAAATAAGAATCGTCATTTACTCCGCCGACTCTCTTAAGATGTGCATGAATCTGAACGCCTCTTTTGTTAAGTTCCTGCAAAGCAATTGAACCTGCAATGCACAAAGGAGCTGTCATACGTCCGGAGAAGATTCCGCCACCTGATTTAGAAGCTTCGTCACCATAAATAAGTCTTGCCGCATAGTCAGCATGTGACGGTCTGGGGCAGTTCATGATGGAAGCATAATCCTTTGGCTTTGTATTCGTATTTACGATATAGCCGTGAAGGATCTGTCCGTTGCGCTCGAAAATAACCGCGTCTGCTTCTTTTCGAGGTGTGGACCAGGCATTCTTTCCGGGTGCTCTTCTTGCCATGAAAGCAGCTGTCTTTTCTGTATCCGGAGTAACATCTTCGGGAAGTCCTGTTATATAAACACCGATTCTCTCGCTGTGGGACTCTCCGTAGATCATCAAGTCAAGGGCGTCGCCCTGGTATGTGCTGCTCGAATTCATTTTATGGTCATCTCCTCTTCGACGACTTCCCTGAAATACGGGAAGGATTTATTGAGGCAATCGATATCATCAAGTTCAATCGATTTTCCGGTAGCAGCCACACAAAGTACAGCAGCCATCGCCATTCTGTGATCGCCTGACGAAGTAAGTGATATCTCATCAGGAATCTTACCTGTATCTATATATTCTATCGTAATTGTGTCGTCTGTAAGTGTTACATTTCCACCAATCTGAGTTAACATCTCGGTTATAGCGCGTGCACGGTCGGACTCCTTGATTCTGAGTCGCTTAATACCGTCAAGAACTGTTCTTTTCGCTCTGAAAGCACCGACGACTGCCATATAAGGAACGATGTCGGGAATATCTTTGCAATCGATTGAGATCTCATCAACCAACGCCAGATCAGAGCAATCTTTTACGACCATGACACCGTTATCTTCGTTCACGGGAACACCTGCTTTGGAAAGGAAATCAAGGATTGCCTTATCTCCCTGTGCTGATGCTTTGTTAAGTCCGGGTATGCTCACAGAGCCATTCTTTATGAGGCTTCCAAGGCAAAGAAGGAATGCACCGTTACTCCAGTCGCCTTCGACTTCGAAGTTGCTGTCTGCTTTGGCATCGATGCTTTTTGCAGGTACATTAAATGTATCGCCTTCCTTAACGATCTTTACGCCGTATTTTGAAAGAGCTTCTGTTGTAAGTGTTATGTAATGGATTGAAGCAATTCCCCCTGTAACTTCGATTGAAGAGGGGCTGTCGAATTTTGAAAGAGCCATAAGAAGGCCGGAGATATACTGGGAAGAGACACTTCCGTCAATGACATATTTTCCGGGTGTCAGATTGCCTGTTACTTCTATCTCGTTTGCTTCAATATTCTTTGTGATGGTAACACCGAACGGCTTAAGACATTCGGTAAGTTCTTTTAAAGGTCTCTCGATAAGTCTTCCACGTGTCTGGAAAATCAATCTTTTTGCTGCTTCAGACTTTAAAACAAGTGCAACGGGGATCATGAAACGAAGTGTCGAACCACTCTCGTTGCAATTCAGATAAAGTGTCTCTGATGCCTCATCTTCAAGCGCCTTAAGGCATGATTTTGTAGCTCTGATGTCATCGTTATCGTCAGGAGAAGCATCAAGATAAGAACCTCTTGCTCCCAGAATGAAATTAACAATGAGTTCCCTGTGATATACCGACTTTGAAAGTGGCGCTTTTATGTTCAGATTAAGGTTTTTGCAAGAGATTTTCATAATGACAGAAACTTTAAGAACTCCTCTTTGTTCATCTTACGTATCTCGGCCTTGCCGATCTTAGTTACAAGTATAACCGATAAAGTGTCGCCACGTTTCTTTTTGTCATTCATGGCACCTTCAACGATTGATTCGGGAGTAGCATCGTCTGTTACCGGAAGATTATAAAGCTTCAAGAGATTCTTCATCTTCTCAGCTTCAGAAGCATCAAGTGATCCTTCTCTTACCGTAGCATCAATTACGATACCCATACCCTTTGCGACACATACACCGTGCGGCTTGGTAAAACCGCTGTCACGTTCAATTACGTGACCTACTGTGTGTCCGAAATTAAGTGTCTGACGAAGACCGTTATCGTTCTCATCTTCGTTTACGACCTTAGCTTTGTCAGAAACGTTCATATAAACGATTTCTTCAAGAAGATCTTCGTCATCTCTGATGTTGCCGTTCGCCTTTTCGAGTTTAGCGAAAAGCTCCTCATCCATAATGAACGCATGCTTGGTAACTTCGCCCATGCCTTCAGTGAAGACTTCTTCAGGAAGTGAGTTCAAAAATGAGATATCTTCGATTACAACAGACGGCTGCCAGAATGCACCGACCTGATTCTTACCCATAGGGATGTCGATACCTGTCTTTCCTCCAACAGATGCATCAACCATTGCAAGAAGTGATGTAGGAAGCTGAATTACGCTTATGCCTCTTAAGAATGCGGAAGCTGCAAAGCCTGCCATATCGGTAGTAACACCACCGCCAAGACCGACTACAAAGTCAGTTCTTGTAAAGCCTGCTTCTGCCATCTTGTTCCACATAGCGGCAATTGCGTTGATGCCCTTGTTCTGCTCGCCTGCTTCGAAAACATAAGTAGTAACTTCAATTCCGGCGCCTTCAAGTTCAACTTTTACCTTATCAAGGTATAGAGGAGCGACATTTGTCTCTGAAACGAGCAATGCCTTTAAAGCACGGGGGCAGACTTTTTTCGCCTCCTGTCCAAGAACCTTATAGGCATCTCTTCCAATAAGGACGTCGTATTCTTTGGATTTTGCCTGTACATGAACCTTTCTCATATACCATCTACCTCTTCTTTTATCTTTCTGCCTTCGTCAAGCAAATCGCGAAGCTCGTCGAAGTTATCCTCTTCAAGAGCTTTTCTGTATTTTGCAAGCTCTTTTGTAAGGTTATCTATCTCGAAAATAAGATTGTCCTTGTTCTCCAAAAAGAGCTGTGTCCACATTGTAGGATTGAGCCATGCAACACGTGTCATATCCTTATAAGAGCCTGCTGAGAAGCCTTTGTGGTTCCTTGATGAGGGGCTCTTGATATAAGCATTTGATACAAGATGTGCCATCTGTGATGTGAAGGCGATAACCCTGTCATGCTCATCCGCATGAGCAAGGTGGAAACTGCCGAATCCACAGGGCTCAAGAAGATTCTTTACTCTGTCCAAAAGGAACATATCATCAAATACCGGAGGAACTACTACCATGGGTGCACCGGCAAACATGTCAGCTCTGGCATAAGTCATTCCGGAGAACTTAGTTCCTGCCATCGGGTGACATCCGACGAACAGGAGTCCTTTTTCTTCAGCAATCTTGAAGCACTTCTCGCATACAAGTCTCTTTGTACCGCATGCGTCGATGATCATGCCATTCTTATTGAAATGATCCTTGTGTGCTTCCATCCAGTTGATGCTTGCTTCAGGATAAAGTGAAAGAATTACAAGGTCGCATTCTCCCAAGTTATCATCTGTCAACTCTTCATCAATTACACCCTGCATCTTTGCCATCTGTGTAATGCTGTTCGTACGGTTCCAGCCATAGACCTTTGCTTCACCATCAGCCTTATATGCCTTTGCAAAAGAGGCACCTATAAGTCCTAAGCCGACTACACCAACTGTTATCTTCATTTCCGGTTACTTCCTTCTATTACTGAATACTTTTACAGAATGCTTCTAGCCTTATCAATAGCGCTCATTACATCTTCGAACTGTGAAGGAACAAGCTGCTGTGCTGCATCGGAGAGTGCCTTCTCAGGATTTGTATGAACTTCGATCTCAAGAGCGTCAGCACCTGATACAACTGCTGCCATACTCATAGGCTTGATGAGATTTGACTTGCCTGTAGCGTGTGAAGGGTCACCTACAACAGGAAGGTGTGTAATCTGCTTCAATACAGAGATAGCGCTGACATCGAAAGTATTTCTTGTATATGTCTCGTATGTTCTGATACCTCTCTCGCAGAGAACGACATTAGGGTTGCCCTCGCTCATGATGTACTCAGCACTCATCAAGAGCTCCTTGATAGTAGCTGAAAGACCACGCTTAAGAAGGATCGGCTTGCCTGTCTTACCGAGTGCTTTGAGGAGATCGAAGTTCTGCATGTTTCTTGCACCAACCTGAAGGAAATCGATATCTTCAAATAAAGGGATCTGCTCAGGGCTCATGATCTCAGAGCAGATAGGAAGACCTGTCTCTTCCTTAGCCTTAAGAAGGAGTCTGATACCTTCTTCGTGAAGTCCCTGGAAGTCATAAGGTGATGTTCTCGGCTTGAATGCACCGCCACGAAGGATTGTAGCGCCGGCGGCCTTTACTGCTCTTGCGCAGCTCATGATCTGCTCTTCAGACTCTACAGAGCAGGGTCCTGCGATAACTGCGAAATTACCGCCACCGATCTTTACTCCTCCGACATCAACGATTGTATCTTCGGGATGGAACTTTCTGTTAGCCTTTTTGAAGGTCTCAGATACTCTTGTAACATTCTCGATGATGTCCAGACCCTGAAGCATATCGATATCAACTGAGGATGTATCACCAATAAGACCCAATACTGTACAGTACTCACCCTTTGATTCATTTACCTTGATTCCCTTTTCCTCAAACCACTTAACAAGGCTGGAAATCTGTTCTCTTGTTGCTGTGTTCTTCAATACTGCAATCATAATCATTCTCCTTTTAAGGGGTGAGATCCCTTGTTTTTCTTCTGCTGAATTAAAAACGCTGCCGGGCTCTTTGCGTACCCTGCAGCGTGTCAACTCAAATTATCTTTGGTTTTCATTGGCGCCAGCAAAAGCCGCTTTAGTTATTCTCCCTAAAGTAGTAGTAATAGCTGTACGCATAAAAGAAAACCGCAGTCTTCATAAGGAATCTCCTAAATCAAAACTGCGGTTATTAAATCACATATTAATAGGTATTGCAACAAAAAATACCTTATTTGTTGGTTTTCAGACAGGGTTTAAGCGAAATCTTCCAGTCCGATCTTCTCATAGATCATATCGGCTACGCCGTCCGGCTCCATATCGAGTGCGATAGCGATCTCGTTATTTACTCTATTCTTGGCATCTGTCAGAGCTTTCTCATCCTGTGCATTAAGGCGCTTTCCTTCTTTTGAGAGCTTTTCTGCATGTCTGCTTATAAGATTGATCAGTCCTGCAATATCTTCCCTGGTACCATTTACGATAATATCCGTAAAAGTAGCCTTTCGTTCATTACGGTCTTCTATCCAACTGCAGTTATCAATGGGAAGCTTATCAATAAGAGCAATGGCTTCCTTCTTGGAAGCAACCGGCCTTATACGACTTACCTGTTCTTCGTTATCGAAAGGTACATAGACGAACTGGGATCTTGTTACAAACAAAGGCTTAAGAACATAATATTTCTGGGGTTTCTCTTTGAAAAAACTCATGTCCTTGATATCTTCAATCTGACAAACACCACTGCCTGCATAAACGATATTATCGCCGATTTTGAAGCTCATACTGACCTACCTTTCCATAAAGTCTAAAAAATATTTAACTAATTTGCGAAAAACTATTTGTGAATCTCAAAAATTGGTATATACTACAAAATTTATTTTAGCATGGTTGCCAGATGAATTGGGCAGCATTTTTGATGAAAAACGTCTTATTTCTAAGGATTTACAGCCCATTAACATTTTCCATACGATAAGAATAAAGGGGCTGTGAAATAACCTAACTAACAAGTAGGTTTCACAGTTCCTTTTTGTTGTGTCTGCTTTTGCGCTACCACTCCCGATACGGAATATTCACGAAAAACGCTGATTTCGTGAATAAATCGTACACTTTGGGTTGATTTTCACGCTACGTTCACGAAAATCGCAATTTTCGTGAATCCTACGTGAATGTGGAAAAGCAAGTGCAAAGAGAATTGCGATTGACAATTTCTTATCCAGATCGCTCGAAAATAAAGATTATGGATAATTGCACCTCTTCACTCTCACCACCAGCTCCCTACGCGCACAAAAAAGAGGCCATGAAAAACATATAGTTTTTCACAGCCCCTTGGGTTATTATTTGATTCTGCCTAAAAAAAGACAACTCTTACTTCTTATCACACGCTTCCTTAAGCTTCTCTACGACGATTTCAAGAGCCTTGATACGTGCATATTTCTTGTCTACTGACTCAAGAATGTACCAGGGAGCAAACTCTGTAGATGTCTTCTTGATCATCTCATCGATTGCAGATTCATACTTGTCCCACTTTTCGCGGTTACGCCAGTCTTCATCAGTGATCTTCCACTGCTTCTCAGGATTTGCCTGACGTTCCTTAAAGCGCTTGAGCTGTGTTCTCTTATCGATCTGTACCCAGAACTTGATTACGACTGCACCCCAGTCTGTAAGTTCCTTCTCGAATTCGTTGATCTCGTTATAAGCTCTCTGCCAATCGTTTTCAGAGCAGAAACCTTCGATTCTTTCAACCATTACTCTGCCATACCATGTACGGTCGAAAATAGCGATATGGCCGGTTCTCGGAAGTCTTGTCCAGAATCTCCAAAGGAAGTGTCTTGCCTTCTCGTGCGGCTCAGGGCTTGCAATCGGGAGAACCTCATATCCTCTCGGATCAAGCGCTCCTGTGATTCTCTTAATGTTTCCGCCCTTGCCTGCAGCATCCCATCCTTCATATGCGATGATGACAGGGATCTTCTTTCTGTAGAGCTTGTTGTGGAGGACTTTCAATTCACTCTGAAGCTTATCAAGCTTTTCTGCATACTCTTCATCTGTGAGAACTTTATCCTTCAATTCAACTTCCTTAAGGAGAGGTGTCTTCTTAAGAGGGAATACATTCTGCAAAATAGGAGCAGCTGTCTTCTGATTCTTCAAAGCAGTCTCAATTCCCTGGTTAAGGAATTCAAGAACCTGGAGTTCAGCGAACTTCTTGTCCTTGCTGTCGATGATGTACCATGGTGCTGTCGGATTATTCGTATCCTTCAGATACTTGTCGTAAACTTCAAGGCTCTCATCGTAGTGCTTATTCTCGTAAAGGTCACCCTTATCAACACGCCACTTTGTATCCTTGCTGTCGAGGAGCTTTTCGAGTCTTTCCTTCTGCTCTTTCTTACCAATCTGGAAGAAGAACTTCATTACAAGATATCCGTTATCTACCAAAGATCTTTCTGTTCTGTTGATAGACTCAATGGTCTCCTCATATTCCTTGTCGCTTAATTTTTCTTCAAGTCTTGCATCTGTGACTTCTTCCATCCAAAAAGCGTCATAGAATGCAAACTTACCATTCTCAGGAATTTCCTTCATATATCTGTAAAGGAATGGATATCTCAGATCTTCCTTTGTCGGCTTAGGGAAAGTCTTAACTCTGAAGAATCTCGGATCGATATTCTTGATGATCTTTCCAAGCACACTACCCTTACCGGCAGCTCCCCAACCTTCGAAAATAACCATTACAGGAAGTCCTGCATCCTTTATCTTCATCTGAGCAGCGAAAAGCTTGCTTCTGGCTTCTTCCAATCTTTGGGAAAACTCTTCCTCAGTAGGCTTTTCAGCCTTTACGAAATCTTTGAGCATATGAGACCTCCAGTCCTGATTATCAGGTGATTTACTCCCTAATTATGAGGCAATATGCAAAGTGATGTAAATTGGGAAATGTATTATTTTCGAGTGTTTCAATTGTGCATTTGGGGCATAAAAAAAGGGCAATATGCCCTTGATATTTACCATTCGTTTTGATTTTCCTATTAACCTACCCTGATTTCCTCAAGGAGGGTCTCAAAATCGACTCTTTCGAGTTCGAATTCTTCGCTTAACGCTTCAACAGTAACTCCGGAGAGAACCGTGATTCTATGTTCACCTTCAAAGTCACTTTCACGAGAAATCTTTTCCATAGCAGTAAACACCTTTTCTAATCTCTAATTGGTATTCTACTACTACTTGTCCGATATTTTTTTAGCGTTTTTTGCTGTCTTTCATACTTTTTTGGAATGGAAAAAAGAAGGACCGCCTCTTATCTTGAGACGGTCCGTTCTGTTTAATACTTTTTCAGTATATTTAACCTTGGTCGTTAGGATTTGATACCTTTGCACTCATTTACATATGCTCTGATAGGTCCGATGTCTGTGTACTTCTTAACGCCATCTCCATCAGGAATGATGAGAACCGGAACGTTAACAATGTCGAACTTCTTAGCAAGTTCTGCATCGTCATCAGCATAGATGAGTTCATAGTCGAAGCGCTGCTCATCGAACATAGCCTTAACAGCCTTGCACTTAGCACATGTGTGAGTTGTGAAGAGCATCGGCTTAGATCCGATCTCGCCTGCTGCTATTGTTACCTCAGGAGCTGCCTTTTCTTCGGGGGCACTGATAGTAACCGTAGCTGTCTTAGGCTTCAAAGAGGATTCGCAGATGTTGTATGTCTTTCTATCCTTGAATTCCTGAAGCTTACCATCGTTCCAGTTCTTTACAGGACGATAGTAACCTGTGATACGGCTATATGTCTCTGTAGGCTTTCCGCATACAGGGCAAGCCTTAACTTCACCTGCAAGATATCCGTGTGCAGAGCAGATTGAATATGTAGGAGACATCGTGTAATAAGGAAGTCTGTAGTTCTCTGCAATCTTTCTTACGAGGTCAGCTGCTGCTCTCCAGTCAGGAAGACGCTCGCCAAGGAATGCATGGAAAACTGTACCTGATGTATAGAGTGTCTGGAGATTATCCTGAACATCGAGTGCATCGAAGATATCTGCTGTGTATCCGACAGGAAGGTGTGAGCTGTTGGTGTAATAGAATACGCCGGAAGCATCGTTAGCTGTGATGATGTCAGGATATCTTGCCTTATCGTGCTTAGCGAGACGGTAAGATGTAGATTCAGCAGGTGTAGCCTCAAGGTTATAGAGGTCGCCATACTTCTCCTGATAGTCAGAGAGCTTATTTCTCATGTGATTGAGAACCTTAGCTGCAAATGCCTGTGTCTCTTCGTTTGTGAGATCCTTTCTGATCCACTTAGCGTTGAGGCCTGCTTCGTTCATACCAACAAGACCGATTGTGGAGAAGTGGTTGTTGAATGTTCCGAGGTAGTGCTTTGTATAAGGATAGAGGCCCTCATCGAGAAGTTTTGTAATTGTGTTTCTCTTGATCTTGAGTGATCTAGCAGATACTTCCATGAGGTGGTCGAGTCTCTTGAAGAAATCTTCTTCATCAGTAGCAAGATAAGCGATACGAGGGATGTTGATTGTAACAACGCCTACAGAACCTGTTGACTCACCTGAACCGAAGAAACCACCGGACTTCTTACGGAGTTCACGAAGGTCGAGTCTTAAACGGCAGCACATTGAACGTACATCAGAAGGCTCCATATCGGAGTTGATGTAGTTGGAGAAGTAAGGGATACCATACTTTGCTGTCATCTCGAAAAGGAGCTTGTTGTTCTCAGATTCTGACCAGTCGAAATCTCTTGTGATGGAGTATGTAGGGATAGGATACTGGAAGCCACGGCCGTTAGCATCGCCTTCGATCATGATCTCGATGAAAGCTCTGTTGACCATGTCCATCTCGGCCTTACAATCCTTGTACTTGAAGTCCATCTCCTTGCCGCCGACGATACAGTTCTGCTCAGCCAAGTCCTTCGGTACTGTCCAGTCGAGAGTGATGTTTGTGAACGGGCTCTGTGTACCCCATCTTGAAGGTGTGTTTACACCATAGATGAAAGACTGAATGTCCTGCTTAACCTGCTTATATGAGAGGTTATCAACCTTTACGAAAGGTGCGAGATATGTATCGAATGAGGAGAATGCCTGAGCACCAGCCCACTCATTCTGCATGATACCAAGGAAGTTAACCATCTGGTTGCA
>JAKSRC010000010.1 GCA_024403855.1 Saccharofermentans sp. | reverse complement strand
GCACATAAGTGTTTACCTTTTTTAGAACGTGTCTACTTTTACGTTACCACTTCAATGACCCCTCAAATTGACACTTTTTCTGAAATTTTCGAAAAATTTCAGAATTTTTACCTATTTTGATGCCATTTTTGAAATTCTGGTGAAATCGAGTGTGGCGGGCTCTTTTGAAGCAGGCGGATAATCGCCTCAGAACATTGACGGCGGGAAGAGCCTTGTCAGTGTCCTTAATGCCGTGCCAAAGTTGGTGAGATCCAGGAGGATGCCCGAAAAGAGGAACGACAGGATGAGGTAGACCGGCAGGATGGCGGAGAAGATTTTCGAGCGCGCCTGACGGATAGGGAGGAACGTCATGAGCGTTCCGAAAACAAATGCGAGGAGTGTTACGAAAATTGTGTAGACGATGACGTGCAGGGGCGAGAATTCGGTGCCTGACACGAGGAAGCAGACAATTGAGGCGAGGAGCGCGGGGAAGGTGAAGACGGCGACCTGAAGCAGGCCCAGATAAATGCGCTCGACGAGACCAAATCGCAGATAGATGCGGTTATCCTGGTCGCTTAGGAAGGCGAGCACGCCTAAAAGTGCGGCGGTGAAGATGAAGAAACCGGCGAATTTGTAGAGTGGGATGGGGACCTTTTCGGTGCGGGTTATTGCGTTGTAAATCGTGCCTTCGATGTTTTCGAGCGCGAAAAGGAAATCCTCGTTTACGTGCTTGTCGAACAACGCTTCAAGCGCAGGGTCGTGAATATCAACGTCGTAGCCCCTTGCGGCGAAAGTGTCGCTGATGATCTGGCGGCTGCTGTAACCATAAAAGCTTCTGAAGACTTCCTCGCGTGACAGGAAGACGAAGGAGGAAGCGGGTGTTACGACCTGTTTTACATCGTATCTGGAGCCGCTGGATGTGAGGTTTTCTGAGAAACCATTAGGGAAGATGTAGGCAGTATTTGCCTTGCCGGAAGAGAGGTCTTTATAGATTTCTTCTTCGGAATCCACTTCGTAGAAATGGAAGATGGAATTCATCGTGCAAAGGCTGTCTACGACTTCGCGCGTGTCTGAGGCGTCGTCGCTGTTAAGGATTGCGACGGGTATGTAGATAGAGGTCTCTTTCGGAGGAACCAGGATCACCAGAAGAGCCATGATCACTAATACCGCGCTCATGACGTACATCGCGGGATTTATGAGGCTGCGCTTGGCGAGGACCGATAATCTGTTAAGGAATAATCTCATAAGAACATCGACCTCATAAAGAACTGGTTCAGGTAGTAGAACGGGTTATAGATAGCGGCGAGGCTGAAGAAGTGGGGCATGAAGTCCAGTGGAATCAGACCTCCTGCAAGATACATGAGGCTGGTGCCGGCGCCGAAAGTGATATAAGACACGGTTGTCGGGCTTTTTACAAGGTAGCAAAGACTCGTTCCCAACAGTGCGATTATCAGCACTGCAGGAATTACTGTTATGAGTGACAGTGCATTCATGGTCTCGAAAATGAAGCACAGGCAGATGAACAGCAGCAGATAAACGAAGTAGATCATGACGGCTGCACAACCGGCTTCGAGAAGGAAGATCTTCCATGTCCTGATGCCGGCGAGTCGTGCTCTTGCTCTGAAGATGTCGTTGTTGCCCCTGAAGAAGAATGAAATGACGAATACTGACATCAGGAGTATGTAGAGCGTGTAGGATGCCGTGAGACGTTCACGTACTGCATATTTAGCGACCAGATCGTCAACGTCTACTTTGTGGAACAGGTTTTTTCTGTTCATGACGTAGTGAAGGCTCGTGCTCTGGATATCGTATCCGATATCGTAGGCTTCGGATGAGGAAAGACCGCTCTGTTCGGCATATTCGCGTGCGGTCAGAATGGATGCCTGCGTGGTACCGAGAAGGTCGCTCATGGCATAGAGAAGGTCATTTACGACGTGTTCTTCGAAGGTATCGGCATCTCTGTAAAGGACGGTGACCTGTCTGGCGTCGGGCGTTCCCATCGTCTCGATAAAGCCGTCCGGAACGATGATGCCGGCGATGGCGTCACCGTTTTCGACTTTGCTGATGACTTTCTGCTCACTGCCTACAAGGTCGATATCGATTGTGTGTTTGACGCTGTCGAGATTTTTAACAAGGCCGATTCCGAGGCTGCCGTAAGATTCGTCGTCAGGCACGTAGCATGCGACAGACACGATGCTTTCGGTACTGTTTTCGTAAAGGAATTCAGATGCATACATGACAAGTGCGAGCATGGCGATTCCGAGGGCCAGAAAATAGCACACAACGTAGGGAAGGAAAAGCAATACTCTCTTGCAGTATGCCTTGATCATCCAAGCGCCTCCGTGGGAGAGATTCCTGAAGGGAGGAGTGTTGCCGTGCCGTCCTTAAGGAGATAGATTTTCGTGCAATGCTCGAAAAGTTCTTCACTGTGGCTTGCGATAAAGACCGTGCCGACTTTGCTGAATGAATCGATGAAGTTGATGATGTCATTCTTGGCCGGGATATCCAGAGCGGCAAGGGGCTCATCCAGAAGAAGGATGTCGGGCTTGGACAGAAGGACAGAAGCTATTGCGAGGCGCTTTTTCATGCCGCCTGACATACGCTTAACCTTGAGGTCGATAAAGTCATTTACTTTGAGGATAGAGAGCTCAGTCTCCGTGAGTTCTTTGATGATCTCGGCTTTGCTCAATGGCGTCCACATCTTGAGATTATCCATGGCGGTAAGCTCTTCGATGAGGGCGTTCTCCTGAGTGACAAAACCCGTTTTGCCGGAGAGCTTTATTGTGCCGGAAGCGGTTTTTCGAAGGCCGGATATTGCCGACAGCAAGGTCGACTTGCCTGAGCCGTTGAGACCTAAAAGGCCGATGACGTCACCCTTTTGTGCATTGATAGTGACATTCGTCAGAATGGTCTTCTTGTACTTAAGCGAGACATTCTCGATTGTAACGGTTGAATCGGCCATAACTTAAAGCACTCCTTTGATATTAGAGTGATTATAACATAGAGCAAAAATGGGTTTTGCGGGCCTGCTGCCGCGAGAGTGCAGATTTTCGAATGCTCGAAAATCAACCGGCGCCGTGAATTCTGATGAATTCTTCAAGGTCGTCAGAGCCGATAGCCGGTCCCATGAAGAGACCCTGGAACTTGTCGCATCCGCTTCTTGCGAGGATCTCAAACTGATCTTCCTGGCCAACGCCTGTTGCAGTTACCGTGATATCGATGTCGTGCATCAGGGTGATTGCGGAACGTGTAAGGATTCTTACTGTCGCATCGGTTGCGAGGTTCGAAGTAAAGTTGCCGTCAAGCTTTAATACTGATACCGGAAGGAGCGGGACGGCATTGAAGGATGAATAACCTCTGCCGAAGTTATCAAGCGCCATCTTAACGCCCGTCGTAGCCAGTTCTTCGATCGTCATTCTGATGTCTGCAAGGCTTGAGATAAGGCTCTCTTCCTGGAGGTCAAGAATCAGGTTCTTAACGTTGCAGTCGGTATAGGAAACGATGTTCTGGAAGGACTGGATGAAGTCGGGTTCGAGAAGCTGATAGTTTGAGATATTGATGTTCATCGTGAGCTCAGGATTGATCTTGTTGAGCTTGGCAAGTGTACCCAGAGAATTCTCCATCGAGAAGCCACCGACGCGACGTACATAGCCTGCATTCTCTGCTGCTGAAAGGAAAACCTGAGGCGGAATTGAGACACCATTCTGTTCGAATCTTAAGAAGGCTTCAAAGCCTGTAAGTTTGCGCTCTGCTGTAAAGCATGGCTGGTATGCCATGTGGAGATTTCCGTTTGTAATCGCACGCTCGAAAATCGCGATTATCTCGTCTTTGGACTTGCCCTTGAAAAGCTCTGTTCCGGGAAGCTCTTCGGATTCGACAGGCATACCCAAAGCATTGGCTGAAGCAGACTTGCTCATGCGGTCTTCTGCGATCGTAATGAGCTCGCCGCCGTGACGTGAGTCGGAAGGATAGTGAGCTGTGCCGTAGAAGATATTTGCATTCATTGAATCAAGACCGGCTGCAAAAGCTCGAGATGCTTCCTTAACCAGCTTGTCGGCGTACTTTTTCTCGTTTTCGGGAGAGAGGCTTCTTCTGAAAAGAATTACGAAGTCAGCGTCGTCGATTCTTGCGACCATGTCGGTCGGATCTGCTGCCTCGCGAAGACGGTGTGCCATATTCTGAATGAAGAGGTCCATCGACTTGTGGCCGATTGCTCTCGTGAAATTATCGAAATGATCGAGCGCCAGATAGACGATCGTAAAAGGACGGCAGACGCTGTCCGGATTATCGCTCTCACGCATATTTGCGATATCTTCTCTGATCAGCTTATAGGCGCGCTCAGTGATGGCGTCGCGGCTGGGAAGAGTAGTCAGCGGGTCGATTGAAGAAGCGAGGTTTCTGCCGATTGCTTCGCTTAAGCCGTGGCTTGCACCCATTGATTCGTGGTTAACGATGAGGCTTGTTCTTGAGAACATCTGGTCTTCGAGTTCTTTTCGAATTGCCTTGCCACGCTCGTCACGCTTGGCGTTCTCGCTGCCACGGATCTTAGCAGCCAGCTTGATAATGTAATACTGAAGCACCATGTTGATGACCATGGTGACGAATGTTATCGCCAGAAGGAGAGGAGCCGTCTCGCTCTTCATCATGGCGTATTCGTAAGAGTAGATCATGAACTGGACGAAATTCAGTGCGTATGAAATATAGAATCCGAACTTTCCCTCAAAGACATTCATGAGGAAAGAAATGAACATAAGGCCGATTCCTATGAAAAGCCTCGTCATTGGGATACCGGAGAAAATCTGCAGCGCGAGCAATCCTATGAAAAGAAAAACGCTCATGAAAACGGTTGCGACATAAATCGCATCGTTCTGGATAAAAAGTCTGCCACTATTCTTTCTCATATCACTTATTATGCAACCCTTTAGTGTTGAATGTGTTACAGGCGTTTTAATTAAATATTAAAAGCTCGCGATTTTCGGCTTAGAAATGTGTCAGGATTCACCGATGAGGTCCTTGATTACGGCTCCTGCGAGAACGATTCCGCATGACGCCGGAACGAAAGAAATCGTGCCTGGACGCCTGCCTTGCTGCGGAGGGATAGGGCTCTCAGGTGAATATACGACCTTTTGGTGATTGATATTTCTAATACGAAGCTCGCGGCGCATTACTTTTGCAAGCGGGCAATATGAAGTTTTGGCGATGTCCTCAACAACGAAAGCTGTAGGATCCATTTTGCCGGCAGCACCCATCGCACTTATTACGGGTGTTCCTGCTTCTCTTGCCTTAACGATGATGTCGATTTTGGCAGAAACTGTGTCGATGCAGTCGGCGATGTAATCGTAGGATGCGAAATCGAACTCACCGCTTGTCTCAGGAAGGTAGAAGAGCTTCATTGCGGTAACATCAACGTCAGGATTGATATCTTCAAGACGGGCTTTGCAGACGTCGACCTTATACTCACCGATATTTGAATTCAAAGCGAGGATCTGTCGGTTGATATTCGTGATGTCGACTTTGTCGCTGTCGACGATCGTTATGTGTCCGACACCCGCTCTTGCAAGGCATTCAGCGACATATCCGCCAACGCCGCCAACTCCGAAAAGCAGCACTCTGGCATTTGACAGCCGGGAAAGTTTTTCCTGTCCTATCAGCATTTCTTCGCGCTCGAAAATTGAACCCATCGACATCTTCTCCTCTTATATTTAGTGCTTATTTTATAACACGCAGGCCCCTGAGGGCAATTTGCTTTGAATTTTGTGATTGTTATAATTGAACTGCAACATTTCTTCCCTTTCATCTGTATTTAGGGTGAAAGCGGACAATCTGGATAAGGAATACATGGAATTAACCTACGAAGCCAATTTACCGCTTTTAAGAAGACTTGCCATTCTGTTGGCGTTTTCGAGCAATGAGGACGACTCTTTTGAGGGACGTTTTGAAATGCTTGATGCTTCTGAAGATGACCTCATCGACAAGGAGGCCACCAACGGAGGTGCCAGAAAGTCTGACGAGCAGATAGAAAAGGAAGCGGAAGAGATACTGGACACGATTGGTAATTCCATTTTGCGTCTCGCACTCTCTTACCTGCACAACATGGAGGACGCCGAAGACATTCTGCAGGAGACGATGATCAAGTTCGTTACTGTAAGACCTGTTTTCGAGTCTGAGGCACATCGAAAAGCATGGCTCATGAGAGTTGCATCCAACCTTGCGAAGAACCGCATCGACTATAACAAAGTCAGAGACACGGATGAGCTCAACGAAGAAATCGTCGGCGAGGTCCAGCAGGATCTTGATAAAGGCGATGAATACCACGCCATCTGGGATGCCGTAAGGGCCTTGCCTGTCCACCAGCGTGAAGCAATACACCTTTTCTATCAGGAAGGAT
Organism: Saccharofermentans sp.; assembly: GCA_024403855.1. Lineage (GTDB taxonomy): Bacteria > Bacillota > Clostridia > Saccharofermentanales > Saccharofermentanaceae > Saccharofermentans. Next base: position 71,876 of record JAKSRC010000010.1, on the reverse strand, counting down.
ATTCGACCGCCGAGATCGCCATCATCACAAAGAGGCGCGAGGCGACAGTGCGTTCCGACTTAAAACGTGCCAGGGACAAGCTGAGAGAACTGCTGAAGGAGGCTAATGATTTTGATTAAGTATAACGAAATCATGAGTAGTGCGACTGTTGATCCTGCAATGAAGAGCAGGATAATGGGTGCTGTCTCCAAGGCGATTAAGGAGCAGGCCGAAAATGCCGCTTCTGTCGATAATACTAACGATAATTCCAACGATTCTGATGTAAGAGGCGCGGCAGTTGTAACCGACCTTAAAGATAAATCAGAAGTTACAGGTTCCAAGCCATACAGAAAGAAAGCCAAGAAGTCTCCGCTTGCTGCTATCATCTCGATTGCTGCAGTTCTTGCAGTCGTCAGCGGTGCTGTTTACTTCGTATATTCCTATATGGGCGGTTCGATGAAGACTACCCAGATGAAAGACGTTCAAGCGGTAAACGGAGCACAGGCTGAATATATTGACAGTGCAGAGGCTGGAAATGACAGCTACGAAGGCGCAGAGGAAGTTAGTGAAGATAAATATGTCGGCGCTACAAGACTCCCGTTGACCGATGGATCAACAAAACCTGCCGGTGGTGCGAGCATAAAGAATGAGAGTAACACCGAAGAAGGCGAGAGCAATCACACAACCGGTGTAATCGGCAACGAGAGGCTCGACAGAATCAGCAAGAAACTCCCGTTTGAACTTAAGGGCACAGGCACGGTTGCTGAGACAAATGGCGTTTCCGGTGAAATCTTCATGGGCGCAAATGGTGAGAAGGTTGTAATCAGATCTGCTCCTGAAGGAACAGATGTGCTCGCAGCTACATATTCAGGCAGCGATAAATTCGTCGGTGTCGATGGAACAACCCCACGTGGCACAAGCGTCAAGCTTTATCACGTTGCTTTCGGAACTGTTTCCGCAATCGGCAAGGGCGAGACACCAGCTGACTATAACGCGGCAGTATTCACAAAGAACGGAAATACATATCTCATCACATTCTCTTCAATTACTGATGCGGATACTATCTACGGAGTAATCGACGTTCTGTAATTTTTGTCGAAAAGTATTTTCGCCCATTCCAATTCTTTATTTACTAAAAGAACACGTATGTTAAAATGAAGCATATTATGTTTATCGGGTTTTCATGCCCGAGGAAAGGATACGAAAATGTTTTGTCCTAATTGTGGTAAAGAAAATCCCGATGGCGCTGCTTACTGTGCCGGATGTGGTATGGCATTTGCTTCGGCAGCACCCGCTCCTGTAACTGAGCCTGCACCTGCACCTGCTCCTGCAGCACCTGTTGAACCCGCTCCTGTTGCAGCTCCCGTAGCTCCCGCACCTGTTGCTCCCGTTGCACCTGCAGCTCCCGTTGCACCTGCAGCTCCCGCTGCTCCCGTAGCAAAGCCCGCTCCTGAAGCAAAGCCCAAGGATCCTAATGCGATTTCTTTCGGTCAGCACTTCAAGAATATTTTCAATGTTGCTCTCCATCCTGTAACCGGTCCTGCTGAGATCGTTCCTCAGTACAAGACAATCGGCGCTGCGCTTTTGCTCGCTGCAATCGTAGTTGTTGTCTGCGGTCTTGTCGGTTCTCTCTCATCTATCATTGAGTTCCTTATCCGTATGGGAATTGCAAAGTTGGATATGAAGAGAAGTGTTTTCAATAGCGTTTACAGCACAGGCTATGTTGTAAAGACTATCCTTAAGTATGCTTTCTTCCCGTTCATTTACTATGCAATCCGTACTTTCGGTGTAGCAGGACTTATGACTCTTGCAGGCCTTATCCTCAAGGAAAAGTCCGCATTTGCAAAGAACCTCGCAGCAGTTTCTTTGGCACTCGCTCCTGCATATGTAATCTCTGATTTGATCGGCGGTTTGTTGGGCCTCATCCCTGTAATCAGATTGGGTTCCATCATCACAATGGCAGCTTACATATTCTTCATCGTTACTACATACGAGGGCGCTGGCGCTGCTTCAAAACTTTCCGGCAACAAGAAGGCCTTCATGGTCATCCTCTGCATAGCAATTGCCGGTTATGTAGCTAATTTCTTCGCTTTCTAAAGAAAGTTTCAGTTAGTTTTATCAGGCGGAAGGCTTCACGGCTTTCCGCCTTTTTTATTTTCGATTTGGATGGTCGAAAAATGGTATGTTGCCATAATCGTGCCTGTTTTACCCTCAAAGAGGCACGAAAAGAGTCACATTACCATGATCGTGCCTGTTATAACCCAAAAGGGGCACGAAAATAGGCACGCATCTCAAGTTGGACGAAAATCAGCAGATCGTCAGTGTATCAGAACTCACTCTTATCGCGAAAATGACTGAAATCTGATATAATTTTTCTATAGTCAACGGAATAGACTAAGGAATAGGGATATACAAAATGAGTGCTACAGCCGTAACCCCAATCACGTTCAAATGTAAGATTTGTGCCGGTGACATTGTGAGTGACTATCTCACAGGTACTTGTGCATGTGCAAACTGCGGCAATAAGTGGAATATCTCTGACATGATTCCCGGTTTTGACGCCAAGTACGGCCGAATCATTACGAATATTAATAAGGCCAACGATATGTTGGAGAATAATTCCAAAGTCGCTTCGTCTAACGAGGCGAGACTTCTTTTCAAGACATGTTCCATCGAATGCAGGGGTATCAATGATGCTGTATCTGCCGAACTCGTAAAGATTTGCGAGAGTGGCCAGAAGAAGGCGGAACTGCTTGCGACATATGTTAAGGGAAAGAACTTTTTCGACAAGCAGCAATATAGTAGTGCCATGACCGAACTTAAGAAGGTCAAGGGATTCCGTGACACAGATGCCATGCTGGCTATCTGCCAGGAAGAAATGCAGAAGAAGCGCGTTAAATTGATCCCGCTGGCGGTCATTATCAGCCTCATTGCGCCTACCGCAGTTGCTCTTTTTTTCAAGGAGAAATTCAGCTGGCCCATCCCCATAGTGATCCTGCTGATCCTTGCAGGTTCTGCGGGCCTCGGCTACCTCCTGTACAGAGGCGGCGTTCCGGCGATCATCATCAAGATCGTATCGTTTGTTATCGCGGCACCATTGTTGCTTTACATTGTTTTGGCATATATGTTCCACGTGCCGGTTATTATTTCAGTCTTGATTGCGGTGGGCATCCCCATCGTGCTGGGATTCATAGTTCTGGGCATCGCCACCACGGGCGAAAATAAGAACAACAACAAAACGTAAAAGGAAGGAAAAAGACATGGTTGAAGCTATTAGTGTAATCAAGTATGAAGGCAGTAACGACATACTGGCTCACAAGCACGAAAAAGAGGACTTCACAATCGGTTCGCAGCTGATTGTTCATGAGTCACAGGAAGCGCTTTTCTTCCGCGACGGCATGATTTTCGACCAGTTCACTTCAGGAAGACACACTCTCGTTACGAACAACATTCCTAAGGTTCGCGACTATATGCAGCTCGGCACCGGTGGAATCAACGTTTTCCATTGTGAAGTTTACTTCATCAACATGGTCACCATGATGGGCATCAGATGGGGTACTGACAGCAAGGTAAGACTTTTCGACCCTGCATCAGGACTTCATGTAGAAATCGGCGCAAGCGGCAACTTTAATCTCCGTGTCAACGATTCCAGAAAGCTCATCTTAAAGCTCGTCGGAACAACTGATGGCCTCGCACAGAGCGATGTTACAGGCGACGGCAAGTCATATGGAGCAGGCATGTTCAAGGCTTTGATCATCAACAAGGTCAAGGCAACTCTTGCACGCACAATCAAGGAGAATCAGATCAACATCCTTGAGATCGACGCATATCTCGATATTATTTCCAGCAGCCTCATGGCTGAAATCAATCAGACACTCGACGAATACGGCCTCGTTATGCCGGAGTTCTACGTAACATCTATCGCTACACCTGACGACGATCCGAATTATATGCGCCTTAAGCAGCAGTTCGCTGACAAGACTCTCAGAGTTCGTGAGGAAGAAGTCAGAAAGGCAGAGGCAGAAGCTGCTCAGCAGCGCAAGATCGTTGAAGCCCAGACTGAAGCACAGCTCAAGGCAGTTGGTGCACAGGGTGAAGCAGACGCTCTCATCATCAAGGCAAAGGCCGAGGCTGATGCATACAAGATGAAGGCTGAAGCAGAGGCTGCTGAGATGCAGATGAAGGGATACACATATCGCGACGAGACAGCTCGTCAGGTTGGCCTCGAAGCTATGCAGAACGGCATCACAGGTGGTGCAGGTGGCGGTGCTGCCGGCGGAATCGGCGATGTAGCAAGCCTCGGCGTCACACTCGGCGCTATGGGTGGCGTCATGAACATGACAAGAGACGCAATGGCTCCCATCATGGGCGAGTCACAGAAGGTCGGTGAAGGCTTTGGCGGTGCGGTAGCAAGCGGTGTTGCTCCTGCTTCTGCTCCGGCTGCAGGCGTTCCCGCAGGCGCTTGGAACTGCCCTTCCTGCGGAAAGGCCGGAATCACATCAAGATTCTGCCCTGACTGCGGTATGGCAAGACCGGTTGCTGGTCAGAACTGATAGTCTTTACTGATCAGCTCCACGCTGAATTTTAAATATAACTGTTTCTGATTAGGGCTGCTCCGGCGTGGGCGGCCCTATTTATGTGCGAGTATAAGACGTGATGCATTATTCATTCATAAGGTTATAATATGTGGGCGCGAAAAGGCGTAAAGCCGGAGTGCGCTGTATTTAGTTCAAGAAATGAATCAGGGAGACTGACAGTGGATAAAGCAGAGAACAAGAGCCTTAAGCAAAAGATTTTATATGTTATCGTCACGTTGTTGCCGATGGCAATTTATATGGTCATTTATATGCCGACGTTCTTCTGGGTCGAGAGCATCACACCCGCTGGCGGATTCCACATCATTCACACAGCGATCGATGACATGATTCCGGTCGTTGAAGGCTTTATTGTTCCTTATATTCTGTGGCTGCCTTATCTCGTGCTCTCCATGATTGCGATTGGTATTAAGGACCGTGCTATTTCGAGAAAGACATCCTACATGCTTATGGCAGGCATGACTTTGTTTGTTTTTATCTCGCTCATTTATCCGAATGCTTTGGAACTTCGAGCTGCGATTCCTGACCGCGAGAACATTTTCATGAGCCTGATCAACTATCTGCACGACCTCGACACGCCGACAAATGTACTGCCGAGCCTTCATGTTTTCGATGCGCTCTGCGTTGCTGCAGGCCTTCATCTTGCATTCAAAGATAAGAAAGTTCTCACTATCGCAAGCGATGTGCTTGTCGTCCTGATAATATTGTCAACGATGTTTATAAAGCAGCATTCAATCGTTGATGTTATCTCTGCTATTGCGATGTTCGTTATCGTATATATCGTAATAGTTCTTATTATTAAACCTTTAAAGAAGAATTCCTGAGTTTTTCTGAATAAAAAAACAAAAGAGGCTGCCCATCAAGGACAGCCTCTGTGTATTTTTGTGAGAGGTAATTAGTTCTCAAACTCGACAACGAGCTGTGAGATTGTCTGCTTAGCATCGCCGTAGATCATTACAGTGTTATCCATTGTAAAGAGAGGGTTCTCAATACCGGAGAAGCCTGTACCCTGACCACGCTTGAGGACGAATACTGTTCTTGCCTCGAAAGCGTTTACGATAGGCATGCCGTAGATAGGAGATGACTCGTCGTTGAGAGCTGCAGGGTTAACAACGTCGTTAGCACCGATGACGATAGCAACGTCTGTGTTAGCCATCTGAGGGTTCATTTCGTCAGCTGTCTTGAGCTGCTCGTAAGGAACGTTAGCTTCAGCGAGGAGAACGTTCATGTGACCAGGCATACGGCCTGCAACGGGGTGGATAGCGAAGTTAACTTCACAACCATTCTCGTCGAGAACGTCGCAGAGTTCCTTAACAGCGTGCTGAGCCTGAGCAACAGCCATACCGTAACCAGGGATGATTACAACGCTCTTTGCAGCCTCGAGGATGAGGAATGCATCTTCAACTGCCATAGCCTTAGGCTCCTTTTGCTCGCCAGCTGCAGAAGACTTCTTCTTCTTTGCTGTCTTGAAGAGGAGAGATGCGAAAGTCTTGTTCATAGCCTTGCACATGATGAGTGTAAGGATGACACCGGAAGCACCTACCAAGCAGCCGGATACGATGAGAACCGTATTGCCGATAGGGAAACCTGCAAATGCTGCAGCGAGACCGGAGAGTGCGTTAAGGAATGAGATGATAACCGGCATATCGCCACCACCGATTGTGATAACGAGTGTGATACCGAGGATCAATGAAGCAGCTGTTGTAACGATTACACCAACGAATCCGAGGAATCCGTCAGGTGCGATGCAGAGAAGAACGATACCGGAAGCTGCGATAACAAGGATGATTGCGTTGATAACATTCTTTCCGGGAATGTTGATGTTCTTCTTGAACATCTTGAGGCCAGCGAGCTTACCCCAAGCGATGAGTGAACCTGTGAAAGCGATTGCACCGATGAGGATTGTGAGGCCAAGTGTGAGTGCTGTGAATGCGTCAGTTGTAACGCCTGCTGTGTACTGGGAGATAGCAACGAGCATTGAAGAAAGACCACCGAAGCCGTTAAAGAGTGCAACGAGCTGAGGCATGCCTGTCATCTCGACCTTCTTGGACCAGACGAAACCAACGATGCTTCCTGCGAGGATAGCAACAACGATGAGAAGGTAGCTAAGCCAGCCGCCATCGATAACGTCCTGAGAAATGAGGACGGATACGACTGCTACGAGCATACCGATTGATGAATAAAGGTTACCCTTACGTGCTGTGTCAGCTTTTCCGAGCTTCTTGATGCCCATGATGAAGAGGACACAAGAAATCATGTAAAGTACTATGCAAATATAGTCGATCATTTCTTAGGAGCCTCCTTCTTCTTGAACATTGCGAGCATTCTGTCTGTTACGAAGTAACCGCCGATAACGTTTACTGTAGCGAAGAAGATTGCGACAGCACCGAGAACGATGCCTACAATGTGATTACCGGAAGTGTTGATTGCACAAGCTGCAATAGCACCAACGATTGTAATACCTGAAATAGCGTTCGTACCGCTCATGAGAGGGGTATGGAGCTGTGAAGGGACCTTCGAGATAAGCTCAACGCCTAAGTAAGCGGCGATGATGAATACGAAGATCAAGAGCATAATTGTATCTGTGGAAATATCCATTTATTAAGCCTCCTTAAATCTTTCGTGGATGATGGCACCGCCCTGTGTGAGGAGGCATCCCTTCATGATCTCGTCGGACATATTTACTTCGAATTCCTTGGACTCCTTGTTGTAGAAGTGTGTGAGGAAAGCGGAGATGTTGCCGGAGAGCATCTTGGAAGCATCCCACGGTACCTGACGCTGCAATTCGTCACCAGGAAGAATGATTACGCCGTTATCTGTAATGACTTCCTTTGTGGGATCGCTGCCTTCAACGTTACCGCCAGTGGAAACAGCCATATCAACGATGACTGCACCGGGCTGCATTCTGTCGATTACATCCTTCTTGATGAGGACAGGAGCCTTGCGGCCGAAAACCTTAGCGGTTGTGATTACGATATTTGCCTTTTCGCAGACCTTAGCCTGAGCTTCCTGCTGCTTTGCGATCTGCTCGGGTGTGAGTTCCTTAGCGTAGCCCTGATTGGTCTGACCCATCTCGCCCAAGTCAATCTTGACGAAGTTAGCGCCGAGGGACTTAACCTGCTCTTCAACTACCGGTCTTGTATCGAAAGCATCAACGCGGGCACCAAGTCTCTTTGCTGTTGCGATAGCCTGAAGGCCTGCAACGCCGACACCGATAACGAATACTCTTGCAGGGTTGATTGTACCGGCAGGTGTAACCATCATCGGGAGGATCTTGGGCATACGAGCTGCAGCATTGAGGACTGCAACGTAGCCTGCGAGTGATGTCTGTGAGGACTGAACGTCCATCTTCTGAGCGAGTGTTGTTCTGGGAATCATCTCAAGGGAAACTGCCTGGATGTTATTCTTGGCGAATCCGTTGAGGAGCTCCTTCTCGTTGAAAGGATCAAGGAAGCTGATATGAACTGTATCAGGGTTCATGCCTTCAGCTGAATCAGGCTTGAGGATTCTTGCGACAATCTCAGCATCCTTAAGAGCGCTCTTCTCATCCTGAACGATCTTGGCACCGACTGCTTCGTAGTCCTCATCTTTAAAGCCGCTCTTAAGACCTGCGCCACTTACAACCGTGAACTCAAAGCCCATACCTGTGAGCTTCTTGATATCATCGGGGATAACGGCAACACGAGTCTCGGCGGGCAGAGTTTCTTTGCACACCAGAACTTTCTTCATTTGCATACCTCTCATATGAACAGGGATTGCGCCTAAAAATGCGCGCGTAGAAATTAGTATAAAACAAAGCCCCGCCGTTTTAAAGGGCGAGGCTTTTGGGCAAATAATACAGAATTTAACTGATTTTATAAGATTTTAGAAGACTGTTTGCTTGAAATAGTCATTCATGAAGTCCATAGAACCATTTCCGATGTAGTTCAGGAAGCGCTTGAAGGAACGCTCGTCCAGCTTTGTAATCTCAGTGTATCTGCCATGAACATTAGGCGTAGGATCGTGTCTGTCAATCGTTAATGTCAGTCCAATGGACTTAACTGCAGGGACGGAATCACCTTCTACAACAAGTCTTGTGGCAGTGAAAATGTAGCAATCGCCCTTCTTTTTGAGTATGCCCTTAACTGAGTAAGTGTCGTCTCTCTTGTCCTTTGTTCTGATCTCGAAAGATCCGTCTTTCTTGTTCCAGTCGATCTTGATTCTGGTTGTTTTTGTGGACGAAATATCGTTCCTCAAATACTCTTCTTCAAGCTTGATTTCAGCCTGGTAGGACTTGGAGTTGTTCTCTTTGACGCTATAAGTGATGGAAACGCCGCTGCCATACTTAACATCTTTGGCTTCAAAGCTCATTTCCGTTGTCTTGGCGACATTTTTGCCAAGAACCAGTGAAGTTTCAAAATCTTCTTTCTCGGTTACAAACTCGAAATCGATCTGTGCGATTCGTCTTCCTGTCTTGGTGATATAGAAATCGAATGTGATATCGATGTCGTCCTTTTCGATGAGTTCGACCTCGTCTTCCATCTCTTCGAGGATGTCGTAAAATTCGTCGACAAGTTCTCCCGGATCGTCATCAAAAGCAACATTTGCAGCGATTCTGTCGAGAAGCTTTTCAAGACTGTCATCGCTCATTGCGTAATCGATAATGTCTTTGGTGATATTGGCCAGAGCTTCTTCGTCAATCTCGAGAGAAACTACTGTGCAGGGGATTTTGTCGCCGCCTACAGTGATTGTCTCTGAAGACTTCTTTGTCTCGGCGTATTTGAGCATCTTTTCGATGACGAGCTTCTCATACTTTAATGCCATGGCATCGACATCGCGCTGGAGGTTTCTGTCGTTTTTGATGGTGTTTCTCAAAGCCATGAAAAAGTCGAATCTATCGTAATTGAGCGAATATCTTGTCTCTTCATCAGGATCGAAAATTGAACCCGGCAGATTCTTCTCGAGCTTTCTGATATCCACGCCATACACTCCGTCAACCAGTTCAGGGCAATCGAAAATGATTCTGTCCTGGTTACCGATTATCTTTGCATCAAGGACCTTTTTCTTGCCGTCCGAAAACGTAAGCTCGCCGGCATATTTGAGGTTTCTGGCATTCGTGTACACCTTGCCCTGAACAGTCATGTCGCCCTTCGCGAACCTGTCGAGATTTGCTGAAAGCGCAACGGAACCGCCGTTAGCGACATCGTTTGCAACGGTTAGTGCTTCAATTTTCCTGGCATCGGCGATGGTATTAGCGGCTGCGTTCAAGACCAAAGTCTTTGGCGAGCTTGAGACAGCGATAGAAACGATTATCAGCGTCAGAAGCAGGGCCGCTGCGACGGAACCTCCGATAATCAGGGCTTTCTTGCTCTTATTCATGGAAAACCTCCATCAATGCAATTTTGAAAATTATAACATGATGAGGGGTTTCATGCTTGAGATGGTCGTAGAAGCTTTCCGAATCAGGTCATCTCCGACGCATAATTCAGTGCACTGTTTTTAGCTGGTTTTCAGCGAGATTTTAGCTGCAATTGTCGGCTTTCTCCGATTCGCTTGTCGGAATTGGTAGTTTTTGTCGGACAACTTGTCGGAGATTCTTGCAAAAATTGTATTGAATTGCACCTGACGATAGAAATTGATCGCGACGACTAAAATCTGAAAAATTCGGAAGGAAAATCGGTAAAGGTTTCCGGCAAAACGGTTGAAAGAAAGTGGTTTACCGACAAAGTGCGACAAAAATCCGACAGCGTTTCCGACAAAAAGTGACAAAAAAGGTGCACGAAATTAGGGGTTTGTGGAGGTGAAATTTCGGGGCGGCAAAAACAAATTGTCTGTCAAATTGTCCCAATTTATAGTGAGTTTGCGACATTTCAAGGTTGCAATATGTCAAGAGCATTCAACTTGAAAACAAAGGGCCTCAATATTAATATTTAACTATTATGGGGTACTTTTCAGACGGGCAGGCTTGAAAGAGCCTGATGAAAAGTACAAATAGGCAGGGTGTTATGGCCGAGAACGGTAATGAAATAAACAACGGGCACGGACCCGACATAAGGACAAGATACGAGATCCTGATCGCAGGCATTGCAGTCGCGATCATCTGTATCATTGCGTTCGCGACTTTCAGAATTATGAGCTATATGAATAGTGCTAACGCCTCAGAAGATACGATTACTACGCTCGATGTAACTGATGGCACGGTTGTCATTGAAGTCGAGATCAACGATACGAGCTCCGATAATTCAGGCGACGATGCGAATTCTTCAACAGCTGAAGGCGAAGATCCTGTTGCGACTGTAGGGGAGCACGACGATATCACGGTTTTCACTCTTACGACGCAGGGCAATGACTTCTACAAGTCCAAAGAGGGCAGACTGAAGCTTTATGCAGAGCCGAAAGAGACCGATGCGGACAGACCGGCCCTTATCGAGACGGCGGCTTTTCGCGTCTTGGGCTTTTCGAGAGACGGATGGGCAGCAATTGAGTTCGGCGGCGCCAGATATTATGTAAAGAGTGCCGAGATAGTCAGCACGAGTGCTCCTGACGATGCACCGGAATATGTGGCTCCTTCAGATACGAAGAAGATCAAGTTTTTCAAGCCGGTTGGCGATAAGAACGAATATAAGGCGACTATGAATACTGTCGCATTCAGCCTTCCGGATGTTCAGAGCAGTGGCAACAGAGTTAATCTCAAGGCGGGCGAGACCGTTAAGGTTACTGCGATTGGCGGAGCTTGGTACAAGATCGATTACATGAATGCTGAGTACTATGTCATCAGCTATTTAGAGCCTACCAACGGTCATGTCGAAGAACCTTGAGCAAGATAGAATCACTCGTATAATTTCCGGACATCCGTATGTTCTGACGGCGATCCTTGTGCTGGTTACGCTCGTTTTGACGGGCATGCAGCTCGAGAATAATCTTGTTACGGTTGCGATCATGATCCTCGGTTATCTTGCGATAATCGGCTACGGCATTTATCTCAGACAAGCAAAGAAGCTTACGACTCAGGCGCTTATCGTGCTTATTTTCGCGCTGGGATTCATGCTAAAGATAGGGTATACGCTTTATTCCGATATTACGGTAAGGCAGAACGACCTTGGTGCTTTTGAAGCTGGGCAGTATAACCTGTTCCACTCGGGTTATATCCTCTATATCAGGGATAAGATGGCGTTGCCACAAGCCGATGTTACGAAGCTCGGGCAGTTCTATCATCCGCCGTTCCATCACTTTGTGTGTGCGATTTTCCTGAAGATCTATGAGCTTTTCCTGCCTGAGGGAACGCACAATTATGAAGTGCTTCAGGCGTTGTCGCTTCTGTGGTCACAGTTTGCGGTGATACTGCTTTACAGAACCGTGAAGCTCGTGGGAGTTAAGGATGAGCAGCTGCCGCTTGCAGCGGTTCTTATCTCGGCTTTCCCGGCATTTACGATTTTCGCCGGTTCGGTAAATAACGATATATTGTCAGTAATGCTCTTTTTGGCGGCTTTTTACTTTGGCCTTAAGTGGTTTTCGGAGGGAGCCTGGAAGGATATTGTTTTGTCCGCTCTGGCGGTAGGATTCGGCATGATGACCAAGCTTTCCGTTGGCCTCATCGCACTTCCTCTGGGATTCCTGTTCATCGTTAAATTCATTAAGGATATCAAGGCCAAAAACGGGCTGAAGACTTTCGGAAAACTCGCCACCTTCGGCATCATCTGCGCACCTTTGGGACTTTGGTTCCATGTGAGAAATTACATCAGATTCGGCGTTCCGTTTGGTTATGTGCTGAGATCTGACAATATCTACCAGGATGTAAGCAGATATACGACGGTTCAGAGGCTTTTCGGTTTCTACGGATTCCCGATTGAGGATTATTACATCAATCTCGGCTCAGACGGCAAGCAGGATTACAACATCTTCAGCATCCTGGTCAAAACAGCGCTCTTTGGCGAGGAGAATTACAGAGACGACTTCCTTATGAGCATCACCGGCTATTTCCTGCTCATCGTTTTCCTCATCGTGATAGCCATAAGCGTTGCAGGATTTATTATGTCGGTTATAACGATTCGCAAGAGAAGCAATATATGGGTTGAGCTGTCACTAATTATCCTTGTGGCCTCTGAGGTTTTCTCTATAATTTCTTTCTCGCTTAAGTATCCGCACATCTGTTCAACGAATTTCAGATATTGCGTGCCCATTCTGATCAGCGGCGTTGTGTACTATTTGAGGATTCACGGCATCAAACTTAAGGGCGCGAACAAAGACCTTGTGTCGAAAATCGTGACAGTCATCGGAGTGGCATTTTTCGCGCTCGCGATACTCTTCTACACAATTCTCTGGACCTACGTTAAGGGTGAAGTTGCGCTTGTTGAGGCAAATTGGTAAAAAGGGCATCCCGCTACTACAAAGTGTCGAAATGCCCTGTTTTTATGCGTTGTAACATTGTTAATCGAGATTTCCCGAGGTAAAAATGACGCGACTTATGGGTTAAGTCTGGCCTCGCCTGAACCAAGAGCGTTTCCTGAAAGAAGAGATCTCCAGTGCTTGCCTTCCAGCTCATAAATCATGGCTATTGCCGTGCACATTTCGGCATCGGTCAGCTCAGAATCGACCAGCGCCAGGATGCCTGCGATCTTAACCATGTCGGCTTCGATAGATTTCAGGAAATCTCCGGGAGTAGTCGTGACATTCCCATACTGGCTATAAGTGAAATCTACGGCTGCGAGAGGGTAAACGAAGCTCTCACACTGTTCGTCGAGAATACGCGGTAGTAAGCGGACGAGTCCGGCGGCAACTTCTTCCGGCAAATCGGCTATGAGATCCCAGGTAAGGTCGACTTCTCCTTCTGAATCTGCTCTGATGCATTCCAAAAGGTCGCCGTGCATGGCAAACATCTTAATGAAGTCCTGTTCGAGAGGATCGAAATAACCGTCTGTCAGAGCAACGCTCAGCAAGACACCTTGAAGAATCATGTCAAAACGGGCAAGCGTTATCGAAGGATCGTAATCGACGCCTGTTACATTCTGGAAGACACTGTCCATCGACCTGATGGTTGATTCAGCGTGATCGTAAGCTTCTCCGGCTCTGTCTAAAAGTTCCTGTCTGTCGTATTCCATAGCGATTACTTCTTGCCGATCAATTCCATTGCTTCACTGAAATTTGAAGCCTTGCCAGCGGAAAGCAAAGCCTTAGCCTTGCGCATACTTCCGCTATTTCTGAGATTGATCGGAACGTAATGTGAATAGCACTTGATGGAGTCTTTTGTTTTATTGACTTTCAATTTGAGGGTTGCGACCTCTTTCTCTTTTTCCTCTCTGTGGCGCTTGATCTCCATTATTCTGCGGTGAGAAGCTTCATTGGCTTCAGATGCAAGGCGATTGGCTCTTACACCACCGAAAATAAGAAGGGCGATGGGTGAAATACCGACCATTACGAACATGAAAAGTGCCACATACGCATTTGCTCTTGCTGAAAGCAGAGCAAGGAAATAGAACGCATAGACAGCGATAACCGCATAAATGAGGAACGGCCAGAAGAACTTGAATCTCGCATGTGGTCTGTAGGTTGTATCTACAGGCTTCTTAAGAACTTCCTGAGCGGATTTGAGGTCTCCTTCGGCTCTTTCAAGACTTTTGTACAGATCGAAAAGCTTATCGGCCAAAGCAATGCTCTCTTCTGTAGTCAGAGAAGGTGCTTCTGCGACTGCAGTAGCTTCAGAAACAACCTCAGCAGGTTCGTCAGTTATTTCAGTACTCGCACCGCAAATACGGCAGAAAACATCGCCGTTAAATAATTTGGCTCCGCATTTTGAACAAAACATTTTTCTATCCCCCTTAAAAACAAGTATCAAAATTATATCACGAAACATTGGCTTTTTATTGCGTTTACTCACTAAAAGCAACGATGGATCCATGCCTCTGATGTTGTCCTATTAAGCGAACTATTAGGCACACGAATTCGACAGAAATGCTAAAAATTCTATGATATAATTGATGCCTAAATAATAAAAAGGGGAGCTGTAGCTGATTATGGCACTTTTCGGAAAGAAAAAGAAAATTGAAGAACAGAGCAATTCGCCTGTTAATAATAATGCTAATAGCAACATTTCTGACGAGATGAAGATAATCCTCGCTGCACGTGAGGAAGATAAGCAGGAGAAGCAGGCACGAGCTGAGGAGAGACTCGAGGCACAGAAGGAAGCTATCAAGCAGGAAGACAAGCTTGAAGAACAGGCAAGGATTGCCGCTGAGATGATCCTTTCTGAGGAATTTGCTCCGAAGGGCATGACATTCTTCACGGTTGTTGACGAACTTCCTGTAAGCTCCAATCCTGAGACTGAAGGCAACATTATCGTTCGCGGTAATGTCAGAGGAACTGTTAAGAAGGATAGCGAAGTTTTCGTATACCAGGGCGGTTCTGACAAGTACAAGGTCAGAATTGAGCGCATCAGGAACGATGACAGAGAGTTTGTAGATTCTGTAACGAATGCCAGATGCGAACTTGAGATCACCAGAGGCGATATCCCGCTTCCGACAGATCCCGACCAGGATGCATCAAGACCTGTCGACAGATTTGCAGTTATTACTGACGCTGAAGGCATCGAAGATACTAAGGATCCTACAAGCAAGGGTATGGCATTTGCAGGCAATCCCAGAACGATTGCGTTGCTTTGCGAATATGGAAGATACGGCAAGGATTCTGATTTCTTCACTGCTGCAATGAATTCAATCATCACAGCTGAACTCGTTACACCGGCAAAGATTACACCGGTAAAGAACGGTAAGAGCAACATCGGTTTCATTGGCGTAAGTTCAAAGACTAATCCCGACAAGTCTTATCTGCCGGTATTTACTGACAACAGACTTGCTGTAAGAGCTATCAACAAGAGCTTTGCAAAGCAGGGTGGTCCTGAGCAGCGCCTTACTTTGAACTTTGCGCAAATCGCCTCAATTGCAAGGGATGAACATCACGACGGTTTCCTCATTAATCCGGGTGGACCTGTTACGATTACAATTCCCCCGAATCTTATAAACAAGATGGTTGAGACTGAGCTTTTCAAGAAAAGATTCGGCGCAGGCATTGCGAGCGCCTCTGCAGTAGTCAGTGATACAGATAGCAGAATTGATAATTTCATTGCAAATGCTCCCAACATTCCGGGTGCTCAGCAGATCTTGATATTCAATCCTTCTGATACTCCTGAATTTGCAGCTATCGAAGATGCTGTTAAGAAGTACTGCGGCGCACATTCTGATATTTCAAGAGTTTTGATTCTTATGACAGCTCCTGCAAATAACAGAAATGAGAAGTCATATTTCTGCATAATGGACTGTCCTGACGGCCCGTTCGAAAAGGAATGCAACGGACTTGCAGAGGCAATTAAGCCTTATATCAAGGGAATCAAGAAGATTCAGTTCCAGCAGTTTTCAAAAATGAACAAGAAAGGATTCCCGGAAAAAGTCACATGGCTTTATTCTAAGCTTCCTCAATAAGGTTAGGGATAGAGGATAAACGGATAGAGGATAAGGAAAGTAGTAAGGGATAGGTTTGAGAAAGCATGTTACAGATCAAAGAAATTTTTAAAGAGTACAAGACAGGTAACCTCGTCCAGCGAGCATTGGACGGCGTTTCACTGAATCTTAGAGACAACGAGTTCGTTGCAATCTTAGGACCTTCAGGTTCAGGTAAGACGACACTCCTCAACATTATCGGAGGCCTTGACCGTTATGACAGGGGCGATCTTGTTATCAACGGTGTCTCCACAAAGCGTTATAAGGACAGGGACTGGGATTCATATCGTAACCACACGATTGGTTTCGTATTCCAGAGTTACAACCTGATTCCTCACCAGACGGTTCTTTCAAATGTCGAGCTTGCTCTCACAATTTCAGGCATTTCCGGAAAAGAGCGCAGACAGAAGGCTTTGGAGGCTTTGGACAAGGTAGGACTTCGTAACCAGGCTCACAAGAAGCCGAATCAGATGTCCGGTGGTCAGATGCAGAGAGTTGCTATCGCAAGAGCTCTTGTAAATAACCCTGACATCCTTCTCGCCGATGAGCCTACGGGTGCCCTTGATACCGAGACAAGTATCCAGGTAATGGAACTTCTCAAAGAGGTTGCTAAAGACCGCCTTGTTGTAATGGTTACTCACAACCCTGAACTTGCCGAAGAGTATGCTACAAGAATCGTCAGAGTTAAGGACGGAAAGATCATTGGCGACAGTGCTCCTTTCACGCCCGAAGAGAGTGCTGCGACACTTACACCCGTTCATAAGAATCTTGGAAGAGCTTCCATGAGCTTCTTTACGGCGCTCGCACTCAGTTTTAACAACCTTTGGACCAAGAAGACCAGAACTATCCTGGTTGCTTTTGCAGGTTCTATCGGTATTATCGGTATCGCCCTGATCCTGTCGCTTTCAAACGGTATCAACAAATATATCGACAAGATAGAGGCACAGACGCTATCGCAATATCCGCTTTCGATTGAGCGGTCTTCGATATCATTTATGTCCATGATGATGGTCTCTACTGAGACATGGGAGCCGCCAAAGGAGGGCGAGATCACAGAGGTTCCTTCCGTAAGCCAGATCCTTTCGACAGTAAGAACCAACGACCTTATCTCTCTTAAGGAATATTTCGACAGTGGTGAGACTAATATCTATGAGCTCACTAATGGTATCGAGTACTCATACAGACTTACGCCTTATATTTATAATTACGATTCCAAGAGTGGCGATTACAGACAGGTCAACCCTAATGAAGACTTCGCTTCCATGGGTCTTTCTTCATCTTCGATTTTTACATCTGCATACAGCATGAATGTATTTTTCGAGATGCCCGAAAATGAGACTCTCTACATCGATCAGTACGATGTTAAGGCGGGAAGATGGCCTCAGAATTCAAACGAAGCGGTTCTTGTATTGACTCCGAATGGTGCTGTAACTGACTACATCATCTATGCTTTCGGACTCAGAGACACTGAAGCACTTGATAAGATGATCAGAGATTTCAGCAATGGTATTGAAGTCGTAACCGATCAGCAGTATTACACATGGCATTACGAAGACTTCATGGGCAAGAAGTTCAAGATTACTCCTGCTTATGAGTTCTATAAGTACGATGCTACAAATAAGATCTACACCGACATGAGAAATAGCGCCAGCTACATGAAGGACCTTCTTTCCAAGAGTGAGGATCTGACTATCGTAGGTATTATCCAGCCTAAGGAAGGCAAGGATATCTACATGCTCGATTCCGGTATCTACTACTACAAGGACCTTATCGAGGACTTGCGTGAGAAGGCCGAGAATTCCGATATCGTAAAAGCTCAGCTTGCTGATCGTGAAGTAAATGTCCTGACAGGTGAAAGATTCGATGAGGAAGAGTCTGATTTCAAGATGGACAACCTCTTCTCAATCGATGAAGACGCAATCAGAGATGCATTCAAGTTCGACGAAGACAAGCTCAAGATCGACAAGGATGCATTTGGTGATATGAGCGGCATCGACTTTGCAGGCGCGTTGGGCAAAGCTATGCCGAACCTTTCTTCTACCCAAATCAAGGACATCCTTAAGGGCGTTGACTTCAAGATAGACACAGATGCACTTACTAAGGGTATAGGCGACGTTTTTGCTGATTATATGGATTATGCTTCAAGCAATCCTTCTACTGACTATGCGAAGCTTCCTGATGCGATTGCTGCATACATTGCTTCACCCGAAGGTAGCCAGGTATTGAGTCAGCAGCTTATGAAGGTAATTCAGGAAAGCGGTGCTGCAGATATCGACCAGGCAGTTATAAATGCAGCTCTTACGGCTATTACCGACGGTTTCGTTGAATACGCAATAGCTAACGGAATCGATCTTTCCGATCAAGAGAATTATCAGGCGAATTTCCAGGCATATCTCAATAGTGAAAAGGGCAGACAGATCATGAATGAGCAGTCTGCAAAAATCACAAAGGAAATCAGCTCAAAGGTAAAGATCACTCCTGCTCAGGCTCAGAGTGTTGCTAATGCACTCCTTAATGAATACAGCAAGTATGCAACGGACAATAATCTTCCTGACCCCAAAGCCTTAGAGGGATCCGTTAAGAAGTACATGGAGACTGACAGAGCTAAAAAGCTCCTCACAAACATCATTACTTCAGCGGTAAATATCGACGAGATTACATCAATCGTTTCCAAAAATATCAATGGAATGACCGCCGGTATGGCACAGTCACTCGGAAAGGGTATCGAGAAGGCAGTCAAAATGGTAGCTGAGCGTCTTGCCAGCAACATGACAAAGGCTTTGAAGGATACTTTCTCCGACTTCGGAAGCGCACTTTCCGTTGATCAGGATGCATTTGCTGAGGCATTTAAGTTCAATATGGATGAAGATGAAATCCAGTCTTTCATGAGTGAACTTATGGGCGGAGGACGTGCTTCTGCCGAAGGTAACCTTTCTTCCTTCGGCTATTGCGACAAGGAAGATCTTCAGTCAATTACTATCTACCCTAAGGATTTCGAGTCAAAAGACCAGATTACGACGATTCTTAAAGACTACAACAAGATGGTTGAAGAAGCAGGCGAGGACGATAAGAAGATTCAGTATACAGATATCGTTGGCGCATTGATGAAGTCAGTAACGAAGATCATTAACACGATTTCATATGTACTTATTGCATTCGTCGGAATCTCACTTGTCGTATCTTCGATCATGATCGGCGTCATCACTTATATCAGTGTACTTGAGCGTCGTAAGGAAATCGGTATTCTTCGCGCTATGGGCTCTTCAAAGGGCAACGTTGCTCAGGTATTCAACGCTGAGACTATGATCACCGGATTCCTGGCAGGCCTTTTTGGTGTCGGCATCACGCTTGTTCTCCTGATCCCGGCCAATGCGTTGATTCATAAGATTGCTGAGAATGAGGATGTTACTGCTATTATGCCATGGCAGGCAGCTATTATCCTGATCATACTGAGTATCATCCTGACATTGATTGGTGGTCTCATTCCATCCAAGACAGCGTCAAGACAGGATCCTGTTACGGCACTCAGAACCGAATAATCCGGATATCTTTAGTGATTATCAAGGGGTTGTCTCAAGTGGAGGCAACCCTTTTTCGATATGTGGAAATAATTCGATTTTCACTCACAAAATACAAGTTATAATTTATAATGTTATGCAAGTAATTGACTAATAAGCAGTTATATATTTTTATCAGGAGGATACATTAATGAGCAAGTACGCTGGTACACAGACAGAAAAGAACCTTCAGGCAGCATTTGCCGGTGAGTCACAGGCTAGAAATAAGTACACTTATTTCGCATCCCAGGCAAAGAAGGATGGATACGAGCAGATCGCAGCTCTTTTCCTTAAGACAGCTGATAATGAGAAAGAACACGCTAAGATGTGGTTCAAGGAATTAGAAGGCATCGGAACAACAGCTGAGAACCTCAAGGCAGCTGCTGACGGCGAGAACTTCGAGTGGACAGATATGTACGAAGATTTCGCAAAGACAGCTGAAGCAGAAGGATTCAAGGCCCTCGCAGCTAAGTTCAGAATGGTTGCTGCTATTGAGAAGCACCACGAAGAAAGATACAGAGCTCTCCTCAAGAATGTTGAAGCTCAGGAAGTTTTCGCTAAGAGCGAAGTAAAGGTTTGGGAGTGCAGAAACTGCGGTCACATCGTAGTTGGTACAAATGCACCTGCAGCTTGCCCTGTATGCGCTCACCCTCAGAGCTACTTCGAAGTTAACGCTGAGAACTACTAATACAAAAGCCATCTGTTTTTCGAAGAGGTTGTCGGTTACGGCAGCCTCTTTTTTATGTTCAGACTTGTGTTTTTCCGTATAACCGGAAAATGGTGCAAACCCCAATAAACACAAGACATATAGACGCTCATCTATATAACAAGAAATTTAACATATTAAACATTTTACATATTGCATTTTTGAAGTTAAAATACAATAGTAACCGAAAACCGATTTAATTACTTTATGGAGAAATAAATGGACATTTTCTCGTTTGTAACGCTCTTTGGCGGACTCGCATTCTTCCTTTACGGAATGACGCTGTTATCTGATTCATTGAAGAAGACAGCAGGTGGAAGACTTGAGAAGTTGCTCAATAAGGCAACAGACAATAAGTTTAAGGGACTTGCCATCGGCGCGATAATAACGATTGCAATTCAGTCTTCGTCAGCTATGACGGTTATGCTGGTAGGTTTTGTTAACTCCGGCATTATGGAGCTCCCTCAGACCGTAGGCGTAATTTTCGGTTCAGATATCGGAACAACACTTACCGCATGGATCCTGTCCATGGCAGGTATCGATTCCGGTGACAGTGTATTCATGAAGCTTTTGAAGCCTTCAGTATTCTCCCTGATCTTTGCTCTCATCGGTGTAATCCTCTTAATGGTATCCAAGAAGCAGCGCCGTAAGGATGTCGGTACAATGCTTTTGGGATTCTCCATTCTCATGCAGGGTATGACCATGATGTCCTCCTCCATGGAGCCGCTTAAGGAGATGGAATCATTCGTCTCACTCATGACAGCATTTAAGAATCCTCTCCTCGGTGTTTTCTCCGGAGCACTTGTAACAGGAATCATCCAGAGTTCAGCTGCTTCAATCGGTATCCTTCAGTCAATCTCCTTGACAGGACACCTCACATATAGAATGGCTATCCCGCTTGTAATGGGTGCTAACATCGGTACATGTATGACGGCTGTTCTTTCTTCAATCGGCGTTAACAGAGATGCTAAGAGAGTTACTGTTATTCACGTGGCAATCAAGGTTATCGGTACAATCATCTGGCTCATTGCATACTTTATTGTAAACACATTCCTGAACATCAGCATTCTTGATAATCCAGTTAACATCGTTGGTGTTGCTGCTATCCACTCTATCTTTAATATCGTAAATACAATTCTGTTATTCCCTTTCAACAAGCTTCTCGTAAAGATTGCTCACATCGTTGTAAAGGAGACAGAAGACGAACAGGAATTCAAGCTCGACGAGCGTCTCATGCTTACACCTGCAATCGCTGTAGGTGAGTGCCACAACATGATGATCAAGATGGTTAAGAAGGCAAGAAACGGCCTCGACAAGGCAATGAACATGCTCATCGAAGGTTACAATACTCCTGATTTCGATTACATCAAAAAGAACGAGAAGAAGGTCGACGGTTACGAAGATATTCTCGGTTCTTACCTCATGAAGCTTACAACAACACAACACCTGAGCCTTGAAGATAAGAACAGATCTTCAAGAATCCTTCAGGCAATCGGTGAAGTCGAGAGAATTGCTGACCATGCTAACTACCTTTCAGATTCGGCTGAGGAGATAACATCGAAGCATCTTGATTTCTCCGAAGAGGCTACTAACGAACTTAAGAGGATCATTCCGGCAGTACAGGACATCTATACAATGGCAATGGAGTGCTATCTTTCCGACAATGCAGAAAATGCTGAAGATATTGCTCCTTTGAGAATTGTCATCAGCGAGATGTGCGACCAGTTTAAGTCCAACCACGTCGAAAGACTTGCTAATGGCGTATGTACTACAGAGCAGGGCTTCGTATTTAATGACATTCTTTACAGCTGCGTAAGAATCGCAGAGCACAGCCTTAATATCGCTGCTATTGCATACAGATTTAAGTCTGCAAGTGCACCTGCTCCTGATACTTACATGCACGACTTTAAGAGACGTAAGGATAAGGACGAGGTTAAGTACAAGGAATACGTTGAGAAGTATAAGGCAATAGTCTAAGCCTGATTACTCGCAAAGAACGTAGCTGACGCTATATCTGCCGTCATCTTCCATCTGCATGATCATATAACCTTTTGAAGAACCGCCCCTGGGAAGCGTAATTGAGCCCGGGTTCAGTATTCTTGGCCCTCCAAAGCTCTCGCCAAATCCGGACTGATAGTATCTGTCAAAATCTGAAATGGCATCGCCAAAACTATCGTAGGGAACATGTGTATGACCGAACATAGCGATGTCGCAGCCGAGTTCCTGTGCGGTGAGCGAGAGATTAAGAAGACCATAGTTAACCTGCTGTCTGTGTCCGTGTGCGCAGAATATCTTATGTCCATTGAGGCTGAATACAGCCTGTTCTCTTACAATTGAAGGATCGCGATTGGTTGTGTCACAGTTGCCAAGTACAAAGACACACGGAGTTTTGGGACTTCCGGCCCACTTTGCTATCTCGCGCTGATCTATTTCGGAGTCGCCAAGGTGGATAAGCATGTCAGGCTTTTCTTTTTCGATGGCAGCCTTAAGATAATCGTTGACTCCGTGTGAATCGCTTGCGATAAGAATTTTCATAGAAGCACCTCAGATAAAGTAGAAATCTGTATCCCAGCCGGGAATACATCTTGTATGTCTAATGTAGATCTTATAATCGTCACGTATTTCCAATACTTTCCTTACTATCTCGAAAACATCCTCGCTGCGGTGATAGCAGGCAATCTTCATTATGGGACGGTCGTTCTTAATTGTCTGTCCGGCACCTTCGATTGCTTCAGATTCAGAACCTTCCACATCGAACTTAATGAAGCTTACTTTATCGAGCGATAAGGAATCAACAGTAATTACATCTATCTCTCGTGTATTTTTGAGTTCGACATTGCTTGCAGATAAGGCTCTCGTGCCTCTGCCTCTTGCGGTGGAAACAAGTTCCTTGCCGACATGACTTCCAACGAGTGCATTGATGCATTTAATGTCCCGGCTTTGGCCTTCTGCATACGCTGTCAGCTTTTTAAAGGAATGTGTCTCAGGCTCGACAGCAACGGCCTCAGAGAGCGCAGGAATGGCGCCAAGGAAGCGTTCCAGCGTATCGCCATAGTAAGCACCAAGATCTACAAAGCAGCCTGGTGCAATGCTATTTAAGAGCTCAAATTCGCTGTCCGGGTCGGATTCGGCATTCTCAAGATAACTTATGTCGCCGGTGAGCTTGTAGTTTATATAGTTTTCATAGCAAACGCGTGAGGCATCGTCTGCCAGATGCTCGAAAACATTATCGATCGCAGAAGAATTCGCTTCGAAAAATTCCCGCGTAAAAAGAATATTTCCATATACAGGAACGTCAGGAACGTAGAGCTCGTGCTCAGATTTAATTTTGGAGATCTGATCCAACACTTCAGGAAGTGCAGAGCCAAAGCATACAAGAACAATGAAGTTCTTATCTCCATATAATCTGCAGCAGTCGCTATATGAGATTACTTTAAAACCGTGGAATTCCCTGTTCCTGACAAATCCGTCGCTTGCGAAAACTGCGACAATGAGGTCTGACAAGCCGTTCTTTTCGAGCACGGCAATTATCTTGTCAGCGCCGTCTCCTGTGCCGTAGAGGGCTATCGGGCGGCGTTCTGACTTAAGGTATTCCCATAGGTCTTGTGATGTTTTCGAGATATTCATAAGGACAAGTATAAGGCGAAGAAGAAAAATTTTCGAGATGGCTGCAACATTTTAGAAACTTCATCTGTATTCATGGTAACAACACAAAAATCAAATCCATATCGGAGGGATTAAATATGAAGAAGAGAGTTATTTTTGGAATCGTTGCAGGCGCACTTGTTTTGAATATCGCCGCAATCGGAATTTTTGGTGCAGCTTTGGCTAAGTCAAACTCAGGAAGCATGAAGTATGCAGCACACGACGGTTATGTAGTTAATTCTTTATCTGCTAATCAGGTCTCCAATTCAAAGGGATTTAGCAGTGGTGAAAGCTATAGAAACGAAGTCAGTGCAGAAGCAGAGTACGGCGAAGATTACATTGCTGATGAAAATGTTCAGGGTGCAGGCGGCGGAATCTCAAATGAAGTAAATGTCGATCCTGCTAAGGGAAGACTTCTTATCAGAACAGTCTCAATGTCAGCTGAGACAAAGGTACTCGACAGCGTTAAGGCAGATTTAGAAAGCCAGGTTAAGGCTCTTGGCGGATATATCGAAGAATCTTCAATGTCCGGAACAGGCAGCAATAAGAACCTCAGAACCGTAAGCTATACGATCCGTGTTCCTGCAGATAAGCTCGATATGCTCATTTCAACAGTTGGAACAAGCTGCAACGTTTTGTCTTCAAGCGAGAATTCAACAGACGTAACACTTGAATATGTTGATACAAAGGCAAGAGTTGAATCTTTGAGAGTTGAATACGAGCAGCTCATGAAGCTCTTGGGCGAAGCTAAGGATCTTGATAACATCATCGTTTTGCAGAACAGACTTACAGAAGTCAGATATCAGATTGAGAGCGCTGAATCCAGAATCAGAGTACTTGAGAACCAGGTTCAGTTTGCAACACTTTATCTGAACCTCAGAGAAGTATTGGAAGAGACAGTTATTGAGCAGCCTCACATCCCTACATACGGCGAGAAGGTTTCTGAGCAGTTCAAGCTCATGTGGGAAAACACAGTAATATTCTTCCAGGATTTCGTTCTTGGCCTCATCGCATGCATCCCGTTCATTATCTTCATGGCAGTTGTAGCTGTAATTGTTCTCGCTATCGTTTTCGGTGCAAGAAAGAAGAGAAGAGCAAGAATTGCAAAGGCACAGGCTTTGAAGGAAGAAGAAAAGAAGGCTTCTGAAGAGAAGAAAGAAGACAATCAGGAATAAGTTTCACATATAGCTTCTGTATAAGATTCTAAAACAGCCGCAGATCAAGGATATAGGAACAATTATTTAAGTAACGGAATTTAGAATTCTAGTACAGAGAAGTCACACGAGGCTGCGAAGCTCTCCCACTTGCTGGGACCTCCGCAGCCTATTTCGTCGTATACGCTGCAAACTAAGAAACCGCCTGATCTGGCACCTTTCAATGCCTGCGGCACGTCGTCGAACACAAGTGATTTGGCGGGAGTTACATTACCCTTCATGGATGAGATGTATTTAGATGCACGAAGGAAAATATCGGGTGAACTCTTATCGACCTTGCCGCCTAAATCTTCAAGCGTGATTACGCAGTCGAAAAGATCTTTTATTCCTGTCGCATTAAGTGCAGCGTTGGCGTTCTTTTTCGAGAGCGCTGTCGTAACACTCAAAGCAAAGCCCATTTTCCTGGCCTTTTCGGCATATTCGCGGGCGCCTTTTTTGAGGCAGACTTCTGATTCGTAAAATTCGAAAACCATAGATTCCCAGCAGTCGATTATTTCCTGCCAGGTCAATGGAATGCGGTACTTCTCCTGTGTGTAGATAGCAGCGTCTTCAATCGAGACGCGCTTTACGACTTCGGTATATTCAGGCGTGACTTCATAACCGTAACGGCCTAAAAATTCCTTGTCGACGTCATGCCAGACGCTCATGGAATCAAGTAAAGTTCCGTCCAGGTCGAAAATAAGGTGCGTCACACCTTCCTTAAGAAGCAAATCTAAATCCGGGTATCTCCCCATCGTTATTCCATGTAAGAGAGCTTGCCTTTGAGGTTCTCCAAAGCTTTTTCTCTTTTTTCGATGAAGTCTTTTTTGTTGTTTTCGATGAGGTTATTACCGTAAGAATCGATAGATACGATCAAGGGTCCGAAGCGCTCAGCCTTGAGTTTCCACATAGCCTCAGGCATGCCCAGATCAAGCCACTCAACGCCTTCGCAATCGACGATCTCTTCAGCAGCTACAACAGCGCAGCCGCCGGGGAAGATGGTATGGATTGCACAGTTATCGATGCAGCCCTGAGTAGTCTTAGGACCCATGCCGCCCTTGCCGATGATGACCTTTACGCCTGTCTTTTCAAGGAATTCAGCCTGAGCTTTTTCCATACGCATAGATGTTGTAGGGCCGACGCTGATTACCTTGAACTTATCAGGTTCGCCATCTGCTGAAATCTTTTTCATGATGGGGCCTGCGTGGAAGATTGCCTTGCCGTGAAGGTCAACCGGCGGTTCTTTGCCGGAAATTACAACTCTGTGGTGAACGTCATCTCTTCCTGTAACGATATCGCCTGTGAGATAAATAACGTCGCCGATATGAACTTTCTTGATATCTTCGTCAGTTACCGGTGTCTTGAATTCGAAAGTGCTCATAAAACGGCCCCCTTGTGTGTGAAGAAATCGTAAGTGAAGTCAGGCTTGATCCTGATGCCGGCTCTTCTGTGTGCCCAGCATGCTGTTGAAAGGCCCATTGCGAGTGTTGCGGGGTGTCTTGAAGCCTGTTCGATGTTAACGCCCATTACAGAGAGCTTTCCGCCGAATCCGCCAGGACCCATTCCGATTGAGTTGAGACCGTCTTCGATGAGTTTTTCCATTTCAGCAGCCTTGGGATTCGGGTTGTGTGAACCGACCTGTCTCAAGAGAGCTTTCTTGGATAATTTAGCTGCAACTTCGGAGGAACCGGCAATACCGATACCAACGAGGCAGGGAGGGCAGGCATTAACGCCGTATGTTGTCATCTGCTCGAAAACAGCCTTTGCGATGCCTTCGTATCCTTCGAGAGGCATGAGGACCTTCGAAAAACCGGGCAATGAGCATCCGCCGCCTGCCATGTAGAAGTAAATCTCAAGGCAGTCGCTGTCCTTTACGATCTCCCAGTCGATCCAGGGGCTGTGTGTGCCGATGTTATTGCCTGTATTTTTCTCATCGAAAACCTCGACTGCGTTAGGTCTTAACGGAGCGTTTGCTGTAGCCTTCTTAACAGCGTCAACAAGGGCATCTTCAATGATGTCCATATAAGGCCACTTGGAGCCTACGCGTGCAAAGAACTGCGGTATTCCCGTATCCTGACATGAAGGTCTCTTAAGGGAATCTGCGAGCTCCATGTTCTTCTTCATTACGTTGTATATCTCGGGTGCAAAGCCTTCGTTCTCGACTTCGGTCATGGCATCAAGACGTGCCTTTACATCATCGGGAAGATGACTTGCGGAATAGCTCATAAAGGATGCTACGAGCGAAGAAAGTTTTTCTTGTTGCGTGTCAGCTGACATACAAAAACCTCCATAGAATATTGATGTGTCAATTATATAACAATGAAGCCGTAAGGTCGCTCCTATACTTTAAAATAAAGGGCAAGTTCTTTATAATAGACAAAATTATTAATGTTTTTTATGCTTATGAGGTGCATATACATATGACTAATGCAGCAAATACAACTATCCCGGAGCTCAAAAGATCTCCGATGGACAAGATCCTTTGCTATACAGCAATGGCTTTTTACATCCTTTTGCCGATCGTTGAGATCATCACGGAAGTTCTGAAGTCTACCAAGATCAAGACATTCAGATTCATGTATCCGTCTTACTTCCAGCCCTACGTAGTAGGCCTTTTCGGCATTATCGGAACAGCACTTGTAATTGCAACATTCGTTTTGAGAATCGTAAGGAAGAATTTCAAGCTCTACGTAGCAGACGTTTTCTACTTCACGCTTCTGATCTTCATGCTCCTTTCGATGATCTTCTCTGTTAATCCCGGTGTATTTGCAGACGGTTCACCGTTCTACTGTGAGCACCCGTTACACTTCCTCTGCTACTATTTCCTCTTCTTTGCAGGCTCCATGATCGAAGATTCTGAGCTTAGGAAAAAGCTCCTCGCATCTTACTTCATCGTTGCACTTATGCAGGGAATTGTCTCATTCCTTCAGACATACAAGATTGAGATTGCATACTGCCTCTACTTTAACAACCGTGTTTCCAAGACTTCCGCATACGGACTTCTCCAGAACACAAACTTCTACGGCACATTATCCTGCCTTCTTACAGCAGCTTGTGCAGGCCTTTTCATCTTCAGCTCTGTAATCTTCAAGAAGAAGTTCTTCAGAACATATTTCAAGTGGTTTATCTTCGCTACAACACTTCTTGTTTTCTATACAATGCTTGCAAGTAATGCACGTCTCGCATGGCTTGGTTTTGCAGCAATGATCCTTACATACATCATTTCCCTCATCGCTATGCGCAAGAGCAATATGGATAAGGAAACACTCAAGAAGATCACTATTGATTTCGCAATTATGCTTGCCGGCTTCATCGTAATCGTTGCAGTTACTACACTTTTCACGAATTACATTGTCGGCAGAATTAAGGAGACTGCAAAAGATACAGTCGCAAGAGTCGGTGAGGACGGCTTCGGTCATGGACGTGGCAGAATCTGGAGAGCAGCTCTTCACAGCGTACCGCGCCACTGGGTAACAGGTATCGGTCTTGATAACCTCACTCAGGCATTCAGAGAAATGCCCGGCTGGACAAAGGGCGATTACGTCCAGGCTAAGGGCCACAACGAGTATATTCACATGCTCGCTACACAGGGCGTTTTCGCGATTACAAACTATGTCTTATTGCTTCTTTATGCAGTTGTTACAACTGTAAAGAGAATCTTCACAGAAAAAGACGATGTTAAGCGCTGCCTCTGCTGGTTGTTCCTTACAATGTTCGCAGCATACGTATCACAGGCAATGCTTAGCAGCAGCATCATGAACGTTGCTCCTTATTTCTGGATCATCCTCGGACTTTCAACACAGAGAATTAAGCCCATTTCATTCAAGAAGAAATGATATAAAAGGAGGGGCACCCTATGTTCGACGCCATCCACCTTAAGCGTGCTGAAAAAGAACGTAAAGAATTCATCAGGAACTGTATTGTTTTCGATACTCCCAGGCTCGAAAACGAGGTTTTCCCGGCAGAATGCAAAGTGGAAGCTGACATAGCGTACCAGCCCAAAGAGGACTCTCTAAAGCTCGATATCTATACACCTTCTGTTTGCAATAACGATAAAGAGTGCTTCATTCTTATTCACGGCGGAGCATTTGTTTACGGCAGTAAGATCCTCGATAAGAACTTCGGCATGCACCTTGCGATCAAGGCCGGCATCCCTGTTGTAAACGTCGATTACACACTCATGCCTGAATCAGATATGGCTCAGGTAATGAATGAGATATTCACAGCTATTAATTTTGTCTGCAAAGAGTATGGATTTGAGAAGCTTCACACAGTCGGTGATTCTGCAGGCGGATATCTTGCTTATGTTGTCGCAATGGCTTCGAGAAACAGCGATGTAAGAGAAGGCTTCGGTGTAACAGTTGAGCCGCTTGCAGCAGCTGAATCAGCTAACCTTATTTGCCCCGGCATCATTAACAGCAGAAAAGCTTTCCCGGGTATTTATTATGAGAAGAAAACAGGCGTTAAGCTTGCTGATTTCGCCTTTGATTTAAGAGAACTTGCAAAGCTCAATGGAGATCTCAGAGTAAGTGTCATCACAGGCGAAGAAGACTTCCTTAGGGCACAGGATATTGAATTCCAGGCTGTTGTTAAGGACGTTGTTTTCTACGATGCAGTAAATGAGGGAGAATATAAAATGTTCCACGTTTTCCCCGTAGCGCATCCGGAATGGCCGCAGTCAGTTAAGGCTATCGGACTCATCGCAGATAACGCCGTTGGGAAAAAATAATCGTGTAGTAAATTAAGACTTCTTTGCGTCCTTTTCTTTGGAAAGGTCGTGAGTTCTGTCGTAAATCTTATTTACAAAACTCTTAAGAGGCAGATAGATAAGGAAAGCAATCAAACCAATGCCGAATCCCTTAATAAGATTGAAGGGTACGAATGCGGCAAGGAGAAGTGAAAGCTTGTCTTTTACCAAGGGGTTAACGCTCTGGCAGATACCGATGACTGTTTCAGTTGAAAGACCCATAGCAGATCCGTACAAAGGCAATGTGATGAATGCATTTACAGGAATTGCTGCAAGGCCGAGAGCAAGTGCTGCAACTGTAGCAGATAAAGCGACACCCTTTCTGGTTCTCATCTTACGGTAGACAAGACCTGCTGTTCCGACATAGATGGAACCTGTAATGAAATTTGAGACCTCTCCAATGCCCATTGTAGCTGTTGCTGGCAAGTGAAGAAGGTTTTTCAAAAGCTCAATTACAATACCACCGACAGGACCCAATGCAAAAGAACCAACGAGTACAGGAAGTTCAGAGAAATCGAACTTCAAGAACGGTGGCATGAATGGGAGCGGGAACTCGAAGTACATGAGAACTACTGCCATAGCAGTAAGAATCGCAATTACTGCAAGTCTTAAGAGCATTCTCTTACGTGTAGCATGAGAATCCACCTTAACGGGTACATTGTTATCAGACATAGAAAAACACTTCCTTTCTTCCGGACTTTACCGTCGGCCCCTAGAATTTCACTGGGTCAACCTCATTTCCATTAATTTATGAGGCTTGCGGGCTTACGCGTCTAACGTTCACCGCCGGTCGGAGAATCACACTCCGCCTTGGATGCTTCAAATTATACAGAGCGAAAGGCAAAAGTAAAGGTGAAGAAAATGCTTGTAAAAAAGCATTCAGTTAATAGTGCTATAATGTGTTTTTAAGACGACACATAGAAATTTGGCGTGTCTTCTTTTCGGAGGCTATATGAAAGTTGAAAAACTCGTAGATATTATCGGTGCTGATTTTTATTCCGGCGTACCGGATAGTCAGCTTAAAGCCCTTTGCAATTACCTTATGGCAACATATGGAATCGATCCCAAGCATCACGTAATCGCAGCCAACGAAGGCAACTGCACTGCGCTTGCAGCAGGATATCACCTTGCGACCGGTAAGGTTCCTGTCGTTTATATGCAGAACTCAGGCGAGGGAAACATAATCAATCCTGTAGCATCACTTCTTAACGATAAGGTATATGCAATTCCTATGGTATTTATCGTTGGCTGGAGAGGCGAACCCGGCATTCACGACGAACCTCAGCACATCTATCAGGGTGAAGTAACGATAAAGCTTCTCGAAGATATGGACATCGCAACTTTCGTAATCGGCAAAGATACGACCGATGAGGAAGTTGAAGCCAAGATGACTGAGTTCAACGAGATCCTTGCTAAGGGTAAGAATGTAGCTTTTGTTATCCGTAAGGGCGCGCTCTCTTTCGACGGAAAGGTTGAATATAAGAATGACAATAAGATGATCCGTGAAGAGATCATCCAGCATATTGTTAAGGCATCAGGTGAGGATCCGATTGTTTCTACTACAGGTAAGGCCTCAAGAGAACTTTTCGAGACGAGAGTAGCAAACGGTCAGTCACACAAATACGATTTCCTTACTGTCGGTTCAATGGGCCACTCTTCATCAATTGCTTTGGGCGTTGCGATCAACAAGCCTGATATGCGCATCTGGTGCGTAGACGGCGATGGTGCAGTTCTCATGCATATGGGCTCTATGGCAGTTATCGGTGCGAACAAACCCTCAAATCTTGTTCATGTAGTGATTAACAACAGTGCACACGAGACCGTCGGAGGAATGCCGACTGTTGCAGGTAATATGGATGTTGTCGCAATCGCGAAGGCATGCGGCTATCCTAATGCAGTATCTGTTGATAACTTCGACGATCTGGATAAAGAACTCGAGAATGCCAAGGCTCGAAAAGAATTAAGCCTCATCGAAGTTAAGTGCTCAATCGGTGCAAGAGATGACCTCGGAAGGCCTACAACTACTGCGCTTGAGAACAAACAGAACTTCATGGATTACATTAAGTAATCTCAGCAAATCAGAAATAATAAGTGTGATCAGTTCCTGTATAGAGGCCCTCTAAGGGGTCGATATATGGCTTCTTTGCGAGCGCACTTAAGACGTAATCCATCATCTGGAGCTGCTCTTCGGAAGCATAATAACCTCTGCCGTTGATAGAGACAGTGTAAACATCATCACTATTTGTCTCCTTAGGGAGAATCCTTATCTCGAGGTTACGGGAGATGATGACTATCTCGGTGAGATAAAGCGGGAATTCATGCCCTTTGGGAGTCTTCCATGTACCAATCTCTCTATAAGGCTTGAAGGTAATAGAGGTGTTATTGTTGTAATAAGCAAGGAAGCGGTATGAAGCATCGAAAGCTCTCATGCCATATGTGCTTCTGATGTAAAAACTGTCAATCCATGTGCAACGGATATCTCTTGCTCCAAAGTCGTAAACAGAACCATCTTCAGGCTTGATCAGCATAGAAATATCAGTCTGTGAACGGAACTTAATATTTTCTCTCATGAAGACGAAGTCACCATTGCCGACTTCCTTCTCGGAATCGATAAATGTCGGTTCGGCAGTAGATTCTGTGGTGCCGTCAGAAGAATCCGGCATATCTGTTTCTTCCGGATTTACTGCATCAGAACCATCTGTCCAGTCGTCATTTGAATCGTTTGTGGAAGCATCAGCGCCTTCAACTTCAAAGCTCCAGTCAGCAGGATCAGGAAGTTCCATCAGCAGTGTTGTAGTAGTGCTGGGACCAGATGCAGAAGACTCTGTGCCTAATGCCTGGCAGGCGCAGAAAAGCACGCTCGATATAATCATGAGCGCTATAACAGATGTAAAATGCTGAGTCTTTATTCTGTATTTCATCTTTTCTGACCTTGTCTTTGCCCTTTTAAAACAAGGGCATTATAAACCTTCTTCGGTGATAGTCCAGTTCTTGCTTAACAAATGGTCTTGCCGACAGGCTTGTTGAAGAAGATCTTCTGAGCGGAGAAATCCAAAAATACCTGGCCGTTCCTGAAAAATGAGAAACGGGAAGAGGTTCCTCCATTATTGCTGTTTACGACGAGCTTATCGAAAGAAGCCTCATTACCTGTCCTTGCAAGATAATCCAAAGTGTCATTTCCACACTCGGGCGGCAAAGTAAATACTATGTTGTCGCAAAGTCCTGCGCTAAGGCGCCAGGGCTGAATCGATAACGAGACAGGAGCACTGTTCTCCGGATATATGGAATGACGCTTTAAAGTAAACTTATATCTGTTGCTCTTGAGCTTTTTGACACCGATGGTGTAGAAAGCGGGAAGCGGAGGACCAAAGAAATCATTAAACACGTCGTTGACGTCTTCGATTCCGAGCTTCTGCCAGCCGGAATTAAGCTTAACAGGGTCCTGCGAATTGAATTGGTTAATTACTTTGTCTATCTCTGCCTGAACTTCTTTGGAGAATTCCAGATCAGAATAAAGCTTGGTGCTCTGATAACGCACAAATGCTGCGTAGGTAGCTTCAAGAAGGAGCTTCAGCCTTTTTGTCTTCTGTTCAGGGAAAATTCCCAATGACCTGGCAATTCTGACGGCACACTCCGGAAGGGGTGAACCGTAATCGCCCGTCTCAAATCTGACTCGTGCATCGTGGTAAACCTGAATATAGATGTTATATGCGAGCATAGGGTCAGGATTGCCGGCATCACCGAAAAGGAGCATATCGGCGAATTTGAGCTTGGCTTCTGCGATTCCGTAATTGGACGCGATAGAAAAATAAGCAAATGCCTTATCGTAGTCAGGCTTGCCGTTAAGTCTGCCATAGTAATAGAGGAATCCTAATGCATTCGCAGCATATCCGAAGCCGAATTCCTTAAGAAGGATCGTAAGAAGTCTTACAGCTTCCTTATAGTCGCAAGGGAAAGCACTGTTACCGCCGTTAACGGCAAATGCCTTAATCTTCAGGGCTTCGAAAACATGTGCATCGCAAAGCCTGTCTGTAAAGTCGACAAAGCGGGAAATGACTGCTTCGGGCGCATCGGACAGGAGAAGATTGTTATCCCAGTGATTGAGATATGTAAGCATCTGATCCTGAGTATAGGAACGCTCTTCGGGAGGGAGTTCCTTATTCTCTTCGAAAATCTCGATCAGTTCGATAAGATTCTTAAGGCCTAAGACTTCGGAGGCAATACCCGTGGGGAAATTACCGGTCTCATCGAAAGTATCGGCAATCTTGGCAATCTTTACGAAGATAGTAACGATCATGTCCTCTTCAGTCTCCGGGAGGGGAGGAATGGGCATGTCGCAAATCATGTCGGGATCCTGGCCTAAAAGTTCGCTCAGACAAAGATTCTCATAAAAGTAAGTAGTTATGGGACACCACCAGTCAAAGGCGAAATCCTTAAAAGAGAGCTGCTCTTCTTCGAAATGGGTAAGAGCAATCTTAAGATCTGATAAAAGCATCGGATAGTCACTCTCACACTGGACATCAAAACCTGTCTCAGGATATGCATCCAGATCAGTGCCGCCGACAATCTCTATCCAGCCGATATCATACCTGCAAAGGTCAATCAGCTTGTTCTGTGTCATAAAAATGTAGGGTCTGTGTTTACTCATGCCTATATTATAGACGCGCATGGCGCCGTAATAAAGTCTTTACTATCCCGATAATGGGACAACAAGCGCTTAGTGGCTTATTCCATTCAAATATCTGATACCAGTTTCTTTATGAAGTCGATACTGTCCTCTAACACCATGTCTTCCAATAAGAAGTCACCATGAGAAAGTCCGGAAACAGTTACAAAGTCTGCAGAAGAAGAACCTGCATTTGCGAACAGGTCGCGGCTGCTCTGAAAAGGAATCAACTCGTCGGAATCCGAAGCAAATATCATAACAGGGCAGTTAACATTACGGATATATTTATAAGAATCCATCTGATATCTGACCATAAGCTTAATAGGTCCGTGGAAGATATTCATAATGTTGTTATAGATATCGTATGAGTTAGCATATGGAGCCCAAAGAATTAATCCGGCCACGTCTCTTTCAGAGGCCAGATATGTAGCTGGACCGGTACCTATAGAATAACCAAATGATATTACTTCCGACGTCGTAGACCAGGACGCTACTTCATCGTATGCTGCCAGTGCCATCTCTCTTAATGAGTCATCTGCAGGTACACCATCGTTGATTCCATATCCGGGATAATCGATGAAAACGATATCTGACACATCAGAAAATCCTGCATAGTGTTTATCATTATCCTTATAAAACATCAGTGCAGTACGTGAAGAATTCATTCCGTTACCCATAAAGAACAACACAACAGGCCTTGCTTCACCTTCAGCCACACTAGAAGCCTTTAGCCTCCATCCGTTAAAGCCGCCGGCATTAACTGCAACAACTCGACTGTCCTCTTCCTGAGCCATTTTTGACAAAGTCTCATATTCATACGAGGAGTGATTAGCAGGGAAAATAATCAGGGGGGCAATGCCAACGATTACTGTGAAGAATAAAGTTACTGCGCATATGACTGACGCTGCCGGGATAGCAATTGCTTTCATCTTTGCAGAAGCTTCTCGCAGAAAGGATTTAATAAGAAGAACTGCGAGTGCAACTATAAGCGCAGCTGTTACTACAATCAAAGCTAGAGATCTGACTGACTTGCAGAAGAGAACTATGATTCCTGCCAAAGAAGCAGCGAATAACGAACATAAAATAAAGAAAAACGCTTTCTTATTGATTCCCATAGATTATCTCCAAACTTCGGTGTCGAGTGCCTGCTGGCCTGTATCACACCGGGTCGTGTTAATGTGCTTTTTCGAGCATTGATAAATAGCTTGTCGTTGTAGTGTCACTGATACTGTATCCCAGCTGCTTAAGAACGACCGATATCTTATCCAGTGCATTTTCGCGCTGGCTTTCTTCATCTGCCATAATCTCCAGTTCCAGATAGCCACCCAGACCATCCACAGTATCGACGCACGCGCATATCTCTTCACTGAACAATTCACGTCTAAGCTTTATCACCGGTTCTACCGGCTTATAGCCAAGCGAACTTAGAATGGACAGCATTGTCTCGAAGTTATCAATATTAACCTGATGCTCCACGCGACTCATGGACACATTATCAAGTTTAGGACCTTTATAGGTCATCTGGATTAATGGCTCTCCCGGCCTGTCTGCTACTACAGCTGAACCATCAAGAGACTCTACAAGGCGAAGTCTCAAAGCCTCGCCACTGGCGCGAAAATCACGGTCCACGCCATTATAGTAATAATCAATCTCCTGGAGTGTCTGACCTTTTTTAAAACCGAGTTCTATCAGTTTCTTTTCAATTGATTCAGCGGAATCTATTTTAAGTTTTACTTCGACTTCGATCATCTTTAATCCTTCTTTGCCAGTTTAAGCGGAAGCATAATTTCGAAAGTGTATTTTGTGAACTCACCGGTGTCTTCTATGATATTAAACTCTCCGTCGTTACGATATACGGCCTGCTTAATGTTATATAATCCAAAGCCATGATCCGGTGAATTCTTTGAAGTTATAAATCTTCCTTTCTCTGACTTGATCTTTTCCAATGAATAGTTGGTCTGCTCTATAACAAGGAAATTAGCATTCTTACGGAAATCAATTGTAATAACCTTATGTCTCTCACTCGTATTAAGGTTATAGAGTTTACTGACTGCCTCAATAGCATTATCCAGAAGATTTGCAATAATGGTGCAAAGACCTACATCATCTATCTCAACTCCTGCGAGATCACCACTGACTTGCAAAGTGATATTTCGTTTAGCGGCTTTATTGTTCTTATCAGAGAGAATAGCATCAGCAATATCGTTACCGGTTCTACAGAACACGTCACTCTTAACCACTTCATCTGTTAATGTATCAAGATAGGCTATGAGCTCTTTGTTATTACCTTTCTCCGCCATATCACGAGCCACCAGAAGGTGATTCTTCATATCATGCTTGATTCGTCTTAACTCAAAATTGCTCTGCTTAATGGCTTCATAATGATTAAGCTGAGCGTTAAGCATCTGCTCATTTACTTTTGTAATATTTCGCTTGTGTTCGTTATCGGAATACATGGAGAAACATGCCATTGTAAGAACGCTTACCACCGCACCGAAAATACCAAGATAACTTCCGACCACATAGCATATAAAAGCAACAAACAAAGATATGGCAGTCACTAATAGAATGATCTCGTTAGAGAACTGGCCGTTTCGTTTCATCGCACTGTAACGAATAAGAGGCAGATATGCTAATAAAGGGGAGAGGGACGCTACTATCTCAATTGCAAATCTGTATCCTTCAGCACTCGCATATTCACTGAAGATTCCCATAAACGAGATTAATTCATAGTAAAGGCATAAAGAACAAATAACTGCTGCAAACCAGGCCAGAATATTGCGCCATGAAGACTTCCAGACGAAACGAATTAAAGCCATTGCGCCAAGTAGAACTAACAGTATTCTAATTGCCAGAAGAGCGTATTCCATTATCTGGCAGACCTCTTAACATACGAATAGAATTCTTCCTTGAAAGTTTTGTACATGCTTCTGCTAATGGCAACTTTACCGCCATTATCGAGAACGGCATCCTTATCACTGATTCTGCTGATATGTGCCATATTAATAGCAGTAGATCTATGAACACGGCGAAAAGTATCACTTACCTCATTAAGCTGGTCAATGATATCGCCAATTTTCATACGGCAGATATAAGTCTTGTCGCCAGTGATTATTCTGATGTCGTTGTTATCGGACTCGATAAAAAGGACACTTGAAGGGACGATTACAATCTCTTCTCCATTTTCCTTGATTATTATTCCTCTGCGGCCTTTCTCGTACTGTTTAAGGTCTTCTATAGTCTGATACAGCTTTGCTTCATCCACCGGTTTTTTGAGAAATCTGAATGCGGCTACCTCGTATCCATCTATCGCCATTTCAATGTGAGAAGTGAGAAAACTTAATGGTATTTCAGGAGCCAATTTGCGGATCTCTCGGGCGAGACTCATCCCATCGATCTCATCCATTTCGATATCAAGAAAAAGAGCATCGTAAACAGCTCCATTCTTAATACTATCCAGCAAATCCAGACCTGAAGTATAAGTGTTTATCACAACATCAAGTCTGGCATACTTCTTATACACCAGACTTGTAAATTGATCTATAAAGATCTGTTCATCGTCGCAAATCGCGAGTCTCACACTTATACCTCTAAATGTTTTTACTCAACAATTTTACCACTATCAAGCGTTACTATCTTAGTGCCATATTTTGCACACTCTTCATTATGAGTAACCTGAAGAATTGTAATGCCTTTCTCCTGATTAATTTTTCTAAAAAGCTCCATAACTATTGTAGAGGATTCTTTATCAAGGTTACCGGTTGGCTCGTCAGCCAGGATAATAGATGGTTCACCGAGCAAAGCTCTTGCGATCGCTACTCTCTGCTGCTGACCACCGGAGAGCTGACCGGGCATAGATTTACGCTTATCTGTAAGACCTGTAATATCAAGAATTTCAGCGAGTTTCTCCTTGTACTGAGCTTTTGACTTGCCCGCAACTGAAATAGGCAACATGATGTTATCTTCAACATTAAGATTCTGTACAAGGTTATAGAACTGGAAGATAAATCCTATCTCATTAAGTCTGATCTCAGACTTGCCTTTTTCCGAGAGGGATTTAATGTTAGTTCCACAAACTATAATGTCACCTTCGTAGTCCTCATCAAGGCCGCCTATGAGGTACAGCAAAGTGGATTTACCACTACCTGATTGTCCCATCAGTGATACGAATTCGCCCTTTTCGACGCTGAGATTAACCCCTTTAAGAACCTCAGTTCTTGCATCACCTTTACCGAATGTCTTATATACATTATCGACTGTAATAATTGTATCTGTTTTCATTTTTATATCCTCACTTTCGCTTACTCGTACTTCAATTCCTGAGCACAGTTCATTTTCTTAAGTCTTCTGAATGGCGAACAAACCGTCAACATAAGAATCACAAAAATAATTCCTACATAGATCAGATGTGATACGATCGAATACTGAATTTGCGGCATATCGCCATCTGTAACCACGAACAAGGCATCACCAAATATAGACGATAAGAATTTGCCAAAAATAATACTGACAACTACACCGATCCCGATTGATAATGCTGACTCGATTAAAAGAAGCTTACGAAGCTGCTTCTTGCTCATAGCTACAGAATACAGAACTGCAATCTCTCTTCTTCTTCCTTCGAAAGCGATAATCTGGTTACCGGATGTACCAATCAAAGTGAGGAATACGCCCATGGCAACGATACCATAAATCATCGCTGAAATCTTGCGATTCTGATTAGCTGCCGCCTCAACTTTCATCGCCTTAGTAGAAATGTCTTCTTCGGAATCAGTTAAATACTTAAGCAGTTGTGCTCTTACAGTATCGGCCTTTCCTTCTTCGCAATGAATGAGGATTTCTCCAAGTACATTGTCTCCGTTTTCGAGGTGATTATAGATTCCGGTAGATACTGCTATAGCTTTCTCCTCGTAACCGTAGTTATCCATAATGATTGCTACAGTAGCTTCATAGGAACAGGAAAAAAGGAGGCTTCTTACCAAATCTACATCGATGGTATCACCAACGCCTACGTTTAAACGCTCGGCAAGCTTTCTTGTAATAGCTATCTCGTGATAATTAAGTTCACCGGTAAGTTCAGAAGTAGAATGAATGGAATCAAGTTCAGTGTCACAGATAATAGTAAATTCACCTTCGATTCCGCCTACAACACACTCATAACCCATACTTGCATTATATCTGTCAACGCCTGTAACTCCGTCAAGGTCTTCGATAAAGGAATAGTACTGATCCTTCATGCCGGTATTTTCGATTATTACGTCGTAGTCATCCTGAACTGTATTAAATTCGGAAAGGAACGATAAAGCAAAAGAATTAAGACAAGTAGAAAGAATGATCGTTGTTACACAAAGCACAGATGTAGCAACCATATGCTTGTTGTTTGATACTTCCTTAACAGCGAGATTCAGAAGCGGTGTTTTATCAGAAGATAAGAACTTCTCGCCGAGAATGCTGATTCCTTTAAGAATAAACGGCGTTAATACTGCCAAAGCTACAATGGATGAAGTAAGGCAAAGGCAAAGTGCTACAAAGCTCTTTCTAAGGAAGGAACATACGATAGCTACAACAATAAGCACAATACCCGCATAGAATCTGCTCCAGGAGTAATTGTATTTTGTATCCTTATTCTGGAAGATGATGTCTCTGATTGGTGTACGAACCGCTTTCAGAAGAGTAAACATAGGACAAAGGGACTCTACTAACATGGCACCAAGAATCACCAACACATAAACCCACGCCGGAGGAGCTACATAGTAATCAACTACATTAATCGAGCCAAAGTCAGCAGATATCTCGTAAACAGCTGCGTTTTTAACTAATATCGGAACTACAGTCGCATGAATCACGACTCCAAGAACAGATCCTGCAAGACCGTAAAATACGTTCTCAAGAATGAGAATTAATGATGTCTTTTTGCGAGATGCACCAAGACTTCTGAGAGTTCCGATAAAACTCATACGCTCATTTACGATCTTTTCAGAGAAGTTAATAGTTACGAAAATAACGAGCAGGAAAGTGAAGAGGAACAAGAACATGAAGATCTGTGTGGCACTTTCTATTCCATCAAGGAAACCATCAGCTACATCAGTCAGTTTAGCTTTGAAATCGTTGGCCATAACCTGCGCTTTAAACGCTTCTATCTGACTATCGTCTTTTACATCAACAAAGTATAAAAAGTAGTTTGGTTCTGTTCTTTCTGTAAGTATGCAGATTACTTCCGGTGTAACAAAAATGGCGTTTTGAGCAACCGGTGCGGTAGCAGGAATATTAGCAAATCCGGTAACAACAATTTCAGAAGAGACAGAAGTTGTTGCACCATAAACCGTGATAGTATCACCGATATTTACATTGTATTTCTTAGCATATCTTTCTGATACATATGCCTCGTTTCCTGTAATCTCAATATCTGTACCGATCTGGCCCATCTCATACAAAACGTGATAATCACTGAAATTGTATACTCTGATCTTGTCAGAATAAGAAATATAGTAATTCTCAGGATCACGATTGGACACAAGTGAAGCAACTCCGGTATAACCGCAAATATCCGCTTCAGGACAGTTGTCAAATGCCGACATATCAGTAACATTGGCTTCAAAATCAATACTGCCGGTCATCGCCTTAAATATTCCTTCTAATATGCCTTCGATCATTGTTCTGCCGGCTACAGCGAAAATTGCGACATAGGAAGTAAGCGTTACACAAAGGATGAGAATGATCGATCTTCCGGGTTTAGATTTAATATTTCGCAAAGTTGATTTAATAACTACATTCATCGTTTCTTACCTCCTTCCTTACCATCTTGTAATTCTTTTTTCAGGCGCCACAT
This sequence comes from Saccharofermentans sp., assembly GCA_024403855.1. Lineage (GTDB taxonomy): Bacteria > Bacillota > Clostridia > Saccharofermentanales > Saccharofermentanaceae > Saccharofermentans. The sequence continues at coordinate 30,491 of JAKSRC010000010.1, read as the reverse complement.
ACATAGGGTCACCTTCCTTAACATCGTAAATTTCATAGAATTCATCAAGCATTGAGACTACTGCGTTAACGCGAATCATGTCAGGACTATGCACGTCGACTTCGAGGTAATAAATCAAGTCGTCGATTGGTGTAACGCTTGCCCAGATCCTTGCATAGTTTTCAAAAGCATCACGTTGCTCGCTGGCATCGAGAATGCTCATAACGCACTGCAAACCGCCGATATCAGCTAAGTTTTCACCTAAAGTCAATTTGCCATCAACGTGATAAACATCATTAACTGTGAATGAATTGAAATACTCAATAAGAGTCTGATTACGCTCATTAAAGACAGTTCTGTCTGCTGCCGGAATCCAATCCGGGTTATAGACACCGTTGGCGTCATAGTTCATACCCTCATTATCAAAAGCATGTGAAATCTCATGACCGATTACAGAACCAAGACCACCATAGTTTGCACCTCTGCTGGCATTCGCATCATAGAAAGGTGACAGCATAATTCCAAGTGGGATAGTGATGCTGTTCATTCTTGGATCGTAGCAGGCATTTACAGCATAAACTGCCATACTCCATGCCTCTGCCTTGCGGTCAATTGGAGAACCAATATGATTAATAAGTTCCTTTACTGTCATGCGTCTGACGCCAATTAATGTATCCAGCGCATCTTCGCCAATAAGTTCTGCCTTGCTTGGATCTGCTTCACCGGCTTCAGGTGCTCCGATATTCAGCTCGATTGCATTAAGTTTATCGATGATCGTCGCTTTGCCTTCAGCTGACATATAAGAATTGTTGATTAGCTTTATGTATTCGGCGATGAGTGTCTCAGTCATATTAGTAACATCTTTGACTACTGTCTCATCGTAATAGTATTCGGCATAGAGCTCACTAACCTGATCCTTGAATGAGCGAGTGATAGTAATTGCTATTGAATCTGCAGTCGGAGGAGTAGAGTTTTCCGGACCGTCAAATGGAATATAACCACCATACGTATCCATCAAAGAATAGATTGCCAAATCCTTTAACTTCTGAAGATTATCTTCTGTTAACAGGGAATCCATATAAGAAATATGGCCAACATCATATGCACCAATGTTATTAAGTTTGCTTCGACTGAATCCATACATTCTGCAGAGACCGTCAATGCCGTAATTAGGAAGCAAGTTATCCAATTCATCGACGGTCATCAATTTATATGCTGTTCCGATTCTGTCGTCTTCGGCAGCATCTACCAAGTCAAGATCAGTATTAGCTGCAATATCGATTTCCATATAAACCAGATTATTGGCACGCTCATTTGCCTCTTCTTCGCTTACACCTAAGCAACGAAGATCAAAGGCGATCTTATCCCTGATCTCTTTCGCATATGTTCCGCCTATCTGTATCTTTTCGAGATCTCCAAGAGCGTGGAAAGTGAAGACAGGAACATACTCAGTTGTGTCATATGGATTGACTTTAATGTCGAGATTATAGAAAGCAGGCACTCCGTATTCATTAACAAGAACTGAATATTCTTTAAAGAGTTCATCAATGCTGCTAACGTCATTAATAGAATCAATAGTAGCCAAGAGGTTTACTACAGAGACACTGTCCATTGTCACTTTGGAATTCGAAATCTGGTAATACGCATCATAGACAATCTGTCTGCTGCTTCCTTCTTCGTAAGTGCTTCTGTCACCGGCAATTACATCTGCAAAGATAGCCTGAATTCGATCAAGTACCATATCATTGCACAAATCAAAACTTCCACCAGAGCCAGTTACAGGATTTACATCCATATTGTAAAGATAGCCACCATTTACATAGCCATAGAAATCATCCTGAGCTCTGATGTTATCCACATCGAAAACTTTTTCTGTAGATGAAGTCTGTGGTGGAAGATCTATAACAGCCGAGCATCCGCTAAGCAAACAAGCAGACGCAAGTATAGATGCTGTTAATCGTTTCATGTTCATATAACACGTAACCCCATTCTCATAAGATATGCTAACTATAAAACAAAGCCACCGATTACGGTGACTTTTGTTGTGAGTTGTAATTTTTTAGTGGTGAATGGTAATCGACCTCATCCGGTATCAGTCAAATATAAAAGACCTCCAACATTTCTGCCGGAGGTCTGAAGATATTTTATTCGATGAAAATGCTCTTACTCTACGGTAACACTTTTCGCGAGGTTACGCGGCTTATCGACATCAAGACCTCTTGCACAGGAGACATAATATGCCAGGAGCTGGAGAGGTACGACAGCAAGGGATGCAGCGAAAAGCTCGTTGATCTTGGGTACATAGATAACGAAGTCTGCTGTATCTTCAATTGCATAGTTACCGAAAGATGTGAGGGCCATGAGATAAGCTCCACGTGCTCTTGTCTCAACGAGATTTGAAAGAGTCTTCTCATAGAGATCGCCCTGTGTGAGGATGCCGATTACGAAAGTGCTGTCTTCGATGAGACTTATCGTGCCGTGTTTAAGTTCACCGGCAGCGTATGCTTCGCTGTGAATGTAGGAGATTTCCTTCATCTTGAGGCTGCCTTCAAGACTTACGGCGTAATCGATACCACGACCGATGAAGAAGATATCCTTCTGAGCAGCAAGCTTTGAAGAAAACCACTGAATACGTTCATTGTCTTCCAATGCCTTATTAATCTTGTCAGGGATCGACATAACTTCGGAAGTGAGTTCTTTTGCTTCTTCTTCAGTGATTGCGCCCTTTGTAAGTGCGAACTTGATAGCGAGAACATAGCAGACAGCAAGCTGCGCAGAATAAGCCTTTGTAGTTGCTACTGAAATCTCAGGTCCGGCAACTGTATAAAGAACATAGTCAGCTTCGCGTGAAATCGAAGAGCCGACGACATTTACGATAGCAAGTGTTTTGATGCCCTTGGCCTTTGCCTGTCTTAATGCTGCGAGTGAATCTGCCGTCTCACCGGACTGGCTTATTATGATGCAGAGAGCATTCTGGTTAAGAGGCATCGTTCTGTATCTGAACTCGGATGCAAGTTCGACTCTTGTGGGAACGCCTGCGAGGGATTCCAAGACGTACTGTGCGCAGCATCCGACATGGTATGCAGAACCGCATGCAACGATGTAGATCTGATCGAATTTCTTAATGTCGTCGTCTGTCAGGTTTGTGGAAGAGATATCGATCTTATATGAATTGCCGTCAGGAACAACTACAGAATTCAGAGTATCGGATACAGCCTTGGGCTGCTCGTGGATTTCCTTCATCATGAAGTGCTCATAACCGCCCTTTTCAGCCGATTCAGCATCCCAGCGTATCTCTGTGGGTGTTTTCTCAATAGTGTCACCATCAAGGTTATAGAAAGTAACATTGCCGGACTCAAGGCAAGCCATTTCAAGATCGTCGATGTAGTATACGGATCTTGTGTACTTGAGAATTGCAGGAACATCGGATGCAAGATAGGAAGCGTCCTTATCAAAGCCGATGATCATAGGTGAATCTTTACGCGCTACGAAAATCTTTCCCGGGTAATCCTTGAACATAACTGCAAGAGCATATGAACCTCTTACACGAACCATTGTCTTAGCGAGAGCTTCAATCGGATCGTGTGTGTACTTCTTGTAGTAATAGTCAATAGTCTTGATTGCGACTTCAGTGTCGGTTTCTGAATAGAACTTATAGCCCTTGCGGATCAACTTGGCTTTGAGTTCCTGATAGTTCTCAATAATGCCGTTGTGAACGCCGACTACGTTATAGTCATCAACGATGTGAGGATGTGCATTGTTCTCGGTAGGTTCGCCGTGAGTAGCCCATCTTGTATGGCCGATACCACAGTTTCCCTTAAGTGCTGAACCTTCGTCGGTTTTCTCGGCAAGGACTCTGAGGCGTCCTTTTGCTTTGACGACTACAGGGTTTGCTTCGCCGTTTCTTACAGCGAGTCCTGCAGAGTCATAACCTCTGTATTCGAGCTTGGCCAGACCATCGAGAAGGATGGGGGCAGCCTTTTTCTTACCTGTATAACCAACTATTCCACACATATAAAGTCCTCACACGAAACTTATAATGGAGTATTTTAACACAAGAGCTTTTATTTGAGCGAAAATACCCCACAATTGCCTTATGTCGAAAAAGTTTTCGCCATATGTCGAAAAAATCTATTGATAATTACTCCAAAAGCATATAGAGTGAATGGGTTTAAGAAGGGAGGAGTTCATATGCTGGAACTACAGAATATCTGTTTTACTGCAGATGGTAAGGACATCCTTAAAGATATCAGCCTTAAGATTGACGACAAGTTCGTCGCTATTACAGGACCAAACGGAAGCGGTAAATCAACGCTTTTGAAGATAATAATGGGAATCATCAAGCCTACATCAGGCAAGGTTATTTTCGATGGACAGGACATAACTGACCTTGCGGTCAACGAGCGCGCTAATCTTGGAATCAGCTTTGCTTTTCAGCAGCCTGTAAGATTCAAGGGATTAAAGGTCAGAGACCTTCTTAGCATTGCCGGAGGCGATGGAATCGACCTCACAAAGGACTGCTCATATCTGGCAGCAGTCGGACTTTGCGCTAAGGATTATCTCAACAGAGAGATCAACGATACATTGTCCGGTGGTGAGATGAAGAGAATCGAGATTGCGATGGCTGCTGCAAGAGGCGGTAGGCTCAGTCTTTTCGATGAGCCTGAAGCCGGTATCGACCTTTGGAGCTTCCAGAGCCTTATCGAAGTTTTCGAGAATTTGAGAAATGTAACAAACGGAAACATCTTAATTATCAGCCATCAGGAGAGAATCCTTGAGATTGCTGATAAGATCATTTATTTGAAAGATGGCCGTGTCGATAAGTTCGACGAATCATCCAAGATTATGGATGAACTCCAGATGAGACGCAGGAGCGGTTGTGGCTGCACTTACGTTAAGAAGGGAGGAGCTTGCAATGGATGAACTCGAAAAGAGAATGCTTCAAGAGGTAGCTGAATTAGACAGTCTTCCCGTCGGAGCTTTCAACATCAGAAGTAACGGACAGAGTGCGGGTAGAAATTCGACTGCCAATATTCAGATCGAATCCAGAGAATCAGGTGACGGAATCAACGTCTACTTCAAGGACGGAACGAAGAATGAATCCTGCCATATCCCGGTAATTATCTCAAAGTCCGGTCACAAGGAATGCGTTTATAACGACTTCTTTATCGGTGAGGATTGCGACGTTACGATCGTTGCAGGTTGCGGTATCAGCAACTGCGGTGGACACGACAGCCAGCACGATGGTATCCATACTTTCCATGTCGGAAAGAATTCAAAGATCAAGTATGTCGAAAAGCACTACGGTGAAGGAACAGGAACCGGCAAGAGATTTATGAATCCTACAACTGTCGTAAACCTTGATGAAGGTGCAACGATGGAAATGGACACTTCTCAAATCGCAGGAATCAACGATACCCTGAGAATTACGAAGGCTGTTCTCGGACCTCGCGCTTCACTCATTATGCACGACAAGATCCTTACGAATTTTGATCAGGTAGCCAAGGCAGAGATAACTGTTGAACTTAATGGCGAAGATTCTTCCTGCAATATCATCAGCAGAGGTGTTGCAAAGGGTGAGTCCGTACAGGAAGTAATCATCGATATCGCAGGTAACAACAAGTGCAAAGGTCACGCTGAATGTGATTCCATCATCATGGACAAGGGCGTTATCGTAGCTACACCTAAGCTTAAGGCAACATGTGTCGATGCATCCCTTATTCACGAAGCGGCAATCGGTAAGATCGCAGGTGAGCAGCTCATTAAGCTCATGACTTTGGGCCTTACAGAACAGGAAGCAGAACAGAAAATTATCGAAGGATTCCTGAGATAATGAAATAAACATTTTCTATGGTAGAATTACCGTAGAAATTACATTTTCCGGAGGAACGCAATATGGGACTTAATTTCCGCAAATCTATCTCTTTGGGCAAGGGCTTGAAGCTTAACCTGAGCAAGTCAGGACCTAGCGTCTCATTTGGTAAGAGCGGTTTCAGACAGTCTGTCAATCTTAAGGGACAGGCAAGAACCACAGTCGGTATTCCGGGAACAGGCGTTTATTATACGAAGACCACAAACGTTAAGAATGTTGTAAGCGGACTTACAGGCAAGGCAGCTGAGAAGAAGGCTGCAGCTGAAAAGAAAGCTTCCGACAAGGCTGCAAAAGATACAAAGAGCACAAAGGCTGCCAAGACAACCAAGGCAGTTGCTGCAGAGAAGGCACCTGCTGCAAAGCAGTCTGTAAATGAAGAACTCATCGCTCAGTCCAAGGCACAGCTTGAAGAATTCGCAGCAGGCATTGAGGCACTCAAGTCTGTTCACAAGCAGTCTGACGGATATATCGATTGGGAAGCAATCGCAAATGGTGCTGTTTCAGGCCAGATGAAGGAACTTCAGCCTTTCGCACAGAGCGTTCTTAATGGTGATATCGATGCATATTTCCAGGTTATCGAGCAGGTTGGACCTTTTGATGATCTTCTTGAGTATGGCAGTGGATTTGAAGTTGGTACTGACGATCCTACAATTATGCAGATCGAATTCCAGGTTAAGTCTGATGACATCATCCCTAAGCAGTATCCTGATATGAAGGCTTCAGGTGAGATCGTCATGAAGGATTTCACAAAGTCCGCTTACTATGAACTCGTTCAGGACTATGTATCAAGCACAATGCTCAGAGTAGCAAGAGATACATTTGCACTTCTTCCTGTTAAGCAGGTAATTATCCACGCTGAAGATAAGATCCTTAATCCGGCTACAGGAAATGACGAGGAAGTTACTATTGCTTCTGTAAGACTTAAGAGAGACGCGCTCGCTACTTTAAATTTTGAGCGTATTGATCCTTCTGATTGTCTCGAAAGTTTTGAGAGCAATGTAAAGTTCAAGAAGACTTCCGGATATGCTCCTGTAGACAGAATTCTTGCATAACGGTCAATAGAATTTTACATATTTACAGAATGTAAATTTTCGTCAGAAATCGTGAAATTAAAGCAATCTTATATTGCTTTTATGACTTTTCGCATATAGACTGATTTTGGTAGTTCCAATCAATCAATTTTATGGTCGTTGTGAGGGGTCTATATGGCGTACCGCAAAAGGATAGCATTATTGGTTGCTCAGGCTGATGAGTATTATCAGTCCCAGTTTGTTGAGGGCTTTGTTGACAATGCCTTCAAGCACAATGCTGATGTCCTGGTTTTCGGAAGCTATCTCAAGTATCAGAATAATCTTGGCAGAGAGATTGGTGAGACATCAATTTTCTCGCTTATTCCTTATGAACAATTTGATGCGGTTGCAGTTATGGCTGATACACTTCAGTCATCCGGTTTAGCTGACAGTGTAGAAGAACTCCTTCACCAGCGTTGCAATTGCCCTGTTATTTTCATTGATAAAGAGAGCAAATATTTCCCGTCAGTATACCCTAATCATTATGACGCAGTTAAGTTGCTCGTAAATCACCTTATCGTTGATCACAAATATACTGATATCGCTTTCCTTACAGGTAAGGCATGGCACCACTATTCTAAGCAGAGACTTCAGGCTTTCATGGATGCAATGTCCGAGAACAGTCTTTCTGTTGGAAGGAACAGAGTTTTCTACGGAGATTTCTGGTATACAAGCGGCGAGAGCCTTGGCGAACGCCTCATTATGAAGGGCGACAAACTTCCTCAGGCGATTGTCTGCGCTAACGACTGCATGGCAATCGGTCTTGCAAAGTCTTTGGAGGCCGGCGGACTCAGTATTCCTGAAGATATTGCCATCGCAAGCTACGATTCAACAGACGAGGGCAGATATTCACCCAAGCCCATTACTTCAATTAAGATTCCTGCAAAATCCATGGGTTCTTATGTAGTGGACAGACTTTTCGATTCGATGGAAGGCAAGGAGAGCGAACCTTTCAAGGATAACGGAGAGTTTTTCCATGGAAGAACCTGCGGTTGCTGCGAAAGCAAAGTCCAGTATGAGACCAAGCTCCGCAAGCAGTGGGATACTGACACATCACACAACAGTGTATTCTCTTCATTCAACCATTTGGATGAGGATCTCGTTATTCAGAACAGCTTCGACGATCTTGCAAAGACGGCTTTCTCATATATTTTCCAGATAAGGGATTTTGAAAGCTTCAGCATCTGTCTCAATGACAAATGGCAGGAGAAGGCTAAGTCTTTGTCCGGTGTCATTGACGAATCAAGACTGACTGCAGAGAAGATTTCCAATACGGATAAATTCTTCACGAAGAAGATGATGCATGTTATCTCTTGCCGCCCTGAAGAACTGAATTGTGACAGGGTAAGCGATAATGTTTATTTCGACAGAGAAGTTCTTGTTCCAAGACTTGATGCCGAAAGAGAAAAACCGGAAGCATTCTTCTTCACATCTTTACACTTTGAAGAGACAGTTTTCGGATATGCGGTTATCTCTTATTCTGAACCCAGAGCATACAACAAGTCCTATCGTCTGTGGCTCCATAGCGCCATGAGAGGTCTTGAGAATTTCAGAAGATACGACGAACTTTTGGAGATCAACAGAAAACTCGAAGCAAACCTTATCAGAGATCCGCTTACGGGTATCTTCAACTACAACGGTTTCCTTAGGAAAGTTAAGAGGATTATTGCGAACAGACCGGCAGGTACGACAGAAAATGTCGGTGTCCTTGCTATCGATGTTAAGAACCTCTCGAAGATTAATTCTGATGCCGGAAGGAAAGCCGGTGATAAGGCGATAATCAATGCCGGCAAACTGTTATGTGAAGTATTCAACGAAGGATACGTTTTCTGCATGGGCAACGGAGAGATGGTCGGTATCGAAAGAGCAAAAGACGATGCTGACGTCGATAAGGTCCTTGAGCAGAAAATCAATGAACTTAATGCGAAGATTGATGAATTCAATTCTTCGCTTGAAGAAGGTGCGAGAAAACTTGAACTTTACTATGGTCTGACAGTCGGAACTCCTAAGACACAGGGCGATTATGAAGATCTTGTAGGTGTTGCCCTGTCCAGAAAGAACGGACAGAAGGCAAGCCTTCAGAAGCTTAGTGCCGATGGTCTGGATGAGGCTCAGATCAAGGAGGCCAGAGTAGTCAATGAGATTCTCGACAAGAACAAGATTAATTATCATTTCCAGCCTATTATCAACGCTAAGAACGGCGAAGTGTTCGCTTACGAAGCATTGATGAGGGTTGACTCCGAACTTGGTCTGAACCCCCTGCAGGTTCTAAAGTATGCAGGAATTTTCAACAGACTTTATGATATCGAGAAGGCAACCTTCAATAACGTTCTCGATTATGTAAACAATAACAACGACAAGTTCAAGCCGGGAGCAAAGGTTTTCGTCAATTCAATGCTCGGTCAGTGCCTGAGAAATGAAGATATGGCAAAAGTCTCAATGAAGGCTAAAACTTTGTCAGGAAGAGTCGTTGTTGAATTTACTGAGCAGTCAGAGATTGGCGATATTGAGCTCGACGATATTAAGAGAGAATACCAGCAGGTCGGATTTGAGACTGCTGTTGATGACTATGGAACGGGATACTCAAATGTAAACAATCTCCTGCGCTATATGCCGAATTATGTAAAGATCGACAGAGCACTTTTGACAGGCATTCAGAATTCACCGCAAAAGCAGCATTTCGTAAAAGATATTATCGAGTTCTCTCACGACTACAACATCCTTGCGCTTGCAGAGGGTATCGAGACATCTGAAGAACTCAAGACTGTAATAGAACTTGGTGCTGACCTGATTCAGGGTTATTACACTGCACGCCCTTCCGGAAATATTATCTGTGAGATTCCTCCTGAGATTAAGGAAGAAATCATCAGATATTCCGCAAACAAGTCTAATGGCCGCAAGAGACGTGATTATATTGCAGGAAGAGAGGCAAGAATCTCCTTGCCTATTCTTCTTAAGGATGGCTATCAGACGATCCAGGTTACATCCGGACATGTTACATACAGAGACCTTCACATCTTGGGTGTACCCGGTGATGATCCTGTCATGAATCTTGAGATTGAGAATGGTTACAAGGGCAAGATTACACTTGAGAACTGCTCTTTCCTTGGCAAATCCAACGAGCCGGCAATCAGCATCGGTGATGACTGCGACGTAGTCATCTCACTTTCCGGCGATAACCAGATCAAGGGAAGAATCAAAGTTTCTCCCAAGTCGACTCTTACTTTTGAGGGACTTGGCAACCTTTCAATCGTTTCGACAGGTCATGAGACTTATGGTATCGGTAATGATCTGGATTCTTATCACGGAGACATTGTTTTCAATCAGGATGGCCTTATCAGAGTCAGCGTTAATGGAACAAAGACGGTCGCTATCGGAAGCGGTCTTGGCGGTCACGTGACAATTAGGCGAGGCATTTATGAGCTCAATCTCACGGGTGATAACTCAGTAGGTGTCGGCTCATTTACAGGCGAAGTGGAACCGGTAATCGGTAATTGCTATCTCGAGATCAAGAGCCGTGCTCATTCGGTTGTCGGAATTGGTTCCATCGCAGGAAAAGCCGATATTTTGCTCGAGCATACATCATGCATGATGAATTTTGACGGCGATGACGTTGTCATGATCGGATCGAAGCATAGCGACAAACTTCAGTTGTGTTTCTACAGCGGTTCGATAAATGCTATAGCTAAAGCTCAGGATATTACCGTTTTGGGTTCCGGAACGGCAGAGGCTTCAAATATTGTTCTGGACCACATTGCCATGAAGGTTGATTTGGAAGGTGGACGTGCCGGAATCTATCGTGGTATGGACAGCAAGGTCAAGATCAGAGTATCCAATTCCAAGGTTGAAGGCGAAGTATCGACGAGCCTTGATATTCCGAAGCATGCCGGCGATATGGATTTCCAGGTATCCAATTCAGAAACAAAGCTTTCCATTAACGGCAAGCCTTTCGAAGATTTCTGCAAAGAAAAAAAGTGAGAAATCAGATATCCAGGAAAATGGGGCAGTGATCTGAACCCATGATGTCTGTCATCATGTTGGATTCTTTAACACGTGAATTCAGTCCTTCTGTTGTGAAGAAATAGTCAATTCTCCAGCCAACATTACGCTCTCTTGCGAATGTCTTGTAGGACCACCATGAGTAGCAATCTTTATCGTTCGGATGGAGCATTCTGAAGGTGTCGGTCAGGCCTCTTTCAATGAACTTGTCCATATATGCGCGTTCTTCAGGCAGGAAACCTGATATTTTGGAATTTGCTTTGGGATTGGCCAGGTCGATCTCTTTATGTGCAGTATTAACGTCGCCGCAGCAGATGACTTCTTTTCCCTGTGCTTTCAGAGCATCTACCTGATCGAGGAAACAGTCGTAAAATCTGAGCTTGAACTTGACGAATTCATCGCCTCTTCCGCCGTTAGGGAAGTAGATATTGAAGAGCACGAAGTCACCGAAGTCAGCCTTAATAACGCGTCCTTCATGGTCGAATTCCTCGACGCCAAAACCAAATTCGACGCTCTTTGGCTCAATCTTCGAGTAGAGTGCTGTGCCGGAATAACCCTTGCGTTCAGCAGAATAGAACCAGCTTTTGTAGCCGGGAATATCTGTGATCTCAGGACCTAATTGCTCTTTTAGAGCTTTGATTTCCTGGATTCCTATGATGTCTGCGCCAATCTTTTCGAGGCTTTCGGCAAAGCCCTTGGTTGCGACTGCTCTGATTCCGTTTACGTTCCAGCTTGCTATTCTCATAAACTACCTCGTGAACTATAATCATAGATAATTTTACTCTAAAATCTGGCTTTGGAAGGATAGAAATATGCGGATATTCGCAGCGCTTTTGGGAGGCACGATCTCGTCTTATCGCGAGATGGATAAGGTAAGACTCGGCAAGACTTCTTTTGTCAGCGAATATCTTGTCAGAAACCATCCGGAGCATCAGTTTATTTTTCCTGAATTTAAGACATATTCATCCGAAGATGCCACTCCCCATACATACCGCGATGCGATAAAGCAGATCATGGAAGAAGCAAAGAGTTCTTCCTATGACGGAATCCTCATTACGCACGGCACGGACACCTGTGCATATTTCGCGCAACTTGCTGCAAGAATACTGCCTTGCCTCAATATTCCTTTCGCTATAACCGGTTCAGTCTTATCTCCGGATGTTGATGCGAAGGAAGCTTCAGACAATCTGGCTTTTGCCGTGAATTCGCTCGAAAACGGGAAGTCAGGTGTAGTATTCAGGAACAGGGAAGGCAAAGAGCAGCTTTACAGAGCGGATCTTATAATGTCGCCTGATATTAATGGGTTTTACAGCGAATACGAAGACTGCAGCGGCCCTGCAGCAGTAAGGGATGCTTCGGATTTTCTTTCATCGCAAAAGCTTCCTGAAATACTTGTAATTCCTTCGGTACCGGGAGCTTTGATTCCTGACCGCGGTTTTGACAGAGTGCTTATCTGCTGCAATCATTCAGGTACGGCATCGTCTGATCTTGCTTCGAAAATCAGGATCTGGACAGAACAGGGAATCAGTTGCTATATGGCACCGATTCCGACTTCTGCAGGAGTATATGAAAGCAGAGCCGGCCTTAGAGATGCCGGTGCAATTGAACTTATCGGGATGCCCATTGAGGGCGCCTGGGCGGAGGTGTTATTAAGATGAGTCTGCCACCTAAGATAGTTGACAGTTTTGGAAAGGAATCCTACGGAGGAAGCCAGATGTGGCTTCCGGACAGAATGCTTCTTAACAGCGGATGCGGAATTATCGCCGGCCTTGATGCGATAATGCGCCTCAAGGGTGAAGAGAAGATGACAAGGGATGAATATTTCGAGAGATTCTTCGATGCAAAGGACTACATAAGACCAATCACTGTTGGTAAGAGCAGAGAATCAAGGCAGATTCTGGGAAGGGAATTCCTGGGAAGCTTTGGTGTCAGCGCGGGCCGATTCAGGAGAGGCGTAAAGAAGCTTGGAATTAAGGAAGGCTTGAAGATCAAGGTGAAGCCGTTCCTTTTCAAATGGTACAACAAACTTCCGGAACTGCTTAAGGGTGGTGATCCCGTAGTAATGCTTTTCGTATCGCCTTTTCGCAAAATCACTGTCGAGATGCCCGATGGATACAAGTCGATGTGTGATTATCACTGGGTAACTGTTACGGAGATCGATGGCGACACACTCCAGGTATCTTCCTGGGGTGAGAAGTGCAAAATGTCCGTCAGTGAACTTAAGCAATTTGGCGTAATTCTGCGCTTTTATTCCGTATCGTTGGAAAAACAGACCGATTTAGTGTAAAGTTTTGGGCGGAGTATTTTTATTATTAGGAGGATATAGCGATGAATACAGAGATTGCTGAAAAGATCAAGGGAATGCTCGTTGAGAGACTTAGAATCCCTGAGGATGAGCTTGAGTACGATTCAGAACTTTTCGGAGATGATATTGGACTCGATTCTATTGATTCCATCGAGATTATTGTTGGTATTGAGGCACTTTTCGGAGTAGATATTTCCGGTGCAGGTGCAAAGAAGGAAGATTTCCGCTCAATTGAGACACTTACTGCTTTCGTAGAAGCACACAAAGAGGACTGATAATGTTAATGAATGAAAAGCGCTGCGTAATCACCGGATTGGGCCTTGTCTGCGCAATCGGTGATGATGCGAATGAGTGTTTTGAATCAGCACTTGAAGGTAAGTCAGGAATTGCCGACGTAAAGAGCTTCGATACTTCAGCCTGCTACTCCCACAAGGGCGCAGAGGTTTTGAAGTCCAATGAGGAACTTGTAGACGGAAGATATGACAGAACAACAGCTCTTGGTATTAAGGCTGCAGGCGAGGCTATTAAGGATGCCGGACTCGATATGGAGTCTGATGTGTCTTCTGAGGTTGGTGTTATCCTTGGAAGCTGTATTGCCGGTGCTGCCTGTGTCGAGAAGTATTACAACAGCAAGGTAAAAGGCGAGAAAGGTGACATCGAAGATCTTAAAGCGATGCCCGCTTCCGCTATCTCAGGAAATGTTGCCGACTACTACAATGCCGGCGGCATCACAGCAAATATCGTAAATGCCTGTGCAGCAGGCACATTGAGCCTTGCGCTCGCAGTTGACATGATCAGAGGCGGCAAGGGCGATATTTTCCTTGCAGGTGGTTGTGATTCATTCTCTTCTCTCGCTTATGCCGGTTTCCATGCATTGAGAGCTTTGGCACCTTCTGATTGCTCACCTTTCAACCACAGTGACGGAATCACTTTGGGCGAAGGTGCAGGCGTACTCGTTGTTGAGAGTTACGAGCACGCAGTTAAGCGTGGCGCTAAGATTTATTGCGATGTTTTGAGCACAGGCGTAAGTTCAGACGCTTATCACATTACTGCACCCAGACCGGACGGCCAGGGCCAGATGAGCGTTATTTCGAGAGCCGTAAAGAATTCAGGCATCAAGTTCTCTGATATCGATTACGTAAATGCGCACGGTACAGGTACTGCCAAGAATGACGAATCTGAGTTCCTTTCACTCAATACTGTTTTCGCAGAGAATAATGATTTGAGCGTAAGCTCTACCAAGTCAATGACCGGTCACTGCCTCGGCGCAGCTGGTGCGGTTGAGGCTGTACTTACAGTCAAGGCACTTAAGGAGGGTAAGATCCCGCCTACGACAGGATATAGCGACGAAGATCTTGAAGTGCTTAAGGAAAAGGCAGGACATATCAATTTTGTCGCAAACAAGCCTGTCGAAAGGGACATCAAGTATGCAATGTCCAATTCATTTGCATTCGGAGGAAATAATGCGAGCATCGTTTTCGCGAAGGATCCGAATACGCTTAACCTTACATGCCCTAAGCAGGAGCTTTATGTCACCGGCATCGGCATGGTAACAGGCGAATACAACGACGAGACAAAGAACTATAAAGCAAATCTTGAAACAGAAGTTTTCAAGTCCTATGGCGTTAAGTCTGCATTCTTAAGAAAGCTCGACAGACTTTCACAGATTCAGCTTTTGAGCGGACTCAAGGCATTGGAAGATTCAGGCCTTGAGGTCACACCTGAGAATGAAGGTGCTATCGGTATCTGCATCGGAACCACAGACGGTCCTATGACAGAGATTGCTAATTTCCAGAAGGGAATTATCAAGGATGGCATCGATAAGGGCAGTGCTTTTGCATTCCCTAACACAGTTTACAACGCAGCCGGCGGATACCTGAGCATTGCAACAGGTATCAAGGGTTATAACGTTACTATCGCAAACGGATTCCAGTCAGGTTTGCAGAGTATTTGTGCTGCATCAGGCGCTATCATGTTTGGCTATGAAGATATCATGCTTGCATCCGGAACTGATGAGTGCACAGATATCGACGATGAGATCTATGCAGATCTTGGCCTTACAGGTGAAGGCGGAATGAAACTGGGCGAAGGCTCCGTTACATGCGTTATCGAAAAGGATTCTTCTGCAGCTGCAAGAGGCGCAAAGCGTTATGCAAAGATCGCAGGTTTCTCTTCAGCAAGAGATACTTCCGGCAACAGACTCGACAATTCAAGATTGTCCGAAGAATCACTCACCAAGGCTATTGTTAACGCTTTGAAAAAAGGCGGAATTGATGCTTCTGACGTAAAGTGCATTTACGGCTTTGGTAACGGCGTTTCAGCAATCGATGATTTCGAGATGAGTGTTTATAAGAAGATTTTCGGTGACAGCATCGAAGTTAAACTCATCAAGAAGGAACTTGGCGAAGCAAGAGCCGCATCTTCTTCAATGCAGTTCGCAATGCTCGCAAAAGATATCTACGAAGGAAAAGTTGCAAACGGTCTGGCAGTATCTTTCGGAACCAGTGCGCTTTACTCAGCAGTATTGCTGACAAAAGCTTAAGTCATAAGAAAAGGAAACATCACTATGAGCAAGACAGCGGTAGTCACGGGTGCTTCAAGAGGAATTGGCAAAGCGATTGCATTAAAGCTTGCAAAAGAGGGCTACGATATAGCGCTCAATTACGCTTCAAATGACGAGGCGGCTATCAGTACTAAAGGCGAGATTGAAGCTCTTGGTGTTCGCTGCGAGATTTTCAAGGCAGATACATCCGATATCGCACAGGTTAAGGATATGTTTAAGGCTATCAAGAAGAGCTTTGAGACAATTGATGTCCTCGTAAACAACGCCGGTGTCGTCGACGATGCTTACCTTCTCATGATCAGACCTGATTCATTGCAGCGTAGCCTTGCTATCAATATTCAGGGATATATCAACTGTGCACAGGCGGCAAGCCTTAAGATGATTTCACAGAAGAGCGGAAAGATCATCAACGTCTCTTCAGTAAGCTCTATCCTTGCCGTTCCCGGCCAGACAGTTTATAGCGCAACAAAGGGCGCAGTAAATTCTATGACTCAGACTATGGCCAAAGAACTCGCTCCTTATGGCATTCAGGTCAACGCTGTTGCTCCCGGCTTTATCGGTACTGACATGATCAAGTCCATTCCTGGCGACCTTGCTGAGAAATATTTGGATTCCGTTCCTATGAAGCGTTTCGGTGATGCTGAAGATGTAGCAAATTGCGTTTACAGTCTTCTTTCCGATGGCTTTAATTACATGACCGGCCAGGTTATCATTCTCGATGGAGGCTTGAGCCTTTAATGAAAGTTCTTATCCTCAACGGTAGCCCCAAGCTCGAAAAGAGTAACACCTTAAATGTTACGAACGCTTTCGTATCTGGTTTCCCTGAAGGCACCGAAGTAAAGAGAATCGACATCTATACCAAGGAAATCAAGCCTTGCCGTGGATGCTTCGCATGCTGGGCATCACCCGATGGCATCTGTGCTATCAAGGACGATATGCCTGAGATCTTGGCTGCCATTAAAGAAGCTGATGTAATTATCGAGAGCTTCCCGTTGTATTTCTACGGCATGCCTTCACAGCTCAAAGCTGTAACTGACAGATGCCTTGCTCTTGCTGAACCTTATATGGGTGCGAAGAGCGACGACGGTCAGACTTTCAACAAGCTTAGAGATCCTTCCATATTCGATAAGAAGTTTATTGTTATTAGTTCCTGCGGCTATGTTGAGCTTGAGCCTGTCTATCCGGCACTTCTTGCACAGTACGATCTGATCTGCGGTGGCAGGGAAAAGTACACTGCAATTCTTTGCGCTATGGGCGAAGTCTTTATGACCGGCATGGCAAAAAGACAGATCAGGGCTTATCTCGACAGCATCAGAAAAGCTGGCGAAGAGTATTGTGCTAACGGCTTTGAGATCAGTGCAGAGACAATGCGCAAGATTTCCATTCCGATTCTTTCGCCAACGGGCTTTGAGACTCTTACCACTTCTCACATGAATGAGGGTGGCTGGGCTGCCGGAAGGTTTAAGAACTGATTTATATTTAGAATTACTTTTGTTATTTAGAAGGCTGCCTTGCGGGGCGGCCTTTGTTTGCATGTTTAGCTAAGAGTGCGTGGAACTTCTTTTCGAGCCAGCGAAAACGTGTTCTGTGCCAGCTGCCGGTTGTGCAATTTTTCGCTCGAAAATGGTCAAAAATTGCACAAAATCGCGTTTCTATGCAATTTTGAGGATGTTTTTACACAAAAATTGCACGTTCCCGTTTTGTCCCACTTTTCGAGAGCGGGTGGGAAAGCTTTTCGAGTGTGAAGTAACGAGTACGCCTTTTCGAGATGGCAGACAGCGAAAAAAAGGGCGGATCGTTTTCGAGCTCAACATATGTGGCAATT
Organism: Saccharofermentans sp.; assembly: GCA_024403855.1. Taxonomy (GTDB): domain Bacteria; phylum Bacillota; class Clostridia; order Saccharofermentanales; family Saccharofermentanaceae; genus Saccharofermentans. Next base: position 12,878 of record JAKSRC010000010.1, on the reverse strand, counting down.
GTCAGGCTAAACAGGCATTTCGCCACAGTTCTGCCAATCCTTTGATTATCAAAACTATTGACAAATTGGGGTGCGTGTGGAATACTTTGACAATCAAACTATTTAGACTGCGGGTGGACTATGCCCAATTAAACAGACTAGGCAGGGAGGAATATTAGTAATGACAGGTAGAATTATCGGAATCGGTGCATATGTTCCGAAGAAGGTCATGACCAATGACGATTTTGCGAAGATTCTGGATACTAGCGATGAGTGGATTACAGAGCGTACAGGAATAAAGGAAAGACATTTTGCTGACCACATCACAGAGAAGCCTTCTACTATGGCAGTTGCAGCTGCAAAAAAGGCTATCGAGGATGCCGGCATTGATCCTAAAGATATTGATCTTATTGTAGTTGCGTGCACAACACCCGACCTTGTAATTCCTACAATGTCATGTGTTGTTCAGAAAGAAATCGGCGCAAAGGAAGACTGCGGATGCTTTGACGTAAGTTCAGCATGCCCTGGCTTCATTGCTGCATATAATACTGTTCAGAGCTTTATTGAGAGCGGAAATGCAAAGACAGCTTTGTGCATCGGTTCTGAGTGCAATACTAACTTCTGCAACTTCGAAGACAGAGGAACATGCATTCTTTTCGGTGACGGCGCAGGTGCTGTTGTAGTTAGAGCTGATGAGAATTGCAAGCGCAACGAGTTCATTATGAGATCCGACGGATCCAGAGCTGACTGCCTTACTTGCGAAGCTGCAAGACAGCCTGACAGATGGGATGAGGAAGGCTTTAAGGAAGCTACTTCTTTCTACATGCAGGGCAGAGAAGTTTTCAAGTTCGCTGTTACTGAAGTACCCAGACTCATTAAGGATCTTTCCGAGAAGTACAATTTCGACCTCGAAAAGGATGTTGATCTCTTCATTCTTCACCAGGCAAACTCAAGAATTATCGAAGCTACAGCCAAGAAGCTTGGCATCGGCATCGAGAAGTTCCCTATGAACATCATGAAGTACGGAAATATCTCTTCTGCAAGCATCCCGATCCTTCTTTCGGAGCTCAAGGCAGAAGGTAAGCTTAAGCCCGGCATGAAGCTCGTATTGGCAAGCTTCGGTGCAGGACTTACCTGGAATGCAAACTACATCACTTATTAATAAATATTGCGAAAAAGGAGATTCAGACAATGACTAGAATCACAGATTTGGTTGGAATCAAATATCCTATTTTCCAGGGCGGTATGGCTTGGGTTGCAGATTGGCACATTGCTGCTGCTGTATCTGAGGCAGGCGGTCTTGGCATTATCGGTGTCGGCGGAGCTGATGAAAACTGGCTTCGTGATCAGATTAAGAAGTGCCGTGAAGCTACAGATAAGCCGTTCGGCGTTAACCTCATGCTCATGAATCCCAGAGCACCCGAGATTGCAAAGGTAATCGCTGAGGAGAAGGTTAAGGTTGTTACAACAGGCGCAGGCTCTCCGGAAAAGTACATGGATATGTGGAAGGAAGCAGGCATCATCGTAATTCCTGTAATCGCAGGCGTTGCTCTCGCTAAGAGAATGGAGAGCTGCGGTGCTGACGCAGTTATCGCAGAAGGTACTGAGTCAGGTGGACACATCGGTGAAGCTACAACAATGACACTGGTTCCCCAGGTTGTTGACGCTGTTTCTATCCCGGTTATCGCAGCAGGCGGTATTGCTGACGGCAGAGGTGTTGCAGCAGGCTTCATGCTCGGTGCTGAAGGCGTACAGTGCGGAACAGTATTCTGTGCTTGCGACGAAGTTAACGTTCATCAGAATTACAAGGATATGGTCATTAAGGCAAAGGACAACTCCACAAGAGTTACAGGCAGAACTTTCGGCCACCCTGTAAGACAGATCAGAAATGCTCTTTCCAACAAGTATCTTGAGATGGAGCAGAGCGGCATCACTTTCGAGGAGCTTGAGGGACTTACAGTAGGAAGTCTCCGTAAGGCTGTTGTCGATGGTGACGTTAAGGAAGGTACATTCATGGCAGGCCAGATTGCTGGTCTTGTTAAGGAAGTTAAGCCTGCAAAGGTAATCATCGAAGAGATGTTTGCACAGGCAGATAATCTTTTAGGAAGGAAACTTGAAGCATAATGAAAATTGCATTTTGTTATCCGGGACAGGGCGTCCAGCAGGTAGGTATGGCAGAGGGCTTCGTCAAGTCTGGCGAGCACTATGCTGATATGATCGCTGAAGCTACAAAGGCATCCGGCGTAGACATGAATAAGCTCCTTTTCGAGCCCAATGAAGACATCAATATCACAGAGTACACACAGCCTGCGCTCGTTACAGCATGCTGCATTATCACAGATGCACTCCTCCTTGCAGGAGTTAAGCCTGATGTAACAGCTGGTCTTTCACTCGGCGAATACTGCAGCCTTTATGTTGCAGGCGCTATGAGCTTTGAAGATGCTGTAAGACTTACAAGAATCAGAGGTAAGCTCATGTCTTCCGAAGTTCCTGCAGGTGAAGGTTCAATGGCAGCTGTCATCGGACTTGATCAGGCAGCTATCGAGGCAGTTACAAGCCAGATGGATGGTGTATGGCCCGCTAACTTCAACTGCCCTGGCCAGATCGTAATCACAGGTAAGAAGACAGCAGTTCAGGAAGCTATGCCCAAGCTCACAGAGGCAGGCGCAAAGAAGGTTGTAGAACTCAACGTTTCCGGACCTTTCCACTCACCTCTTCTCAAGGGCGCAGGCGAGAAGCTTGCAAAGGAACTTGAGAATGTTGAGATAAGCGATCTTAAGATCCCTTATCTTGCAAATGTTAACGGCGAAGTCGTTACAGATAAGACTCAGGTTAAGTCACTTCTCGAAGCTCAGGTATCCAGCCCTGTAAGGTGGGAGCAGACACTTTATGAGCTCGAAAAGATGGGCGTTGACACAATCGTTGAAGTCGGCCCCGGCAAGACAATCGCTGGCTTTGTAAGAAAGACAGTTCCGTCAATCAATGTCATCGGTGTATCTACACCTGAAGATATCGACAAGTTATTGGAAAAACTCGGATAATAGGAGGAAAAGCATATGTCAGAAAACGCACGTAAAACAGCAATCGTTACAGGCGCTTCCAGAGGTATCGGTAAGGCAATCGCAATTAAGCTTGCAAAGAGCGGCTATAACATCGCAATTGTAGATGCTTGCCCCCTCGAAATGAGCCTTGATACAGAGAATGAAGTTAAGGCTCTTGGTGTTGACGCTAAGGCTTATCAGTGCAATGTTGCAGATTTCGAAAAGGTTGGCGAGACAGTTAACCAGATCAACGAAGATTTCGGTGGCATTTACATTCTCGTAAATAACGCAGGTATTACAAGAGACGGACTCCTTCTCAAGATGACAGAAGAGAACTTCGATGCAGTTATCGATGTAAACCTCAAGGGTACATTCAACTTCATCAAGCACGCTACACCTATCATGATGAAGAAGAGAGAGGGAAGAGTCGTAAGCATTTCTTCCATCGTTGGTATCCAGGGTAATGCAGGACAGGTTAACTACTCCGCATCCAAGGCAGGTATCATCGGTATGACAAAGTCTTGCGCAAGAGAGTTTGCTACAAGAAACATCACATTCAATGCAATTGCTCCCGGATTCGTAGAGACTCCTATGACTGCAGTTCTCACAGAGAAGCAGAAGGAAGCAATGTTCGCAGTTATCCCTCTCAAGCGTTATGGTCAGCCTGAGGATATCGCTAATGCCGTTAACTTCCTTTGCTCTGATGATGCTTCTTACATCACAGGTCAGGTATTGAGCGTAGACGGCGGTATGCATATGTAATCAAAGGTGCTTTGGGGAGTACCTTAAATTAATAGACAACGGAGATTAATAAAAATGGCAAACAGAGTTGTAGTAACCGGTATGGGTGCAATCACACCTCTCGGAAACAGTGTTGAGGCTTTCTGGGAAGGTCTCAAGAAAGGTAAGGCAGCAACAGCTGAGATCACAAAGTTTGATGCAAGCGATTGCAAGGTAAAGCTTGCTTGCGAAGTTAAAGACTTCAAAGCAACAGACTATATGGACTTCAAGACAATGAAGCGTATGGAACCCTTCGCTCACTATGCTTTGGCAGCAGCTAAGGAAGCTATTGAGCAGTCCGGTCTTGATATGGAGAAGGAAGATCCTTACAGAGTAGGCGTTATCGTCAGCTCCGGTATCGGCTCCATGCAGGCTCACGAAAGAGAAGTTGTAAGATGTGAGAAGTCTAATAAGATTGCTCCTATGTACATTCCTCTCATGATCGCTAACATGGCTTCTGCAAATATCGCTATCCAGTATGGCATGAAGGGTATCAACACATGCGTTGTTACTGCATGCTCTACAGGTGCTCACTCCATCGGTGATGCTTTCAAGGCAATCAAGCACGGGGATGCAGACGTTATGGTTGCAGGCGGATGCGAAGCAGCTATCTGCAAGACAGGAATTCTTGGTTTCGCTGCTCTCACAGCTTTGTCAACAAACGAAGATCCTGAGACAGCTTCCAGACCGTTCGATAAGGACAGAGACGGCTTCGTAATCGGTGAAGGTGCCGGCGTTCTCATTCTCGAGTCTTACGAGCACGCAAAGGCAAGAGGCGCAAACATCCTCGCTGAGGTTGTCGGTTATGGTGCAACATGCGACGCATACCACATCACATCACCTGCAGAAGACGGAAGCGGCGCTGGTACAGCAATGATCGTTGCCATGAAGGAAGCAGGAATTATGCCTTCTGAGCTCGACTACGTTAACGCTCATGGTACATCTACTCACCACAACGACCTTTTCGAGACACGTGCTATGAAGTATGCGTTCGGTGAAGATGCAAAGAACATTTCCATCAACTCTTCAAAGTCCATGATCGGTCACCTCTTAGGTGGTGCCGGCGGTGTCGAGGCAATCGTTTGCGTTAAGTCAATCCTTGACAGCTATGTTCACGTAACAGCTGGTTCTAAGGAGACAGAAGGTGAGATCGACCTCGATTACACATTCTTCGAACCTAAGAATCGCGATATCACTTATGCAATGACAAACAACCTTGGTTTCGGCGGACACAACGCTTCGCTTATCCTCAAGAAGTTTGCTGAATAATTACGGAGGCTCCACATTATGGCTAATGCGCTCACTACTACAGAGATCATGAAGATCATCCCTCACAGACACCCTTTCCTTCTTATTGACAGGGTTGAGGATTATGAACCGGGCGAATACTGCATCGCATACAAGAATTTCACATACGATGAGTACTTCTTCAGAGGACACTTCCCGGAAATGCCTATCGTTCCCGGCGTTCTCACAGTTGAAGCGCTTGCTCAGGCAGGAGCTGTCGCAATCCTTTCAAAGGACGAGTTCAAGGGCAAGATTGCTGTTTTCGCTGGTATCGACAAGTGCAAGTTCAAGCAGGCAATCGTTCCCGGTGACACAGTAAGACTTGAGACAAAGATCGTTGCTGTTAAGGGACCTGTTGGTCTTGGTGAAGCAGTTGCTACAGTAAACGGCAAGGTTGCTGTTCAGGCTACATTGAAGTTCGGAATTCTCATGAACTCATAATAGACTTTATTTATCAGTCAATAAAATCGGGGCTTTCTCAAAAAGAGAGGCCCCGTTTTTGTTTTATGGCATCAATTAGCAGATGTTATATCAGTCGCAATAATAATTCGCGGTGATTTCACGGATTCTCTGGAGATCCTTATTCGCGTAGCAGTAACCGGAGTAGATGATATGCGCCTTGCCGTCCAGGTCGTAATATGCGAATGTGTATGTCTCTCCGTCGCAGACATCTTCCTTATAGTTTGCATACTTGCTCTTTTCAGCATTTTTGGTGCAGAACTTATAGAGTTCGACGTAATCCTTATCCGTAAGCTTAGGACTTTCATGATCAATCGGATTGCCGGGAAGGGTGATTGTGCCGTCATAGAAAACGGTGATGTCGTATCTTGAACGCTCATATTCTTCCTGTGTCATTGCCATTTGGGGATGACGTGAGATTACAAGCATTACTCCGGTGTTCTTCTGAAGTTCTTCGATGTCGATCTTGCCGATGTTTCCGCATCCTGCGATCGAAAATGTAAGTGCGGCGATTATTAAGACAGTTAAAAGCTTCGTTATATTTTTCATTTTAATAACTCCTTCAAAATTGTTCTCTGAATTATATACAGGTTAGAAGACGATTATGTTGCAGTTCTGATGTGAACAATCCGTTCCATAATATCTTAGGACAATTCAAAAATGGTATAGTTAATCCATATCAATAAAGGAGCCGTGCCATGAACACCAAGAAATTCCTGAAGAAAATGACCATTGAAGACAAGGCGAAACTTCTTTGCGGAACTACGCCGAACTCGCTGGGCGGATTTGAATCTGCTGCCGGATTCGTGCCGAAGATCAATATGCAGGACGGTGGTACGGGCATGAATTTCAATCACCTTTTCAGCCACTCGATCATCGACGAAGAATTCATGAGAAGAGTCGGTCCGGAAGCTGGCTATAAGGTTATGTTTAACTTCTATAACACGGATATTTTCACGGAAGAAGAAAAGGCTGTGAGATTGGAACTGAATGAGCGTCTTATCGCGCACAGAGATGGCATCGATGCCGGCGCCGGCTGCTATCCTCCGGGAATCCTTCTTGCTTCTACCTGGAATCCAAAGGCGGTTTTTAATATAGGTAAAGCGCTTGGTCTGGAAGCGGCAATATACCGTGTTGGCGTGCTTTTGGGAACGCCAAATTGCAATATTCTGAGAGAGCCGCGCAACGGAAGATTTTTCGAAGGATATTCGGAAGATCCGTTTCTTGCAAAGTCATTGGCACCTGAGATGTGCAAAGGTGTTGAGAGCATGGGCGTGTCATCTAACGTAAAGCATTTCGTATGCAATAATCAGGAGATCAACCGCCAGACGATAAACGAACTTGTGAGCATTCGCGCTTTGAGAGAGGTCTATTTTCCTGCTTTCGAGGCATGCAGCAAGGTCGCGTCAACATTAATGACTTCATATCCGTCAGTAAATGGCAGATTCTGCACTGAGAACCCGTGGCTCCTGAATGATGTCTTGAGAAAAGAATGGGGCTTTAAGGGAATTACCGTAACTGACTGGGATGCCAAGGTTCACAACATGGGCAAGGCGGTCGAGGCAGGTCAGGATCTTTTCATGCCCGGTCCGCGTGATCCGAAAGAAATAATCGATGCGGTCAAGGACGGCACTTTGAAAGAAAAAAATCTGGATGCTGCAGCATTAAGAATGCTTGAGCTTATCGATAAATTCGCTGCTGTCAGAAAGCCTGAAGGAATGACTTCTGCCAAGTACAAGAAGTTTGGTGACAAGGCTGCTTATGAAGCTGCTGCTGAAGGTATCGTCATGCTTAAGAACAAGAAGCATCTTCCGCTTAAGAAAAACGCGAAGGTTGTGTTTTTCGGCCCTGAAGCGTTTGCGGACTATGGTGAAGGAAGCGCAAAGGTTACGACTGACAGAACAACAATTCTTTCAGATGAACTCGCGAAAACACTCGGTGCCGGCAATGTTTTGAAGGATGATCTGGAGGCATTCCGAAAAGGAGCAACTGCGATCGTCATTGAGAAGATCATCTCCGGAGAGGGCGCTGACAGGCCTGATCTGAAGCTCAACAAGAAGACGGTATCGGTAATTAAGAAACTTGCTGCGAACCGTGGAAAAGGAAAGATCTGCCTGATTCTGAATGTGCCGGGGCCTGTTGAACTTGAGGGTATTGAGGAGTTGGCGGATTCGATTTTCGCCGTGTTCTATCCAGGCATGATGGGCGCTAAGGCGATGGCAGATATCCTGACAGGAAAGGTCAATCCGTCCGGCGCACTTCCTTGCACATTCCCTGTTGACTATAAGGATACGCCGGCATATCTTTGCTATCCGGACAGCCTCACATGCAACTACGGTGAGGGAATATTTGTAGGATACAAGGGATATCAGAAACGTGGAATAAAGCCGCTTTTCGCATTTGGCGAGGGACTGTCCTATTCCAAATTCAAGGTCAGCTACATCGTATCAAGCGATAAGGGCAATAAGATAAATGTGACGCTCGGAATTACCAACCAGAGTAAGATGGACGGTAAGAAAGTCGTACAGGTATATGCCTCCAAGCGCAACAATCCTGAAGGAAGAGAGATTTGCCGCCTTGTCGGTTTTGCAAAACCTATGATTAAGGCAGGATGCGAGAAGGAAGTTGCGATCTCAATCGATAAGAGCGAACTAAAGTATTTCGATGAGATGTACGACAAGTTCCTTTTCGACGGTGGAAATTACGATCTTTTTGTCAGCCTTAACGGCGTGAACGAGCTGATTCCGGCAGGAAACATTTATATTGAAAGCTCTGATGAGATAAAGTGTGGAGCAGGCTGGTCGCTGAAGAAGATATCAGAGGTGAAGGCTCTTACTGATGCACTTAGCAAAGACTGTGAAGCTTTGGGACTTCCTTTCGTGATGTTTATGGTAAATCTTGAATATGTTCCTTCAATGAAGCTGAGTGAACTTTTTAAGGAGACGGACAAGCTCGAAAATTTCAACAAGGCGGCCGGTGAATACAGACCGGAGTAAAGGTTCAGAAAGCTCTGTAATTAGGTGAATGGACCTAAATAGTGTATTATTAACTCGATTTTTTCGATATTCGGAGGCATTTTTATGGCTGAATATGATTTTCTGATTGTCGGTGCCGGTCTTTATGGTGCAACTTTCGCGCGCCTTGCAACAGACGACGGATACAAGTGTCTTGTAATTGACAGGAGACCGAATGTTGCAGGAAATGTCTATACAGAAGATGTTCACGGAATTAATGTGCATAAGTATGGTGCGCATATTTTCCACACAAGTGACAAGGAAGTATGGGATTTTGCAAATAAGTTCGCTGAGTTCAACCGCTATACGAACTGCGTTGTCGCAAACTACAAGGGCGAGCTCTATTCAATGCCTTTTAATATGTATACCTTCAATAAGATGTGGGGTGTTGTAACTCCTGCTGAGGCAAGAGCAAAGCTTGATGAGCAGATTGAAGCAGGCAAGGTAGATGAGCCTAAGAACCTCGAAGAGCAGGCTATCTCCCTTATCGGACCTGATATCTATAACAAGCTCGTTAAGGGCTATACCGAAAAGCAGTGGGGCAGAAAGGCAACTGAACTTCCTGCGTTCATTATCAAGAGACTTCCCGTAAGACTTACTTACGACAACAACTATTTCAACGATAACTACCAGGGCATTCCTGTAGGCGGCTATACCAAGTGGATCGAAAATATGCTCGAAGGAATCGAAGTAAGACTTGGTGTCGATTTCCTCGCCGAAAGAGAATCTCTGGCAAATATTGCCTCAAAAACAATATATACGGGCATGATTGATGAGTATTATAATTACTCCCTGGGCAAGCTCGAGTACAGAAGTCTCAGATTTGAGACAGAGTATCTGCCGGATACTGATGACTTCCAGGGCAATGCGGTAGTTAACTATACCGATGCAGAGACGCCGTTTACTAGAATTCTTGAGCACAAGCATTTCGAGTTCGGCAAGGGCAAAGGCACAGTTGTTACTCACGAATATCCTGCTGAGTGGAAACCTGGCGATGAGCCTTACTATCCGCTCAATAATGACAGGAATAACGAGCTTTACAAGAAGTATGAGGAGCTTGCCGAATCTGACGGAAATGTTATTTTCGGAGGTAGACTCGGAAAATACAAATACTATGACATGGACGATACTATCGCCGCATGCATGCAAGACTACAAAAGGATAATGGAAAAATGAAAAAACTCGGAACGATAATTCTCTCAGCAGCTTTGGCTGCAGCTTTTATCGCAGGATGCAGCAACCAGATTACCAACTCTGAACCTTCTGTCTCTATTACAGAATCTACAACAGCTGTTGAGACTTCAGAGGAAACAACAGTAATCGATGAAGATATTCCTCAGACATTTGAGGAATACTACGGAAAGCAGCTCGCTGCCTTCATGGACATCCAGTACTACTATGAGGGTGAGCCTGTTATGAAGCAGGAAGCAAACTTCTACTTCATCGACACATTCCGTTATTTGAGCGGATATGCAAACATGGGTTATTATCCGGCAACCGCACTTGGAAGCATTGACCTTGCTGCTGAATTCGAAGGCGATGAATACAAGACATACGGCGACTTCCTGCGCATGAATGTTGAGACAAGCATCGAAATGACATGCATTATGGTTGCACGTGCTGAGAAGGAAGGCATCAAGCTCAGTGAAGAGGGCTACAAGCAGATCGATGCAATGCTCGATGCTCACAAGAGCGAAGCTGTTACTTTTGGTCTTTCATATGAGGATTACCTCCTTATGATGTATGGCCCCGGCATGGATGAAGCAACATTAAGAAAGGTTGCTGAAAGATACTATCTTGTCGATGAGTATACACAGGCATACTGTGAGAAGTATCAGTTCACTGATGCAGAGAAGAAAGTTCCGAATGTCAGATATGCACTTTTCTATGCTCCTGAGTCAGCTGGTGCTGATGCCAAGAAGGCTGCTCTTGCTGCAGCAACTGAGATGAAGGATAAGTGCAAGACAATTGATGATCTCACACCTCTTGCACAGTCTGCTTATGAGAACGGAATCGTATACGATCAGGGCGATCTTCCTGTTCCGAAGGGACAGATGGTTGCCAAGTTCGAAGAGTGGGCATACGGCAAGAATCGTGAAGTTGGCGAGCTTGATGTTATTTTCGCTCCTGAATACGGATATTTCGTCGTAGGTTATCTCGGATTGGTAGATCAGAGCCAGGATGATCTGAACAACATCGCACTTAAGGCTTTGAGCACAGATGTTATCGGTGAGATCGATGCCAAGAAGCATGATTTCCACACAGATGATGAATTCCCGGAAGTACCTGAGGGTCCTACTCCGACACCTGTTCCGACATCTACACCTTCACCTGAAGATACATTCAATATCGATGCTACAGTTCCTACAAGTGCTACTGAGATCCAGCAGGGACCGATGACAGCTATGGATGTCATGATCGTCGTATTCTTTACATTGGGCGGTGTTGCGATCCTTGGTGTAATCGTCATTCTCGTAATGCAGGTAGTAAAGAAAAAGAACGGTGCATCCGAAACTTCCGAAGAGCCTGTAAAGGCAAATAAGCCCAAGATCTCCAAGCTTGAAGGCGAGGATGAGGACGATGAGGATTCCGAAGAAGACGAAGAATCTGATGAGGAAGAAACAGAAGAGGATGAAGAATCCGACGACAGCGAAAAGTAATCTTTTTCGAATAATCAGAACAATAAAGGTTGTCCCGCTAAGTTGCGAGGCAACCTTTTGTTTTACGAATTTGACAGATAGGTTATAATTACACCTTAGGAAATATCAAGAACAGGCGACATATTCGCCGTTTATTAAAAGGAAAACGCGAAATGAAGAAGATCGGAACATTAATTCTTTCAATTGCAATTGCGGCTACCATGATTGCAGGCTGCGGCAACAAGCTTACAACGTCTGACACTGCACCTTCATCATCTGAGACTGCAGCGACAACAGAGGCAACTACTGAAGCAGCCAAGCCTCAGAGCTTCGATGACATCTATGGTCCTCAGCTTAAGGCCTATATGGATCGCGAATACTATTTCGACGGCAAGAAAATCTCCAAGCAGGAAGCAAACTTCTATTTCATCAATTCTTTCCGTGATCTCAGCAGTTATGCTGCCATGGGTTACTATCCGAAGACAGCTGATGGTCATATTAACTTGTCTGCTGAATGCAATGGTGATGATTACAAGACTTATGGCGAGTATTTCATTATGTATTCCGAGAAGACTCTCCAGAGCACATGCATCCTTGTATCACGTGCTGAACAGAGTGGCGTAACACTTGATGAGGATATGAAGAAGTCCATCGACGACATGATGGAAGATATCAGAACAAATTCTGCGCCTCAATACGGAAAGACTGTTGATGAGTATCTTCAGATGAACTATGGTCCGGGAATGGATGAGGCATCTTTTAGAACGATCGTTGAAAGATACTATCTTGCAGATGCTTATTCAAATGTTTATTGCAATAACTATCAGTTCACAGATGCAGAAAAATACGTTCCTCGCATAAGATATGCACTCTTCATGGCAAGAGAAACTGATTCTCAGACTCAGAAGGATTCAGCTCTCAGTGCGGCAACAGCAATGCTTAACAATTGCAAGACAATTGATGATATTTCACCTCTTGCCGCGATTGCCCAGCAGAGCGGTATTGTTGCAGACCAGGGCGATATTGATGTTCCTAAGGGACAGATGGTTCCTAAGTTCGAAGAGTGGGCATATGGTGAAGGCCGTACAGAAGGCGAGATGGAGATTATCTATGCGCCTGAATATGGTTACTTCGTTGTAGGTTATCTTGGCCTGACCGAGCAGAGTGAAGATGTACTCAAGCAGATCGCATTAAGAGAACTTAGTGATGGTATCCTTAAGGAAATCGATACCAATACACATAATTTCCGTTCTGATTCAAAGACAACGATCAGTAACAGAACAAGCGAGATAATCCTTGTTGTATTGATTACTCTCGGCTGTGTCGTAGTTCTTGGTGTAATAATCTACGTCATCAATTACATGATTAAGAACAGCAAGAACGGAAAATCTTCTGACAAATCAAAGAAGTCCGGTTCATCCAAGAAGACAGAATCATCTTCAAAGTCCAAGAGCGAGAAGGCAAGTAAAAAGGAAGAATGATACTGAGATAAAGATGAACAATCACTTCTGGTGAACGATTAACAGAGAGGCTGTGAAAGACTTAAAGTTTTTCATAGCCTCTTTTTTGGTTGAGTGGGAGCAAACCTTTTTATGCGCTGACAGCCAGTTGTGCAATTATTTGCTCGAAAATGGGTTCTTCACGGAAAGCTTGGGAATTAGATAATTGAAAAAGGAGCA
>JAKSRC010000001.1 GCA_024403855.1 Saccharofermentans sp. | reverse complement strand
GCCCTTCAGTTAGTCCGAGTGCTTCACCGAGTCCTAGCCCGAGTGCAAGCCCGTCACCTAGTCCGAGTGCTTCACCGAGTCCTAGTCCGAGTACAAGTCCATCAGTTATTCCGACGACTTCACCGAGTCCTAGCCCGAGCGTAAGCCCGTCACCTAGTCCGACGACTTCACCTAGCCCTAGCCCGAGCGTAAGCCCGTCACCTAGTCCGACGACTTCACCTAGCCCAAGTCCAAGTGCAAGTCCGTCACCTAGCCCGACGACTTCACCCAGCCCTAGCCCGAGTGCAAGCCCGTCACCCAGCCCGACGACATCACCTAGCCCTAGTCCAAGTGCAAGTCCGTCACCAAGTCCGACGACTTCACCCAGCCCTAGCCCGAGTGCAAGCCCGTCACCTAGTCTGACGACTTCACCTAGCCCTAGCCCGAGTGTAAGTCCTTCAGCTAGCCCAAGTGCATCACCCAGTGCTAGCCCGTCAGCTAGCCCTAGTGCATCACCTAGTGCAAGCCCGTCAGCTAGTCCAAGTGCTTCACCCAGTGCAAGCCCGTCAGCTAGTCCGAGTGCTTCACCTAGTGCAAGTCCTTCAGCTAGCCCAAGTGCATCACCGAGCGTAAGCCCTTCAGCTAGTCCGAGTGCATCACCCAGTGCAAGCCCGTCTGCTAGCCCGAGTGCATCACCCAGTGCAAGCCCTTCAGCTAGTCCGAGTGCATCACCCAGTGCAAGCCCGTCTGCTAGCCCGAGTGCATCACCCAGTGCAAGCCCTTCAGCTAGCCCGAGTGCATCACCCAGTGCAAGTCCTTCAGCTAGCCCGAGTGCTTCACCAAGTGCAAGTCCTTCAGCTAGCCCAAGTGCTTCACCAAGTGCAAGTCCTTCAGTTAGCCCAAGCGCTTCACCTAGTGCAAGCCCTTCAGCTAGTCCTAGTGCTTCACCTAGTGTAAGTCCTTCTGCTAGCCCTAGCCCGAGCACAAGTCCGACGACTTCACCAAGTCCTAGCCCGAGTGGTACACCTGATCCTTCAGGTTCACCGAGTCCTAGCCCTAGCGTAAGTCCTAGTGTTAGCCCGACGACTTCACCGAGTCCTAGTCCGAGCGATACACCTGATCCTTCAGGTTCACCGAGTCCTAGCCCGAGCGTAAGTCCTAGTGTTAGTCCGACGACTTCACCCAGCCCAAGTCCTACTGATGGTGTTGGATTTGACGTTGAGGTTTCAAAGCAGGATGTTGCAGGTGATGAGATAGCTCACGCTGTACTTACTGTTAAGAGTCTTGACGGATATGATCTGTCTGACATTGAAGTTTGGCAGAAGGGTGTTGCGGTAAACGTAACGCTTTCGAGTGATAAGACTGAAATTGCTTTTGAAACTATTGAGAATGCAAATTCTGTCTTGAAGAACCTTAGACCTGGTACTTACGAACTTAAGGAAACCGTAACACCAGAGCAGTATCTTACAGCTGATGCAATTATTTTCACGCTGTATCCTGATGGTTCGAAGGAAAGCGCTGGCGATATCCTTGTCGCAGGTTCTCCGATCGTAATGATCGACCAGGCTGACCCGACATACAAGCCAGGAGGACATAAGCCAGACTTGCCGGCAACCGGAGAACAGCTTAGTGTTGTTACTGTAGTTGGTTCTTTGCTTGTAGGTCTTGGCGCAGCAGCATTTGTTATCCTTGCTATTCGTCGCAAGAAAAATAACAAAGCAGACGCTAAACAATAATAACCACTAATAAAGGGGTTCACTTCAAGTGAACCCCTTTTTGTTGTTTGTAATATGAGTTGTAGGTAATCTTTGAATATAACGACTGGTTATTCAGACTTTACGTACTGCTGTAAATTGTACTTGATGATGTAATCCTGACTGTACATGCTTACGTATGAGTAGTCCGGATCGATGTATCTGAAGTAGAGTTCCGGATTATTGTCGTATCTGATGTTTTTGAATTCTCTTTCAGTGAACTCAAGATAATAGTAGTTTTCAGTATCTTTAGATTCGGTGATTACGAATTTAGGGAAGATTGCGTCGTAAATACTGATACCGCCGGCGTCGTTAATTGGGAATCTGTAGATTTTTGCATTAGGGTAGAAGTAACGTGCAAAGTCTGTGGGGCTGTGAAATAATCCATTGTCTGAGTGAATGATGAGACAGAATTCGTCATCGTATTTGATGCCTTTTTCGTCAAGCATATCCTGAGAATACTTGATCATGTACTTCATGTTCTGAATGTAGTTGTTATAAGCAAAACCTTTGTGCTGCGTGAATAATGTGTTTACACCGAAAAGCAGGAATGCAAGAGAAACAATAATAACTGCAGAATTTTTCATGCTGATATTGTGTTTCTTAATAAAGTTGAGAGTGGAAAAGAGAATAGCTACAGCAAGAATTGGAACTATGACCATGCATCTTTGTTCAAGAACGTTGAGGTCGTAGTTGAAACCGAATCTTTTCGATGCGCCGGGAAGCATAAAAGCAAAGTATGCTGTGGCGAAACACCAAAGAGAAATTATGAGATTATGGAATCTGATTCTCATTGAAATTGAAGCTAATAAGTAAATGAGAACAATTGCTCCGAATATACCGAAGAAAATAGAAGAAGAATCTACAAAGAAACTGATCAGTCCATGGTAGTAGGACTTGATTACATCTTTGGAAGTTTCTTCGCTTAAGGGTGAAAGGAAATCATCGTGGCGCTTATTGATCAGAGTGCAAACGAAGAAGAGAATCGGCAATATGCCGGTGATTGCAACAGAGATAATGTATTTTAAATCGCGTTTGTCTCTTTTCGAAAATTCTGATTTGCCCAGGAAGACCATGAGTGCATGATAAAGCGTAATTACCATAACAAGGCCCATGAGAGCCAGAGCAGGTGTATACAAGAAAGGAAGCATGCAAGCATTGAATGCCAAGAGCGAAAAGGAGAAGAGGGAAGGTCTTCTGATAACTCTTAAGAACAGTGCAATTACAATCATTGAATAAGAGACAGGAGTAAGAGTCTGTTCGAAAATATAATAGAAATCATCTATATAAGGGCAGAAAGATATCATGAGAACCGGCAGGATAGCCAGTCTCTCATCACTTCCAATAAACTTGAGAAATCTGCGAAGTTCAATAAAGAGCATTGTCAGACCGAGGATAAAAGGAATTGCAAAACCGGCATTAAGTGCAAAGAAGCTTCTTCCAAAGATAATAGAAGGGATCGCGTTCATCAGATACTGCTTGATTGGATATCCGGTAAAACCGGTGCCTGTGTAGTTCCAGTCGACATTTTTGAATGCTTCAAGGCCGGCATTAACTTCCTGTGTTGATTCATAACTCAGATCGCTGAAATAGAAATTGCCGACCTGAAAAGAGAAGAAAACAACTATTAACAGGAAAATAACGGGGAGTAACACCTTCTTGTTCTTGATATCGTCCCTGATCTGCATTGCGATGATTCCAATAAAAGAAATAATCACAGCTATAAGACCAAGCATCCACAGTCTGGAAGCGACTATTGAAAAGCTGTTATCGTGACTATTGGAGAGCAGGTATGAAACAAGTTCAAGAATAAAGGTGAGAGCAGCACCAATTGAAAAAACGATAAATTGTTTCTTTTGAAACTCACCGAAAATAAACGTCGATGACTTAATAAGTGTCGTGCTGATTTTATTGGAATCCATAGTATCCTCTTAAATATTTTTAATATTTTAAAGATGATACAAATAAGATAGATAATAAGCAAGAAAACTACTTAGTCTGTGAAGTAGGGAGTATAAGCAATAAAAAAGGTTGCCTCATTGAGACAACCTTTTGTGTGGTGCGGCCGACGAGACTTGAACTCGTATGAAGTTACTCACACGCCCCTCAAACGTGCGCGTCTGCCAGTTCCGCCACGGCCGCATATATGCGCTTTGCAACAAGCGTTGTAATTATATAGTTTGATTATATGAGTGTCAAGTGCCTAAAACAGATTTATTGATATTTTTTGAAAATTAAATTTCAGGCTTCCTTCTCTCATAGTAAAACATGAACTGCTGCATTATTCCTGCACTGTCAGGATAAGGGCTGCAGTCGAAATGTCCGTTATAGTATGTGTCTTCAATTCTTTTGATCCAGACATCAACAGGAAATCTTCCTGTTCGTGCAAAAGCAAAGAGCATTATGCAGTTTGCAACTTTGGTTCCGACACCATACATAGCTGTCAGTGCTTTATAGAGATCTTCATCTGTAAGTTCTGATAAAGAAACCGGGTCAAGTTTGCCGGAACAGAATTCTTCTGTTGCTCTTGCGATATAAGGAGCTCTATATCCGACGCCTGTGTTTTCGAGCTCTTCAAAAGCAAGATTGCTAAGTTCTTGAGGAGTAGGAAAGGCGTAGTACTCATCACAAAGTGGCTTTATAAAAGGTTCAGTCAGTTTGGGAGCTTTAATTTTCTTTCCGCAAAGCTTTGAGATTCTTTCAACTGATGTGGTAATAGAAGGAATAGATCGTCTCTGGGAAATTATGTAGCTTATCGTCGTCTCGAAAACGTCCTGCTTCAAAATTCTTATACCACTTCCAAAGTCTGAAGCATCAAGAAGATACTTATCGTTCTTATCAATCGAATTAACGATCTCGTTGTAATCTCTTTCTAAATCAAAATACGCCGTCCAGATATCTTCGAACTCTTTCTGAGTGCATGAAAAGGCGAAAGTATCTTCTGCTGTTTTTGCAATTTGAAGATACTTTCCAAAAGCGACAAGTTCAACGTGCTTGTCGTCAATTACCTTAAATCTGAATGCTTGGCCGGAATCAGCAACCTTTAGGAGGTCCAGAAATGGAATCTTAACGGTTATCATGATTCTTTCCGTCTAATTTAAAATAATTGCTGAGAGTGCATACTATAGCGCCATTGTAGAGTTTTACACGCTTATCAGCCTTATGACCTGTTGCTTCCTCAAAAGCATTTTCAGGCGTAATTACAGACAGTCTGAGGCCCTTTTTGCAGAAACCTGATTTAGTGAGGTAAGTGCGGTCAATGAGTTTATAGATCTGGGCAGCCTCTTCAGGCGTCATAAGTCTTCCACCATAGGGAGGATTGGTAATGACGAGCTGTCTTGGAAGCCCGGTCAGCTTTTCGAGATATTCAGGAGTCATTTTCGCAGCATCGCAAAGTCTGAACTTTGTATGAGCGGCAACACCTGCAGCTTCAGCATTGCGCTTTGCCGATTCAATCGCTTTAGGATCGATATCAGAACCAAAGAAGTAGCAATCGTCCATAGGTTCGGTATCTTCGTTATCTAAAGCCTCCTGCAAAGCTCTCTGATAGGGAGCTTTACCGATATAGGGAAGATCTTCATATGCGAAATGTCTGTCTCTTCCCGGAGCGATTCCACAAGCAGCTCTTGCAGCTTCAATTACAATTGTTCCTGAACCACAGAAAGGATCTACGAGTGCTTCGTTGCCATAGGGGCGGTACTTAGCATATGTGAGCATTCCGGAAGCAAGCGTCTCTCTGATAGGCGCTTCGTGTGTCAAAGGTCTATATCCACGCTTGTGAAGACCGGCACCTGTAGTATCGATCATGAAACGGCAAGTATCATTTACTATGCCGAACTGTATTTTTACTGTGCCTAATTCTTCGTTCTCGCTGATGAGAGTGTTTGCAGAAAGTCCTCTTGAAACGGCAAGACTCTCGGCAATAGCTTTCTTTGCAAGCTTCTGAAGGGCTGGGATACCGTAAAGCTTAGACTTTCTCGAAAAGCCGTTCACAACAAATGCCCAGTTTGCGGGAATGTAATTAATCCACTTAATTTTTCTGCAGCCTTCGAAAAAAGCATCAAAGTTAGTATCTGCATTATCTGACATGCCACAGCCAAACTCGCCGACCTCAATAAATATACGCTCAGCGTGCTTGACCCACATATTAGCGCGGGCAACGTCATTAAAATCTCCTTCGAGTGTTACGACGCCGTCACTTACTGTGATTCTCTCTTTGTCGTAGCCTCTTTCAAGGAGATCCCCTTTGGTGGGAGATTCAAGTCCAAATAATGTTGTAAGTATAATTTTCATAATAGAGATTATATCAAAAAATCAATATGCAAAAATTGCTATTTGTGTTTTGTTCAGAAAAAGCTCTGTCAAGTATTAATTTCATTTTTTAGTTGTATTTCTCTCGTGGACACTCTGTATCGAACAAAGGTTCAAAGTGGGCTGAAACGCTTGTTTCTATTGGGTTCTTTGTTTTGACAATGTTTCGTAATTGTTTTGTCATCAGTTGGTAACAAAAGGACGAAATCAACAGTTACAAGGGTTTCGGGCACCTAAAAAAGTGAAATGTTTGTTTTTGTAGTTATAAACAAAGTTATGAACATTACGAACATTTTTGAACATAACTAAAAGTGGATATTTAGTTAAGCTACTGTCAGATTTAAATCTATTTTTGCTAACTTTTATGCATTTTGGTTATGTTGAAAACATTTAGGCACGCTTTGCATTTAAGTTTGTTATAATCTGTTTTTAAGAATATTAAGGAGACTTTTTATGTCTGAACTTCATGATATAGCTAAAGTTGCAAGAGAAGCTTCGTACATTATGGCTTCTCTGGGAAGCGACATAAAGAATAAGGCACTTGCCAATGTTGCTTCTGCGCTTCTTTCTGCCAAGGATGAGATTTTCAGTGCGAATAGAATCGATCTCGAAGAGGCTGAGAAGGCAGGACTCGATACTCCGCTTATAAAGAGACTTAAGTTTAATGACGATAAGATAAATGATGTAGTCTCGGGAATTGAAAGCCTTATTGGTCTTGAAGATCCTGTCGGCAAAGTTACTTTGAAGACTTCTTTGGATGACGGACTTGAACTTACAAGAGTCACATGTCCTATTGGTGTAATCGGAGTTATTTTCGAGAGCAGACCTGATGCTTTGGTACAGATTGCTTCTCTTTGCATTAAGAGCGGAAATGCCGTTTTCCTTAAGGGCGGATCTGAAGCTATCAATACAAATAAGGTATTGGCTTCTGTAATCAGCAAAGCAGGAATTGAAGCAGGACTTCCTGAAGGATGGCTCAATCTTTTGACTCTTCGTTCTGAAATTGCCGATATGCTTAAGCTTGATGAATATATCGACCTTATCATCCCCAGAGGTTCTAATTCCTTTGTTCAGTACATAATGCAGAACACTAATATTGCTGTTTTGGGACATGCTGACGGTGTATGCCACACATATATCGATGCTGAAGCTAATCCGGCAACTGCATTGAAGGTTGCACTTGATGCAAAGACCCAGTATGTTTCTGTTTGTAATGCTACTGAGACTTTCCTTATTAATGAAAGCCTCAAGGATACATTCTTACCTGAGTTCATCGATACATTAAAGAATGCCGGAGTAGAGGTTTTCGGTGATTCTTATGTTTCTTCAAGATTCGGATTAACTGAGGTTACCGAATGGCATCACGAATATCTTGCAATGAAGTGTTCGGTAAAGATCGTTAAGGATGTTGAGGAAGCTATTTCCCACATTAATCACTATGGTTCAGGTCATACTGACGCAATTATCACTGAGAATAAGCAGACTGCTGAGCGCTTCATGACGATGGTTGACTCCGGTAGCGTTCTTGTTAACTGTTCAACAAGATTCGCTGATGGTTTCCGTTATGGATTTGGTGCAGAAGTAGGTATTGCTACATCAAAGATTCACGCAAGAGGTCCGGTAGGACTTGAGGGACTTGTTTCTTATAAGTACCGCCTTATTGGTAATGGCGACATCGTTCGTCCTTACTGCGACGGCACAAAGAACTTTAAGCATATACATCACGAGATTTAATAAGAAAAGAGGCTATATTCATGGTTGTATCAATCGCATCTGATCACGCAGGTTATGAGTTAAGACAGAAGGTCATTAAGCACCTTGAAGCAAAGGGTTTCACTGTCCTTGATGGTGGTGCTCCCAACGGAACCGATTCTTATTCTTATGTTGATGCAGGAATCAAGGTTGCAGATGATGTTACAAGCGGCAAGGCTGACAGAGGCATTGCAATCTGCGGTACAGGTATCGGTATTTCTCTTGTATGCAACAAGTATAAGGGAATCAGATGTGCTCTTTGCGCAAATGAATTCATGGCAAAGATGTCCAGACAGCATAACGATGCTAATATCCTAGCTTTTGGTGAGCGTGTTGTTGGCTTGGGTGTTGCTCTTGGTATGGTAGATGCATTCTTTGAAGAAGAATTTGCAGGCGGAAGACATGCTGTCCGAGTTGATGGCATCAGAGAAGTCGAAAATCGACATTTTCAATAATTCGTAAGTTGTATTTTTTCACCCGAAGAGGCGTAAAATGTTCAGTATAAATAAAGAGGGGGCTCAATAACATTATGACTTTTTCATCTTTTGTTATGGTTTGTTCATGGCTCTCTGAATTCTTTGCAGCCTTTGCCGAGAAGTTTATAGCAAGATTCAAGCCTGCTGATATCGGCGAAGAGATTAGTGAAGCCATCATGCAGGTGCAGATGTACTTCAATGTAGGTGATTACAAGCTCCTTATTACGGATGCCATCATTGTTACCTGGATTGCGTTGATCATCTACATCATCATTTTCAGAATTCTTATTGGCAAGAAGTCAAATTCTATGAAGCTTACAAAGAGACAGGCGCTCCTTGTTTCACTTGTTGATTTGATCATTACTTCTGCAATGGGATTTGGCATGAATCGCAAAGAAGCTGAGGAAGTTGCTCCTATGATCATGACTTTCGGCATTTTCATCACGGCATGCAACACAATTTCTTATTTCCATGTTTCTCCACCGGCTAAGAATGTCGCTTTCCCGGTAGGTTGTGCTTTGGTAGCGATTATTTATGTTATCGTTATTTCCATTAAGTTTATTGGATTGAAGGGATTCTGGGTGACTTTGACTTCACCTGTTCCGATTATGCTTCCATTCAAGATTTTGGATTATGTAGTAAAACCGGTATCTCTTGCACTCCGTCTTTTCGGTAACGTATTTGCAGCTTTCGTATTTATGGAATTCCTGTCTATTACGGTTCCGATTATCTTGCCCGGTATCGCCGGACTCTGGTTTGATATCGTTGACGGTATTATCCAGGCGGTTGTATTCTCCTACCTTACAATGTCTTATATCGGTGAGAATACAGAAATAGGTCATGAATTCCAGGAACACCCTGAAGAATTTATAAAGAAGAAGAAAAACAAGAAATCTGAAGCTGTATCAGCTTAAGAATCAAAACAGTTAATTAATAGAGGAGGCCTCATATTATGAATACAATTTTAGCTTTAGCTTTGCCTATCTTAGCTGCACTTGAAACAAAGGGAATTGCAGCTTTTGCAGCAGCAATTGCTATTTCCTGCGGTGCGCTTGGCTCAACATTTGCAATGGGTAAGCTCGCTAGCTCAGCTCTCGAAGCAGGTTCAAGACAGCCTGAAGTTATCAGCAAGCTTCAGACAATGATGCTTCTTGCAATCGTATTTATCGAGTCAATCGGTATTTATTCACTCGTTGTCGCATTCCTTTTGATCTTCACAGTTGGCTGATCAAAGAAGCTCGACGTAGTTAATAAGGGAGTAAAACAGTATGTTGTCATATTTACCGACACTGCTATTAGAAGCAGAAGAGTCAAATCTCTTCTCGCCGGATCAGTTTGCAGGATACGCTGTAACTGCGGTTATAACCATAATCAATCTGCTTATTGCGTTTGTTGTAATTAAGTTCTTTATTTACAAGCCGATAATGAAGATTATCAATCAGCGTCAGGAAGCTTTGGATAGCGAGCTTGCTGAGGCTAAAAAGGCTAAAGAAGAAGCTCAGGCAATTGTTGATTCTTCAAAAGAGACAATTGATGAGGCAAAGCGCAAGGGTTCTGAGATTTTGGAAGAAGCTAAGGCGAATGCCGATAAGCAGAGCAAGCAGGTTATCGAACAGGCTAATAACGAAGCCCAGCAGATTATTGAGAGGGCTGAAGATGATGCTGCAAGAATGAAGAGAAACGCTTTCGAGACTATGAAAGACGATATCGCAGATCTCTCTGTTCAGATTGCAGGTCACATCATCGGCGATGCTATTTCTAAGGATGAACTTAAGAAATCTGCAATTATGCACACTGAAGAGATCCTCGACAAAGAGGTAGAGAAGAGTGAGTAATATTCCGTCTGACAATAAGGATAGTAAGATTAAGTCCAGAGGTCCTTCACTCAGGATTGAGACGGCTGGTGACATCCCTGAAGAGAAATTAGCCAGGGTTGCTGCCAAGTTTGCCGAGCTTAATGAGATTGAAGACTATCGTCTTTCTATTGAGAAGAACGAAGAACTTATCGGTGGCTTCATTGTTTATTTCCAGGGAAGCCGTTATGACTATTCAATTAAGGGACAACTTGGAAGAATCGGTTCTTTCATCAAGCAGACACGTTCTTTCGAGTCCAATGTAGGTCCTGAAACTAAAGAAGCTTTCACAGAAGATTTTCCGTCCACCAAAGTTAGGGAGGATTTGGAAAAGGCTCTTGATCAATTTCCTGAATCTCATAAGGTCAGTATTGATAACATTGAGACTTCCAATCTTACTGATGAAGCTTTCGATAAGCGCGTCGAAGATGCTTTCCTTATGCAGGAGCACAGAGACGAGGTTGGTAAGGTTGCATCTATTTCTGATGGTGTAGCTTCAGTTACCGGACTTCGTAACTGTATGCTTAACGAGCTTATCTATTTTGCTTCCGGTGCTACCGGTATTGCCATGAACCTTGAGAAAACCAAGGTCGGCGTAGTTCTCCTTACTGGTGAAGATACCGTAGTTGAAAGCATGAGCTGTGTTCGTACTATGACGACATGCTCTGTGCCTGTAGGTATGGGTCTTATCGGAAGAGTAGTTGATGCTTTGGGCCATCCTATTGATGGTAAGGGTGTCATCAGATATACAGAAGAAAGACCGGTCGAGTCACCTGCGCCTTCCATCATTGACAGAGCTCCTGTTGATACACCTTTGTTTACAGGTATTACTGCAATTGATGCTTTGACACCTATCGGCAGAGGCCAGAGAGAGCTTATCATCGGCGACAGACAGACAGGTAAGACATCTATCGCACTTGATGCCATTATTAATCAGAAGAATGAAGATGTAATCTGCGTCTATGTACCTATTGGTCAGAAGATGGCTAACATCGTTGCCACAGCAGGCCTTTTGGAAAAGCATGGCGCTATGGATTACACAGTAATCGTTGCAGCTTCTGCTTCAGAATCAGCTGCAATGCAGTATATTGCACCGTTTTCTGCTTGTGCTATTGCTGAGAAGTTCATGTATGACTATCACAAGGATGTACTTATCGTTTACGATGACCTTTCCAAGCATGCGCAGGCATACAGAGCAATCTCACTCCTTTTGAGAAGACCTCCGGGAAGAGAAGCTTATCCGGGCGATGTTTTCTATCTCCATTCAAGACTTTTGGAGAGAGCTGCAAGACTTTCCAAGGAAATGGGTGGCGGTTCTATTACTGCACTTCCTATCGTTGAGACACAGGGTAATGATATCTCGGCTTATATTCCGACAAACGTTATCTCTATTACTGATGGTCAGATTTATCTTTCACCTGAACTTTTCTTCTCAGGTCAGCGTCCTGCTGTAAACGTAGGTCTTTCAGTATCCCGTGTAGGTGGTGCCGCTCAGACCAAGGCAGTTAAGAAAGTTGCTGGACCGCTTCGTATCTCACTTGCCCAGGCTCGTGAAATGGCTTCTTTCTCACAGTTTGGTTCTGATTTGGATGAGAATACACAGCTCCAGATCAAGCGTGGTGTTGTTCTTAACGAAGTATTAAAGCAGGAAAGATTCAGCCCGCATTCTATGGCTGCTGAAGTAACTCTTCTGTACTGTGCTACTTCAGATAAGTTCAATTTCCTTGCAACAGAAGACATTATCGAATTCTATACTGAATTCTTCAGTAATATTAAGCTTGTTCATCCTAATATTTTCGAAAAGCTTAATGACGGTAAGGTATTTACTGATGAAATCAAAGCTGAGATTGATTCTGCTTATGAGGAATTCAAGGTTGCCTTCATTGAAGAACACAAGGAGTACGTAGAGGACTACTGATAATATGGAGAGCTTTTCTGCAATAAAGAAGAGAATGAAGAGCGTTAACGACATTAGCCAGATGACTAATGCGATGCAGCTTGTCTCCAGCGCGAAAATGAGAAGATCACAGCTCCTTCATGAGTCTATGTATCCTTTCTTCCTTTTCTGCGTTGAATCTATGCAGGAAATGATCAGAAATAATGAGCACCTCGACAACCCTTTCTTCGTTCTCGACCAGAAGAATGAAGGTGAGACCTGGAAGATCGGTTATTATGTTCTTTCGGGTGATCAGGGCTTAGCCGGTGCCTATAACAATAACATGGTCAAGATTACGGAAGATCATGTAAGACGTAAGATAATGGAGAATACAAAAAAGAATATCTCCACTAGTTACGAACTTAATGTATTTGGACGACTTGCAAGAGAAAAGCTTACAAGATTGGGATATAACGTAAATTCATCTTTCTCGTTTCCGATTTCCGAACCGACTTATAATGACGCAAGACAGGTAAGCGCTATTATGAGAAATCGTTTCCTTAAAGGGGATTACGATCTTGTATATCTTCTTTATACGCATATGGAATCATCAGTAAAGATGGAACCGGTAGCAGTAAGACTTCTTCCGGTTGACCCTAAGTCCATTTCATTGATTCTTCCTGATGAAGTAACTGATGCCGGAATGGCAGTGATGAAGGGTAGTGAATTAGAGTACTTCCCTAACTCAGATGCGGTATTCAGCTACCTTATCGATACATATACGAACGCAATGGTTTTCGGCGCTATGGTCGATGCTTTTGCTAGTGAGCAGACTGCAAGACTCACTGCAATGGAGAACGCTACAGAAAACGCTGAAGAAATGATGAAAAAGCTTGAACTCCTGAGCAACCGTGCCCGTCAGGCAAAGATTACAACTGAGCTTACGGAAATCGTAAACGGTGCACAGCAGGCAGAGAAGATGTGAGGAACAGATTATGGCATACGGCAAGGTAATACAGATTATTGGACCTGTAATCGATTGCGAATTCGCAAAGGGCGAGATTCCTAAGATTAACGAGGCAATCAGGATTATGCGCAAAGCACCTATCCTCAATGCTGATGGTCTTCCTGTAGAAGAGCAGTCTGACACTTCAAGTGATGACGATGTGTATGTTGAAGTTCTTCAGCAGAGAGGTTCCGGTGTCGTAAGATGCGTTTCCTTTAATCCTACAGAAGGCCTTACAAGAGGTCTCATCTGTGAGTCTTTGGGTTCTTCCGTTAAAGTTCCGGTAGGCGAGAATATCACTGGCCGTCTTTTTAATGCTATTGGTCAGCCTATCGACAACAAGGGTGAAGTTAAGAGTGATGCCATGTGGCCTATCCACAGACATGCTCCCTCATTTACTGAGCAGTATCCGGCTGAGACAATGCTTGAGACTGGTATCAAGGTAATCGACCTTCTCGTACCTTTCTCAAGAGGTGGTAAGATCGGTCTTTTCGGAGGTGCCGGTGTAGGTAAGACAGTCCTTATCCTTGAGCTCATCCGTAACATTGCAAGTGAGCACGGCGGATATTCCGTATTTACCGGTGTCGGTGAGCGTTCACGTGAAGGTAATGACCTCTGGAACGAAATGAAAGAATCAGGCGTTTTAGATAAGACCATCATGGTATTCGGTCAGATGAACGAGACATCAGGTGCGAGAATGAGAGCACCTCTTACAGGTCTTACAATGGCTGAGTATTTAAGAGATGAAAAGCACAGAGACGTACTCTTATTCATCGATAACATTTACAGATTCGTTCAGGCAGGTTCTGAGGTATCAGCGCTTCTCGGTCGTATTCCTTCAGCCGTTGGTTATCAGCCTACATTGGCAGGCGAAGTTGGCGAGCTTCAGGAGAGAATTACTTCAACAAGAAATGGTTCTATTACATCTATTCAGGCAGTTTATGTCCCTGCGGACGATATTACTGACCCTGCACCTGCTACGACATTTGCTCACCTTGATGCGAACATCGTATTGTCACGTAGCGTTGTAGAACTTGGTATCTATCCTGCAGTTGATCCTCTTGAATCTTCTTCAAGAGTCTTAACTGAAGATGTAGTTGGTGCTGAGCATTACCATGTAGCACGTAAGGTTCAGGAAATGCTCCAGCGTTATAAGGAACTCCAGGACATCATCGCTATCCTCGGTATGGAAGAGCTTTCTGAAAAAGACAGACTTATGGTATCCCGTGCACGTAAAGTTCAGAGATACTTGTCACAGCCTTTCTTTGTAACAGCAGATTCTACAGGTTTTGCTCCAAGATATGTTCCTGTTGAAGAGACAGTCAAGGCATTTGGTGAATTGATTTCCGGTTCATTGGATCACATTCCTGAGCAGTGTTTCTTCATGAAGGGCGGACTCGACGACGTTCTTAAGGCTTATAAGGAATCAAATATCTGATAGATTGCTATGGCAGATCACGTATCACACAAAATTAACCTTCTTATTATTACCCCTTATGAAGATTTCTATGAGGGTCAGGTTGATAGTGTAAGAATTCCCACAAGTGATGGTGAGTTCGGTTTTATGGCTGGCCATACTCCTTTTGTAGCAGCGTTAGAGCCGGGTGCATGTTCACTTACAACAAACGGTGTCACAAGATACTGTATGGTCTCAGAAGGATATTGTGAAATCAACGGAATGCTCGCTCTTATCATATGCAACTCTGCTGAATGGCTTGAGAATATGCGTCTTAGAAGAATCATTACTGCATATAACAATGCATGTGAAGAGATTAAGACTCATAAGGATAAGAACGGCAGACCTGTATTTGTTGAAGACAGTGTCGCAAAGGGAAAGCGTGCATTAGCAAGAATGCGTTTCATTGAACGTTACGGTTCAGAAGAACAGAAGGAAAGACTTGCTAACTACAAGAAGACCGATTTCCCGAATGGCGTTATTCCAAGACTCCAGTAACTTATATCCCACTTTATTAGGTTGTGAAACGGAAAGAAATGTCACCAAAGGTGAGTTTCTGTCCTATTTTGATTTCGTATGATTTTCCATTTTCAACCAGCGAATCTTCGATATATGTTTTGCCTGATCCTTTGGATGGTATAAGACAGAAAACACCATTGTTTTGTCTGATAACTGCGTGAAGTGGTGCAATCTGTGGTTCATCCAATACAATGTCAGCTACAAAGCAATCTGAACCAATTCTTGTCTCATCAAGGTATAGACTGTAATCTGGATTGATTCCGGAAGTATCGGAAATATGTGAAAGCTTGCCACTTGTTAGCCCGGTATAATTCTTCCCATTATTCTCACTTGCAGTTGCTAATGCGTTATCGGAAAAAAGTATAGAACTTCTTTGTATAGATAAATCATTGTTCTCTGTTTTGCCTATATTCTTAAGTTTTCTCTTATTATCGAGAAGCGTTGTCAGCAATACCAGCAAAGCAAGTGCGAAAAGCAATATGCAGGGAAAATAGAAACTACTTTTTAGTGATAAAAGAGATAGGACTGAAGAAATAGCGGAAATTGCCAGATCTATCTTAGTTTTGGATATTTTCTTTGAAAGAGAGGTAAAAACGGATTTAGTTGAACTCTCATCTTGAACTTCAATCTTTGACTCTGTTTTAAAGCTCTCATCTGTTCCTCTGATTATCCCTGCAAGTTTGATGAACATCGATTCGTTGTTGTCTTTGACGCTATAGACCAGAGCATTTCTTTCATCTTCCGTTACTGCGCCTTTAAAGAAATCGCAATTCAGAAGTTCTTCTAATCTTGAAGCTCCCAGCGCAGCTATACAAAGATCGTCAGGGCTGCTTTTCAGTGGAAGACAGCATACTTTCAGAGTAATCCCTTCAGGATCAGTAAATATTAGATTTGGATCGAGAACAATGCATGAAGGGGAGATAAGGTTGTCCAGCATCTTTGCAAATGAATAAAAAAGGTCCCCACAGGCTTTTCTTCTCAGGCTTAGATTTTTTGATTCTGTTTTGCGCGTCGTGGTCTTTTTAACCGGAGAAAATACGGAAAACTCCGGATCTGTGAGTTGGAGATATCCTGAGAATTCATAGCAGCACATTATTCCTGTACCGAAATTTTCGGTTATAGGTGGAAGATAGAAGTCTGTCTTGTTTCCGGCAATTACCTCTTCGGCATAAGTGCATAATTTATCCGGGCTATCAAACTTCTCAATTGCGTAATATCCGTAGGGTCCCTTTTTTATCTGCATTTTTCTAGTTCCTTTGTAAACTCAAAAACTAATTTGTACTTAAGCGATATTTCAGAAGGCCGATGCTATCTTGGTGTCATCAAAGCAGTAGTCCATTATCTTCTGACCATATTCTGTAAGGCCGGTCCTGAAAAGAAGCGCTAAAGCCACGAGGACGGCGATAATGATGACAATCTCAACAGTTCCCATACCTTTCTTATTCAAATGTTTCAATCTCTTTTTCATTTCCGTTTCCTCCTTTATATGCCGAGTGAGATAATTGCGGGTGTCATGGCTACCATAAGGACGCTTATAAAATCGAGCGTCATTGGAATTACCATTCCCAAAGCTTCACGTTCCTGTCTTTTGCGTGAAGCGTTTCTGCAAAGATTCCAGCAGGCCTGAGCTTGAAGATTCAGCATATTTAATACTTCAGCAGTACCAAGTCTTCCGTATCTTGCAATAAGTAGAAGTGCTGCCTGTGCTTCAGGAATCTGAATCCTTAATGAGAATTTCTCGACTGCATCAGAAGCAGGTATTCCTGACAGAATCATTGCTCTTAAGTTCTTTATCTCCAGAGCAAGACTCTTTTTCTCGTTGAAGGCCTTTGCACATATGTTGATTGCCTTTGGAAGCTGCATTCCAGATTCAAGAAGGGTAGAGATGAGGCACATGAACAGCGGTATATCACTCATCAGATCTTCTCTTTTATGTTCAACATCTGACCTTATCTGATATCCGCCAAGCAGTAATATAGCGACAGTGAAAAAGATTGATAGTAAAGGACTCTTTCCAATTGCGATAAGGATCACTGTTGAAAGAACGTAGAATACTATTCCTGTAACAAGCTGCTTCTTTAAGTACTGTTCATATGTGTAATCCGGATTTACCGACAGCTCATTAAATAACTCATGTCTTGAAGCAATGAAACTTGCCGGAAATATCTTCTTTACGAAAGAAGTAAGCGGAGTAGAAGGCTTCTTGGATGCTGTATTTGTAGCAAGCTCTGTTTTGTATGCTTTTCTGTTACTCTCATGAGACATGAACTTTAAAAGCATTGCACAGGCTATTGTGCATATACCGAATGCTAAAGCCAGAAGTAAAGATCCTGTCCTTGTATTTCTTGCCATATCCAAGTACTCTCGGCTCATATAGTTTAATGCAGACGTGACGCCGAACGGCATAACACAAAGTATTGCGGCTTCTGCGTTCTTACCTGCATTAGATGCATTTATTTCACCCTGAACGGCATTAAGTTCTGATAACATCTGACATGAACTTCTTAATATGGATAAGCTGTTGTTGCCAATCTCTCCTGAGATTGCAAGAGCGTGAAAAATCGGAACAGTTTCAGGAAATGCAATCTGCTCAGCAAACATATTTAATGAATCTTCAAGACTTACATGTAACTTGAGGTTATTCTCAAGATTGATAAGTGGCTTTAAAAGCATTGAGCGTCTGCCGAAAGTTTTCTCAATAACAGGTCTTATCAGAAGAAGAGATTTCTCTATTGAATAACCACTCGATACACTGGTGCAGAGCACCTGTAACAGTACAAGAAGTTGCGTTCTCATGTGTCTGTAGTTATTCGAGTAAATCTTGTTCATTGCTTCTTTCCATGGAAGTATTCCAAGGAATATGGAAAGTACAAGCCTGATCGTTTCAGACTTTATGAATAACCCGGATGCGAAGTATACTACGGCTACAAATAACGGATATACCCATATAGTCTTTAAGAGAAAAACGGAGAAGGTATGGCTGTTCTTACGCGCGATATGCCATTGCTCTTTTGATATCTTCAGCGTCTGCGATACATTCAAGTTTGTCACCTCCTTTATTCCTGAATAAAGTCTTTAATCTGTATTCGTGATTCTGAGGTGGCAACACCTCACAAATCTCATCTATATATCTTTTTCCTTCAGGACTTCTCATCACGTGAAGGATTATGTTTATACCCATAGAAGCCTGTGTGAGTATGGCATCGTAGGGGAGAGAAGAACCTGAGAGAATCATGGCAGTAAGACGTTCCATCATCTCAAGGCAGGAGTTGCTGTGGCCTGTACTCATTGAACCAGGATGTCCGCTTGTAAGACAGGAGAGAAGATCTGCGCTTTCCTTGCCTCTGACTTCTCCGACAATGATGCGGTCAGGCCTCATGCGTAAAGAGGCTCTTATCATCATTCCGATATTTACTTCGCCCGTGCCATCAGGACCAGGAAGTCTGGCTTCCATCTGAACTAAGTTATCAATGCCTTTAAGGTTTAATTCTGCAGAATCTTCAATCGTGACAATACGTTCATTCTTAGGGATAAAACTCGACAACGAATTCAGAAAAGTAGTCTTTCCTGATCCGGTTCCACCGCAGATGAATATAGTTCTTTTGTTCTTTACACATTCCGCCAAAAACCTTGCTGCTTCTTCGCTTATAAAGTCCTGCCTTATGAGAGATACGATGTCGTGAGTAATTCCGGTGAACTTTCTGATTGTCACTGTTGTTTCTTTGGATATTGGCGGAAGAACAGCATTTGCTCTTGAACCATCAGGCAGCCTTAAATCTGCTATTGGATTTGCTTCGTTCAAAGGTCTGTTCTGATTTGCGAAGAAACACGAAATGCACGTGCGAAGTGTCTCTTCATCACGAAACTTCAGATCAGATTTATATAGCCTTCCTGCACGTTCATAGAATATCTTGAATGGACCGTTAACCATAATTTCAGTTATGGTCGGATCTTCCATAAGAGGTTCTATGACATCAAGTCTTCTGAGGGAATTGAATACCATCTGCGCCATCTCACGCTTCTGGTCCAAATTCATTTTGTATGAAGTGTTCTCGGATATAACTTCAGATATAATCTCTCTGAGTTTTTCGTCTGACGGGTCACTTTCAGTAGAAATAGCATTTAGGACGCAATAGGTAATCTGCTCCTTGATATCGACAGGATCAGTCTTTACCTGATTCATACGACTTGTCTCCTTTGATTTAAGATGTCGTCAAATGATGATTCAAGCGAAGCTTCATTTATATAACGGACAGAAACTCTTTCCTGACCCAGTGTTTTCTTAAGAAGGGTAATAAGATCCTGAGCTCCAATGTCTTCACCGGCATTTCTGGCGGGCAGAAGTATGGTGACCATATCGCAACCACTTAGAAGGTCAGGAAGGTCAACGCTTCTAAAACCCTCGACAACGGCAAGCACGTTAATCAACTTATTGTTCCTATGAACCAGATTTGTAGCGTGATGCATAAGCGTGACTGATCTGGTTAGTCCCATGTCGTACACATCATCGTTGTTTGTTGTGCTGCCGGGAGTTAGAAAGCCTGAGTCATCCATATTGCAGTATTTAAGAATGTCTTCCGGAGCAAATTTCTTGGATTTACATGCCTCGAGAAGAGATGTCATATTAGAGCCGGCTGATTGTCTCCACAGGGCTCTGATTTTGCTGGTAAAATCCAGTCTGACATTAAAATCAGCCCCAGATAGTTCTTTCTCCAGGTCTAATATGAATCTGTCTCTTTCGTTTGAGTAGACGAACGGAAGGACGGCGGTGACTGTACCCGTTACAGGAGATAAAAAGGGGGTTGCAAATGAATTATTCCTAAGCATAGGAACAAAACGGGCACAATCAATGAGTCCACCGTCTTCCGTTAGTCTTATGGGTGAGGCTGCATGTAGATTAATGTCTTCGTCAGAGATGGCTTTCGGATTGTATAAGACTTTTGTGTAGTCGCTAAATCGATCGTCATCTTCCAAACTGTCGAAGTAAGGATTAACGATGTAGGCATCAGGAAAGAAGTTGCTAAGTCTTCTTTTAAGAAGCTGGTAAATATACTTATCCTTATCGTAGATTTTTATCGTGAATGCCATATCGTTATCCTCCTTTGAAGTTTGGTTCGTAGGATGGATTGTAAGGTGGGAATTGCCCTGATAAAAGCGACAAATTACGACAAAGTACGACAAGGAAAAAGCGTGGAAACAGCTTTTCGAGAAGTTAATAAATTAATTAATATTATTAACAAATCGGCATTATGAGGAAAATAATCAGGAAATATTTGCCTTTGCTTCAATAATCTTGCATCGATAATTGACAAAGATACGAAGGATAAGTAAAATCTTTCCGTAACATTTACAGTTCATTGCTTATCAAGAGTGACTCGAGGGACCGGCCCGTTATAAGAGTCCGGCAACCGCGGAAAGCAGCGGTGCCAATTCCGGCAGGGAAACCTGAAAGATGAGGATCGTTTATATAAAACGTCGGCCTTCTCCTTTCGGGGGAAGGTTTTTTCTTTACTGCGCATTGAACGGAAAGGAAGAAAAGATGAGAAATAAAAAAGGTAACTGGCTCTTCACATCAGAATCAGTAACAGAGGGACATCCCGATAAGATTTGCGATCAGATCTCAGATGCAGTTCTTGATGCAATCTTGGAGCAGGATAGCAAGGCTCGTGTTGCTTGTGAGACATGCACAACAACAGGTATGGTTCTTGTTATGGGAGAGATCACAACAACTGCTAACGTAGATATTCCTTCTATCGTTAGAAAGAAGGTTTGCGAGATCGGTTATACATCCAGTGATATGGGATTTGATGGCAACTCCTGCGCAGTTTTCACTACAATCGATGGTCAGTCTCCTGATATCGCAATGGGTGTTAATGAGTCATACGAAGCACGTCACGGCGGTACAAAGGAACTTGATACAGGTGCAGGTGACCAGGGCATGATGTTTGGTTATGCAAACAACGATACACCTGAGCTTATGCCTATGCCGGTAGCTCTTGCTCATAAGCTTACAATGCGTCTTACAGAGGTTCGTAAGGCTGGTGCTGATTTCTTAAGACCTGACGGTAAGTCACAGGTTACTGTTGAGTACGAGAATGACAAGGTTAAGAGAATTGATGCTGTAGTTATTTCTACTCAGCACAGCGAAGATATCTCTCTTGAAGAGCTTGAAGCTTACATCAAAGAGAATGTAATCAATCCTATTATTCCTTCGGATCTTATGGATGAGAACACAAAGATCTTCATCAATCCTACAGGAAGATTCGTAGTAGGTGGCCCTCAGGGTGACTCCGGTCTTACAGGAAGAAAGATCATCGTTGATACATACGGTGGATTTGCCCGTCACGGTGGCGGAGCTTTCTCCGGTAAGGATCCTACGAAGGTTGACCGTTCTGCATGCTACATGATGCGTTATATTGCAAAGAATATCGTAGCATCCGGTATCGCTACTGAGTGCGAAGTTCAGGTTGCTTACGCTATCGGTGTTGCTAAGCCGGTATCTGTAATGGTAGATACATTCGGCACAGGCAAGATTGCTGACGAGAAGATTACAGAGATTGTTAATAAGATCTTCGACTTAAGACCTGCAGCAATCATCAGAGATCTTGATTTGAGAAGACCTATTTATGCTAAGACAGCAAGCTATGGTCACTTCGGAAGAACAGATATCGATCTCCCTTGGGAAAAGACAGACAAGGCAGAGCAGATTAAGGAACTCTCCGGAATCTGATAAGAGGACAACAATAGTATCAAATGCCCGACCAAAGTCTCAATTTTGGCCGGGCTTATTGTTTTGTCAGATGTTTATTGTTAGCATTTTTACAAATTGAGAATAGAAGTAAAGGCAAGATGAAAGATTCCAAAGAAGACAAGCTTACTTTGTCGGTAGATGATATCGGCAGTGAAGTTGAAGATGCAAAGGTTACCTGTATTAAGGTTTTCTGTCCCAGGAAAGCCAATGGTTTTGTGTCTTTTCTTTGTGATGGCAGATTCACTGTTGCCGGCAAATCCAAAGTTGATATCGTTGAAGGTGGCTCTTACATTATTTCCGGTAAAGTCACCGAGTGGAATAACAGACCTCAGATTACATTAAAGAGTATTGTGGTAGATGAAGAAGCAGGGGATTCTCTGTTAATTGCATCTTTCCTTGCTGATAATATCTCAGGTTTGGGTAAGACTACTGCTGAAGCTTTAGCGTCTAATTTTGGCAAAGAGATTCTTAAAGTTTTAACTGAGACACCTGAACTTGCAGCTAATTCAGTAAGCGGCCTTACAACTTCCAGAGCTATGGCTATTTGCGATCAGATCACCCAGGATTACGAATTCTTTGTTCAGGGATTAGAAGCAAGGCTTATGGGCTTTTCGCAGGCTCAGATCAAGCTTTTGAAAAGAAGTGACAGGCTTGATTGTGAAGATATCAGAAAGACTCCATATTCTCTTATGGGTCATGGTATCGCAGGCTTTGAACTCCTCGATAGAATTGCTTTGGGTGAGGGTATGGCTATTAATGCCAAGGAACGAATTGCAGCTGCTCTTTACCAGTCTTGTATGTATCTTCATGAAGAAACAAAATCCACAGCACTTATGCCTCAGGAAGTCAGGAAGAGAGCACTGGAATATGCTAACTTACGCGATACCAAGATTACTTCTGAACAGTTTTCCGAAGTCTTCAGAGACGCGGCTGATTGCGCGATAAAAGATAAGAGAATCGCCGTATATAAATATGACTCCGGTAAGTGTGCAGTGTGTGATGTTGAAGATCCACAGGCGCGATTTGCTACTATGAGCTATTTCGCTTCTGAGCTCGCAATTGAAAGACGCATCAATGAGATGCTTAAGACAAAAGTAGTGCCCCCTGCAAGGGATGAAAGTGACAGAATTTTAAAGGAAGTAGCTTCGGATCTGGGAATCATTCCGGATAAGTCACAATTAGATGCGCTTTATCTTTGCATGTATAGTCCGATAAGTGTAATTACTGGTGGACCTGGTACCGGTAAGACGACGATAATGGGCGTTCTTGGCGAATATTTCAGAAGGAACAAGATCAGTACAGTATTTGCAGCTCCCACAGGAAGAGCAGCTAAGAAGCTTTCCGAAGCGAGCGGCACGGAAGCATCCACAATTCATAGACTTTTAGGTGTCAAAAGAACTCTTGATACAGATGATGAGGATCTTCTTCCTGATGATAGAGCAGGGCAGTATAACAGCCTTCTTTTCGTGCATGGCAAAGACAATCCTATTGTTTGCAGAGTAATAGTTATCGATGAGATGTCTATGGTAGATACAATGTTGTTCAGACATCTTCTTGATGCAGTTGATAAGGGTACATCGATAATTCTGGTAGGAGACCCTGACCAGCTTCCTTCGGTAGGTTCCGGCGAAGTATTAAGGGATCTTCTGTCATGTGAGTCTATTCCAAAAATCAAGCTTGATGCACTTCACAGGCAAGCTGACGATGGAACGATAGCAGCTAATGCCAATCTTATTCTTGAAGGAAATGAGCCTAACAATTCTGGCTCTGATTTTGAATTGATAAGTTGCAAGACTGAAGAGGAAGCACAGGAGACTATCGCAAGGCTTGTAATTGAGCATAAGGATGAAGATCTCATATGCCTTACTCCTACAAAGAATGAGAACGTTTTGCTTGGAACGGTACAACTTAATAAGCTGATACAGGCTTTGGAAGTAAGTGATGACGACCTTAAAGAGATTAAGCGTGGTCAGAGCCTTACTCTTCATGTCGGTGACAGAGTAATGCAGAATAAAAACGACTATTCCACCGAGTGGATAGATCCTGTTACGGGTGAGATATTGCAGGGTATATTCAATGGTGAACTCGGAGTTGTTAGTGATATCGATCCTTTGAAAGGAAGTGTCACTATAACTTTCGATGAAGGTAAATCAGCAGAATATAAGGGCAAACTACTTGAGAATATTGACCTTGCTTATGCTGTCACAGTCCATAAATCACAGGGTTGTGAATTTGACAGGGTAATAATTGCACTAGGCAAGATGAATGCTCTTTTGTATAAGCGCAGTTTGCTTTATACGGCTGTTACCAGAGGCAAGATGAATGTCACCATCGTAGAACTTGAAGGAACGCTTAAAAAGTTCCTGAAAGCTCCCAAAGGTGATATGAGGCAGACTTGTTTAAGTGACCTCCTTAAGACTGTGGATTTCCGCAGAAATAAGCAGTGAGAAGGGCAATATTTAATCCAACGAATCAGATAATCGCAAGTGAGATAAGAGAAGCATTTAAGGGGGCTGTTGATCTTATCCTTCCTTTCAAATGCACAATTTGTGGTGATGTTGCTGATACCAATGAACGGTTCGGAACGTATAGTCAGCTTTACGAAGCACTTTACGGAACAGTAAATGAACTTCATCTTTGTGGTAAGTGCTTATCGAAGTTATCAATAAATGAAGAAGACTCGCGATGGTTTCTATGTCTTTCAGATCCTATCGAAAATGACCCGTGTCCGGGATTAGTCTTGTTTATGCCTTTTACTTACAAAGGGATAGTTGAACGAGCGGTTCCAAGGATTAAGTTTGGCAAAGATATCGAACTGGCAAGGCTTTTCGGAGGAATATTAGGAACATGTTTTCGCAATGAAATGATAAAAGCAGATCTCATAGTTCCGATACCGTTATCGGAGACAAGATTAATTGAAAGAGGCTTTAATCAGGCTGAAGAAATATCGTATCCGATTGCCCGAATGAATGATATACCGCTTGCAAAAGACTGTCTGATCAGGACCAAGAATACAAAAAGGCAGTCAGAGATCAGAGATATAACTATCAGAGCCCAAAACGTGTCAGACGCATTTGCCGTTAACGATTCGTGGGATTTATCCGGACTTAGAATAGTTGTGGTTGATGATGTAGCGACTACCGGTGCGACACTTCATGAAGCAGCCAAAGCGCTATACAAAGCTGGCGCTGCAAAAGTATTGTGCATTGCGTTTGCGGGAAATAGAAAGACTAAGAATGCAGAGCCGTTTTAGCGACAACTGTAAATTCACAAACCTAAGTATTCAGTAGCACAGTTTATGGGATATCTGAAGGGAAAGAGTAATCTGATGTTATTTGATAATCATGCAAATCTGAAATATAAATTCGACAATAGACACTTTTGGTTGGCTTGAATCATTTCTTTATGAATAGTACCATTTTAACATTATAAATTTGTTTAAAATAACTGGTTTAAGGAGAATTCTATCTTGGGTAGAAATTCTAAAAGCAGAAATACCAGAAAACCCTTTATTATATGCTTGCTGGTAATTATTGTTATTTCTCTAATCTTGCTGTTACCAAAGCATTATGGGTTGCTGGACGGCTCAACCAATGGTTTTAAAAGTTTCTTTTTTGGATCTTCTTTTTATGATATTCGAATAATCGATGGACGAACGGAAGAGTACGGATACAATGTAGAAGAGTATGTCAGTAAAGGTACTGTAGTTTCCTTTTTTGGAAAAGAGGTCTTTAACAATGTCTATGGTGAAAAAAGGGTCTTACAACATAATGTTGAAATGTAGTCAAACTTGATGGGAA
Source organism: Saccharofermentans sp. (assembly GCA_024403855.1). Lineage (GTDB taxonomy): Bacteria > Bacillota > Clostridia > Saccharofermentanales > Saccharofermentanaceae > Saccharofermentans. Next base: position 222,331 of record JAKSRC010000001.1, on the reverse strand, counting down.
AGTCTACCTTTTTGATGTTTTGGGAGGAATACGCTTGAAACGTTTTGTTGTAGTTTGTATTTTGGCAATAGAGATCCTGGCGATACTGGCTGGATTTATCTTCGAAGGTAAACGCAAAGCTGATATAGTTGCGGCGGATATAGTTATTCCTCAAGGAACCTTGTTGACTGTAACCAAGGACATTAGTGTTAATAATGGAGAGGAAACATATATAATTCACGCAGGAACAAAGATAGTTCCATTATCAATGTCCGGTAGCGATGTTCTGTTCAGGTGGGATGAGAATGAAACCCCTTTAGATGCAGATGCTACAAATTCAGGAGAACTTGGCAGTGTTGATAATTGGGTAGCTGAATTAGAACATACATTCATTACAGATGTTGCTGATTTTGAAGAACAGAATCTTATCAGTAACTTGGTGTCCGAAGCTGAAAAACGTTCAGCTAAAATGAAAAAACAGTATGTTCAGCAGAGCATAATCAAGGGGGCCGTTATAGCTTTAGGCTGGTTGATAATCGGTGGCTTGTTATCCATAGTACTTATGAAGAAGAATCGATTCGGAGCATGCGTAATTTTGCTCATAGGCATACCGCTTATAGGGATGACGATTGCACTTCTGTTTTAATTGTCAACACAAAATAAATACACGAAGACAGTCCTTTTTGATTCTTGGAGACGTGACTCCGTTGAACACGCGAGGTTCGAAGCGTGCGAAACAATAAAGCACCCGCTATGCGGGTGTGCGACGAATGTTATACAAAAAAATCACCTTTCCCTATAATCGAGGTGTTCAAGCCGAGATTATAGAAAGGAAAGGTGACGAAATGGCAAACGCCAATTACAGTTTAGCTCATACAAAATGTTTTTGTGCCAACAGACAGGGATTCTCAGCCTACAACTCCAAATGCTCTCAAAAGACTTGCTACGAGTACATAAAGGAAGTCGATTGCAGCAGCTGCAAGTACAAGTGTAACCCAGACTTTTTTAACGCTGAACATTCTGTTCTTACGAAGCTCGTCATGCAAAGGGGTTGTGATGTTCTTGAAGAGGATGATCTTCTTCTTTGTAAGTCTTCCTACAGTGATCTTAACAATTGAGATACCACCGTCGCAAAGGAAGGGGAGACCTACAATGAAGTACAAAAGCGGGATTCTGCAGTAGATGAGGAAGAAAGCGATAAAGAAGCCCAGACCTCTTGAACCTGCGTCACCCATGAGCATTTTCGACGGGTTGAAGTTGAAAATGAGATAAGCAATAAGTGTAGGAACAAATACGACAACAAGAAGAACAGGGTTCAGATCGAAGAAGGAAAGTGACATGAATCCCATAAGGAATGTTGTTAATACAGCGAGGATTGAAAGCGTACCGGAAAGTCCGTCGATTCCGTCTGTTGCGTTGGTTGCGTTGATTGAAACAACGAAAAGAATTACAGCCAGAACATAGAAAACGATAGGGTTAAGGTCGATATAAGTTCCTGTGATAGCAATGAAGATTCGTGTTCCGAAGAAATGAACGCAGATAAATCCACCGATGAGGGAGACGATAAAGTCCAAAGCGCCTTTTATATATTCGTTCCAGGCATCCTTGGATCTGTCATCGAGCCAGCCTGTTACCATAGCTGCAAGTGTAGCAAGAAGGCCGAATCCTAAGCCGGATACGACATTACCGCTCTCGAAAAAGCCCTTATCTGATGTTACAGGGTTATAAACAAAGCAAAGTGCGGATGATACGACCAGGAATACCAGCATGAAATAAAAGCCTACGCCAGTAGGTTTGCCGATATTAGCAGCAGAACCCTGTGCAAATTTACGTCCGCGATCGTGTCCCATTAAGATTCTCTCGCCGGGAAGGAATTTGAGAAGAACCATTGTAATGGCAAAGCCTAAAACAAGGCCGATAGCCATCTTAGTAATAAAATACATTTGTCATACCTTCAATCTTTGTTTCGAAATAGAAGCATTATATCCTATAGAAGCATGGAAAAAAACAATTATTTATATAATAAATAAATGCTATGTCCTCGTCAGTATTGTCCAAATATGGTAACATAGTCATTTGTTATAAGGAGTGTAAACTATGGATTATAAAGATCAGATTGCAACTAATTTAAGTGTTTGTACCGGCCTTGATAAGGCTCAGGTAGAAGGCCTCATTGAGATTCCGCCGAAACTCGAGCTTGGTGATTACGCTTTTCCGTGCTTTGTTCTTGCAAAGACACTTCGTAAGGCTCCTCCCATGATCGCTAACGAGCTTAAGGATTCTCCTGAACTCGTTAAAGGCTTTGATGGTGCTGTAACTGTTGATACAGCAGGCCCTTACATCAACTTCAGAATCGACAGAGGCGTTCTTGCTAAGAGCGTTGTATCTGAGATCCTTGAAGCAGGTGACCAGTACGGTAACAGAAATATTGGTGAAGGTAAGAATGTCATTATCGAGTTCTCATCTCCTAATATCGCAAAGCCTTTCCATGTAGGTCACGCTTTCACAACCATTCTTGGTAATTCACTTTCCAACATCTATACAAGACTTGGCTATAACGTAATCAGATTCAACCACTTGGGCGATTACGGCACACAGTTCGGTAAGCTCATCACGGCATACAGACTCTGGGGTGACGAAGCTGCTATGCAGGAGAATCCCATTGACGAGCTCACAAGAATCTATGTTAAGTTCCACGATGAGTGCAAGGTGTCTCCTGAGCGCGAAAAGGAACTCGAAGACGTTGCAAGAGATAACTTCAGAAAGCTTGAAGAGGGTGAGGCAGAGGAAGTTGCTCTGTGGACACGCTTCAGAGAGTTGAGCCTTGAAGTTTTCGAGAAGACATATGCAAGAATGGGTATCAAGTTTGATAACTATAACGGCGAGTCTTTCTATTCATCAAGAATTCCCGGTGTCGTAAAGATGCTTGAAGATAAGAATCTCCTTGAAGAGAGCGAAGGCGCAAGAGTTGTTAAGCTTGATGATCTGAACCTTCCTCCTTGCCTTGTAGTTAAGAGCGACGGTACCACAATTTATGCTTCAAGAGATTTGGCAGCTGTTCTTTACAGACATGAAGAGTTCAATTTCCATAAGAATATCTATGTCGTTGGACTTCCACAGCAGCTCCACTTCAAGCAGGTTTTCGCAGTTCTTAAGAAGGCTGGCTATGACTTCGCTGACGACTGCGTACATGTAGGATTTGGTCTTTTGAAGTTCAAGGATAACAAGGCATTCTCAACACGTGCCGGAAACATCATTAAGCTTGATGAATTCCTTGATAAGACAACAGAAAAGACAGCTGAGATCATCAGAAAGAACAGCGAACTTCGTGGCGGCGACATGACAGACGAGCAGATTGCAAAAGTATCTGAAGTCGTTGGTCTTGGTGCTGTTTCTTACACATATCTTAAGGCAGGCAGAGAGAAGGATATCTTCTTCGATTGGGATGATATGCTCGATTTCGAAGGCGATACAGCACCTTACCTCATTTACACATATGCAAGAATCAAGTCTATCTTGAGAAAGGCAGAAGATCAGGGCGTTAAGGCAAATGCAGATTCAGTTAACTGCCTCACAGCGGAAGATGAATATGCAGTAATCAGAAGCCTTGCAGACTTTAAGGATGCTGTAGTTAAGGCAGCTGAGAGCTATGAGCCTTTCATGATCTCTCGTCAGATTGCGCTTATCGCTAGAAATTTCAACCGTTTCTACAACAATTCCAGAATCTTGAACTGCGATTCTGCAGAAGCAAGAGATGCACGTCTTAAGCTTTGCGAAGCTGTAGCAGATACATTGAAGTCCGGACTTGATATGCTCGGAATCGGTGTTGTAGAGAAGATGTAATTTAAGAAAGGCTGACTTATGGATAACGCTACTAACAGTTCGGTACCTAATTTCAAGGACCTTCAGTACCAAAGACCGGATCTTGATAAGTTTACTGAGACTGTTAAGGCCGTAAGATTGAGGCTCATGACCGCTAAGACTATCGATGCGGCTGATGAAGCCATTGCGGAATACGAGATAGCCATAAGTTCTTTCGATACTCAGTATGCGTTATGCCAGATCCTTCATGATCTGGATACTTCAAATGAGTTTTTTAACACGGAAATGGAGTTCTTTGACGAGGCAACTGCCAGAGTTCAGGAACTCTCTTCCGCTGTTTTATCCGGCCTTCTTACAGCACCTTGTGCCGACAGTTTGAAGGTAAAATACGGTCCCATGATTTTCCGTAAGGCCAAGAACCAGAAGGAGATCATCTCCAGTGAGGTTATTGACGATCTTACCGAAGAATCACGTCTCGAAAACGAGTACTCACAAAAGCAGTCCGAAGCTGAGATTACTCTTGGCAAAAAGAAGCTTAATTTGAGCCTTATTCAGCCTTACCTCCAGTCCACAGACAGAAAGGTAAGACGTGACGCACATATCGCTCTCGATGCTTACTATATGTCCCGCAAGGATACTTATGACATTATCTACGATGATCTTGTCAAAGCCAGAACTACTGTAGCCAGAAAGCTTGGTTATGACAATTTTACTGATCTCGGCTATAAGCGTATGGAGCGTTACGACTATAACAGAGATGACGTAGCTAAGTTCAGAGAGAATGTAAAGAGATACATTGTGCCTCTTACTACGCAGATCAGAAAACTCCAGAAGGAAAGACTTGGTGTTGATGAACTCATGTTCCACGATCTGCCTTGTCTTTTCAAAGAGGGCAATCCTTCGCCTGTAATAAGCAAGGACACTTACGAAGAGGCGGCAGGAAAATTCTTTAGAAAGATGTTTGGTGCGACACCGAGCTTTTTCGATATTCTGTCCGATCACGGATATACAGATCTGCTTTCACGTCCTGTAAAGTCCACCGGTGGATACTGCATGTATCTTGAAGATTACTGCATTCCTTTTATCTTCATGAACGGTAATGGTACTTTCGATGACGTAGCAACGGTTATTCACGAAGGTGGACACGCTTATGCAGCGCTTGCAGGTGCTGAGTCATCACCTTTTGTTGAGTGCGTTTCACCGACACTTGAGACATGTGAGATCCATTCCACTTCGATGGAATATATGTCTTATCCTTTCATGAACATTTTCTATGGCAAGCAGGCTGAACAGTACTGTGAGCTCCACATGACAGATGGACTTCTGTTCCTTCCGTATGGCTGTATGGTCGATGAGTTCCAGCATATCGTTTACGATAATCCGAATATGACACCTAATGAGCGTCACGAGATCTGGAGAATGCTTGAGCAGACATATCAGCCGTTCATAAACTACGACGATAACGATACACCTTTCCACGCTTTAGGCGGTGCCTGGATGAAGAAGGATCACATCTTCACAACGCCGTTCTACTATATCGATTACTGTCTATCCCAGATTTGCGCTTTAGAGCTCTGGGATGAGTCAAGAGCCGATATGAAGGTAGCGCTTGATAAGTACAACACTCTTTGCCAGTTGGGCGGAAGTGATACTTTCTTGAAACTTATAAAGAAATCCGGTATTGAATCACCTTTTGATGTAGATGTTATGAAGCGTCTTGCATATAAGTGTGCGGATTTCCTTAATCTGTGAGGTTTAAATGAAGCTTCCTGAAGAGTTTATAAATGAGATGAATGATTTCTTCTCCGGAAGTTCTTATGTTCCCAGAGAAGGTTTTTTCGAGAGTTTTGATAAAGAACCTTTGAAGGGTATCAGATTTTCACGCTCCAAGATCTCATCGAAAGATGAAGAATTAAAGCTTTTATCCGAACTTGGTGAGAGTAATAACCCGGTTTCCTGGTGTAATGGCGGTTACTACATTAATAACGAGACCGGTGGCAGGGAAGCCCTCTATCACGCCGGCGTTTACTATCCTCAGGAACCTTCTGCGATGCTTCCTGCACAGGTTATGGCAGCAAAACCGGGCGAGATAGTCCTGGATCTTTGCGCTGCACCGGGTGGTAAGGCATGCAGACTTGGCGAAGACATGAGGGGAGAAGGAATTCTTGTTGCAAACGAGATAAGCTTCGAAAGATCGAAGGCTCTTCTTCGTAATATTGAGCGTTCAGGTATTAAGGGTGTTGTTATCCTTAATGAGACTCCCGAAAATATAGCTTCAAGGCTTCCTCTCTTTTTCGATAAGATTCTTATCGATGCACCGTGCTCCGGTGAAGGCATGTTCAGAAGAGATCCGGGTGCCTGCAAGAGCTATATGAACTATGGCCCTAAGGTATGCGTTCCTTTGCAGGAATCTATTTTGGAAGCAGCTGACAAGTGCCTTAAAGATGGCGGTTCAATCGTATACTCGACATGTACATTCTGTGTTGAAGAAGACGAGAATCAGATAGCAAGGTTCATAGAGCGTCATCCTGAATATCATGTAAAAGCTCATCCTGAGATATCAGGAATTACACATAACGGTGAGAATTCGATTCTTCCCGGTTCAATGAGAATCTGGCCTCATTTATCTGAAGGCGACGGACATTTCTGCGTCCATCTTATTAAGGGTGAGGAAAAGGATCTTAAGTCAGCTGAAGATTATCTGATTAAGTATGAAGCCCGTTTGAAGGATAAGAATGTTGAAGCGGCAATGAGCCTTTTGAGCGAAGTTTTGTCCGATTCCGGTCGCGAAAAACTCTTGCAGGGCGAATTTGTAAATCACGGCACAGGAATTTTCCAGATGACCTTTGATGAGAGACTATTTAAGGGACTCAAGGTCGTAAAGACCGGCCTTTATGTGGGTGATAACAAGCCATTAAAGTCCGGAAAGAAGGTTTTCGAGCCTTCAAACAGTATTGCGTTGGCTTTAGAGCGTTCTTCAGTAAAAGATGATTCGTATCTGGCACTTGATAGAAGTGATGACAGACTTGTTAAGTATCTGAAGGGCGATACGATATCGATCTTGCCCGAAGATGGATTGAAGTCATCAGGACTTATTATCGTCGGAGGCGGCAACTATCCGCTTGGTTTTGCCAAAATCAACGGTACAACAGCTAAAAATATGTATCCTAAGGCTTGGAGGCTTATATGACAGAACAGTTGAAACTCATACTTGCTACTTCAAATAAAGACAAGGTAATAGAGATTGCAGATATTTTAATGGGAACTCCTTTCGTGGTTACTACTATGAAAGAAGAGGGCTTTAATCCTGATATCGTTGAGGATGGAAAGACTTTCGAGGAGAATGCGCTTATCAAGGCACGTACTGTACATGGTCTTGCGAAAAATGCTTATGTTATGGCAGATGACTCAGGTCTTTGTATTGATGCATTAGACGGCGCTCCCGGTATTTATTCAGCAAGATTTTGTGGAGAGAATTCTACTTATCCTGAAAAGTTTGCCAAGATTTTCGAGATGCTTAAGGATGTTCCTGAAGAAAAACGTACAGCTCACTTTGTATGTGCTATAGCTGTTGTAAGACCTGACGGTACAGAATTCACAGTCAGGGGAGAAGTTCATGGAATCCTTCACGAAAAGCCGGCAGGCGAGGGCGGATTCGGTTACGATCCTATCTTCTATGTTCCTGAATTTGGCATGACTACGGCACAGATGCCCAGAGAACAGAAGAATTCAATCAGCCACAGAGGCAGAGCATTAAAAGCTATGGCTGAAAAGCTTAAGAGCGAGCTCGGTTAATCACTGTAATCGGCACTTTTGAACGGTGCAAAGAAGACACTGGCTTTACGACTCCTTTATTATAATAAGTTGAAATGACCCCTCAATCGTGTTAATATTGTCGGGCGCGTACAAATGTCCACCTGTGGAGGTATACAGAAAGCGCGAAAAACTCGTAGAAAGGTCTTTCTTATGCAACAGGATATCCCAGAGTATTTCCTTGTAGACAAGAGAGTTTTGCCTGAAGTTTTCATTAAAGTAATGGAAGTCAAGCAGCGTCTTAATACCGGAGAGTCCACTTCGGTTAATGAAGCTGTAAGAAAGACAGGTCTTTCAAGAAGTGCGTACTACAAGTACAAGGATTCTGTTTTACCGTTCTATGAGGCAGCAAGTGGCAAGAAGGTAACACTTCTTCTTTCAGTTGAGAACTTCCAGGGCATTTTGTCAGAGATAATTCGAACTATCGCTGAATCCCGCGCAAACATTCTGACAATCAATCAGAATATCCCGATTAACGGTCTTGCGGACATTTCAATCTCTATTGAGACTGTTTCGATGTATGGCACCGTTGACGATATAATTAATGATATCTCTAAGCTCGCAGGTGTACGTAAGTGCATGATCCTGAGCAGGGAATAATGAAAGGTAAGGAAAGCAGACATGGCAATTAACATTGCAATTTTAGGTTTCGGTACGGTTGGTTCCGGTGTAGCCGAGACACTTGACGTTAACAAGGATGTTATCGCAAAAAGAGTTGGCGAAGAGATCTTAGTTAAGCATATTCTTGATATCAGGGATTTCCCTGAGAGCAGATTTGCAGGTCTCGTTACTCATAATGCAGAGGATGTCTTCACAGACAAGGACATCAAGATTGCTGTTGAGACTATCGGCGGAGCAAAGATTGCTTATGAATTCACAAAGCGTGCATTGTCTTCCGGAATAAGTGTTGTTACTTCAAATAAGGAGCTCGTTTCCACAAAGGGCCCTGAGCTTATTAAGATTGCACAGGAAAATGGCTGCTGCTATCTTTTCGAAGCTGCAGTAGGCGGTGGTATCCCGATTATCAGACCTCTTTATAAGTGCCTTGCTGCAAATAAGATCACAAGAATTGCCGGTATCGTTAATGGTACAACAAACTATATCCTTTCTCAGATGAAGGATGAGGGATTGGACTTCGATACAGCTTTGAAGCAGGCTCAGGCTAACGGTTTTGCTGAAGCTAATCCTTCTGCTGATATCGATGGTATCGATGCACAGAGAAAGCTTTCAATCCTTTCTACTATCGCAAATGATGGCGAATATATCGCTCCTGACCTTATCTCAGCTGAGGGTATCTCCAAGATCAGTGTAGCTGACATGGAATTTGCAGCATCTATCGGATGTGAGATCAAACTCATCGCTCTTTATGAGTGTGGTGAGGATAAGCCCGTTTGTTATGTTGCTCCTACAATGGTTGATAAGAGCAATCTCCTTTACAACGTTAAGGACGTATTCAATGCAGTTATGGTAGATGGTAACAGTCTTGGTCGTGCTATGTTCTACGGTCAGGGCGCTGGTACACTTCCTACAGCTTCTGCTGTTTGCGGTGACGTATTGGAAGCTGCTATGGGCAATCCTTCAGAGAGCCGCGCATGGACAAGCGAGAGTGTTGATATTACACCTTACGATGAGATCGTTGCAGATATCGTTATCAGAGTTGATAATGCAGCAAATGTTACGGTTAAGGGATATGCTTGTGTATATCTTTCTGAAGAGGCAATCCTCATAAATGGAATTAAGCATAAGGACATCGAAGCTGTTATGACTGAGACAGGCGCTAAGTCCTGGATGCACTATCTTAAATAATCGAAAAGAATTCGGAGGAATATTCAATGAAGGTTCTTGTAGTAGGCGGCGGCGGAAGAGAGCACGCTATCTGTGTAAAACTTAAGGAAAGCTCAAAGGTTGATGAACTCTATTGTGCTCCCGGTAACGGCGGTACAGCTCAGATTGCAACCAATGTTAATATCAAGGCAACAGATATTGATGGTATCGTTAATTATGCTAAGGAAGGCAGCTTTGACCTTGTAGTTGTTGCACCTGACGATCCGCTTGCTATGGGTCTTGTTGATAAGCTCAACGAAGTTGGTATCAGAGCTTTCGGCCCTAAGGCAAATGCAGCTATTATCGAAGCTTCCAAGGCTTTCTCCAAGGAATTCATGAAGAAGTACAATATTCCTACTGCTAAGTATGAGATTTTCGATAATGAAGAAGATGCAGTAAAGTATCTTGATACACAGGAAGCTCCTATCGTAATCAAGTGCGACGGTCTTGCTTTGGGCAAGGGCGTAATCATTGCGCAGACAATCGAAGACGCTAAGACAGCTGTTCATGAGATGGTGTCTGACCACAAGTTCGGTTCTGCAGGCAGTACAGTCGTTATTGAAGAATTCATGACTGGTCCGGAGCTCACTGTTCTTGCTTTTGCTGACGGAAAAATCGCAGTTCCTATGATCTCTTCAAGAGACCATAAGAGAGCTTTAGACGGAGATAAGGGCCTTAATACAGGTGGTATGGGTGCTGTTACACCCGGCGCTGATTTAAGCGAAGAAGACAATAAGAGAATCTATGAGACAATTATCGATCCTACAATGAAGGCTCTCGTAAAAGAGGGAAGACCTTTTAAGGGTGTTATCTATTTCGGACTTATGCTCACAAAGGATGGTCCGAAGGTTGTTGAATATAATGCAAGATTCGGTGATCCTGAGACACAGGCTATCCTGCCTCGTCTTGAGACAGATATTTTCGATATCTTCCAGGCAACAATCGACGGAACTCTTTCTGATATCGATATTAAGTGGAAGGACTGCTGCTCATGCGTTGTAGTAGCTGCTTCCGGCGGATATCCTGAGAGCTACGAGAAGGGCTTTGAGATTAAGGGCCTTGATACATGCGATCACCTCGTTTTCCATGCTGGAACAAAGATGACAGAAGACGGCAAGATCGTTACAAGCGGCGGCAGAGTTCTCTGTGTTTACGGTGAAGGCAAGACTCTTGATGAAGCTATCGATTCAGCTTATGAAGGTTTGGCTCCTATTACTTTCGATAAGATGCACTTCCGTAAAGATATTGGAAGGACACTCGGCAAGTAATGAGAATAGGCATCTACGGAGGCTCGTTCGATCCGGTACATAACGGTCATATAGCAATGATTAAATCCGCCTTAAAGAGCGGTATTGTAGATTTGCTGATCGTTATTCCTTCGGTGAGGAATAACTTTAAGTTATATTCGAATAAGCTTCCGCCTCCGTATCGTTTGGTCATGATGAAAGAGACCATTGAAGGCCTCGGAATCAAGAATTGTTATGTCAGCGATGTTGAATTCGGAATTGATGGCGTAAGCTATACTTCCGTTGTACTTGCCAAGCTCACATCAAAGAAATACATTAGAGAATTCTTACTTTCCAACGATATTAAGCGTAAGAAGGCAGAGGAAGACCATGAATTTTTCTGGGTCATGGGCTCTGATACTCTCGCAACATTTGAGACATGGTATAAGCCTGAAGATATATTAAAGCATGCAGCTCTTCTGGCTGCTGCAAGGCCCGGTGATGACACTGATGTCGAGAAGGCAGCAAGCTCAATCAGAAAAAATCTTGGCGGTAAGGTCGAGATATTCAGACTTGATGGTGTTTTGTGTTCTTCATCTGAGATTCTGTCCACAGGAGATTTCTCCAAAGTGCCTGAGCCTACAAGAGAGTTTATTGCAAGGCATGCTCTCTATACTGAGAATACTATGCTTTCCGGAGTTTCCGATGAAGCGAAAAAGCAGTTTTTCGAAGCTTCGGTATGGATGTCTAATTATCTTGGAAGCAAGAGACTCCTTCATACATTGAATGTCGGATACCTGTCAGCTCATCTTGCAGAGGTTTTCGGTGCTGATAAAGATAAAGCACTCATAGCCGGTGCACTTCATGACTGCGCAAAAGAGCTTCCGATCGAGACTCAGAATAAGCTCGCGAAAAAGTATTCAGGTGATCTTTTTACAGAAAAGAAACTTCTTCATTCACCTGCTGGCAGCACTTTTGCAAAGGAAGAACTTGGTATAAAGGACAAAGAAATTCTTGATGCCATCTGTTATCACACAACAGGTCGTGGTGACATGAATCTGCTCGAAAAGATCGTTTATCTTGCTGACAAAATTGAACCTGCAAGAACATATACCGATCTTACTCCGATTAGAAATGCCGCTGAGAAGGACCTTGATAGTGCGATGCGTATGACGGCGGCATCGGTAAAAGATAAATTCGTTTCACAGGGAAGAGATATTCATCCATTGACCGAGCTCATGATGAAAGATCTGAAGATGTGACAAGCCTTTGTGCTATAATCAGTAAAAAGAAAACAATAAGGAGATACATATGGAAACAAATGAATTAGCCGCTAAGATCTGTGAGATTCTTGATTCAAAGAAGGGTATCGATATTGAGACTATCGATCTTACAGGCAAGTCTGTTCTTGCTGATTATTTCGTTCTTGCAAGCGGTAATTCAACCACACAGATCAAGGCTTTGGCTGATGAGGTCGAGTTCGTTTTAAAGAAGGACTACGATATCGTTCCTGATCACGTAGAGGGTCGTTCCGGTGATAAGTGGATTCTCATTGACTATAAGGATGTCGTTGTTCACGTAATGGGTAAGGAAGAGCGTCAGACTTACAATATTGAGAAATTCTGGGAAACAAAGCGTAAGGATTCAGAATCTTAATTTTCGAACTGTTATAGTAATTTATTTAAAGTATTGTTTGAAACCGGCAGGGTAAATACCTTGTCGGTTTTGTCTTAAATTGTCGATAAAATACGACAAAGAATGATGTTATGCTCTTGCTATGAAAAAGAGCGCTACACAAAATCTTAAGAGTATTATTTTCCCTCTGGCATTCATTCTGGTTATTTTACTGAGTGTCATTTATAAGCTTGTATTCAAGGGAAATCTTGATTCAGTTGTTCAGGGATATAAGAGCAAGAAAACTGTTCCGGTGACCACTATAGAGAGCTCTGCTGTTATAAGCGAAGAACTGGCATTTACAAGTGTTACTGATACTTCGATAACCAGTGCTACAGTGACTGAGATAGATCAGACGGTGAGTATATATATCTGTGGTGAAGTTAATAATCCGGGAATTTATGTAGCGCGGAAAGGCGTTATGCTGAATGACATCATCGAAAAGGCCGGCGGATTAACTGAGGAAGCTTCAGTTAATAACATTAACCTGGTTTATCTGATAAATTCCAATATGTCGATCTATATACCTTCAAAAACTGAAATAAAGAGTGGTTTTACGGGTGGTGACATAATAAGGCAGGATGGAGTATATGTCTGGGGTAATCAGGGTGGCGCTTCAGATACAACTGGTAGCGTTATAACCACGGTCAATATAAATAAGGCGAGCCTTGAAGAATTGAAGACGCTTCCTGGAGTAGGAGATTCTACTGCACAGGCAATAATTGATTACAGGAAGAAAAATCCCTTTAAAAAGGCAGAGGACATTAAGAATGTATCCGGAATCGGCGATTCCAAATATAACAGGATTAAAGATCACATCTGCGTGTGAATATCAGGTATATCCGTAAAGTCCTCTGACGCTTACTTCTCCACTCTTTAAGTCTTCAATAGAGCCGTCATCGAATTGTACCTTGAGCGAGAAGTCCTCGTTAATCTCAAGAGCAGTACCGGATTTACCCTGGCTGTTATCTTTTGTGATAGGGAAGGCTGTAATCTTGCTTCCTGTTGTGATGTTTAACTCTCTGTATCTTTCAAGATAGTAGGAATCATCAGGCCAGTTGTCCTTAAGCCTGTCCATGGACTTGATAATCTCAGCAGCAAGTTTTGCACGCTCGAAAATCTTTCCTCCGTTCTCAATTGATATAGAAGTAGCTATATCTTTAAGTTCGTCAGGGAAGGAGGATTCGTTGACATTAATTCCGATTCCGATAATGCAGGTGTCGATGAATCCGCTTTCGCCTTCTACAGTAACTTCAGTCAGGATGCCGCAGATCTTCTTCTTGTTCATAAGAAGGTCGTTTACCCACTTGATGCTTGTCTCAAGGCCATAGGCATTCCTGATAGCATCAGAAACAGCTACTGCAGTCCATGATGTAAGATCCGATATTCTGTTTAAGCCTGATTGAGGCTTAAGAAGGTAAGACAGATAGATGCCTACTCCCGAAGGTGACTCGAAACTTCTTCCACGTCTGCCTTTGCCACTGGCCTGATGGTCAGCTATTACGACTGTGCCGGATTTAGAACCGTTTGCAGCCAAATCTTTCAGAACGGTATTGGTTGAACCTACAGAATCGTATACATACAAGTCTTCTGATTTATCATCGGTCAGATATGCTGAAATCGCGCCTTTGGAGAGGAGGTCAGGACTGTTTGTAAGAAGGTATCCCTTGTTTGTTGTAGACGTTATCTCATAACCGTCATCTCTTAAGGCTTTTACTGCAGTATTGATGGCAGTGCGTGAGACACCTAATTTACGGCTGATGGTTTCTCCCGAAATATAATCGCGCTCTCTTGATATAAGCTTCAGTACATCATCTTTAAGCATTTTATTTACTATCCTTATTTGACAAAAATATCTGATTTATTATTAAAAATAATAACACTTTACAGCTAAATAGTTGTAAAATTGATTTGGTAAAGTGATTCATTTTTAATATCAGGGTGTTTATGAGCATTTATTCTATAGTTCTGGGTGTAGTAATGCTACTCAGTATAGTTTCAGGTCTTACGCTTGTCCTTTTTTCAAGAAAGGAAGCTAATACGCTTGAGATTCTTATTTCCATTTGCATTATGCTTAGTAATACCGGTTATTTTCTTATTTCTTGCTCAAGGAATCTGGAAGAAGCAGTACTTGCGAATGCACTGACATATATCGGAGGAATCTTCCTTCCGATGATTATCGTATATATTCTGATTGACTATTCTGATTCCAAGGTACCGGTGTGGTTCTCTGTTGTAATTGTTGCGATTAATCTCTTCGTTTTTGTATCGATTATTTTGGCAGACAGAACTCCCTTGTATTATGCTTCGTTAAAGTTTGTGCCCGGATCGCCTTCTTTTCTTGTGAAAGAGGCAGGACCTGTATACTACATCAGATACATAATTCTTGTAGTCGAAGTAGCCCTTGCAGCTTTCTTTACCTTCCTTACTTATCTCGGCAAGCGAAGTGCTTCATTCAGACTTATGGTTACTTATGCCGGTTCTTTATTTGGCATGATGCTGGTATATATTGCTTCTCGCTTATTTGATTTAAAGTACGAGATTATCCCGTTCTTCTATCTTATTTGCACGGTGCTTTTGGGTCATGTAATTACAAGATCAACTATTTATAACGTTAATCTTAGTATCCAGGAAAAGCAGAATGAATTAAGCACACTCGGTTATATTGTTTTTGACAGGCAACTTAATTTCGTTGGAAGCAACGCCGTGTCTGCTAATTTTTTCCCGGAGATCAAGAATGCAAGAATTGACTCCAAGATTGTTTCCAAGGACTATGCTTTAAAGGATCTCATCAAGTGGGTATCCGAGACATCATCAGCAGCATTAGAAAAGAAGAATACTAATGGTAAGTTCAAGAAGGTTATTGTCATTAATGACAGAAACCCGCGTGAGAGAAGACATCTTGAGTGTGAATTGAGCTTCATCCATTTTGGTTTTGATAATCATGTATCAGGTTATCTCGTTGAGATTATTGATGATACCGAGCAGCATGAAATGATCGAATCCATGAACTTTAAGGGTGAGTCATTACAGCGTGAAGTTGAGCGTCAGGCAAAGAGAGCCAAGTCGATGCAGATGTCAACGATCCTTGGTATGGCTGCCATGATCGAATCACGTGACAACTCAACAGGTGGTCACATCAACAGAACTTCTGCCTGCGTAGCCTTGTTCGTTGAACATATGCGTACATTGGAAGACTACAATATGAGCGAGAATTACTGGGATTCAGTAATCAACGCTGCCCCTCTTCACGATCTTGGTAAGATTGCCGTTGATGATGCTATCCTCAGAAAGCCTTCCGGTCTTACTGAAGAAGAATACAATAAGATGAAGAGCCACGCTCCCTATGGTGCGAAAACCATGAGCAAGGTTCTCGAGGACGTTGAGGACAAGGAATTCGTAAGAGTTGCGACAAATGTTGCTCACTATCACCACGAGCAGTATAACGGCACAGGATATCCGGACAGATTAAGAGGAGAGAATATTCCTTTTGAAGCGAGAATAATGGCCTTAGCTGACGTTTTCGATGCTTTGGTAAGCCGTCGTTATTATAAAGAGCCTATGTCTTATGATGCTGCTTTTGCGATCATTCGAAAAGAATTAGGACAGCAGTTCGACCCTCATCTCGGTAGAATTTTCCTGTCATTGGAGCAGGAGATTATAGCGCTCTATGAATCTTTTGAAGATACTGATTACGCAAGATAATTAAATTTCTTCGTTGATGATATTCTTGACCCATTTATACTTCCTGTAGTGAATGAACACTGCGGGAAGTTTTATTATCTCGTCTAAGTTCAGCAAGAAGTAAACGACCATAACAGGCCAGTTCAGAACGAAAGCTGAGATAAAACCAACGGGTACAATGAAAGCCCACATCGTAAGTGTATCGCAGATAAAGCCGAATTTCGTATCGCCACCGGCGGAGAACACACCGCCGATGAGTGTGCAGTTAATAGATCTTCCGAGGATGTAATAACTACACAACATAAGCATGATGAAAAGATAGTGCTCGGCAGTCTCAGTAAGATTTACGAAGTGAAGGACAAGCGGAGCTGAAGCAGCTGCAATAAGTCCCAGGATGATGCCTGACACAATAGAAAGCTTGAGGAGCTTATCACCATATTCTTTTGCAGTATCAAGCCTGTTTGCTCCAAGCTCATTTCCAATGACGATAACACTACCACCGGATATCGCAAAACAGAGGCAGGAAACAAGATCCTTGATAATTGCTGCAATACCATTAGCAGTAGCTGCATCTGTGCCGAGGTGTCCCATGATTACAGTAATCAGTGTAAAACCAAAGCCCCAGAGAATCTGGTTTAAGAAATAGGGAAGAGTGTACTTGGAGAATCGCTCTCTAAGACTCTTATCGACTTTGAAAACATTCTTTATCCTGAGTCTGAATTTGGTGAGCTTAAGAATGAAGATCAGGCAGAGTGTAAATCCTACACCATTGGATATTGTAGTAGCCAAAGCTGCTCCGGCACTTCCCATCTGAGGCGCACCGAAGAGGCCGAAAATGAATACGGCATTGAGCACAATATTGACTACTACGATTACTACGCTCGCGATTGTACACTGCTTAACATATCCGACATTCTTAAGTAGTGTCTCGAAAATGTTGGCAAGAGTCATGAAGACATAGGAGAATGAAGCAATTCTGATATAAGGAATTCCGTTGGCGATAAGTTCAGGCTCATTTGTGAAGATTCTCATTACGCCTT
Organism: Saccharofermentans sp.; assembly: GCA_024403855.1. Taxonomy (GTDB): domain Bacteria; phylum Bacillota; class Clostridia; order Saccharofermentanales; family Saccharofermentanaceae; genus Saccharofermentans. The sequence continues at coordinate 205,269 of JAKSRC010000001.1, read as the reverse complement.
CAGGCATGAACATACTGCATGAGAAGAAGACGATAATTACAGGAAGTGACAGGGTAAACATATAACCGAAAACTTTTTCGATTGATTTGATGTCACCTTTGCCCCAGTATTGTGCAGCAAGCATGGAACCGCCGGCAGTAATTGAATAGAAGAACAAAGAGAGCACGAGAACAACCTGTGTCGCAAGTGACACAGATGTCATAGCTTCCTGAGAAAGGAATAAAAGCATGATTGCATCTGATACCGGTACCAATGAGAAGACAAAGCTCTGCAATGTCATCGGCAGTATCAGTGAAATAAGTTTTTTTCTAAAAGATGTCTCTTGTGTCTGTTCCATACGATAAATAAACTGTTTCTTCCTCAATTAGTCAATTCAGAAGTGGTATTTTACCCTCAAAGATATAAAAAAACAAATATAACTGTTAGCGTGCCGATGTTTTATAATGACGACATCAGTATGACTTGCTGATATACTTTAGAACTGATTTATTACCCAAAGGTTAGATTTTATGAACATAATCGAGATTAAAGATATAAACGCACCGGAGCTAAAAGTATTTGCTGCAAGTTCTGAAGCTCAGCTCTACAGATACTTCGATCCGGAGATTGGCATTTTCATGGCTGAAAGCGCTAATGTCGTATTAAGAGCTCTTGAAGCAGGATATGAGCCGTTGTCGGTGCTTGTTGAGGACAACCGTTTTGAAATCGAAGGACGACCAGTTTTCGATGCGATAGAAAAGCACTGGGGCAAGGAAAAGTTAGATAGCATTCCGGTCTATATGGCACAGCGCGAAATCGTAATGAATATCACAGGCTATAACCTGGTAAGAGGTCTTTGGGTTACGTTAAGAAGAAAGCCTGAGCCTTCGATAGAAGAATTCCTGAAAGATAAGAAACGCATTACGGTTTTGTACGATGTCGTAAACCCAACCAATGTAGGAGCGATTATAAGATGTGCTGCAGCTCTTGGGATGGACGGTGCGCTTCTTACTCATCCTTCAGTAGACCCACTTACAAGACGCTCTGCAAGAGTCAGTATGGGTACTGTTTTCCAGATTCCGTGGACACAGGCTTCAAGAGAGGAATCTGAAGGATTGAATCTGATTAAGAAGTTACAGGACAATGGTTTCAAAACAGTAGCTATGGCACTTACTGAAGATTCCACAAGTGTTGATAATGATGAGATCAGAGCAAATGAAAAGCTTGCGATACTGATGGGAAGTGAAGGCCCCGGTCTTCCAAAAGAAGTAATAGCCGCATGTGATTACCGCGTCATGATACCTATGTATCACGGTGTGGACTCACTGAACGTTGCTGCAGCAAGTGCTATAAGTTTCTGGGAACTTATGAAGTGATTTTTCAAAGCTAAAAATGTATAATTATCTGGTTATATAGATTAGGGGTTATTGGAACTGCGAGTTTTAATTGAGATGAATTTTCGAAAACTTACAACCTACATGCTTTTAGCTTCGATTACAGCCTTGGTTATGTCAGGCTGTAGTAAAGAGGTGGAAGTAACTGAGACCTCTGAACTTACTTCCGAGACAACTACTGTGGCTACTACTGAGCCAACACCTGAACCGACTTCAAAGCCGCTGCGCACAGCTGAAGAATATCGTACTGCCGGAATTAACGAACTTAATTCTATTCCGATTCTTATGTATCACAGAATATATGGCATGAAGAACAGTGAGACGGAATATACCGGCGGTAATGTTGATAAGGATGGCTATAACAGAACATCTGAAGCGTTTGAGAATGACCTTCGCAGCTTCTATGAGCAGGGTTACCGTATGATGCGCCTTAATGACTTCGTAGACGGCTATATTGATGTTGAATATGGTTACAGTCCGTTGATCCTTACTTTCGATGACGGCATAAGAGATGTTGTTATTGAAGGCTGGAACGACGATGGAACTCCCAAGTTCGATCCTACATGTGCAATTGCCATTCTCGAAAAGATCAAGGCTGAATATCCTGACTATAACGTCACTGCGACGTTCTTCCTTAACAAGCAGCTCTTCAGAAATAAGGAAGAGGATGACCGTAAGGTAATAAAGTGGCTTGTAGATAATGGCTATGACATTGGAAATCACACCTACGATCACGTACAGCTTGGCGGATTGAGTCCCGCTGAACTTGAGAAGCAGGTAGGTCAGATGTATAAGATACTTGATGAAATCATTCCGGGTCGTTATGTAAACATCATTGCGTTGCCTTTTGGCTCTCCGGAGGCGGCAGATAAGCCTCAGTATGAGAAGATCTTTGCAGGTACATACGAAGGATTCTCATATACAACAAAGGCTACATTGCTTTGCGCATGGACCAGATCTTATTCGCCATTTGTCAGGGACTATAACAAAACCCAGATAAGAAGAATCCGTGCATACGATAACGGTGGCGTTTACTGGGATATTGAAGATAATTTTAAGCAGCTGAATAATGGAAAAAGATACATTTCAGACGGTGATCCGGACACGATAGTATTTCCGGCAGCCGACAATGCCAGCGGAACTTGGCTTAAAGAGACATATGGCCGCAAGGTAGTAGAGTACACATAATATTTGGGGATAAGAGCGTAATAATGAGAATAGGAATTATCGATGTTGGCGGTGGTATGCGCGGAATTTATGGCGCAGGAATTATGGACCGCTTTATGGAGGAAGGGATAACTTTTGATTATTCGATTGGCGTCTCTGCAGGTTCAGCGAATCTTTCATCCTATCTGAGCAGACAGACCAAGCGTAACTACAAAAGCTATACAGAATACGCTTTCCGCTGGCAGTATATGAGTTTCCGTTCCTGGATCGTTACCGGAAATTATCTGAATCTCGAATATATTTACGGAAGTCCTTTAACGAATTCAGACGGAGAGTATCCACTCGATTTTAAAAGCCTTATGGATAACCCGATGGAATTTGAGATCGTTGCAACAGATTCAGCAACCGGTAAACCTGTCTATTTTTCCAAAAATGATATGAAACAGGATGACTATGGTGCAGTAAAAGGATCTTCATGCGTTCCTGTTGCCGCAAAACCATACCAGTGGAATGGATATAGTCTTTTCGATGGCGGCCTTTCCGATCCGATTCCGCTCCAGAGAGCATTTGATGCCGGTTGCGACAAAGTGCTTGTAATCCTGACAAGACCGAAGGATTACTTCAGAATCAGCAAGAGTGATAAGAATCTTGCTAAATTAATCAAACGCAAGTATCCTGTCATTTCTCAGGCTCTGATAGACCGTTCTGAACTCTATAACAGTCAGCTGCGTTACGCTCTCGAAAAGGAGAAGGAGGGAAGTGTATTCATTCTTGCTCCTGAAAGTGTTGAAGGCATGAAGACTCTTACCAAGAATCACAAAGCAATGAACCGCCTCTATAACAGAGGATATGAGGATGCTAAGAAGTATATAGATAATCTCTCATCTTTTACCGCAGAGAATTAAAACTGAAAAGATTATAAGCAGATTTAAGCACCAACCTGAGTTGGTGCTTTTATATTTTCTGGAGATTAGGAGTAAATATTCAGGAACGAATAAACCACATTAATTGGTCGGATTTGTTTCGAACCCTCGCAAAAAAATTCTCTCTTATATCAGAACGACCGCACTCTCGGGTGCGGTCGAAATATTTCTGAAAGGAGCTATCAATTATGGAAAGAAAAGCATCACAAAGTAAAGTAATTTGTGCTTCTGACATGTTCTTACTATACGCTTTACCTATTTGCGATTCAATGGAGCCACTAAAGATTTTACAAACGCTTAATACAGAAATGAGGTGTGGTTATGCCGACTAAAAGCAACAATATCAGTAGTCTAACAAAGCATTATTTGGCTTCCAGACGTCCATTCCTTAAGGATTCTTCCTATGCTCATTATGAGGAATTAGCAGAGAATTACATCAATCCATATGTGGGGAGAATCCATTTCGAAAACCTGGATAGCAATAAAGCCGGAGAGTTCATAAACAGTCTCAAGACTACAGGCAAGACATCTCGAAAAGGCGGTCTCTCAAACAAAACAATTAGGGATGTATGTTCACTTCTTAAGAGCGTTTATTACTTCGCAGCAGCAAATGGCGATTGTGCTCCAGATATCCGTTTCCCAAGATTTACTATGGCAAAACCTTCCCGAATGAAGTCACAAGTGCTCTCTTCGACACATCAGAAACAACTTGAAAATTACCTTATGGACAATATAACTCCCGAGAATCTTGGTATTATCCTCTGTCTTTATACAGGCATGAGAATCGGTGAGATCTGTGCTCTTAAGTGGTCCGATGTTGACTTCGAAAGCTGCCTAATAAATGTCAACAGGACAGTCCTTCGTATCAGAAACACTGAAAAGCGTGGAAAGGGACCTAAGACCATAATAGTAACAGGAACGCCAAAGACCGATTCTTCTCAAAGGTCGATCCCGGTGCCAAAGGCGATAGGGAAGTTACTAAAGTCTGAAGGCAAACAAATGCTTGGAGATTACTATGTGGCAACCTGTTCTAACCGATTGATGGAACCAAGAAGGTATTACGAGAAGTATAAACAGATTCTGCGTAAATGCGGCATATCCACTGATTACACTTTCCATGCACTTCGTCATACCTATGCGACGCGTTGTATTGAGAATGGCATTGACCCCAAGGTAGTAAGCGAACTCTTAGGACACTCATCTGTAACCATCACGCTCAACAGATATGTTCATCCGACTATGGAGATGAAAAAGCGTTGTGTGGAAAGGCTTATGAGGTGATTCGTCACAAAGTACTTTACTTTAAGTATAAATAGTATCGCTTAATTGACAATCAATAACAATATTTTAAGGAGGATTTTTACATGAAAAGAATCATTACTACTACAGTTGCTTTAGTAATGGCTGTGACTTGTTTATCTGGATGCTCTGTAGAAACGAGCGAATTCAGCATTGAGGAAACCAGCACTGCAGAAGTAACTACTACAACTACTACAGAGGCTACAACAACAACGACGACTATTGAGGAAACAACAACAGAGACTACCATCAGCAGGATTGTCACTGTGAATAGTGAAGAACTTGATGCGTTGTTAGCTAAACAGCCTATTTATGTAAGTAAAACAAAATACCTTGTTCAGGATAAAGAGTATAAGGCACTCTATCCCGATATGCTTCAAGCCATAGTAACGAACAATTCAGAGGATGATATTAAGAATGCAGTAGTTGTTTTTGTAGCTTGGGACGAAAACAATCTTCCCGTAAAGATTAGAGGAGAATTTGACTACTCCGGCGATTATTTAAAAGGATGCAACTTTAGCGACATTAATCTCGTTCCAGGTAAATCATATGGTAAAGATGGCGGCATGTCGCTTGATACAGGTTTGAATATTAAAAAATTCAAAGCGATTGTACGCGAGTATGAGACTTTTGAAGGTAAGAAATGGACCAATCCTTATTACGATGCTTGGGTTTCAATGTATGGCGGTGGCAAGAAATTGAAAGATGATATAACTGTTGATTGTTATCTTGCGGATGAAGACTATGAAGAATTAGTTAAAATGATGTCAGAAGCAACATCTGCCGACAATGAATCAGATTCAAGTTCAACTTAAAAACTGAGAGTAAAAGAGCACTAGAAAAATAATAAAGCCCAAGTGAACAGTCACTTGGGCTTTTTGTTTTTGGTGGAGATGAGGAGAATCGAACTCCTGTCCGAAACCTCGTCCTCCGGGACAATCTCCGGGTGCAGTCAGTGGATGAATTATTCCAATTCCCGCGTCATCCGCTGACAGATTGCGGTTCCTGTAGCTTCATAAAATTAAAGTCGCTATCCAGCGCAAAGCTTAGCCGGTAGGACTGGCTGCTTAACCTCTCTCAGCCGAGGTCTTCGGTGTACGTACACCCCCGCGAGAAGATAGGCGAGGGGACGGTAGCCTTAGGCTGCTACAAGCTCAGTATTGTCTGCAATTACTTGCAATTCCTCGTTTTTTAAGGAGGCACAACGAGGATCCTCCACCCGCTTTCCCGACCTCAGAAGCCCCGTCGAAACCGGTACATCCCCAGATCTGAAAAGAATTGCTCCGGCCGACAATACGAGGCCGAAGCAATATAGCTTACGCGTGATTATACAGTCTTAAATATTAAAATCAAGATTCTTCTTCGAAATTCAAATCCTTGGTAACATCGTAGGGCTGGAAATTCTGGCTGATGACATCCTGTGCAGATTTAAACTCAGCTTCGTCAGCAACATCATCCGGAACATAAGGTTCAGGCTGAATGGGATTTTCAGCATAGCCTGTGTTGTAAGGATCAAGATCATCGAACTTCTTGTAAGGGTTGTTGATCATTTCGCTGCCACAATAGTAGCACTTAGAAGTAAAAGGTCTGTTCTCCATCTTCTGGAGGCTCTTGCCGCAGTTAGGGCAGTTTGTGATGTTTTTATAATCAGTTCTCTTTTCGAGAAGGACAGCTTCATTCAATGCTTTATCAAGTTCCTCATTGGTTGCGCCATGTTCCTTAAGCATTATCCAGAAAGCGTGGAGGAGATATGTCTGCTTTTCAACCATGCGCTTCAATTCTTCTACTTCTTTGAGAGCCTGATACTCATTCTTGATTTCTGCTTCTTTGCCCGGATCTTTTAAGCCGCGTAAAAGTTCTTCAGCATCATTGATACTCTTAAGGTTAGCCATATCCTTAATCATGCTGGGATCGAAATTTGCCATTTGAAATACCTCCTCAAGTTATGTTTATTTGTATCTAATATAACAACAATTTTGTGAAAATTACTTACGCAAAAATTCGGCAATTGCAATTGCAACCTTATATGGTGTTTCTTCATTTGTAAGGAGTGCATCGTCATTGCTATTGGAAAGGTAACCTATTACAAGCTGATAAGATTTGATTGAATCAGCGTAGTTTAAGCCTGTATACATCTTAGACTGAACAGATCCTAAAGAAGTACTGCCTATCTCTTTTGCAACGGTCTCAGCAAGTTTCTTGCCGTCATTTGGTGCAGACTTGGAATATTTACCTGTAGCCGGAACATATACCTTAACGCCGCTGATACTGTCTTCGGGTGCGCTGTCCGCATGAAGTCTTATAAAATAATCGGCATTGTTATCATTTGCGATCTTTGCACGCTGCATATTTGAGATGCTTGTATCATTTGAATCTCTTGTAAGGATGACTTTTGCGCCGCAACCTTCAAGATACTCCTTTAAAACAAGTGCATACTCGAGTGTAAGTTCATATTCTTTGGCACCGCTTAATACACCAACAGCACCGGTTGTAGCTTTTTCTTTCTCTGCGGAAGTGCCTTTAAGAGCAGATTCGAGTTCCTGATCGGGTTCAGCCTGGTGACCAGGGTCAATTACGATAGTCTTACCTTTAAGGTCGGGGTGATTGTCCATAAGCGGAACAGGTGTTGGAGTAGGCGTTGCAGGTACAGGAGTAGGAGTGTCTGTAGGGAATGTCCTGGGTTCAGAACCCATAATGCCGTTATCGGATGTTTCAGTTGTGAAAGTTTCTGCCGGCATACCGAACATCTGATTGAACTTCTTATCGATGGCCGTCTTGTTGAAAAGATAAACAAAATAGCCGATACCAACGACCAGAAGGGAAATGACAAGGCCTAATACAATACTGTTGACGGAAGACTCCTTGGTGTAGACTACCTTTTCTTCTGATTCTTCCTCTTTAATCTTAGCTGCAAGTGCATCAAGCTTGGGATCGAGCTTTTTCTGAGCGTTATCGAATCCCTGCTTGATCTTCTTCATCGAACCGGAGTTCTTGGCAGGCTTAGGATTCTCAGCAGGTTTATTTACAGGCTTCTTATCTGTAGTTTTTTGCTGTTCATGCTGCTTAGAAGACTGGTTCTTCTTGGCATTTTTGGAAGGCTGATTACCTTTCTTCTGAACTGAAGAATTAGCTTTGGAAGTATTTTTCTTTGAAGATGAAGCATTTGCCGAAGCAGGCTTTTTGGAAGCACTCTTTTTATGTGCTTCGTTATAGTGCTTAACGTAATTTGCAATGAATTTTTCGCGCTCGGAAGGGGAAAGGCCCTTGAGACGCTTATGAAGAGACTCCCTTTTATCAGCAGGGAGCTTCGTTAAGATCTGCTTAAATTGTGCAAGATTATCTTCAGGCATAAAATCCTCCAATAAGGATAATACCATTCTTTATTATTAGGACAAATATATATTTCCATTAATTCATCTCGAAAAAATAAAGCGTGCTTGCCTTGGAATTAATTAAAATTCAGTATTGAACAATAAACAGTAGTGTGTTATAAATGGTACTGACGGCGGGGGGCGCTGAGGAATAAGGAGCGCTCCCCAAGTCCGTCAAATGGAATGAAAGGGGTTTTGCAAATGAACAGCCAGATCAAGAAGGGCATTCTCGATTTATGTGTGTTGGCTTTGCTCGAGAAGGGTGACAGTTACGGTTACGATCTCGCAGGTAGTCTTGCACGCACAGTCGAAGTAGCAGATGGCACTGTATATCCGATTTTGCGTAAGCTTGCTTCGGATGGTGTTGTGTCGACCTATCTGCAAGAGTCTCAGAATGGACCGCCGCGCAAATACTACCATCTTACTGATGCAGGGCATAAGAAGTTGGATGCCGAGCGCGAAGAATGGATTAAGTTTTGTGGGGAAGTAAATGGAATTCTCGACAAAGAGAATGGAGGAAAAGCTGATGAACAAGAGTGAATATATTAAGAAGCTCACCAGTGAATTGGGGCATATGCCGTATGGAGATGTAAAGGACATCATCCAGTCTATGGAAGAGCATTTTGATGAGGGCATCGGCGAAGGCAGAAGCGAAGAAGAGATAGCAGCAAGCCTTGGCAGCCCTGAAGAACTGGCAGTTGAGTTTAAGGACGGTGCCAAGTTTAAGCAGGTAATGAAGAAGCGCAAGCTTAGTGACAATTTTAAGGGTCCTGACGGAAGAGGAAGAATTTTTGTAATTATCTTCAATCTTTTCGTAGGTATCGAGATGTGGCTCGTTCTTTTGGCAGCTATTATCGCAGCAGCATGTATTCTTGCAGTTGATCTTGCTGCAATCGGAATGATTATTACAGGTCTTGTAACCGGCATTTTAAGCGAGTTCATGTTGCCATTTATCTTCCTGATTCTGACTCTCATCTGCGTAGCAGTATTCCTTGTCGCAATTCTTATTCTTGGAATCAAGTATTACGTAAGAGGTCTCAAGAACTACATCAGATGGAATAAGAACGTCTGGCATTATGGTTTAGGGGAGGAATGATTTATGAGTAAGAAAGATATCAAGCTTTTAATTACCGGTGCAATTGCTCTTTTCCTTGCTTGTTTCATGGCTATCGTAACAATCGTGTTGTTCGGATTTAAGCTTGGCAACAAAGTTATGGAATACGATTGGAAGGGCACTTTCGGTCAGCTAACTGAACAGGTTCAGAACCTGGGAGATAATTAAACCAACATTAAGTTTTAGGGATAAGGGTAGACGTGGGGCTGTCTGTTAAGGCGGGCAGCCCCTAATTATTGACTTCTATTTATTCAAACTTGTGGTATCGTTATTCTGTTATTTAGGGGGATAAACTATGACAAATGATACTGAACTCGAATCAAGGATTGATGAAATCCTTAAGAGCGAGAAAGAAAATGCGATTCCGCGCATGACAAAAAAGGATTACATTATCCTGGCAGTACTCGTCGGATTATCACTTTTGGGCATCATTGGAGGATTCTTTTTATGAGTCGTAAACATGATGTCAATAAAGAGATCGAAAATGAAGTGTATTGCGGTACCTTGCCGGTTTTGCCCAAAGAACGAAAATACGGCTTTTTGGACGCACTTTTAGTTCTTTCAGGTTATTGTATTGCTACTTGGAGCTATACACAGGGCTCTTACTTAGCAACTCTTGTTGGTTTTAAGCAGCTTCTTATCGGTGCTTTCCTTGCAGCGATCTTTATGCTTCTTATTTACCAGCTTCCGGTTATCCTTTCTTCAAGATATGGTATTGATATTTGGATCTGGCTTAGAAGTGTTTTCGGCTCCAACGGAAATAAGGCCGTTACGCTGATAATCATATTGATCAACTTTCCGTGGTATGCAGTGTGTTGCGAACTGTTCGCAGATTCAATGGAGAACCTTCTGGGACTGTTCGGAATACAACTTTTCAATGGTGCACATCTCATATTGAGCCTTTCATGCGTAGTAGTAGGAACTATTATCGCTTTGCGTGGTGTTACTACGATAACCTGGACTACACGTATTCTTGTTCCGCTTCTTCTTTTGGTTGGTGTTGCAGTTGTTGTAGTCGGATTTACTTCAGTTCCTATGGAAGCTATCTGGAACTATCAGCCTGAACTTGCAGGTGATGCTGATAAGACTGTAAATTACGTTCTCAGCATTGAAGCAAACTTCGCATTCGTAATTACGCTTGTTGGTGGTATGGCTGAAGTCCCGCGTCTTTGTAAAACTGAGAGATCCGGTTTCTATGCCGGCGTTCTTGGTCAGGGCGCAGCAGGTTCTTTCTTCGTAGTTGTCGGTGCAGTCATGGCAATTGCCATGCAGTACGTTACAGGCCAGATGGTCGATGATCCGACACTCATGATGGCTACATTATCTGCTCCGATTCTTGGACTTTCTTCACTCCTTCTCGTTGCTTTCGCAAACATCGGAACACAGGCTGTAGGTTCTTATATCTATGGCGTAATGCTCAAATCTACATTCAAGAAATCTTCTTATAAAATCCTTGTTTTAATCCTTGGTGTTTATGTCGCAATTCTCTGTATATGGGGAAAGATTACTGAATACTTCGGAAGTTTCTTAACGATCGGTGCCTGCGTGTATGCGCCTCTTGCGGCCCTTCTTTTCGTTGATTTCTTTATGATCAGAAAGCAGAAACTCGACCTCAAGAGCGCATATGAACTTGAAGGACACAACGCGTATAGATATTCAAAAGGATTCAATATTGTAGGAATTATCTGCCTTGCTTTGGGCTTCGTATTCACACTTTTGATTTACGATCCGATTAACGGTGTAATTCACAATAAGATTCTTTTCATGCTCACACCGACTTTTGCTTCATTTATCTTTACGGGAGTTCTCTATTATCTCTTGAGTAAGATTCCGGCAATCCGCCGTTATATCCGTAGAGATACACATGCCGGTCCTGACAAGAAGCCTTTTGACCGTGCTAAAACTCCTCCGCGTCAGAATATAATTCTTCTTCCTTTTATCTGGCTTATCTGCAAGATTGTCACAGGACCATATAAGCTTGAGATTGAAAAGAAGAACATGGAAGGTATAAAGCCGCCGTTCCTGGTATATGGCTCACATAATTCTTTCATGGATTTCTATGTAACACCTTTGGCGTTGAAGCCTTATCGTGCTAACTACATTTCAGAGCTTGAAGGGTTTGAGTTCTTTGGTGAGTGGATCTACAGAAGAATAGGCTGTCTTGGTACTCGCAAGTTCATTAATGACCAGCATCTTGTTAAGAATATCGGCAAGGTAATTAAGCGTGGTGACATCATGGTTATCTATCCTGAAGCAAGATATGCCAATGTCGGAACCAATTCACACCTTACGCCTTCAATTGCGAAGCTTGCCAAGCTTTTGAAGGTGCCTGTAGTAACAATTAACATGCATGGTAACTATCTCCAGCAGCCTATCTGGAACCTTAAAGAGCGTAAGGGCGCAAGGCTTAAGGCAGAATTGAAGTGTGTAGTAAGACCTGAAGAGGTTGGTAAGCTTTCTGTAGACGAGATCTTTTCGCGCATTTCAAATGAGCTTCAGTACGATGAATATAAGTACCAGCTCGAAAATAAGATCAGCATCAAAGATGAATGGCGTGCTGAAGGATTGCATTATCCTTTATACCGCTGCAGAAAGTGCGGTAAGGACTTCGCCATGACTTCTTCCGGCAGTAAGATTACCTGCAAATTCTGTGGCGATTCTTATGAAATGGATGAATATGGTGTTCTTAATTCGACAGAAGGTAAGAAAATTCACATTCCTGACTGGTATGAGTGGCAGAGAGGGTTTGTTCACGATGAGATCAGGGAAGGAAAGTATAAGCTCGATATTCCTGTAAGAATCTGGGCGCTACCAAATTCGGTCAATTTCGTTGACTGTGGTGAAGGTCGTCTGATTCACGATAACAATGGTTTTTCTCTGGAATTCGATAACTACAGATCCGAAAAGCATGAGACTCTGGTTTTCCCGGCTAAGTCAATGATATCTATTCACACAGAGTATGATTACCGAGGAATATATGGTCCCTGTGTTACGCTTTCTACTTACGATGATACATTCTTCATCTATCCGACAGATGAAAGCCGTGATGTATTTAATCCGACTAAGATTCAGTTCGCTACGGAATATCTTGGCGGACTTTACAACTAAGTCGAATCTAAAGATTTAATACAAAAAATTACCGCGCATTCTCATAAGAGTTTGCGCGGTATTAATTTACATAAATAAAAACTGCTGATTATTTGGATTTAGGGCTAACTTCAGGATCCCAGTAAAGATCTTCGTGCTCATGCATCCATGCAGAAAGTGCTTCGGTCATCTTGTGAGCATCGTTGTCGTAGTCAGCACCATACATAGGCTCACCGACATAGATTCTGATCTTGCGGCGGTGAAGACCATTAAGAGGATGAGGCTTCTTTGATGATCTCGGCCAGATCTGATATGCACCGGCAATATATACAGGCACCATAGGTACGCCGGCCTTGATAGCGAGGTAAGAAGCGCCGTCTTTCATTTCTTCCAGTTTACCTGTGTGCGTTCTTGTACCTTCAGGGAAGACGAAACAGATATTACCGTTCTCGACTTCCTTCTTTGCTTTGATGAGACCTCTTACAGGATTACCATAACGGTCTACGGCAATACCACGGCCAACGCGCATAATGAGTCGGCCCAATTTGCCGTGATTGGTCTCAAGATCTGAGGCGGCAAGGCAACACATGTATTTGAAATGACCCTTAGGGAGATAATCGATGATAAGGACACCGTCAGGATAGCTCTGGTGATTAGATGCTACGACGTAAGGATTGTTCTTGGGGAAATTTTCTTTGCCGATACATTTCATATCGCACAAGATATGGGTAAGGAGGAGAAAGCCGTTTTTGGCTGCTACGTCCCAGAAACCTCGTTTTGTAGGGTACTTCTCATCAAGACTCTTCTGGTGGTCAGCGTTTGACGCTTTGGCCTCAGCTTTCTGAATAGTCTTAGTTGTTTTATCTTCAGACATATAAGCTCCTGAATCTTTGGACTTAAATTTAATATATTATACTCAAAAACTGATTTTTGGCGAATTGTTCTATTATTGTAAAATAATGTGAAAGTGTGTTATATTTTGCTGAGTTTGTCTTTAGTCAGATAAGACGAGGGGATATTCGGAGGTTATTTAAATGTATCAAGTTCAGGGCACGCCTGTTTTTTCAGCCGAGAGGTTTACTGACTTACGTGATTTGGTAGTTCGTACTTGTGATAAGTATTCCGAACTTGACGCGTTCATTTTCAGACGTTCACCAAAGCTTTCAGAAGTTCACAGAACTTTTTTTGAATATGGTAGAGATATTAAGGGACTTGCAACTTATATCCTTAATAGTAAGTATGCAGGTGATAAGCTCGCAGTAGTAGGTGAGAATGCCTATGAGTGGCATGTTTCCTATAACGCAATCCTTTCTTCTGGTGCTGTCGGTGTTCCTATGGACAGAGCTCTTCCTGAGGATGAACTTATTCAGCTTCTCAGAAGATCAAGATCACGTGTTATCTTTTATCATCACAAGCACCACAAGATGATTCTTTCCATTGCTAAGAAGATTAAGAGTGGTGAACTTGATCTCCCTCTTGATATGTTCGTTATTTTCTATAAGGAAGGCCTCACAGGAAAGACACCTGATGATACATGGCCGGAAAATGACGATCGCTTCTATAACATTTATGACCTTATTGCAGAAGGTCTTGCTATGCGTGAAGCAGGCGATACAAAATTTGAAGATACTGTAATCGATGTCAATGCAACAAAGATTATTCTCTTTACTTCTGGTACAACATCCATGAGTAAAGGCGTTATGCTCTCGCACAACAACATCATTTCAAATGTTTATTCTATTACTCAGACTCTCGATGTAAGAAAGGGAGAGAGAGCATACTCAATTCTTCCTTTGCATCACACTTTTGAGAACACATGCGACTTCTTTATTCTTTCATGTGGTGCATGCCTCTGCTTAAGTGACGGTTTGAGATACATCGTAAAAAATATGGAGGAATGGAAGCCTCAGGTATGTATTTCCGTTCCGCTCCTTTTCGAAAATATCTACGCAAGAATTGAAGATGGTATCAAGGCTTCCGGCAAGGAAAGACTCATTGCAATTGCAAGACCTGTAACTCGTTTCCTTAAGAAGTGTGGTATTGATGTCAGACGTGCTGTATTCAAGGAAATCCTGGATAAGCTCGGCGGTAATTTCCGTATGATCATCATCGGCGGTGCCGGCATTGATAAGCGTTATATTGATGCTTTCTCTGACTTTGGTCTCCAGTTCTTCATGGGTTACGGCCTTACTGAGACTTCACCGGTTATTTCCGTTAACAGTATCGCATGTGACGTTCACGGTTCCGTAGGTCGTCCTATGGCAGGCATCACAGCTGCTATTGATGCTGATGGAAAGGGACCTAAGGCGGTAGGCGAGATCTTAACAAAGTCTGATTGTGTCATGCTCGGTTATTACGAGAATGAAGAAGCTACAAGAGAAGCTATTGATGAAGATGGCTGGCTCCATACAGGCGACATGGGCTATATTGACAAGAATGGTTGTATTTTCATTACAGGTCGTGTTAAGTCCATGATCGTTCTTACAAATGGTAAGAAGGCTTTCCCTGAGGAGATTGAGGCTGTCATTACTGAAATTAAGGGCGTTACTGAAGCATTCGTCTGGGGTAACAAGAACGAGCGTGAAGGTATCGATATCTGTGCTAAGCTTCTTATTGACCGTAGTGCTATCGGAGCAGAACTTGGTCTTACTACAGAACCTGACGACAGACAGATTGAAGCATATCTCAGTGACAAGATGCACATTGCTAACCACAAGATGCCTCAGTATAAGATCGTAAGAAATTTCGTCTTCTCAGAAGAAGATATGATTAAGACTACGACACTTAAGATCAAGCGTCCTAAGGAGCAGGAACACATCGAATCTCGTCTTGCTGAGTTGGGTCATACAATGTATGACATGAACGGCAAGAATTTCGATAAGATGATCAAGGCAAATTCTTAAAGGAATCATATGTCCTCTGTTCGCAAGTTGCTTTTTGGCGACCGTGAGATTACTGTAGAATTCGAACGCAAAAGAATCAGGAATATTAATGTCCGTGTAAGGCGCGATGGCAGTTTATACTGCTCGTTGCCTTATTTTGCATCTGTAGGCGAAGCAGAAGCATTCATCATTTCAAAGCAGGATTATCTTCTAAAAGCAATTGATAATATGCTGGCACAGGAAAGTACGAGAAGTCTGTCCAGGCAGTTTGTTGATGGTGAGATTTTCAGTGTTTTTGGAAGACAATGTGTCTTAAATGTAGTGCAGGGTTCAAGGAATATCTGTTCCGAAGAAGCCGGAGTTATAAAGCTTGCAGTAAAAGAACCTTCCGATTATCGATCAAAATACATGACTTTTGAAAAGTGGAGAAGGAGTGTCCTTAAAAGTGTCATTGTCGATTTGTGCAATGAGATGTATCCGCTTTTTGAGAGGCGCGGCGTCTCCATGCCGAAAAAGATTACACTTGGTGAGTATAAATCTTTCTGGGGTGAATGTTTCGCAAAAAGAGGCGAATTAAAATTCAGCTACAGACTTTTCGAGAAGGACAGGGAACTCATTAGATATGTAGTTGTTCATGAATTCTCACACTTCATTGAACCAAATCATTCAGCGAGATTCTGGAAAATTGTGGCTGAAATTGTGCCGGATTATAAAGAACTTAGAAAAAGGCTTAATTCAAATTAATTAAAATAATATATAATTGAATTTGAAAAACGCAAAACGCATCCGGAGGATTCACTTATGGGTGAACTCAATGTTGAACGAAGTAACGTCAAATTCGATATGTGGGAGAGAAAACTCCTCGATTTAAGCACACGTAATTCACTTCTTAATCTCAAAATTAAAGGTACTGCTATCCCGCTTTTTGTGCCCGATTGTGCACAGATTGAAGATTATATTGCTCAGGAAAAGAGCAAGGGCTTCTCGATTATTTCGAGAGGTGATGTAGTAGCAGTTGATGTTGAAGATGTTGAAGTGCCTGAAGATGCATCAGCACCTGAAGGTCCAAAGGAACTCCCTGACAGTGTTAAAACCATTGACGAGTTGAAAGCTGAGGCTGAAGCTAAGGCAAATGACGAATCTGAGGCTAAGCCTGAAGAATCTTCCGAAGAAACAACTGCTCCTAAGGATGGCGAAAAGCCTGTAAAGGAAAAGGCAAAAGAAGCTAAGCCTGCTTCAAAAGTTACCAAGAAAATAAAGAAGGCTGAGATCCCTGCCAAGGATTATACGATTGAAGATCTTCCCGAGATTTCTGAATTTGAGACTTATATCAAGAACCAGTATGAGAAAGGGACATTAGTTTCTTCTGTTACTCCTGCTGTTCTTGAAAATAATCTTAAGAATCTTTACAGAGGCGCCAAGGCTTCTATGGAAGAAAATGGTGCGAATACTTTGTACCTTGCTTGTGGCTTCCTCAAGTGGTTCGAGAAAGATAAGAAGGATCCCTGCTATGCGCCAATCCTTTTGATTCCTGTTGAACTTGTTAAGAAGTTCGGAATCAAGTATACGATGAGAAAGAGAGACGAAGATACTCAGTTCAACGTCACTGTATCAGAGAAACTCAGACAGGACTTCGGTATCGAGTTTGATGCATATAAGCATGAACTTCCCAGAGATGAGTCCGGTGTTGATGTTAAGGCTATTTTCGATCAGGTTCAGGAAATTGTAATGCCATTGAAGTGGGAAGTTATTCCTGCATGTGTATTGGGCCTTTTCTCATTCTCACAATTCGTTATGTGGAACGATATGCATAGCCACAGAGATGAGATTTCAAAGAACAAGATCGTTAAGAGTCTTATCGAAGGAAAGCTCGAATGGGAAGCTAAAGATATTTCATCGACCGGAAAAGTTCCTGAAGAAGATGTTTATCTTCCTATCGTTGCAGACGCTTCTCAGCTTGCTGCAATTAAGTGCGCAGGTGAAGGAGAGAGCTTTGTTCTTCATGGCCCTCCGGGTACAGGTAAGTCCCAGACAATTACTTCGATAATTGCTAATTGCCTTGCAAATGGTAAGAAGGTCCTTTTCGCGTCTGAGAAGAAGGCTGCTCTTGATGTCGTTTATAAGAGACTTGAGAAGATCGGTGTCGCACCTTTCTGTCTTGAGCTCCATTCCAACAAGGTTCGTAAGAGCTATGTTTTGGACCAGCTTAAGGTTGCCAGTGAAGTAAGCCTTAAAGCAAAGGGGTCCGGCGATTATGACAAGGCCTTGGAAGATATCGCAAATAAGAGAAAAGAACTCGATAAGTATGTTGATGCGCTTCATACAACTCGTGGCTGTGGTTTGTCACTTTATGAACTCATCAATATCTATTTCTCAAATCAGGCTTTCCCTGATTGTGGTTCTTTTGATGAGGGTTTCCTTAACGAGATTACTTTTGACAGAGCAAATGAGATTGAGAGTTCATTAGGTGAACTTATTGCTTCTTCAACAAATCTTCAGGGTAAGCTTCCTTTTGTAAAATCCTCAAGATATTCACAGGAAGCTAAGAATAATCTTCCTATCCTGGTTGATTCTTTTGTCAGAGCTTTCGATGAGTTTGCATCAAGCGTTGAAATCTACGATAACCTTCTTGTTGCTAACAACTGTCGTGTTCCCGGTGAACCCGGTACTCTTGGAAGAATTTCAGGTCTTAGTCAGGTCAGCGCACTGATCTCCAGACTCAAGGCGCTCAATCTTCCTAAGGGATATATCTGCTGTGATGATACAGAGGCGGCATATCTTTCAATAAAGGATATGCTTGTAAGCGTTAAGGATGCTGTTGCTAAGCGTGATGCGATTCTTACTGTATATCAGCCGGGTTTTCTTGATCTGGATGGTGCTGCACTCTTAAGTGAGATTGTTACAGCAAAAGCTAAGAATGCACTCTTGAGAGGAATGGCCGAGAATAACGTTTATAAAAAGGTTAAGGCTTACGATCTTAAGGGTAACCGTAAAGAAGTTCTTGAGCAGGACTTTAAACTCCTTGCAGACTATAAGAACTCTATTCAGAATGCGATGGCCTTTATCGCTTCTGCAAGAGGCTATCTTGGCGAGCTCTATAATCCCGGTGTAGTTTTCCCTGGATTTGATATCGCAGCTGTAGAAGCACTCAATGAGAATGCACATGCATTGTTTACTGAGATGTCTTCATTTGATCCTATCGGATCAGTAAGAAAGCTCGTCGGAAGCAGTGATGTCATGATTACTGAAGCTGCAGCCGCATTCGGAATGAAGAGTGAAGACTATAAGAATACTTATGAGGCACTTAATAGCACATACGGCTTTGAGTGTGGTGCATTTGAGCCATTAGCGTCTTCACTTGATGCAAAGAAGCAGATGGCAGTTACTCTTAAGGCAGACAGTGATTACTTAAGAGACCGTATGCAGTTTAATCTCATGTCTTCCAAGTGCAGAACTTATAAGATCGATAATCTTGTTGATGCATATAGCGATGGTGTAATTTCCGGAAAAGACCTTATTGGTTCATTCCGTAAGGGCTATAGCAAGGTGTTAGTTGGTCTCATCATCGACAATGCTGATGTATTGAGGACTTTCTCAGGTCTTGTTTTCGAGCAGAGAATTAGTGAATTGTCAAAGCTTAACGACGAATTCGAAAAGCTTACAAGACAGGAAATCTATTTGCGAATTGCGAAGAATCTTCCTGATATCACTCACGAAGCAAATGTATCATCAGCTCTTGGTATTTTGCAGCATGCAATTAAGTCAGGCGGAAGAGGCGTATCTATCAGAACCTTGTTTACTCAGGTAGGAGACCTCATTCTGAAGCTTTGCCCATGTGTTCTTATGAGCCCTCTTTCATGCGCTCAGTATCTTGATCCTGAAAAGTGCGGAATGTTCGATATTGTTGTTTTCGACGAGGCTTCACAGCTTCCTACAAGTAAGGCTATTGGTGTTATCGCAAGAGGTAAGGAAGCCGTAATCGTTGGTGACCCCAAGCAGATGCCTCCTACGTCATTCTTTATGGAACAGACTACAGAAGTAGAAGATTTTGAGACTGATGATCTTGAAAGCATTCTTGATGACTGTCTTGCAATTTCTATGCCTCAGATGTTCCTTGCATGGCACTACAGAAGCCGTCATGAGAGTCTTATTACTTTCTCCAATAAGTCTTTCTATGAAGGTAAGCTTTATACATTCCCGTCTCCTGATGACAGAGTATCCAAGGTTACAATGGTTGATTGTGGCGGTACTTTCGATTCCGGTAATTCAAGAACCAACAAGATTGAGGCTCAGGCTGTTATCGATGAGATCTGCATGCGTGCTCATGATCCTGTTCTTTCCAAGTACAGTGTAGGTGTAGTTACATTCAATATCCAGCAACAGACACTCATCGAAGATATGTTGGATCTCGCTGCAAGCAAGGACGCAGTTCTTGAGAAATGGGCATTCGGAAGTGAAGAGCCTATATTCGTAAAGAACCTCGAAAATGTCCAGGGTGATGAACGTGATGTTATCTTGTTCTCCGTAGGCTATGGTAAGGATGAGACAGGCAAGCTCATTATGAACTTCGGTCCGTTGAACAGAGACGGTGGCTGGAGAAGACTTAATGTTGCTGTTACACGATCCAGAATCGAGATGAAAGTATTTGCATCTATGGCAGCTGAAGAAATCAGAATTGGTGATACAGCATCAGAAGGTGTTAAATCATTTAAGAGATTCCTTCAGTATGCAGCCGGTAGCACCGTTTGGGATCAGGATATCGCTTCTACAGGAAGCTCATCTGACGGTTCCGGCACACCTCTTATCGATCGTAATAAGGATTTCACCGGAATTGCCGACGATATCTGTGCAAGATTTAACGCAATCGGATTTAATACCGAAAAGGGTGTCGGTAAGTCAGGCTTTAAGATCGATATCGGCGTTGTATCTCCTGAAAAGGATGGTACATATTGTCTTGGTATCCTTCTTGATGGACCTGTATATGCTTCTTCCGGTACTACAACGTCAAGAGAAGTATCTCAGATCTCAATGCTCAAGGGATTTGGATGGAACATCGCAAGAGTTTGGTCTATCGAATGGTGGGAGAATCCTGATGCTGTTTTCGAGAAGCTCGTTGGAATAATTAATGGCACAAATAAGCCTGAAGACGATTCAACGGAAGAACCGGAAGCATCAGTTTCTGAACCAGAATCTAACGAAGAAGTAAGCGAATCTGAAGCGCAGGCTCAAAAAAAAACTGACGATGTAGAACAGGTCTGTCCCAGAGTCATCTACAAAACAGCACATATTAGTGGCAAATCTCTGACTGCTGAAGCATTTTGTGATGCGCGTAATACAGATTTTCTGCAAGATCAGATTATGTCCATAATCGAGCAGGAATCGCCAATCAGTAAAGAGCTAATTGCAAAAACTCTTTTAGCTTCTGTTGGAATCGAAAGAATGACGCCGAACCTTAAAAAGCGTTTTTCAGATCTTATGAATCGTGTTGCGAAGCTTTCTAATATTCAGTACACCAATCAGAGACTGGATTTAGCATCAGAAGACGATGATGAGGAAGTTATTTTTGTCTGGAAAGACGGTACTGAGCTGGGAAAGGTAATGGACTATTTCAGAGTGCCGGCAGAAGGGGAGAAGCCCAGAAAGGCATGTGATATTCCTGTTCAGGAAGCTGCTTGTGCGTCAAAGTATCTTGCAAAAGCTCAGTATGGCATGCCTTATGAAAACCTTATCGTTGAGACAGCTAAAGCAATGGGATTTACAAGAGTCCCCACTGATTCGGATAACTATATGCTCGGAAAACGTGCCGTTGATTATTCAATCAGGCAGGAACTTCTTATCCTTGACGATGACGGCTTTGTGAAGGCTTCAGAGTAAGACGTATTCGTCGTATGGTATAATGCACGAGATGGCTGAAGAAGAAAATACATCCTTAAATAAGAGCACTAGTCAGTTGCCTCTTTATGAACGACCGGGAAGACTTAACCCCGACCGCCATATTCCAATGGACAGAAGAACAAGAGTAGATGTTAATGTCCATTACGAAGATGCTAACAGAGGATATTACAGAGATTCAGATACGCCATCTTTTACAGAAGAATCCGCTAATGCTATGGCACCTTTCGAAGATTCTGCGCTTTTAAAGGGCGAAGTAAAGCCTAAGGTCGTTGCCGTTAGAACAGGTGCGCCTAAGCCTGAAAGCAAGGTTTTCGTGCCTGAACTTGATACAACTGAAGTCAGGGCCAAGATTAAAGAGCCTGTTAAGCCTATTGCTGAGCCTGAAGAGCAGATCTATATTGCTGAAGAAGACAAGGCGGCTTCATCCGATTACATCGCAGATGCATTCAGTGGTGTAGAGACTTTGGAAAAACCTGTTAAGAAGCCTGGTTTCCAGATAGTGGATGTCAATCGTCTTAAGACGTATATCCTTCTACTTGGAGTAGTAATCCTGCTTGAAGTAAGCGGAATCGCACTATTGTTATTCATTTGATTTTATTATCAATTCAAAATAAAAGGGTTGCCTCGATTGAGACAACCCTTTGTTTTACTGGATATAAAGAATCTTACTTCTTCTTGCCATCTTTCTTTGCGGGAGCATCCTTTGCGTCTTCCTCGAAAACATAATCTTTTCCAGGAAGAACTGCGTTGAGGATGATACCAACGAGTGAACCAACTGCAAGACCGGAAAGTGAGATTGTGATGCTTGCGTTAATCGGGATAACAATAGCACCAGCAGCGCTGTATGCGATACCGATGGAGAGAACGAGGATGATTGCTGCGATGATGACATTTCTTGCCTTACCGAAGTCAATCTTGTTCTCAACAACGTTTCTTACACCGACAGCGGAGATCATTCCGTAAAGAACGAGTGAGATACCGCCAACTACAGGTGTAGGGATAGCGGAGATGCAAGCTGCAAGCTTAGGTGAGAAGGAGAAAACAATTGCGAATACAGCAGCGAGTCTTACTACCATAGGATCGAAAACCTTGGAGAGTGTAAGAACGCCTGTGTTCTCACCGTATGTTGTGTTAGCAGGAGCACCGAAGAGGGAAGCGAGTGTTGTAGCAAGACCGTCACCCATGAGTGTTCTGTGAAGTCCGGGATCCTTGATGAAGTTGGAACCAACTGTTGAAGAGATAGCGGAGATATCACCGATGTGCTCAACGATTGTAGCAAGTGAGATAGGAACGATAGTAGCAACTGCTGTGATGAGAAGACCACTGTCAGCCTTACCATTTGTGAAGATTGAGAATACCGTGTCATTGTACTGGAAAGGAAGACCGATCCAAGCTGCATTCTTAATGTTGTCGATGCTTGCCTGTGTGAAAAGCTGGAAGTTAGCGTTTCCACCGATGCAGTGAACCATGTTAGGAACATAACCTTCAGTTCCTGCAAGTGCTGCGTTGAGGTCAACGAGTGAAGAAGCAGGTGTTGCTGTAAGGATGATGCAGAGAACATAAGCACCAACTACACCAAGGAGAATAGGGATAATCTTGATCATGCCCTTACCCCAGATGTTGCAGACGATGATAATGAGGATAGCAACGATTGCAACGATCCAGTTTGTGGAACAGCTGTTAATAGCTGTAGCTGAGAGACAAAGACCGATAGCGATGATGATAGGTCCTGTAACGATAGGCGGGAAGAACTTCATTACGCGGTTTGCACCGAATAACTTGATAAGTCCTGCCAAGAGGAGATAAACGAGACCTGCGAGTGCAACGCCGAAGCATGCATAAGGCAAGAGTTCACGCTCACCGTTAGGTGCCAAAGCGAAGTATCCTGCAAGGAATGCGAAGGATGAACCTAAGAATGCAGGCACCTTTCTCTTAGAGAGCAAGTGGAAAAGGAGTGTTCCCAATCCTGCGAAAAGAAGTGTAGCAGACACTGAAAGACCAGTGAGTGCAGGTACAAGGACAGTAGATCCAAACATAGCGAACATGTGCTGGAAACCGAGTACAACGACACGGCCGGCACCTAATGTTTTCGCATCGTAGATCGCACCATCCTGAAGAGTGGATTTACTCATAACAATGCCTCCGATTGTATGTGGATTTTATTAATAATATCACTCTTATACAAATTCAAACACTATTTTTGTAATTTGTCTGTAATATTCCCAAAGTCATGCTGCTTTTATTGACTTAATAATTCATTCAACTAAAATAGTGCAAGGTGGCTCTAAAAGAGTCTTCAGACTTAAGAAGAAGGAGAGTATGTATGCAGTACAAGGATTTTGCAAACGTTCATGAAATGGATCATCCGCTCATTAAGCACAAGATTTCTCTTTTGAGAAAGACTTCAACAGGTACTTATGAGTTCAGACACCTCGTTGAGGAGATTGCTACTCTTGAAGGTTATGAGGCATTGAGAGATCTTCCTTTGAGGGATGTTGAAGTTCAGACACCTCTTGAAAAGACAATGACTCCCATGATCGATGGTAAGAAGCTTGCAATCGTACCTATCCTTCGTGCCGGCCTTGGTATGGTACCCGGTGTTGAAGCGCTCACTCCTCTTGCTAAGATTGGTCATATCGGTCTTTACAGAGATCCTGAGACACACGAGCCCCACGATTATTACTGCAAGCTCCCTGATCCTATCGATCAGCGTCTTATTCTTGTTGTTGATCCTATGCTCGCTACAGGTGGTTCTGCTGTAGATGCTATTAATTCCATCAAGGCTCATGGCGGTAAGAATATTAAGTTCATGTGCATCATTGCTGCACCTGTTGGTATTGAGAGACTTGCAAAAGCTCATCCGGATATCGAGATCTATGTCGGTAACGTTGACAGAGAGCTTAATGATCATGCGTATATTCTCCCTGGTTTGGGAGATGCGGGTGACCGAATTTTCGGCACTAAATAAATCATAAAACCATTGGAGGAAGTGTTTATGGTTATGAAGAAGGTTGTAGCATCAGTTATGGCTGTTGTTACTATGGCACTTGGTTTCGCAGGTTGCGGCACTAAGGACACAAAGAAGTTCATTGTTGGTTTCGATCAGGATTTCCCGCCTATGGGATTCGTTGATACAGACGGATCTTATGCAGGTTTCGACTTGGATCTTGCTAAGGAAGCTGCAAAGCGTATGGGTCGTGAGTTTGTAGCTCAGCCTATTAACTGGGATTCCAAGGATCAGGAGCTCAAGACAGGTAATGTTGACTGCATCTGGAACGGATTCACAATCAGCGGCAGAGAAGATGGCTATACATGGTCAAAGCCTTATATGGCTAACAATCAGGTAGTAGTAGTTAAGAATGATTCTGAGATTGCTTCTCTCGATGACCTCGCTGGTAAGAAGGTTGCAGTTCAGAAGGATTCTTCTGCTTTGGCAGCTGTTAATGACAATCCTACTCTCAAGGCTACTTTCGGTGAGCTCGTTGAGATGGATTCTTACCTCAATTCCATGATGGAGCTCGAGATGGGCAGCATTGATGCAATCGTAATGGATGAGATCGTAGCTCGTTATGAGATTCAGACATCCGGCAAGGCTTTCAAGGTTCTTGACGATGCAGTTGCTTCTGAGGAGTACGGTGTTGGTTTCTACAAGGGAAATACAGCTCTCCGTGATGAAGTTCAGAAGGTTATGGATGAGATGGCTGCTGACGGAACAATGGCAAAGATCTCTGAAAAGTGGTTTGGTGCTGACGTTACAATTCTCGGAAAATAATTTTTCGACCAGATTAATGACAAAGGCTGTCGCTATATAGTGACAGCCTTTTTTATGTTACAATAACCGAGTATGAAATAGTGAGGGGCTGATTTCAATGGAGATGCTGAAGTCAACAATTATTCAATTAGGACAGGGATTCGGTTATACATTCGGAATCTTTTTCTTCACAGTTGTATTTTCTATCCCGCTTGGACTTTTAGTCGCAAGGGGAAGAATGTCAAAACTTTTAGTCGTATCGGCTATCTTCAGAGTTTATATTTCAATCTTAAGAGGTACGCCTCTTATGCTTCAGCTCCTTTTGGTTTACTTCGGACCTTATTATATTTTCGGCGTTAACCTTGGAAGTATCCAGATCGGACCTTTCAACTACAGATTCATTGCTACGATCATCGCTTTCTCTTTGAATTACGCAGCTTATTTCGCAGAAATATTCAGAGGCGGAATTCAGTCAATGGCAAAGGGCCAGTACGAAGCAGCTACTGTTCTTGGTTTCTCGAAAATGCAGACTTACTTCAAGATCATTCTCCCTCAGGTAGTTAAGAGAGTTCTTCCTTCTGTATCAAATGAGATCATCACTCTTGTTAAGGATACTTCTCTTGCACAGGTTCTTTCTGTTGCAGAGATGTTTACTAACGCGAAAGCCGCAGCTGCTGCTCAGGTATCAGTTGTACCTTTCATCGTAGTCGGTGCGTTCTATTACATTATGAACCTGACAGTTGAGACTATATTGAACCGCGTGGAGAAATCCATGTCTTACTATTCGTAAGGGAGGAAAGCCTAATGTCTGACACAAATAATGACATCGTTCTTGAGATGAAAGGCATACACAAGTCCTTCGGTAAACTGGAGGTCTTGAAGGGTATCAACATGGATGTTATGCGCGGCGAAGTCGTAGCTGTCATTGGTCCTTCCGGTGGTGGTAAATCTACACTTCTTCGTTGTGCAACGACTTTGGAGACAGTTGAAAAAGGCAAGATCGTCATTGGTGGCGATGTCCTCTGTGATGATGTAAACGGACGTGCTGTATATTGCGACAAAAAGCTCGAAAAGGAGATAAGATCCAAGTTTGGCCTCGTTTTCCAGAACTTCAATCTTTTCCCGCATTTCTCCGTAAGAAGAAATATCACTGAAGCTTTGATTCACGTACATAAGAAGAGCAAGGAAGAGGCAAATGCCATTTGCGATGAGCTTCTTTCAAAGATGGATCTTGTTGCTAAGGCAGATTCTTATCCTTGTAATCTTTCCGGTGGCCAGCAGCAGAGAGTTTCAATTGCCAGAGCTCTCGCAACTAATCCTGAGATCATCTTTTTCGACGAGCCTACATCGGCATTGGATCCTGAGCTTACAAAGGGCGTTTTGAAAGTAATCAAGGAACTTGCAAAAGAGAAGATGACAATGGTTATTGTTACTCACGAGATGAGTTTCGCAAGAGATGTAGCAGATAAGATTGTCTTCATGGACGGCGGTGTCATCGTCGAAGAAGGCCCCGCATATGATCTCGTTACAAATCCACAGCAGGAAAGAACAAAGGCATTTTTGGCTGGATATTAATTTATTTAAAATCAGTGATTTTGTTATCCCTAATTTTGAACTGACAGTTCAATTTTAGGGATTTTCTTTTTGTTGGGCGATGCGACTTGTCTCAATATTTTATTCTTCGTTGGTTTGTTCTTTCACTATTTTTGAACTGACAGTACAATTTCTGAACTAAGAGTTCAAAAATAGGGCGCCTGATGTCCCGAATTTTGAATACAAATTTATTATAGGAGGCTTAGTATGCTCAAACGCAAACCTCTTAAGGAAAGATTAGCCGAGATTCATAATTTAAGTGTGTTGATGGCTGCCGAAGAACTTTTCGAGGAAAAGGGATATGAAGCAACGACCATGGATGAGATTGCTTATGTTACTGGCATCTCTAAGACCACGATATATGCTTGCTTCAAGAGTAAGGAATTCATTAAGGATTCGCTGGCATGCAAATATCTTGAAAAAATGCGCGACATCGCCAAGGAAACTCTCACTGGCAATAAATGTTTTGAAGAGAAGTTTTTCGATTTTTGTTTTGCTATAGAAGAGCTTTTCACAGTGCATCCGTTTTCCTGCAATGCGACACTTGGCAATTTCCCGATAGATGATGATCAGCAACTGTACAGAAGGCTTAAAGCTGCAATGCTAGACATACTTGCTGAAATTGAAAGATTTCTCGAAGGTGGGAAGCAGGATGGGAGAGTCATCAACGATCTCGATTTGAGTGCAGCTGCAATTATGCTGTGGTCATCAATCACAGGCGTTATTTCGATGTGCATCAATAAAGAAGGAAGCATTAATTTTGACAGCCGCAACTATACAAAAAAGGCATTCACGATGCTTTTGACAAGCGTAAGGTGAATGCCTTCTGTTTAGTTTATTTGTGCGAGCGAACTGACTGCAATCACTCGGGTTTGTAGCTGTCCTTCAAAGAAACTGCTCTGTTGAAGACAAGATGATCTGCTGTTGAATCCTTGGAATCAGCGCAGAAGTAACCTGTTCTTAAGAACTGGAATCTGTCAGAAGGCTTTGTATCAGCGAGGAACTTTTCGAGCTTTGCACCCTTGATTACTTCTAATGAATCAGGATTGATGAAGTCGAGGTAGTTGCAATCAGCAAGGTCAGGCTGCTCTGTTGTGAAAAGTCTGTCGTAGAGTCTGATTTCACCATCAACGCAGTTAAGAGCGTCAACCCAGTGGATTGTAGACTTGATCTTACGTCCGTCAGTTGTATTGCCGCCTCTTGATTCAGGATCGTATGTGCAGTGAACAGCTGTAACATTGCCATCAGCATCGTGATCACAGGATACACACTTAACAACATAAGCAGACTTAAGACGAACTTCGTTGCCAGGGAAGAGTCTGAAATACTTGGGAGCAGGAACTTCCATGAAGTCTTCAGATTCGATCCATACTTCTCTTGAGAAGGATACCTTACGTGTGCCGGCATTCTCATCCTTAGGATTGTTCTCGATATCGAATTCTTCAGAAACACCCTCAGGATAGTTGTCGATGATGAGCTTAATAGGCTTAAGAACTGCCATTGCTCTCTGAGCGTGATCGTTCAGGTCTTCACGGAGGCAGTACTCAAGGAATGCGAAGTCAACTACAGAGTTAACTTTCGCTACACCGTTACGTGCGCTGAAGTTGTGGATAGAAGCAGGTGTGTAGCCTCTTCTTCTAAGACCACAGAGAGTAGGCATTCTGGGATCGTCCCAACCGGAAACAATGCCTGCTTCGATCATGGCACGAAGCTTTCTCTTGGAAAGAACTGTATGTGTAATGCCAAGTCTTGCGAACTCGATCTGACGAGGCTTGCATTCAACAGAAATGTTATTTACAACCCAGTCATACAAAGGTCTGTGTGATTCGAACTCCAAAGAGCAGAGTGAATGTGTGATGCCTTCCAATGCGTCTTCGATAGGGTGTGCGAAGTCGTACATAGGGTAGATGCACCATTCATTACCTGTTCTGTGGTGGGGAAGACGATTGATTCTGTAGATAACAGGATCTCTCATGTTGAAATTGCCTGATGCAAGATCGATCTTTGCGCGCAAAGTCATCTTTCCGTCTTCAAATTCACCGGCTCTCATTCTCTTAAAGAGGTCAAGGCTTTCTTCGATAGGTCTGTCACGGAAAGGGGAGACTGCAGGAGTCTTTGTATCGCCTCTCATTTCGTGCATCTGATCGGGAGTAAGCTCGCAAACATATGCAAGGCCTTTTTCGATGAGCTCGATTGCGAAGCCATACATCTTCTCGAAATACTCGGAAGCATAGTAGAATCTGTCATCCCAATCGTGGCCCAACCACTTGATGTCTTCTTTGATAGCGTCAACGAATTCTTCGTCTTCCTTTGTAGGGTTTGTGTCGTCCATACGAAGGTTGCAAAGTCCGTTATACTCTTCAGCGATGCCGAAGTCGATTTCCAAAGCCTTTGCGTGTCCGATGTGAAGATATCCGTTAGGTTCGGGCGGGAATCTGGTATGAATCTTCTTACCGTAAACTCTTCCGCCTTCTTTGAGCTCTTCATCAATGATCTGCTCGATAAAATTCTTGCTTTCAGCCATATCTAGTATTCTCCAATATTAAAGTCTTGAATATGCGTATTTGATTCTGCGGAGTGATTCATCCTTGCCGAGGAGCATCATTACCTCTGCGCATCCGCCAGGAGTTACTGCAACACCTGCAGCTGCGATTCTTACAGGCCACATAACAACGGAGTTCTTAACTTCGAGGCTCTCAGCAAGAGTCTTCATTGCTTCTGTGATTGCATCTCTGTTCCAATCGAGTGTCTCAAGAACAGGAATAGACTTCTCAAGCATTTGCTTGGAAGATTCCAATGTGGACTTACTCTTTTTGTGCTCGAAAAGAGCAAGGTCGAAATCGCCGTATTCCTTGATGAAGGAGAGCTTTTCTGTTATCTCGTTGAACTTAGCGCATCTGGGCTTCAAAAGCTCTGCTAAAAGCTCGTAGCAGGAAGAATCAACGCCTGCTTCGTCGTAGAAGGGCTTAGCGTGCTCTAAGAACTCTTCATCTGTCATTACCTTGATGTGCTCCTGGTTGACCCAAGAGAGCTTATCGTAGTCGAAGACTGCAGGAGACTTAGAGATGCCGTTGATGTCGAATGCTTCGATAAGTTCCTGTAATGAGAAAATCTCTCTTGTGTCCTTAGGAGCCCAGCCTAAGAGTGCAATATAGTTGATGATTGCCTCAGGGAGGTATCCTTCGTTAATGAGATCCATGAATCCTGTAGAACCATGGCGCTTTGAAAGCTTGGAGATAACCTCTTTGCCTTCTTCGTCTACAGATTTACC
Source organism: Saccharofermentans sp. (assembly GCA_024403855.1). GTDB lineage: Bacteria > Bacillota > Clostridia > Saccharofermentanales > Saccharofermentanaceae > Saccharofermentans. The sequence continues at coordinate 175,543 of JAKSRC010000001.1, read as the reverse complement.
CATGATGAGAGGAAGGTGGATATATGTAGGAATCTCCCAACCGAAAGCGTTGTAGAGAAGATTGTACTTAGGTGTTGATGAAAGATATTCACTACCTCTTACTACGTGAGTGATACCCATGGTATGGTCATCGATAACGTTAGCAAAATTGTATGTAGGGAAGCCATCAGTCTTGATCAATACCTGATCGTCAAGATCTTCGTTAGGGAACGTGATATCTCCGTAAACCAAGTCATGGTAAGAAGTAGCACCTGTCAAAGGCATCTTCTGACGGATGACATAGGGCATACCGGCATCAAGATTCTTCTGGATCTCTTCAGCGGACAAATCTCTGCAGTGACGATCGTAACCTGTGCCTTCCGGAGCGTTCTCCTTCAAAGCCTCAAGACGCTCTTTGGTGCAGAAGCATCTGTATGCTTTGCCATCTTCAACGAGCTTTTCAGCATAAGGCTTATACATGGAAAGTCTTTCGCTCTGAACATAAGGGCCATATTCACCGCCGATGTCCGGACCTTCATCGTGACTAAGGCCTGCGAGCTTCATGGTATCGTAGATAACCTGAGTCGCACCTTCAACAAAACGTTCACGGTCAGTATCTTCAATTCTCAATACAAAAGTACCGTCTTCATGCTTAGCAGTAAGGAACTCGTAAAGAGCAGTACGGAGATTTCCGACATGCATAAATCCTGTGGGACTGGGTGCGAATCTTGTTCTTATTTTCATAGTAAACCTCTATTAATATACTCTGAGCGTTTATTTTATCACTTTTGTGTTAATATACAAATTGATTATGAGACCGAAAGGAGCCTTAAAAGCTTGGACAGACTTGATTGCAACCGAAGCTATGACTGCTTTACCGGAAACGGTATTGCCGAAGAATTTGTTGCGGGTTTTATTCTCGAGCAGTACGGCAACAGGGACTTAGGAGACCACGAGATCAAGGCAGCGATTATCTCTGACAGACAGATCAGCGCCTATTATTACAATGCTTTTGAGAAGCAGTTCGTCCTGAGAAACATTAAGACATACCTCATCACTGTAGATGAAGGTGAGCAGGCAAAGAATCTTTCTCAGGTAAATAATGTCATCAAAGAGCTTAATGAGTGTGGGCTTAATTGCGACGACTGGATTATCGCATTCGGCGGAGGTTCAGTTCTTGATATTGCTTCATTTGCTGCGGCTCTTTATACCGGAAAATCACGTTATATCGCTGTCCCGACGACTCTTTCTTCAATGGCTGAGACGTGCTGTGCTGACAGAGCATATCTGAACTCAGGTAGCCGTAAGAATACAGCATCTATTGCGATTTCTCAGACAGCAGTATTTGTTGATCCTACTTTCCTTAAGACGGTTCCCAAGAAGTACATTCCCAATGGCTATTCACAGATAATCAGATATGCAATCCTTTCTGATTTCGGACTTTTGACTGAACTTATTGAGATGTCTGATGCCGGTCCTACAAATCTCAGACTTTTCCTGAACCGTGTATATGCTGCAAGGGCTTCAATTGATAAAAAGAATCCTTTGCTTCTTGGTTTGGGTGGAGAACTTTCTGAAGCCATTGAAGGTTACTTCAGATTTATGAACTATTCGGAAGGCGAAGCTTTGGCGTTAAGCCTTTTCGCTACAATTCCCGAAAAGGCGAAGGCTGCATTTGCTGCAATCTATCTCAAGCTTGATCTCCCGACTGAACTTAAGGGTGTAAGCTTTAATGCGATTATGAATTCACTTAAGGATTCTTATAGGAAGGGTTCTTTCTATGAAAAGCCTCTTGTATGTTATGAGGAAAAAGACGGAAAGGGTAGTTGGGCGATCAAGAATCCTTCAACTGAAGAAGCTCTTGCTGTTTTAGAGGAAAGACTTAAGAGAATTACACCAGGCTCTTCTCAAGTTGCCTCAAAAGATGAAGAAGCTTAATGTATAATAGCGAGTTATGAACAGGAAATTTTTAAGAAAACTTATATCTGCGACTATTTGCTTTGCTGTTTTGACACAGCCTTTTATGCTTGCTTCATGCAAGAAGAAGGATACTGTCGACAAGGGAAAAGCTGCAGATTACGGCTCATATGGCTCTGATATTGCCAGGGAAATCGCAGAAAAATTCCCTGACAGAAGTGCCTACTCTGAGGGTGAGGCAGCAACAGGAGCTTATATTGAAGCAAAAATCAAAGAGATGGGTTACAAAGTAGAAGTCCAAACTTTTGAAAAAGAAGAGGTTGGTAGTTCTGCTAACTATATTGTTAAGGTACCCGGCACAGGTTTTTATTGCCTTCAGGCTGACGGCACATATCAGATTGAGCACAAGGTTGCGGTAATTGGTGCTCATTACGATGCTTCAATGCTTCCTGAGTATGCTCCCAAGGAAGATGAGAAGAAGGACGATAAAAAGAACGAGGATCCTGAGGCAGAGCCTACAGAGCGTCCGAAGTATGTTTTCGACGGTATATCTGATAATGCTTCTGGTACAGCTTGTGTTCTTACGGCTCTTAATGCATTCAAGAATTATAAGGATGTTTCATATGATGTCTGGTTTATATTCTTTGGTGCCGGTACTGACGATCAGGCCGGAGCAGAGGCTTTCTGTAAGACATTAAGTCTTGATGAACTGTCTGATATCGATGTTATGTACGATATCGACAGCCTTTATGCAGGTGATAAAGTTTATGCTTCTTCAGGATTTAAGTCTCTTATGCCGAATAAGAAATATGAAATGAGAAGAAAGCTCTATCAGGCTTATGACGTATGCTTTGCAAATCCTCTTTATACAAACTACAGGTTTGATCTTTATTACAATGAGTCAGGCTTGAAGTTCGATGTTAATGAAGATGGCTACAAAGATATTTTCAATGAACTTCCAAAGACGATTTCTGACTACATGCCATTTGATAACAGAGCAATACCGATTGTTTATTTCGAGAGTTACGACTATAACTATTCGTCTTTGGATCAGATGAAGGAGACTAAGAACCTGACTATTCAGGATTTTGGAGGAAAAGTCAGAAGAACTCCTTCTGATTGTACATATTTCCTTGATTCTCTGCTTGTGACAGAGGATATTGATCGAAATGAAGACGGTGAGATCGACTGCACCGGTGACAGACTCCAGATTAGAATTAACTGCGTGGCATTCATTGTTCTTGAAGCTTTGTTAAAAGGCTCTGATAAGGGAATGACTCCGGCAGCATATGAGGAATATAAGAAGGAAGCTACAAGGCAGACATATTTTACTGATCCTTCTGATGTTTCCGAATCCTCAAAAGCTGAAATGTAGTTTTCTTAATCTCATTCAAAATTACTTTGTATTTATAATTGGTGCTTATGTTATACTAATTTAGATAAGCATTAATACGAGGGCATAGACGATGTCTAATACATCAATCATTAGCCAGATATTTGAATTTTTGGGCGAGCTTTTTAACAGCCTTGATAGGGGCACGCTCTTTTTCGGTAGCCTTTGGGATTTCATAAGGTACACGATTGATATTGCCCTTGTAACGTTCCTTTTCTATACGATTCTCATGTTCATCAGACAGACAAGAGCATGGCAACTTATTAAGGGTATCGTTTTCGTCTTGGTTTTCGTTGCTTTTTGTGGTCTTATCGGACTCGACATGGTCGGCTTCCTGTTTAACCGATTGCTTTATATCGTTGCGATTCTCTTTGTAGTGCTTTTCCAGCCTGAATTAAGAAGAGCTTTGGAGACGGTAGGTCTTAGAACTTCAAGTGCGACTAATCCGTTCAGACACAGTGAAGCGAAGATGACCAGGGAAGAATTGAACTCCTTCATCAAGGAAATCAGTTCTGCCTGCAAAGAAATGTCAAGAACTTATACCGGTGCTCTCATCCTTATTGAGAGAAACACCAAGCTTGATGAACTCTTTTCTCAGGAAAATGTTGTCGCTTTCGATTCAGAAGTAACAAGTTCTGTTTTGCAGAGCATTTTCTATAAAGGTTCACCGATGCATGATGGTGGACTCCTTATCAGAGACGGAAGAATTGTAGCAGCAAGATGCCACGTTCCGCTTTCCGTAACAATGCATTCACTTGAGCGTTTCGGAACACGTCACAGAGCTGCCGTTGGTGCGAGCGAAATGGGTGATACAGTTGCGGTAGTTGTTTCAGAGGAAAGAGGCAAGACGTCTATTGCTGTTAATGGACGACTTTTCGAGATGAGATCTACGAAAGAACTTGAAGCAAATCTTTCATATCTCTTGGGTGTTAAGGAATTCGGTGGAGAGAATAAGAACTTCATCGAGAAAATATTTGACAAGCTTCGTGGAAAGCCTGCTGAACAGACTGATTCTGTTTTGAGCAAGGAAGAAGTTGATGCAGGTGTAAAGGCTAAGGCTACATCAGCAACTGCTGAGCCGATTGTTGCTACAACACAGGTCGAAGTTGCAGGTGAGACGGCTGTACCGATTTCCATCAGGACTAAGGTTGCAGCTGAGACATCTAATTCTCAGAGAGTAAGTACTACAACGAGAATTCTGTTTATCGTTTTGTCCTTCTTCTTGTCACTTGGCCTTTGGATGTATATTCAGATTATCACGAACCCTGTTGTTACAAGGAATATTACTGTTCCTATCAGTAAGTATAAGGATGATGAAGTTCCGGATAATGTTGAAGTCGGATATCCTTTGGATTATGTCGATATTGAAATTGTCGGACGAGCAGGAACCATCAACAACCTTACCGCTGATGATATTGTAGCTACTATCAATTACGATAATATCGACACTACAGATGTTGGTATTGTTAACCTCCCGGTTGAAGTCAGCGCAAGAGACAGAAATGTTTATTTCCGTGTCGAGAGACAGCAGCCTTCTTCAATGCCAGTTACTATTTACGCAGTTAATTAAATAAGATTCTTAGACGCTTGTATGCATGTTTTGCGACAGGGTGGAAAGGTAATTTTTTATGTTTGAAACAAAAGACCTCATTGATTTAACACATACACTTGCAGCTCCTATTCTTGAAGATAAGAAGTATCCTTGGGAAGCATTGCCCCTTATTAAGGAATTCATCCTCAAATTAGGTCCGACACTTGATCCTGAGATTTACGAAGATAAGGGTGATGGGATTTGGATTGCGAAGAGTGCCAAGGTTTTCGCTTCGGCTTATATTGCTGGACCTTGTATCATCGGACCTGAGACAGAAGTTCGTCACTGTGCATTTATCAGAGGAAGTGCTTTGATTGGTTCAAAGTGTGTTATTGGTAACTCAACTGAACTTAAGAATGTAATCATCAGTGATAATGTTCAGGTTCCTCACTATAACTATGTTGGTGATTCTATTCTTGGTTATAAGTCGCACCTTGGTGCCGGTGCTATCACTTCTAATGTTAAGTCAGATAAGACTCTTGTCAGCGTAAAGTATGGTGACGAGGTTATTGAGACTGGGCTTAAGAAGTTTGCAGCAATTGTTGGAGATAACGTTGAAGTAGGCTGCCAGAGCGTACTTAATCCGGGTACAGTAATCGGAAGGGGTTGTCGTGTATATCCTCTTTCAAGAGTAAGAGGCGTTATTCCTGAAAAGCATATTTTCAAGGACAAGAACGAGATAGTACCTATTAAAGAATAAGATTTCTATATCAAAAAGGCATAATAAAAGGGCGCTCAATAAGCGCCCTTAATTATTGATGATGTTGTTCTTATCAGACTACACTGTCCTTAAGCTTATCGAAGGCTGCTTTGGCAACCTGTCTAACGTTAGGATCAGCATCAGCAAAAGCGAGTTTCTTTACATATTCTTCGCAATGCTTTGCATGTATATCAGCTGCCGCTGTAGCTGCTGCGGCTCTAACCATCGGGGAAGAGTCACGCAAAAGAGGAATCAATGCCATGCCTGTCTCATAGGATGGACACATTCCCATAGCAATTGCTGCAGTCATGCGGACGTCATCTTCTGAATTGTCAACGAACTTAAGAATTGGTCCAAGCTTGTGCTTCGAACCGAGTTTAAGAATCTTTTCTTTTAAAGCGTCGGTGCGTGCCATGTCTTCTGCTCCTACTATCTAAATAATGCTTACTTTTCTTTAAATAATTATAGAATAAAAGTTACTAAAAATACAACACTCTCACCAAAATAACCTTAAATATTTATAGTTTTTGGTATACTTTGCTCTATAATACTTTTGATTATACAATCTTATCCTTAAAATAGTGCATTTTAAGTGTTTCGAGAGGAAAATTTTTGATGAACAAAATCATTTGCGGTGCATCCGTTTTATTAATATCAGGCGCGGTTATGTTATCAGCGTGCTCTATGAATTTAGGCCCTGAGACTTTGCCGTCCACAGTTGTCACAACTGAAACAACTGAGACAGAGCCTACTGAGACTTCTGCAACTATTCGTCCCGAACTTACGGATCCTTTCAGCGTTGCTCTTGTTACAGAGAGTGTTGTAGAGAAGAATGGTCAGCTTTCAATTAAGGGAAAGAGTCTTTTAAACAGCAAAGGTGAAGAAGTTGTTCTCAAAGGAATGACTTCATATGGAATCCATGACTGTGTTGATTTCTTTAACAGTGACATTATCAGAACTCTTGCTGAAGACTGGGGCTCAGATGTCTTGAGAATTGCAATTACCGGAGACGGTGCTGACAGTGCCTTCATGAAGGATCCTGATAAGTATTTTGACCCTATCTGTAAGATTTGCGATATGTGTATCAGCCAGGGTATTTACGTGATTATTGATTGGGATATTCACTATGATGAAGCTGCTACAGAGAATTCCAAAGCTGCAGTCGATTTCTTCACAAGACTTTCAGCTATTTATGCTACATCGCCCAATATTATCTACGGTGTATCCAATTATGATGCAACACCTGAAGAGGGCGTTAAGGATGAATGGACTAAACTCATTGCACCTTTTGCATCTGATGTAATTACTGCAATCAGAACAAACAGTCCTGAGGCTATCGTAATCGTTGGTGCCCCTAGTAATGGCCTTGATGTTGATACTATTGGAAAAGCAAAACTCAAATACGACAATGTTGCATATGGATGCAGACTCTTTTCCGGCAATCAGAAGCAGGAGCAGAGAGATAAGATTAAGACCGCTATCGATTCAGGACTTTGTGTTTTCGTTACTGAATGGGGCTTAACAATGAATGATAGCAAGGGCGGAGTATGCTACCTTGAAAGTGACAGGTGGAGCCAGTTCTTCGAAGAGAACAAGATCTCCTGGTGCAATTATGGTATCGGAAGCTTTATTAATAATGATTCAAATGCTCTTATGCTCTTATCTGGCAAGTACAACAATGATCAGAAGGCTTCTCACTGGCCTGATGGATTGATCTCAAAGTCCGGCCTTTATGCGAGAGAACAGATTTTGAAGGGCAAGGTTGCTTCTGAAACATCCGCTACTGAATCTTCTGCCGAGACGACTTGATCTAGGAAGCCTGAATTAACATGCCAAGAGACGGATACACCATTTCGAAAAGCAGGAGAAATGAAGTTCTTGCTTTGGAAACTGATCGCCTGAGGCTTGCTGTCTTGCGCAGGAGTGAAGCGTCAAGAGTAACTGATTATCTTATCCGGAATCGTGATTTCCATAAGAGATTTTCCCAGACACATACTGAGGATTATTTCACTGTATCATCACAGAAGAAATATCTAGTTTATGACTACAATTCTTTCCTGGATGGTTCTCTTGTTCCTTTGTGGATAACGATGAAAGAGACAGGCGAGATTATCGGAAGAGTCTCATTTTTCAATTTTGCATATGGTGGAATGATGTCCTGTGCCTGCGGATATCACCTTGATGAAAGTTACACCGGAAAAGGGTATATGACAGAAGCTTTAAAGGGTGCGATTGCCTTCGTTATGGACGAATATAGACTGCACAGGGTAGAAGCATTTGTCTTACCTGAGAATGAACCGTCTCTTAATCTTTTGAAGCGTACCGGTTTTCACTACGAAGGGAAGAGATACTCATATATGCATATTAATGGAGAATACAGAGATCATGAAGCATTCTATATTCTCGAAAATGATGTGATAAGCAGAGCCTGAAATACAAAATTTTGCATTTTTTCAGTTTTGGCTTATTATGTAACAAAATTTAAATATATTTACGCGTAAAGTGTGTAATAATAATCTAAATGATTGTGTAAACCTTAATGCGGAGGTGATATTTGTGAACAGAAAGAGATTTACAACCGCACTTGTAGCAGCGATGATGGTCGCCGCTTTATGCCTTGGTGTTGCAGCATGCAAGAAGAAGCCGGAGCCTACAGAGACTTCAGAGTCTACTTCTGAGATTACGACTACTACAACAACTACTGTGCCCACAACGACACTTACAGAGTATTCTGGTCCTATGCAGAATACAGAAGAGATGACTTGGTCCGAGACTCAGCTTGAATCTCCTCAGACATATTATGTTAAGGTTTCAAAGGGTGAATTCCTTAATGTTAGAAAGGGACCCGGAACGAAGTACGATAAGGTTGGCACTCTTACAAGAGGCCAGTCAGTAACCGTTGTTGCAAGATCCAATGGTATTTGGTACAAGACACAGGACGGTTACTTCATTTCAGAGACTTATCTCTCAGGAAAAATTCCTAATTAATTTTTAGTTGATTATTTTTAAACGTTAGTGTAATATACATAGGCACTTGGAAAAAGTGCCAACATGCGAGTGTAGTTTAATGGTAGAACTTCAGCCTTCCAAGCTGACCACGTGGGTTCGATTCCCATCACTCGCTCCAGGGTCATTAGCTCAGCTGGATAGAGCAACAGCCTTCTAAGCTGTGGGCCGGAGGTTCGAGTCCCCCATGGCTCACCATCATAAAGCGCTTCGTAAGATATTACGGAGCGCTTTTGGTTTATTTAGTTATTTTTTATTGCTATAATTTGCTTATCAATTCGGAAAAGGGGGATATAGAATGAATTGTATTAATTGTGGAAATTTCATGAATGATGGTGACAGATTCTGCATGAAGTGCGGAACTCCTGTCCAGGCTGCTGCAAATACGCCTGCACCCGGTCCTCAGCCTCAGGTTCAGGCTCAGCCTGTTCAACCTGTTGTTATCAATCCTCAGGCAGGTCAGGATCCTAATGCTAAACCACCGGTTATTCCTTATGCACCTCCTATAGTTGAAGGTGGCCTTATCAGGATCCCGGTTGGAAGAAAGTTCAGAGTAAGATGCCCTGATTGTGGTTCTGTTTCTGACGATATTAAGAGAGATGAGACATTTGGTTTTCCTTGTCCTGTTTGCAAGAAGGCTTATGCTTATGGTGGTCAGCTCTTGATCTACCGAATGGGAAGTTTCCATCCTTTAAAAGCAACATTGCAGATGCACATCGTTGTTGATGAAGTGGACTATGGTTTAATTACTAACCAGGAATCAGTCAGAGTTATGCTTCCGAGCGGTAATCATGTTGTAAGATGTGGATTTATGCATACAAAACAGAATCCTTATAATATCTTAGTCGCACCGGAATACAATACATTTGCTTTCAAGTTCAATTTGCCTTATCACGGACCTTATCGTTTGCCGGGCAGCGCAACACCGATGGAGTTTACTCAGTGTAATCCTGAGGATATTCCGAATATCTGATTTACGATTGTAAGTTTTTATGACAAGGTTGCCCCGTTTTTGGGACAACCTTGTTTTTGCTGAAGTCTTGCCTTGAAGGATAAGCAAATCTTTGTGTTATAATCGAAAAGTCAAAATTTCATTTATATTATTTATTATAAGGAGTCAGGTGGTTTATGCCGGTTAAGAAGGACTACGGCAACGAGAGTATTTCAATGCTCAAGGGCGAAGACAGAGTCAGACTTCGTCCTGCTGTTATTTTCGGTTCGGATAATCTTGAGGGATGTATTCATTCCTTCTTTGAGATTCTTTCGAACTCCATCGACGAGGCCAGAGAAGGTCACGGCGATAAGATTATTATCACAAGATATGCTGACGGTACTATAGAGGTAGAGGACTTTGGACGTGGTATTCCTATGGATTACAACGCCAAGGAGAACAGATATAACTGGGAACTCGTTTATTGCGAGCTCTATGCCGGTGGTAAGTATAACAATAACTCATCAGGTGACTATGAGTATTCATTGGGACTTAATGGTCTTGGTGCCTGTGCTACACAGTATGCTTCTGAGTTTTTCGAAGTAACTTCATTCAGAGATCACACCAAGTACCAGATGGGCTTTAAGAAGGGCGTTCCTGCGACTGAACTTATGCAGGAGCCTTATAGATTTAAGAGAACAGGTACAATTCAGCGATGGAAGCCCGATACTGAAGTATTTACAGAGATAATCATTCCTATTGAGACATTCAAGGATATCATCAAGCGCCAGTCTGTAATCAATAATGGTATTGAGTTCGTTCTTAAGGATGCAGAATCAGGTGAGGAATTTACTTTCGTATATCCTGAAGGCATCAAGGGTTATATTGATGAGCTCAGCGATATGAAGGGCTTTACTGAGACTTATACTTTCTCCGGTGAAGGCAAGGGTAGAGATAAGCCTGACCGTGATGAGTATAAGGTAAGAGCCGAAGTAGCATTCTGCTTTAACAATGAAGTCAATACACTGGAGTATTTCCACAATTCCAGCTTTCTTGAGCATGGTGGATCTCCTGACAGGGCTGTTAAGAATGCATTTGTTGCTGAGATTGATAAGCAGATCAAGCTTCGCGATAAGTATAAGGCAAATGAATCCAAGATTATCTTCCAGGATATTGCAGATTCCTTGATCCTTGTAACTAATACCTTCTCGACGCAGACTTCCTATGAGAACCAGACAAAGAAGGCTATCAACAACAAGTTCATTCAGGACTTTATGACCCAGCTTATCAGAGATAATCTTGAAGTCTGGTTTATCGAGAATAAAGATTATGCAGTCAAGACAATCGATCAGATCCTTGTAAATAAGCGTGCCAGAGAGAATGCTGAGAAGACTAAGGTCAATATCAAGAAGACTCTCATGGGCAAGCTTGATATCAACAACAGAATCAAGAAGTTTGTAGATTGCAGATCTAAGGACGTATCAAAGCGTGAGCTTTATATCGTAGAGGGTGATTCAGCTTTGGGTTCCGTAAAGCTCGGTCGTGACTCTGAATTCCAGGCTGTAATGCCTGTCAGAGGTAAGATTCTTAACTGTCTTAAGGCTGACTACGCTACTATCTTTAAGAGTGAGATCATCACAGATTTGCTTAAAGTTCTTGGATGCGGCGTTGAGATAAGCAATAAGCACACAAAGGATTTAAGTGCATTCAATCTTGATGATTTAAGATGGAACAAGATCATAATCTGTACCGATGCCGATGTCGACGGATTCCAGATCAGAACATTGATCCTCGCTATGCTTTACAGACTTACACCTACTCTTATCGAGAAGGGTTATGTCTATGTTGCTGAATCTCCTTTGTTTGAGATTACATACAGACCTAAGGGAAAGAACAGCCAGGAAGAGACTTATTTCGCTTTCAATGAGAAAGAGAAGGCTGACATTCTTGCAAAAGTTGATCCCAAGCTTTGCACTATCCAGCGTTCAAAAGGTTTGGGTGAGAACGAACCTGAAATGATGTGGCAGACGACAATGAATCCGAAGTCCAGAAGACTTATCAAGGCTTGTCCTGAAGACGCTATGAAGACTGCTGAAGTCTTTGATTTGCTCCTCGGTGATAACCTTGCAGGAAGAAAACTTCATATTGAGAATGACGGAAAGAAATATCTCGATATGCTTGATTTAGGGTGATATAGATGGCACGTAAGAAGAAAGAAGACATTAATAACGATTCGCTTAAGGCAAGGCTGACAGACAGCAGTGCCAAGGATATGCCTGCTGTAGATCAACCGATTACAGACATGCTTGAGATCAACTATATGCCTTATGCAATGAGCGTCATTGTATCAAGAGCTATACCTGAGATCGACGGTTTCAAGCCTTCTCACCGTAAACTTCTCTATACGATGTATAAGATGGGTTTGATGAGCGGCAACAGAACAAAGTCTGCAAACGTCGTAGGTCAGACCATGAAGCTCAATCCTCATGGTGACCAGGCTATCTACGATACGATGGTCAGACTTACAAGAGGTAATGGTTCATTGCTTCATCCTTTTGTTGATTCAAAGGGTAACTTTGGTAAGCAGTATTCAAGAGATATGCAGTGTGCAGCACCTCGATATACCGAAGTAAGACTTGAGAAGATCTGCGAAGAGATTTTCAAGGGTATAGACAGAGATGCCGTTGATATGGTTGATAACTACGATGGTACTCTTAAAGAGCCTGCTCTTCTTCCTGCGACATTCCCGACGGTTCTTGTAAATGCTAACCAGGGTATTGCTGTAGGTATGGCATCCAATATCTGTTCATTCAATCTTGCAGAAGTTTGTGCTGCTACTGAAGCATACATGAAGGATCCCACAACTGATCTTCTTGAGATTATGCCTGCACCAGACTTTTCGGGTGGCGGAAAACTCCTTTATGACCGTGCACAGATGAAGTCAATCTACGATACAGGTAAGGGTTCTTTTTCTGTAAGAGCAAATTACAAAGTTGATAAGGCAAATAATCTTATTGAGATTACTGAAATTCCGTATTCCACAAGTGTCGAAGCGATAATTGATAACATTGCAGATCTTGTTAAGAGCGGAAAGGCTAAGGAAATCTCCGATATCCGTGATGAGACAGACTTGGATGGTCTTAAGATTACAATCGATTGCAAGAGAGGAACTGATCATGAGCAGCTCATGACCAAGCTCTTCAGATTTACAAAACTTGAAGATACATTCTCCTGCAATTTCAACATCCTTATTGATGGTTCACCTAAGGTTTTGGGTGTTTCCCAGATAATCGATGAATGGCTTAAGTGGAGAAGAACCTGTGTTTCAAGAGAACTTTCTTATAATCTTGCAAAGATGAAGAAGAGACTCCATCTCCTTGATGGTCTTTCTCAGATCCTTCTTGATATTGATAAGGCAATCAGGATTATCAGAGAGACTGAACTTGAAGCAGATGTAGTTCCTAACCTCATGAAGGGCTTTAGTATTGACGAAGAACAGGCTGAATATGTTGCTGAGATTAAGCTCAGAAATATCAACAAGCAGTATATCGTCAACAGAATATCCGACAGAGACAAGCTCAAAGAAGATATCGCAGACACTGAAGATATTCTCGGAAGCCCTAGAAGAATCAACGGACTTATAGCCAAGACTTTGCGTGAAGTCGCAGAGAAGTTTGGCCAGCCTCGTAAGACTGAGCTTGTCGGAGTTCAGGATACTGAGACATTCGTTGAATCTGCAGTTATTCCGGACTACAGACTTCACCTTATGCTTACTCGTCATGGTTATCTTAAGAAGCATACTATGAAGTCGCTTCAGAGTGCAGGTGAGCTTAAGACAAAAGATGATGATGAGATCTTCATGGGCTTTGAATGTGAGAACAGATCAGATCTTTTGATTTTCACAGATAAGTGCAACCTTTATAAGGCACATGTATATGATTTCTCTGATACCAAGCCTGGTGAACTCGGACACTATTTGTCATCTGAATTGGGCATGGAAGACGGTGAGAGACCGATATTCATGATTTCTACGACCGATTATAAGGGAATACTCTTTATTGCATTCGAAAACGGTAAAGCAGCAAGATTCCCTATTGCCACATATGAGACAAAGCAGAACAGAAAGAAGCTTGTAAATGCTTATTTCGATGGCAGCAAAGCAGTTGGTTTTATGCTCCTTGATGAGACTGAAGATCCTGACCTTATCGTTACTAACAGTCTTGATAAGGCTGCTGTTTTCAAGGCTTCAATTATTCCGCTTAAGACTACTAGAACAACGCAGGGCGTACAGCTTCTTGTATCAAAGAAGGGTTCAGTCTTGAAATCACTTTCAAGACTTGCAGAAATTGATGTTCAGGATCCTGAGTATTACAGAATCCGTAAGGTTCCGGCTATCGGTTACTACATAAAAGAGAATTCATTGGAGGCGAAGCAGGTAAGCTTTGACGATTTGAAGTGACGGCATTTTCTTCAGAGTATCATGTAAGCGATGACGAGATAAAAAATACAAAAGGCTATAACATCGCGGCCGTTCTTTTAGCAGTCATGCTCGTAGCACTGACTATTACTACTGTCGTGCTCGGAAGTAAGAACGCATATGAACTGGAGACTGTACCGAGTTTTGAACTCGCAATCGATGAAGGCCGTTATCAGGATGCTCTTCAGATTTACCGTGGCATTCAGGATGAGGTGTTGAAGTCTTCGCCTGATAATCAGACAGCTAATGCTGCCAGAATTCAGATGCTTGATGATATGGAAGGTATTGTCAAGGAACGCGTAGATACTATCTGCAACAGAATTATCAGTAACAGATATGTTCTTTCGGCTAGTGACATTAACTTCCTCGATTCTATGAAGGAACTTACAAGCTCTGTTGTATCCGAAAGACTATATAACATCTGTGAAGATTTCCTTCTTGGTAAGGTCGAAAAGCCTGTTGTTACATACTTTTTCAATCAGGTACAGCCTATCGGTAATTTCTCTGCTACCGCAAATCCTCTTTTAAGAGAACTCGATTTTATTGAGACAGCGACAGGTGACGTCCAGAGTGCTGAGAAGTATCTGAGTAATGGCGACTATATTTCTGCGGTTAAGAAGTACACTCAGGTCGATAGCTCTTATGATGGCTTTGTCGGTGAATACTGTGATAAGAGAATTACTACGATTAAGGAAGCGATGTATGAGCCAATGATGGCTGAAGGCGATCATTTGATTCAGACCTTGAAGTTTTATTCTGCAGAGAAGCTCTTCTCTGATTTGGCAGTTATTTTCCCTGAAGACGAACTTATAAAGAGCAGTCTTCTTGAAGCAACATCGCACACAAGTGAAGTTACTGAGTATAGGGGAAAGATTGAATGCATTTGTGTAAGATCCCTGATAGCTGATACTGACGTTGCATTCGCAGCTCGTTATCACTCAAGCAATACGAGTCTCTATCTCACCGGTAAAGAGTTTGAGAGTATTTTAGAGAACCTCTACGAAAGAGGTTATGTTCTTGTAGACGTAGAAGATCTTATTGATCAAAGCGATCCTTCTTATCTTCTTGAGCGTAATCTCAAGGTGCCTAAGGGCAAAAAGCCTTTGATTGTTGTTATTGAAGATCTTCAGTACAGCGCATCTGCATATAACTGTGGCACATGCAGAAGACTTGTTTTAAATGATGAGAATCAGGTGTGCGGTGAATACAAGAACTCGGCAGGAGAAACTATCGTCAGCAGAACCGCTGAAGCTATTGGATTGCTTGATGTTTTTGTAGAGAGACATCCTGATTTTACATACGATGGCGCGAAGGGCATTATTTCGGTCAGCGGTCACGAAGCTGTATTCGGATATGTTGTTGCAGCTGGTGAGCTAGAAGATAGAAATGCAGCACTTTCTGCCGTAAACCTTCCTCAGCTTACGAACATTACAAATGATGATATTGATTTTGCAAGAGACACCGTTACGCAGATCGTTAATGTTCTTAAGGATAACGGCTGGAAGTTTGCTTCATGTACGTATTCTTATATTCAGGATTGTAGAAATACTGAAAAAGAAGTCCTGGTTGATGATCACACTAAATGGATGGATCAGATAGGAAGTCTTTTCGGAGAAGTACATATACTTGTTTATCCGAATGGTAACTATATCTACGGAACCGATGACAGGGCGGTCTATTTTAAGAATAGGGGATTCAGAATATTCTTTGGAGGCGGTGCAACACCGTATCACATCTATGGTGATAACTATCTGTTTGTTGACCGTGCAATGATGAGTTATAAGACTTTGAACAGAAAAGCCTATGAGAACTTGTTTGATTATACCCAGATTATCGATCCGGCCAGAACAAAGAACTCCGATCAGGCTCAGGGTTAATTGTTAATAAAACATTTCATTTTTAATTTTCTTGTTCAAAT
Organism: Saccharofermentans sp.; assembly: GCA_024403855.1. GTDB lineage: Bacteria > Bacillota > Clostridia > Saccharofermentanales > Saccharofermentanaceae > Saccharofermentans. Next base: position 159,631 of record JAKSRC010000001.1, on the reverse strand, counting down.
AAAAATTTTTTTATTATAATAGACTTGTGTAGAACAATCATTTCATCCCGAAGGGAGCTTTATATGGGTAGAATTGATAAGCTGACAAATCTTACTGAGAAGGAAGAAATCCTTTGGCAGGACAGAAGAAGATATATGGGAATGCCTATATCTTTCACTATTTACAGCTTTACCCAGAATAAACTCTATTATAAAAAGGGATTTTTCAATGTAAGTTCTGAAGAGATTCTTTTATACAGGATTTTGGATATTACTTTTAAGCAGACTATCTGGCAGAAGATTTTCGGTGTTGGATCAGTTATTCTTTCGACTGCAGATAAGACAACTCCGGTTCTTGAACTTAAGAATATTAAGACTCCTGATAGAATTAGAAAAGCTTTGAGCACACTCGTTGAATTGAGACGTGATGAGAAGCGTATTACAGGTAAAGAGATGATAGGTGCGTCAGGTCATGATCATTGCGGTTTGGACGGTATTGATCTTGATGGTGATGGCGTTCCTGACATCAATTAATAGAGGTATTTTGTGGAAACAAGAATTGACAGATTCGGCAGCGTTCGCGATGACAAGATAAAGCAACTTAAGGAGCTTATCGCTGAGTCGAAATATATCGTATTCCTTGGCGGTGCAGGTGTATCGACAGAGAGTGGTATTCCGGACTTCAGAAGTGGTGCCGGTATTTATAATACTGAGAGTGGTACAAAGTATAGACCCATTGATATCATTGCCCACGATTTCTTTATGGAGCATCCTGAAGATTTCTATGATTTCTATAAGCGTAAGCTTATTTATCCTGATGCGAAGCCTAATAAGGCACATAAAGCTCTTGCAAGACTTGAAAGACAGGGCAAACTTAAGGCTATCATCACTCAGAATATTGATAACCTTCACCAGGAAGCCGGCAGTAAGTGCGTAATCGAACTTCATGGCTCCGTATATAGAAACTATTGTATGGACTGTGGCAAGAAGTTTAATACAGAATATATCGCTTCTCAGGAAGGCGTACCTCATTGTGATAAGTGCGGAGGTATTGTAAGACCTGACATCGTTCTTTATGAAGAGAACCTTGAGCATGAGAATGTTGATAATGCTATTAAGGCAGTTAAGAAATGCGACCTTATGATTATTGCCGGTACATCTCTTACGGTTTATCCGGCTGCTACATTTGCGCAGTTCCTGAAGCATAATAGAATTGTTATCATCAATAAGAGTTCTACATATATGGATCTTAAGGCTCTTCTTACTATTCATGACAATGTAGGCGAAGTGCTTGATAAGGTTGTTCCGAAGAGAGTGTCTAAGAAGACAACAGCTAAGAAGACTGCCGCAAAGAAAACTACAAAGAAGACAGCTTCTAAAGCGTCAACCGCAAAGACAACGTCAAAGAGTACTTCGAAGGCAACTGAAACGAAGAAAGCTACAGCAAAGAAACCTTCAGCAAAGAAACCAAGTGCTTCAAAGGCGAAGAAGGATGAAAGCAAATCTTAAGTTTTACGAAGATAAAGAAAAGGATATAATTGCCGATCTTGCCAAGTATTCAAGGCAGAGCGGCATTTTATCATTTACAAGATTATTATCTTTTATTGCAGCGGTAAGCCTTATTATTGGGGCTGTTGTTTTACATAGGCCTGTTTTGTATTATTTTGGTGCTTTGATTTTTGTTTGCTTTATCGTGCTGTGCATTGTTCATGGCAAAGTTATAGATAAAGTCAATTACCTTAATGAACTGTTTAATGTTAATTCTTCATATATTGCAAGAATAAAAGGCGATTTCAATGAGCTCAGAAAGATTGCAGTAAAAGGACTTCGCAGGGCAGAAGATATAGGACTTGCGAAAGACAGGCTTTATGGCAAAGAGTTTGATGAACCTACACATGATTATTGCCTGGATCTTGATCTGTTTGGAAAGAAGTCTATTTTCGCGCTTTTGAATGTGTCTGAAACTTCTTTTGGAAGAAAGAAATTTGCTGAAAGTCTCTTAAGACCTCATGCTTCTGATATTACGGTTGATGACCTCAAAGTCAGACAGAAAGCAGTAAAAGAATTCTTGTCAAAACCGGATGTCCTTATGGATTATCAGGCTACAGCAAAGCTTGGCAGGATGACAAAAGATCCCAAGGCATTAATGGAATTTGCCAGGAGTGGAACTAAAGCAAAAACAATTAGTAATGTTATAGGTATTGTCGGATGTCTTATCTGGATTTCCGTACCGGTTGCTTATCTGTTGGTTCCTCAGTATGCTGCTTCAACGATTCCGGCATGCTTTATTATTAATCTTATTATCTGGCTGGCAGGTAAAGTGTTTACCAATCAGTATATAAAGGCATCAGAAGGTATGCCTTTACAGGTAAAGACGATGCTCAAGCTCTATAAGATACTTGATGAGGGCGGTTTTGAAGATGATTATATAAAGTCGCTTTTAAAGGGCAGTGAAGATGCTGATGGAGCGTACATATCTCTTAAGAAACTTGATGATGCATTAAAGATTGCAAGTGTAAGATCTCAGCCTTTATTTGCTTTGTTATTTAATCTTATTGTTCCTTTGGATTATTACATATCATTCATTTTAGGTAACTGGGCAGTAAAGCACGGTAAGTATTTACCTTCGTATATCGACGGCCTGGCCGAGATAGAATCACTTATGTGCATAGCTCAGACAGGTTTTGTTTTTGCTGAGAGTTCAGTGCCGGAATTTATAGAATCTGATAGTCCTTCTGACAATGCGTATTTTGAAGGTAATGATCTTGCACATCCATTGCTTGATGTAGAAACGGTTGTAAGAAATTCTGTCACCATAAATAAAGATATCGCGATCATTACAGGCTCTAATATGTCCGGTAAAACAACTATGATAAGAACAGTAGGCATTTGTACAGTTCTGGCAATGGCGGGCGGTATGGTTCCTGCAACAAGCGTTAAACTTGGCAGGATGAGAATTATGAGTTCTATGCGAATTGTTGACAGCATAGAAGAGAATATGAGTACATTTAAGGCTGAACTCATCAGGATATCCGGAATTGTTAAAGCCCAGGAAGATGGAAAGGCGCTTCTTTTCCTTATCGACGAGATATTCAGAGGTACTAATTCTGATGACAGAACAGAAGGTGCTCTTACTGTGCTTAAGAAGCTTTCCAAGCCTTATATTTGTGGATTAATGACTACTCATGATTATGCGATGATAGATAAAACTGAGAAAGACTTTACTAATATCAGGTACTATCACTTTTCAGAGACTTATACCGATACTGGTATTGTTTTCGATTATAAGTTGGCATCCGGTATCAGCAGACAGTCAAATGCAAAATATCTTATGAAGTTGGTTGGAATCCAATAATATCCGATATAGCATCAATTTATTTTGATAATGTTATAAATTTTGTCTGCATATTAATTTGGGGTGGTATTTTTTCCTTGATTTATAAGGTTTTGTCCACTTATAATAATGTATCTATTAGAATTATTTATTATTAGAAATAAATTTTGAGGGTTTATGTTCGAAGGACTTAGCAATTATTTTTCAATCGTTCTTGACTATTCCGTTGTACTTGAATGTTCAAACGGTGTTTTATTCGATGAACTTCTGAATCTTTTCAACGATTATGGAATGGATTGCTATGTTAATGATACCTTCAAGATTCTCCATAAGTGCGTTGTCGCTCAGAATGATCCTAAAGACCAGTATGTTCAGCCCGCTATGCGTTCATTGATGCAGGGACTTCTTACTACTAATCGTCTCCATCTGATCAATACTTGCAATACTGAGAAATTCATAGAGCAGATTAACGATATTGAGTATTCTGTCCTTCTTTTGACTAAGAAGAGTATTCTTTTCAAGAGACTTTGCGAGAAGCGTCCTGAATATAATCACGATGTAGCACTTCTTACACGTTCTGGCTTAAAGATGTATTCATCTGTTGCACAGATGGTGGATGAAAATCCGCTTCCACAGATAAGCAAGCTTGCAAAGATTGATTCCTATCTTGATGCAGATGCAAGAGCCAGTTTTGGTGATATCGTTAATTACAATGGTGGTGAAAGACTCACACTTGATAAGCGTCTTTCCGGTGGCGCAGAGGGCATGGTTTTCTTTACTGATAATTCTAAGCTCGTTGCCAAGGTTTACCATAAGGGTGTAATTACTCCGTTAAGATGGGCTAAGCTTAAGAAGCTTACAGAACTTGGAATTACGACACGTTCTTTCTGTATACCTCAGCATTTGCTTTATTTCCATAATGTTCCTATTGGTTACACAATGTTCTTGGGTAAGGGAACAACATTGGGCAATGTTTTCGATGGTCCAGATGCAATTCTTGAGAGATATCCTGACTGGACACGTCTTGATGTATGTGAGACGCTCTTATCTCTTATTGGTAAATATCTCTATTTGCATATGCACGATGTTATTGCAGGTGATATCCAGCTCAAAAATGCATTGATTGATAATTCCAATTCACAGTGCCTTATTGATATGGATAGTGTACAGATTGGTAATCTTCCTTGTCCTGTAGGCACAGAGGAATTTACAGATCCAAGACTCTGGGGTAAGGATTTTTCCAGTTTTGTCAGGACGCTGGCAGACGAAGATTATTCCATTGCAATGCTTGTATTTACAGTGCTTTTCTGTGGACTTCATCCATACGCTACCAGAAAGGGCGCAGAGACATTGAGAGAAGAAATCCTTAATAAGAATTTCCCTTATACTCTCGATAATTCTGATACAGAGCATATTCCGTTAGGCGGTTATGCACATATCTGGGAATATCTTCCTGAACATTTAAGATTGATGCTCTATAGAACTTTCAAAGAAGGAAAGGACTATGAGGCTGTTTGCTGGAGAGATGCAGTCCAGGAATACATGAATGAATTGGAAAACTTCAAGTATGATGATCCTGAAGCTTACAAGTTGTTCCCTTGTGAGAATTATAATCAGGTAACTATCGACGTTGAAGAATATAGAGCGAAGCTCAATCCTCAGAAGGCACAACCGGCTCAAAAGACTGCAGGAGCTTCTGCTAACGCAGCTCCTAAGGTTGCTCCTAAGTACGAGAAGAAGACTTTTGCAAATGCTCCTTCCGGCAGATTTGTATCTGCAAGCGTAGGTGAAGCTACAGGCTTCATACCTGAGAAGACTGACGATGCAGCGAAAAACAAATCCAATTCAGATGCTTCAAGCGCTCCCAAAAAGAAATTTTTCGGTTTATTCTGAGGTCTCTTCTGTTATAATTTTTAATATGTACATCTTTAACTTCGAGTATACGGAGGAGTTTTATGGCTGACGGTTTTTCAAGTTCAGATTTTGGTACAAGTACAAAAAGAAGACTTCCTATTTGCTTTGCTCTTGATACATCGGGATCTATGATGGGAAACCCGATTAAGCAGCTTAATATGGGTCTTCAGAATTTCGTTTCTTCAATCAAGTCAAACGATGATACAAGAAATTCGACAGACATCGCGATAATCACTTTCGGTTCCAAAGTAGATATTGTTATGCCGTTCGGTAAGATTTCCAAAGATAAGGGTTTGCCGGAGATTACCGCTTCTACAACTCTTACACCTATCGGTGAAGGTGTTCTTACAGCGTTAGAGCTTCTCAATGCTCGTAAAGAAGGCTATAAGGAGATGGGTATCAAGTACTTCCAGCCCTGGCTCGTTGTTATTACTGATGGTGCACCTCAGGGACCTAATGCTATGGCTAATATGGAGCGTGCTATTGCTGCTTGCAATGAACTCGAAAAGGATGACAAACTCGTAGTATTCAATATCGGCGTTGGTTCAGGCGTTGATTTCGATATTTTGAAGAGACTTTCTACTAAGCGTGCTGAGCCGATTTCAGTTAATTCTGCTGACTTTGGTAAACTCTTCGAATTCCTGGGTTCTTCTTCATCTTCAATCGTTTCTTCAGGTATGAGTGATGATGCACTTTACAATATCGACACTACACCTCAAGGTAATGCGGTTGATGTTGATGATTTTATGAAGTTCATAAATGAGGACGATTAAATTTTAAGAACTTAAACCCCCTTGATTTTCAAGGGGTTCTTTTTGTTGAGTGGAAACACACAGTGTATGCATATTTAAGTTTAAGATTTCTTAGGCAACAAGCGATTTGCCTCTAATTTGCTTTTCAGATTATCCATAAAATTTATATAATATACTGACGAGATATCTGCATAACATGTTATGAGAAGGTCAGTATATGGTGGTTAATAGTTATTTTAATAAGAACATACTATTGGTGGATGATGACGAGAGTATCCTCACATTAATCGAAACGATATTGCGAAAAGAAGGATATGGGAATATTTCAAAGGCACATTCAGGGCAAGAGGCTATTTCCCTTGCTCAAAAAGAATCATCTGATTTAATTATTTTGGATATAATGCTTCCTGATTTTGATGGTTTTGAAATCTGCAAGCAGATACGTACAGATTCAATGGTTCCGATTGTATTTCTTTCTGCAAAATCAGATGAGTCAGATAAACTAATTTCTTATGCGTTAGGCGGAGATGCATATATTACTAAACCATTCAGTCCTAAAGAGTTGATTGCCAAAATCACAGCGATTCTAAAGCGCCAGAGTTACTATGAGAATGAATATGAAAAAGGTAGTGTATACACATTTGGTGACTTTACTTTGGACTTTTCCAAGCGAATGCTTTTTAAATTAGACGAAGAAGTCATTTTGACAACAAAAGAGTATTTGTTGTTAGAGTATTTGATAGAAAACAGAAACATAACACTCAGCAAAGACAAGCTTTTAAGTAGTGTATGGAATATGGATTATCAGGGGTATGACAATACCGTAATGGTCCATATTCATAATCTGCGTGAGAAGATTGAAGAGGACTCGTCTAATCCACAATTCATTAAGACGGTCAAGGGTAGGGGTTATATTTTTGTCGGATAACGGATTATTGATATGAAGAAGCTGATTATAAAAGAGTATCTAAAAAACCTGATCGTTGCTATTGTTGCATCGATTTTGTTATCTGCTACTTTGTGTTTTGTTTTCTTCTTCTTGAATAATTCTGTAGATAACGATATGCCCCAGTATTTAGTTCGAAACATAATTCCTCATATAAGTAGAACGCAAACAGGTATTTCGTTAAATGAAGAAGGAAAAGAACGTTTGCAGCACCATAATGTCTGGTTACAGGTGCTTAACGAATCAGGTGAGGTGGTGTTTGAGGAAAACTCAAAAGGCGATCTTCCGAATGAATACACCATGCTTGAATTAACCAATGTTGTTATGAATTCAAATAGATTGGGGAATTATACAGTCTTTATGTCTGATATTCCTGAAATGGCTGGATATGCAATCTTATTGGGATGTGACAGCAAACTTGTTTCAAAATATACATTTAGATTCAGCGGTGAAACCGCAGTTGTATTATTCGGATGCATTCTGGTGGTATCTATTGTAACTTTACTCGTGGTTTTATGTGCGTCCTATGTGTTTTCAAAGAAGATCACTAATCCGGTTGGTGATATTATTGACAATATAGATAAGGTTCAAAAAGGCGAAAGAATTGAATATCACACTAGTGAAGATAATAAATTATTTGCGAATGTATTCGAAAGCATCGAAAAATTAGAGGCCATTCTAAAACAAAACGATATCTTAAGAGCAAAGTGGATAGTAAATATTTCACACGATATAAAGTCGCCGTTATCTACCATCAAAGGATACTCGGAACTTCTTTATGATCAGGAGTATGAGTATTCTTCTGATGAAATCAGGACATATGCAGAGCAGATGCTCAAATCAGAAGAACGAATCAGAGAATTGGTCGAGGATTTGAAGATGAGTAATTCACTGATTGAAGGAAAGATAACCCCCACTCTCGAGAGCGTAGATATCGTTGAATTTGTTGGAAGGTGTATTAGCAACGCTTCTGCTTTTTATGTACACGACAAAAATGTTCAGTTGGAGAATAATTGTAAATCTAAAAGTGAGATTGATGTAAAGCTAATGGAGCGGTGCATCACAAATATTATATGCAATGCTTTCGTACATAATGATACTGATGTTGAAGTTAGGATTTCAGTAACGGAATCTGAAAACAACACTTATATCAGGATTTCTGACAACGGAAAGGGAATGTCGGAAGAAGATCTCTCGAAAGTTTTTGAGAGATACTATCGCGGAAACGGTTCCGGTAAGACCGAAGGAACTGGCTTGGGTCTTGCCATAGCAAAGGAGATTGTTTTACTTCATGGCGGCCAGATTGATGTCACAAGTAATCCCGGTAAAGGTACAGTATTTACAATCCGTCTTTTAAATCACGCTAATTAAGACAGATTTAAGGTGGATTTTATTTGACTATAAGATAGCTACATTAAGATTTTTCCGAATGGCTGAATTTTACAAATTCAAAAGTGAGGAAATCTTATATGAAACAAAAACGTTTAATTAAGGTTGCAGTTGTAACAAGTGCCGTTCTTTTACTGTTTGGTTCGTCTGTATATGCAGGCACAACAATGAAGGACTACAGTACCACCGTAGGTAGATTTAACGGCTCTGCCTATACTTCTTATCAGACAAAAACTTATACAAATGAGAAAGGAAAACTCTATTCTGATTCTGTCGGAGGCAAATACACTGTTGATGTCAGAATGTGCTCTTCCGCTGGCAAAAAAGCGTCATGGGTAAGAGATGTTGATGATAATACTACTTATGCTGTCCCTACAAATAAAGATAGCATCAAAGCAGGAAATAGTGTCAGATTAGAGTTCTCAAATGACCTTACAACCCCTGTAAAAGTACAGGTTGAAGGAAAGTGGATGAGTAACTAATTATCAAAAAACGTAGATTCAGCCTATAGGGTTTGACAGGTGTCTTTTGCTTTAGATGCCTGTTCAAACCAATTTCAAAACTGGAGCGTTGTTATGCATTATCTGATTCGTTCACTTAAGAAATTTATTGTACCATCACTGGTATGTACACTTTTGATCACAATAATTCTCATAATCTTATGCTCTATTACTGCTAACAATACTGCTATTTGTAATAGGATTGAGATTTGGATTGAAGCTTGTGATTATGTGGATTTCTTCTTGCCACTCATAGTCTGCTTAGTATTTACTCCTTTTTTCTATTTCATCAATAGAAGAGGGTTTATAAAATATGCAGCTGTAAGAACAGGAAGAGATCGCTATTTGTTGACACATTTTTTGGCGAGCGCAATCTGTGTCGTTCTGATTGTAGGTATTTCATATTATTCTGCCTTATGTGTTTCTTTGAACATGACGCCCGAGACTTTAGTATCTGAAAACCGGCTAGTTGATTATGTCTTTGGTGAATATGAGGTTTTCCATCCATATCTGTTTGGAGTGGTGTGGTGTCTGTATAAAGGTGTAGTTGCAATTCTCTTTGTATTCTTTGGAAATCTCTTGGCTTTTTATACGGATAATCTGTTTGTTTCTGTTTTGGGACCGTTTATTTATTGTATGGCTGAGAACATGATTACAGCGCTTCTTAATATTCCGATGTATAGCATTATGACTGCATATATTTTGAATAGGCTTTCCCCATCATGTATGCATGCACACAATTATGTAATTGGTTGTTTTACATATTTACTGATCACATCGGGAATTATTCTCATAATTAGGAGAAGGAAAGTTAATGATAATGTCAGGAATTAGAAATAATCTGTTTCCGAAGAATAATAGAATTGCAGCGTTAATCTTGTTGTGTGTCTATGCATATATGTGCGGTACACATATAGCTGAAGCAGAAGGCACAGAAATAAACCTTGTTGAATATGTGCTTTGTTGTTTAACGGATCACTATTACCTCATGTATGCTTTGCTTTTCTATCTGATTATAGATGCGGCTATCAGGGTTAAGAGTACTTCGCAGAACGCAAAAATAAGATACAGAACATTGCGTAGGTACTATGCAGAGATTGTTATAACGAGATTAGCGAGTATGTTAATTCTTACTGTTATACATTTGTTAGTGCCATTTATTGTAGGTTTTCAGAGATTTGGTTGGAGTTACGAATACAACATACCATATGCCGGAAATCAGTTCTACAGTAATTACGAAGTGATATATTCTCTTTCTGAAATCATCCCGAATTCGGTTATAGCAATGGTTCTTGTAACGTTTTATCTTTACACGGGCATTTCATTTATCTGTACAATTTTTGCACTTGTGTTTGAGATTGCAGGCCAAAAAGGCTTTGTGGTAAGTGTAGGAACCATAATTTTAAGTTCATTTGTTGGCTTTGTGACCGATCTTGATAAAGGTATTTTTAAATACCTGTTCATGAACGATTACTTTATATTTCATCACGGAATTATCAATGGAAATTTGTGGTGTTTGACAGTTTATGTATTTATAATGGCACTCGTCACATGTGCTTTGTTTTATACTGCTATCAGGCGCAATTCTAATCCCATTAGAAATCACAATAAATATACAAGAAATCTGTATTTTCGACCTTTAATAATTGGAATTTTTTATATAGTCTATTGCGGACTGGCACTTGTATTAAGTGTCAATGGTAGCGAGGTCTTTACCTGGCAATTACTGAAAGGATTCTCATACTTTCAGTTTAATGTTGTTGAGTTTTTTTATTACATTGCGCCTATAATGTTTTCTTTGTTTTTTGTGAATATGGAATGGGAAAACGAGATTAAGGAGCAAAATCTGCTTGCATTAATAAGGTATGGCAAAAGAGATAAGTGGGAAAAGGAAAAGACTGCCAGCGAAATTAGATTTATAGTAGTCAATATTCTGATCTTTGTTGTTATATCATTCTTATCCATTGCTGTTTCAGCAAGCAATATAGCCCGAACGCTTCAAGAGTTGTCGTCGTTTTATAGTTTGAGTATAAAGAGAATCTTATCTTGTGGAATCTTAAGTATATTGTTCAGATGTATTGAGTGGTTCCTTTTTTATACCCTTGATAGAACTGCGTTCAAACTGTCAAAAAATACAATCATCTCCTATCTTGCATCTTTAGCGTTTGTCTTCAGCGGGTTCCTGTTTCCAACCTTAAATCCTATAGGAAAAGGCTCTTTGTACCAACTTTTGGAAATAGGTAGCAGAAGTATTTTTAGCTTTGTTTTTTTGATTGTTCTCGAAGTATCAGTTCTATTAATTCTTATCAACATAAATAAACATATAAAGGAGAAAGGTTTTCATGGAATCAGTAATTAAATTAGAAAATGTATCTAAATCTTTTGGTGACAAAATCATATATAAGGATGTTTCTTTGGAAATTTGTAAAGGAATGACGGTTGGTTTTGTTGGCGAGAATGGTTGTGGCAAATCAGTGTTGTTCCAGCTGTTAACGGGTCTATTGCCTTGCGATTCAGGCAAAGTAACTGTAAATGGTAATACACTTGGTGATCAAATTGATTTCCCCAATGACGTAGGTATATTAATCAATGAACCCGGTTATATCGAATATCTGTCTGGTTACCGCAATCTAAAACTATTAGCAGAGATCAATAATACAATCGGTGAAAAGGAGATTAAGGAATCTATGAAAATGGTAGGCCTTGATCCCGCAGACAAAACTCCTGTTAAGAAGTATTCAATGGGTATGAAGCAGAAGCTTGGAATTGCGCAGTCTATGATGGAGAATCAGACGATTATAATTCTTGATGAACCGTATAACGCATTGGATTATAAGACAAATCGTGAGATTACGATGATTCTTGAACGGCTCAAGAATGAAGGTAAAACTCTTTTGCTTACTAGCCACCAGCATGAGTACTTAGAGAAACTGTGCGATGTTATTTATTGTATTTATGAGAATAAAATTGTCCCTTTCACTGATGACTTCAAAGGAGAATATTTCGGTTTGTGAAAGGTAAACACTTTCAAATAGTTTATATATTGTAATGGCAGCTTGTTATTTGTCCTCGCATTAAGATTAACAAAGAACTACGAATAACATTGAATGTAGGCATTGATTTTGATAGAATCGCTAATATATAGTAGGCGATTTATGTGGATGCCATAGTATTTGTTTAGTTGTAGCGAGGACGATTAATGTATAAGGGAATTACAGTCGGAGCAATCACGACTATTGGAAATAAACATGTAAATCGCGGTACTCCTTGTGAGGACGCATCTTTTGCAACTACCAAAAATGGCGTTTCCGTCGTTTGTATTGCAGACGGTGCCGGTGGTAAGCAGTATACAGACGCAAGATTTGGTTCTGATTGTGCAGTTCATGTTATAGCAGATACGTTGACTGACCATTTCGACGCTTTATATGCTGAGAACAGGGAAGCAGCTGTTAGAGGCTATCTTATGGCAAAGCTTCGTGTTGCTTTTGCTGGAATTATGGAAGAGCGCACAATCGATGTAATCGACAGACTTTCCTGCACACTTCTTTTCGTTGCTGTTAAAGACAGAAGAATGATGATCGGACATATTGGTGACGGCCTCATCGTAAGAATTTCTCCTTCCGGTGTAAGCCCTATATCGATGCCTCAGAACGATAAGGACGGAAAGACATATTTCGTTACTGCCGCTCACGCAGACAACTATATGCGTCTTCTTAAGACGACTGTTGATGATGTTCATGCGATTGCTCTCATGACAGATGGCGTTCAGGATAGCGTCTATAACGAGGAGACTGGCCTTGTAAAGCCCGTTGTAGCCAAGATGGCTGAAACATTCAAGGATGGAAGGCAGGAGGCTGAGAAGTCAATTCTCGACACTGTTCAGAAATTTATTGTCGGTTCAAGCAATGCAAGTGACGATGCAAGCTTTGGTGTAATGTATTTTGAAGGAACAAAGGCACCTTCTCCTGATACATTAGAAAGTGAAGCAAGTAAGTTCGCATCTTCCGGTGAGACTTTCAAAGATCTTTCTCAGGCAATTAAGCCTGAGCTTATCAATGCTCACGAGATTATTATGAAGTGTCAGGGTAAGGAAGTACCTGCTACAGAAGCGACAAATACAACTGAACCTGATAATCAGCCTTCCGCTGTTGAGACAGATGTAAAGAATGAAACTACTGCAAAAGAGCCTTCGCAGATCAGCAAGATATCAATCATTATTCTTGCCATCGGTATTATTCTTTGCGTTATTGGTGTAATTGAATTGGTACTTTCACTTAAAGGATAAGGTGTTTTATGTCAGACAATAAGAAGTATGAGATTTTGCCCGGTGTTGAACTTCCCGATATCAAAACGATTCGCGAGGCTGCTTCAGATTTCAGTGTTTCTGAAGTAGGTTCTGTTGATATTAAGACTATTACTTACAAGCCTGTTACCGAAACTGCAAAGTCAGATATTTCACCTGAAGAGCTTGCAAAGCTCCAGCAGCTTGGTGATAAGGTTGCTGAAGAGGAAGAACGTTCCAGAGCAGAAAGCCAGGCGAAGATGGAAAAGATCATGAGCCAGGCTGTTCAGGCTCCTCAGTCACTTGGTGATCTTAAGGCAACCCATATTGCTGAATTGGACGATGAAAAGCGCAAGGAGTTCGAAGAAAGCCAGAAGGAAATAGACAAAGCTCAGGCTGAAGAGGATGCTAAGAATAAGGCTCGTGAAGAGCGCCGTCAGCTTCAGTTGAGACTTCTTGAAGAGTCTAAAGCGAAAGCTGAAAAGGAAGCTGCTGAGCGTGCAGAACGTGAAGCAATTGAAGCTGAAGAGAGAACTGCAAAAGAGGCTGCTGAAAAGGCTGCAAGAGAAGCTGCAGAAAGAGCAGCTCAAGAAGCAGCAAGAGAAGCTGCTGAGAAGGCTACTAAGGAAGCAGAAGCCAAAGCTGCAAAGGAAGCTGCCGAGAAGGCTGCTAAGGAAGCAGCTGAACAGGCCGCAAGAGATGCTTTAGAGCAGAAGGCAAGAGCATTTGCTGAAAGAGAAGCAAGAATGAATGCTGCTAAGGAAGCTTTGGAGAAAGCTAAGGCTGAAGCTGCTGCAAAGGCTGCTAAGGAAGCTGAAGAAAGAGCAGCAAGAGAAGCCGCTGAGAAGGCTGCTAAAGAAGCAGAAGAAAAAGCAGCAAGAGAAGCCGCTGAGAAGGCTGCTAAAGAAGCAGAAGAAAAAGCAGCAAGAGAAGCCGCTGAGAAGGCTGCAAAAGAAGCTGAAGAAAAAGCAGCAAGAGAAGCTGCTGAGAAGGCCGCTAAGGAAGCCGAAGAAAAGGCTACTGTACAGAATGAGCAGACTGTTCCTGTATGGCAGAGAAGAACAGTTAATATCGTTTCTCAGGAAGAGACTTTCAACGACTTTAAAGAATTCCTTGACGAGTAATTCAAAAATAAAATATATAAAACAAAAAAGGATTGCATTAAGCAATCCTTTTTGTTGGTGCACCTCCAGGGACTCGAACCCTGGGCCCACTGATTAAGAGTCAGTTGCTCTACCATCTGAGCTAGAGGTGCGTCAAGCAACGTGTGTAATTATAGCTATAAGGACTTAATAAGTCAACACCTTTTTTAATCAAAATATCCTGTCATATCAATTGAATTAAAATTTTCTTCCAAAGGCAGGGTGACAGGGTGTCCTTCCTTGGCTGATTTATATATTCCCATGAGTGTATCAACTGAAGAATAGCCGGCATAAGCATCTGCTATAGGTGCTTTGTTTTCAAGTATTGCTTCACCTAAATCCTTGTAGATTCCAAGGTGTGGATTGAGTGCGCACTTGAAAGAGAATATGCCGCCTTCTTTAAGTTGTTTGCGAATATAGTAGCCGTTAAGCTTTTTGGTTTTACCGTTATCCTTACGTTTGTAGACAGCGATATGAGGCTTTCCTGAATCAAGACCCATTGTAAGCTGACCATTTTCACAGAATACTGAGAATTCTGCTGTGTGCTTTGAAGGAATTGTTGCAGTAGTTCCTTCGATTTGGGCGAGAGCACCGTTTTCGAGGCGCAATACAGCCATTCCAAGGTCTTCTGCTTCAATATTTCTTAATCGCTTGGCAATCATGGCAGAAGCTTCTTCCGGTTCTGAACCCATAAGCCAGATAAGAAGATCTATTGCGTGTATTGTCTGGTTCATAAGAGCACCACCATCGCTCTTCCAGGTTCCACGCCAAGCTGCACTCGAATAGTAATCCTCGCCATGTCCCCAACGCACATAGATCGATCCGTGAGTAACCTTGCCGAATGTACCTTTTGCGATATCCTGTCTGATAAGACCAACGATAGGAAGGTAACGGTAGATATGGCCCATAGCGATTTTGAGACCTGTCTTCTGTGAAAGTTCGTAAATATCACGTGCTTCGCTGACTGACATAGTCATTGGCTTTTCGAGAAGGAGATTTGATCCGTGCTCCATAGCGTATTTAGCAATCTGATAATGAAGTCCGGAAGGAACTGTTACAGAAACAATAGCAGGGTGGATCTCATCGATTGCCTGCTTGTAATCGCTATATTGCTTTACATTCGCAAAACCCTTAACGGATCTGAGAAGATTCTTTGCTGATTCGGGATTAACGTCAACTACAGCCTTAAGCTCAAGAAACTTAAGCTTGGAGATCGCTTTTAAATGCTTTTCTGATACTCTGCCACAGCCGATGAGAACTACGGAAAGCGGTGTTTTAAAAGTTGTTGATGTCGTATTATCAGACATTTGAAATCTCCATAAGCGTTAGTTTTGAAATAGTTTAGCACAAAAGGAAAAATTGGCACTATTAATGATTATAATATCCATAAACGATGCTATTTAGGGAGATGCCCTTTCATGAATATGATAGAAGTAATTACCGCGAAAAGAGATAAACTCAGCCTTACAGATGAGCAGATTGAATTTTTCGTAGAGGGAGTTACAAACGGCACTATTCCTGATTATCAGATTTCAGCACTTCTTATGGCAATTGTCTTAAATGGCATGGACGAACGTGAGATGACGACTCTGACTTTGGAGATGGCGAAATCCGGAACACAGATGGATCTTTCATATATGGATGGTATTCCTGTTGATAAGCATAGTACAGGTGGCGTTGGTGATAAGATTACTCCGATCCTTTTGCCACTTATAGCTACTTTCGGCGTTGAAACGGTTAAATTGAGCGGACGAGGCTTAGGTTTTACCGGTGGAACGGTAGATAAGTTTGAATCCATCGAAGGCTTTAATGTTGAAGTCGATTCCAAAGATTTTCCAGAGCTGGTAAAGAAAACAGGTATGGTTATTTCAGGTCAGACACCTGATCTTGCTCCTGCTGATAAGATTTTATATTCACTTAGAGATGTAACTGCTACCGTTGATTCAATTCCGCTGATTGCTTCTTCGATAATGAGCAAGAAGATAGCAGGTGGTGCTAAAGCTATTGTTCTTGATGTAACCTGTGGTTCCGGTGCATTTATGAAGGATATTAAGATGGCTGAAGACTTAGCAAAGGCCATGATAAAGATTGGTAATCTTGCAGGTCGTAAAACAATTGCTGTTATTACTGATATGGATCAGCCTTTGGGACGTTTTTGTGGAAACATTCTCGAGATGCAGGAAGTGGTAAATACAGTCACCGGTAAGGGCGAAGAAGATGTTATTGAAGTAGTTACTGAACTGGCTTTTCATCTTATTAAGCTCGCTGGAAAAGATGCCGGTATGAGCGACGAAGTATTAAGAGCAGAAATAAGGGCGAGATTATCCGATGGAAGTTGCTTTGAAAAGTATACTGAGCTCATAAAATCACAGGGAGGAAAAGTTTTGGCATCAGGTGCGCCGGTTTATGTAGATAAGCCGTTTAGCTGTATGAATGTCTGCTCTCCCGATAGTGGTTATGTTCAGAGCGTCAGAGCCGATCTGATAGGAAAGGCTTCGGTCATTCTGGGCGCAGGACGACTCAGGAAAACAGATGCAATAGACTACGGTGCCGGTATTGGTTTCTATGTAAAAGTCGGTGACAGAGTCGAGAGGGGAGATGCTCTTTGTGCTCTGTATCACGGCGAAAAGTCTGATGTTTCCGAAGACAAGCTTTTCGACGCTATGGAACTTATCCTTGAAGCGTACCAGATCGGTCCCGAAAAGCCGGAGAAGAAGTCTTCTATCTTAAGTGTAATATCTTGATTTGTAGTGCCGTTATTGTATAATACGAACAAATGTTTATTTAAGGTGGATTTTTGATGGCTAACGAACCGGTTAAGAGAAGAATTATCGGTATTGATCCTGGTTATGCGATTACCGGTTACGGCATTATCGATAAAGTTGGCTCTAAGTTTGAGGTCATTGATTACGGTGTAATAGAGACAAAAGCCGGTGTTGATTTCCCTTTAAGACTTCTTGCTATCAACGACAAGATCAGATTCCTTTTAGAGCAATATAAGCCTGATTTTATGTCCATAGAAGAACTTTTTATGGGTCATAACCATACGACTGTAATTGGTACCGCACAGGCGAGAGGAGCTGTACTTGTCGAGGCAGCCAGAGCAGGCGTTGAGGTATATGAATTTACTCCAGGTCAGGTTAAGCTTGCGATTACCGGTTATGGTAAGGCAGAGAAGAAGCAGGTTCAGATAATGATCAAGTCTATCCTTGGACTTAAGGAGATTCCGAAGCCTGACGATGCGGCTGATGCGTTGGCTTTGGCTATTACACTTGCAAATACCGGTCTTGCTTACGCCGGCAAGGCAGTATCCGGATATCAGTATGGACGTTATGGATATTCCAAGCGTAATGAAGGATTTGTCTGATTTATTGATACAATATTCATATAGCCATTAAGGAGTTTTGAATGTACGCATATATCAAAGGAATAGTTGCTGACAGGAATGATCAGCAGATTGTTATTGAGAATAACGGAATAGGTTATCTCATCAATTGCCCTCTGGGTATCTCTGCTGAGATTGGAGGATTGGGTGATGAGGTTATCGTCTATCTTTATCAGAGTGTTAAAGAAGACGACATCTCACTTTACGGATTCAAGTCCAGAGATCAGAAGGAGATGTTCTTAAAACTCATTACAGTTAGTGGCATTGGTCCCAAAGTAGCGCATTCGATTTGTGCTTCTCTTTCTGCAGAACAGATTGCAGCAGCAGTTATGAGTGGTAATATCGCACTTCTTACAGGCGTTAAAGGCTTGGGTAAGAAGACTGCAGAAAGAATCATATTGGAACTTAAGGATAAGCTTAAAAATCAACTTAGCTCAGCGTCACAGGTTACTTCTATGCCTGTTGCAGCATCAACGGCTCCTGCAGGTGATTCAGGTGTTATGCAGGACGCTGTCGGAGCACTCATTGTGTTAGGATATAAAGATCAGGAAGCAGCTGAAGCTGTTGCTTCTGCTTATGAAGAGGGTATTGGCTTGGAAGATCTTATCAGAAAGTCTTTGAAGCTTGCTTCCGGCAAGAAGTTCTCATAAGGAACAGGTTGATAGCAGATGATGAATTTTAACGAACATGAGAATGAGGAAGAAAGAGTCTTAGGAAGGCTCAGACAACCCGGCGATAACGAAGAGAAGGCCTTAAGACCTGTCAGTTTTGAAGATTATTCAGGTCAGACAAAGGTTAAGACCAATCTCAAGATTTTTATTGATGCAGCAAAGAAGCGTGGTGAAGCGTTAGATCACGTTCTTTTATATGGTCCTCCGGGATTAGGTAAGACAACTCTTGCTGGTATTATTGCATCAGAGATGGGTGTTGCAATGCATATAACGACTGGTCCTTCTATCGAGAAGGCCGGCGATCTGGCGGCTCTTCTTACGAATATCAATGAGAATGAAGTTCTCTTTATCGATGAGATTCACAGACTCAATAAGAGCGTAGAAGAAGTGCTTTATCCTGCCATGGAGGATTACTGCCTCGATCTTATGATCGGTAAAGGTCCTGCTGCAAGATCTGTAAGGCTTGATTTGCCTCATTTCACGCTTGTCGGTGCTACTACAAGAGCAGGTATGCTTTCTGCTCCATTGAGAGATCGTTTTGGTATGATTCACCGTCTCGAATTATATGAGACAGAAGATCTTATGGATATTCTTAAGCGTGATGCCGGTTTGCTTGGTATTGCTATCAATGAAGAGGGTCTTCGTAATATAGCTTCCAGATCCAGAGGAACTCCACGTATTGCGATAAGACTCCTGAAGAGAATGAGAGATTTTGCTTCCTATCTTGATAAGGATGTAATTGATAAGGAAGTGTCCGACTATGGTCTTAAGGCTCTTGATATCGATGGAATTGGTCTTGATGCTGTCGACAGAAGATTGCTTACAGCGATTGCGGATATCTTTAAGGGTGGTCCTGTAGGTCTTGAAACGCTTGCTGCCTGCACAGGTGAAGATCCTGTCACAATCGAAGATGTATATGAGCCATTCTTGTTACAGAACGGATTCCTTCATAAGACTCCCAGAGGAAGAATGCTCACTTTAAGGGCATTTGAGCATCTTGGAATTACTCCTCCGCCTTCATTTATTACCGGTATGAAGAATAATGAAGTTGTTCCTCCCAAGTATGAGAATATCTCTATTGAGGACTGGCAGAGTTCTTCAAGAGGTGAGGATTCCTGATGGGGAAAATGCTCCTTCATTGTTGTTGCGGTCCCTGCGCAATGTATCCTTTGGATCTTCTGACTTCAGAAGGCCGTGATTTGGATTGCTATTGGTATAATCCTAACATTCATCCGCAGTTCGAATTTGACAGACGTCATGTAAATCTTCAGAAGGCTTGTGATCACTTCGATGTAAAGCTGATTTCTGAAGGTGAAGTTTGTATGGAAGATTATTGGCTTTCCAAGGAATACCTTAATGAATTCGATTCAAGATGCGATATGTGCTATGACATTCGTATGGATCATGTTGCGAAATTCTGTGCGGACAACGGCTACGAATCTTTTTGCACGACTTTGCTTGTAAGCCCTTATCAGCAGCACGATAAAATCGCGAAGATAAGCGACATGAAGGCATCTAAGTATGGTGTAAAGTTCGATTATATCGATTTTAGACCTGGTTATAGAAAAGGTCAGGATATGGCCAGGGAGATTGAACTCTACAGACAGAAATTCTGTGGATGCATATTCTCTTTGGAAGAGTCAAAGTTCAGGGATAAGATTTATAAATCCTTTGAAGAGGCTTAATCCTTTTTAGGTTCCTTTGCTTCTACAAGAATAGAATAATAACCTTCGTAGATTACCATTCCGGGCTTGGCACCAGGGATTTTCTTTACATGTGAGACAGGGCAGTAGTCGACTTCAGCTTTGAGCTGACCGGGCTTAGAATCTTCGCTCGTCATGTGTTCTTCAAGAATAATTGCTTTCGAAAAGAATGCGGCAAGGCTGGCAGCTTCTAATACAGCATTATCAGAAGGCATATCCTCATTTGGTTTAGTCTTGAGGATGACATGAGTTCCGGGCAATCCTTTTACATGGAACCACCAGTCTTTTCGAGATGCGGTATGGAATGTCAGCTGATCGTTCTGAATATTGTTTCTTCCGGCAATAATTTCATAGCCGTCAGAAGTTGTGTAGTGCCTGCAGGGAAGGGCTCTTTCCTTGTTTTTGTTTCCGCCTTTTGCCTGATTTGCTCTCTTTGCAGCTTCTCTCAAAGCTCTGGAAGAAGCCTTTCCTGATTTTGCTACACCTACCATTTTATTGGGATCACCGCTGTTTGAGGTGTTGTTCTTATGCTTTGATGTGCCTTTACGGAATCCGGAATCGCCGGAAATCTCTTCTTTTATCTCTTCATTTATTGCATCCAAATCTTCAAGACTTGTTGCTGCATTTACTGCGGTAATGAGAGATCTGAGATACTGAGCCGCAAGTTCATCTTCTTTAAGATAGTCAACTGCAAGCTCCATCTTGCGCTTAGCCTTATGGAAACGCTTATAGAACTCCTGGGCATTGCCGGAAGCATCAAGTGAAGGATTCAAGGGGATAGTGACATCCTTAGGCGGATCTATCGTGTAGTCTGTAAGAGTAACACTTGAAGATCCTTGAGTAATCATGTACTTGTACGTAAGGATAAGGTCGCCTGAACGCTTTAAGCCTTCAGCTTTCTGGCCTTCCTCATAATCCTGTTCATGGATTTCGCGCTTTTTCATGACTCTGTTAAGAGCACTTCCGAGAATCTGCTTGAGTCTGTCTTTGCCTTTATCCAGTACAAGGTGGGAATCCCTTGCCTGATAGCACATATCGATTGCTTCAGATATTGAATCTGCTTTCGTAGTCTTTGCATATCCTGAAAGCATTGCAATAGAAGCATCTTCAGGCTCTCCTGCTTCATTTAAGAAGACATAGGAAGAATATGTGCCGTTAACAATATCATTGAGAAATGCTGAAGTAGTGGATACAAGGCGTTCCTTTTCGGATTCTGTAAGCATCGAAAAAGTTTTCCTTGCATCAATATTTGCTTTGTCAGTTATGTATGAAGCCAGAATAGGTGAGAAGCCTTTTACTGAACCGACGAGAGCTTTTTCGACAGGGCGCGAAAACTCAGACTCCATTATAGGGAGAGTTCCGTTTGAGGCCATTTCATAAGCTTTCTTGGGATCGATTTTATCCTGTGCCGGCGGGTATACATAGTTTCGTGCAGGCATTACTTCGCGTACTCGTGATACGGAATAGTCTACATGAATGGCTGAGTCTAAAATTCTGCCTGACTCATTTATGAGGACAAGATTTGAGAATCGTCCCATAAGCTCTGCCGTTAATGTGTATGTTTTACGATCCTTAAGTTCATCGAATTTGCTTACAGTAATCTCGATGATTCTTTCGTAGCCGGGATTTGTAACACTTTCGATTTTAGCACCTGCAAGATATTTACGCAGAAGCATGCAGAAGGAGGGTGGCAATGAAGGATTCTCCAATGTGTTCTCGCTAAAGCAGATTCTGGGTGCACCGGGATCGATAGAGATTAAGAGCTTTTTATATCCACCGGGAAATCTTATATGCAAAATTACCGTATGCTTATCAGGCATGTAGATCTTGTCTACACGTTTTCCAATAAGTTCGGTATTTAGCTCATTTGAAAGGAGCTGACAGGTAACGCCGTCTAGTGTCACGGTTTATTCCTCAGAAACTACTCGTCATCAGAAGCGGAATTCTTTTTGCCGGAGAATACTAAAGTCAGAATGACCCAGATGATTACGGCGATAAGAACTTCAATTCCAAGGATCTTAAAGAACAACTCGTATTTGTTCCAGCTGACAAGAAGGTCGATTCCGACTATTACGAGGACAGAAGCAATGAAGATAATCGGAGAAGCTGCTCTTGAAGTAGCAAGCTTTTTGACGATTTCTACAAATCTGGATTCTTCCTGAACGGGAACGGATCTGCTTCTTGTATTTCGAGAAGAATTTGAGCGCGCTCTAGAAGAAGAGGTGCTTTTTTTAGCACCTTTTCTTGAAGTAGTAGTAGAACGTGATCTAGATGTATTAGCCATTATCAGCCGATGTTCTCTTTTTCCTTAAGAAGCTTTTTGATCTTCTCTGTAGGATTGATGAGGCTTGAAAGGGAAGCGTCGTGGTTAATAGCGTCGATAAGGAGAGCTACGAACTTGCAGAGGTTAACATCTGCATACCAAGGAGCCTGGAGAAGCTCAGGTCTTCTGTAAATGAGGTTAGTAGCGAATACCTTATTGATGATGCCTTCTTCGTAAGCTTTATCAAAATTCTCGATACCTTCTGTGAAGAGACCGAATGTAACAGCACAGAAAACGTTTCTTGCGCCTTTATCCTTCATCTTCTTAGCGATATCGATCATGGAATCACCGGAAGAGATCATGTCGTCAACGATGAGAATGTCCATTCCTTCAACGGAATCACCCAAGAACTCGTGAGCGATGATAGGGTTCTTACCTTCAACAACCTTTGTATAATCTCTTCTCTTATAGAATGTTCCGAGAGGGACACCAAGGATGGAAGCATAGTACATAGCTCTGCCGATACCACCTTCATCAGGGGAGATGATCATAAACTTACCATTAGAGAAGCTGAGATCAGGTACCTGACGATACATTTCCTTGATAATCTGATAAGCAGTAGGGAGGCTCTCGAAGCCTGCGAGAGGAATTGCGTTAGCAACTCTGTCATCATGAGCATCGAAAGTAATGATGTTTGCAACACCAAGATCATAGAGTTCTTCAAGTGCGAAAGCACAGTCCAAAGATTCTCTTGCATTTCTCTTGTGCTGACGGCTCTCATAAAGGAAAGGCATGATTACATTGATTCTTCTTGATTTACCGGAGCAAGCGAGAATTACACGCTTGAGATCCTGATAGTGGTCATCAGGGCTCATTCTGTTCTCCTGGCCGAACATTTTATATGTGCAGGAGCAGTTCATGATATCGCTGATGAGATAGAGGTCATGGCCTCTTACGGTATTCTTGACAACAGCTTTACCTTCACCGGATGAGAATCTTGCATTTTCGACAGGGATTGTATAATCCTCTCTGAAAAAGCCAGGGTATGTATTAACGATCTGTTCCTTCTGGTACTCATTACGTCTCTTGTTGAGGTAGTAGTTAACCTTCTCTGTGAAGTCTTCGCTTCCTCTAAGAGCAATAAGTCCAATAGGTCCTACCGGCGCCATGGGGTTGTCGCCGTATTGGTCGTAGCGGGAATAAGCTCTCTCGTCAGATGCTGATGTCATAATTGCAGCCTGCCTTTCATGCCTTTATATGTTTTCGGTTTTATCGTCATCGTCCAGTAAGTCGCTGATTTTCATCTGACTAGCAAGGTTCTGGAATCTTGCGGTCGAATTAATCAGGTCGAAAATGGATTCATCGGTATTGAGTGCATCAATTATTCTGCCAACGTAGGGAACCATGTCAGACTGCAAATACCACTTGCGGCTTTCAAGCTCCTTAGGTGAATAAATGAGGTTTGTTGTGCATATGCACTTTATAATCTTATCTTCATAAGCCTTATCGAAAGCTTCAAAGCCGTCAGTGAAGAGCGCGAAGGGAGCAAGACAGTAAATGTCCTTGGCACCTTTGTCGTGGAGCTTTTTGGCGGTTCTGAGCATTGTTTCTCCTGAATTGATCATGTCATCTACGAGGAGAATGTCCTTACCGGTAACATCATCACCAAGATACTCAAATTCCTTATTCTTTTGACCGAATTCGTCGACCTTGTTGGTGTACTTACGGTAAAAGAGGCTCAAAGGAAGATTCAAATGTGAAGCGTAAAAAATAGCTCGGGATACGCCTGTCTCATCAGGACTTACCACGAGCGTATGATCTTTATCCAATTTGATTGAATCAAAACAATTCAAAAGGGAAGCAGTCATCTTGTACTGGCAACGTGGTGCTTCAACTGACATAAGAGGTACAGCATTTACGATTCTGTTATCGTGCGGATCGAATACGATGAGGTTAGCTACACCAAGCTTATAAAGCTTTTTGAGCATATCTGCACAGTCAAGAGATTCAATGTAAGAATCTGTTTTCTCACGTCTGCCTTCGTATACGAAAGGCATAATTACATTAATTCTCTTAGCTTTACCCTTAAGAACGGAAATGATTCTTAAAAGATCCATATACTGATCGTCAGGGGAGATAGTATGTGTACCATCTAAAAGGTTCAGTTCCATATTGTGGGACAAGACGTCAGTAATTACATAAATATCATGGCCTCTGACGCTCTCATTAATGGCAAATTTGCCTTCACCAGTCTGGAATCTGAAAAGTCCGGTATCGAAAATGTAGTTTTCACGAGCATAACCGGGAGTATTTGCAAAATAATTGTCAGGCTTAAGCGCATGACGCTTTCTTCTAGCTGAAAGATCGTCAGAAACGGCCTTAACAAAACCGTAATTGGAAGTATGTGCAATAATGCCGATAGGGCCAAAAGGTGCCAAAGCAATGGGCTTAAAGCCTTTATTGACATCTGAGTCACTCATGGCAACCATAACCCCCTAAACGAAGCGTTTATTTCAGTAATTAAATAATATCCGAGTAAGAAAATATTTCAAAGTGCAGTGGAACAAAAAATTGCACGAAAAGTAGTTAAAAGATTGTTAATTATTTGCATACCTCATCAGTTAACGCCTGCTTCAAATCGTTCATTCCGGACTTCTGAGGATTGGTCTCACTCGAAGAAACCGCGAAAACACGGGCTTCTTCAGAGAAGTCAAGAAAACTTGACATCATTTTAATCTGATTCCTGACCTGTTGTGCAGAAAGCTTGTCACATTTCGTGAAAACGAGAAAGTAGGGTAAACCGGTGCTATTCAGATAGTTAAGCATTCCGATATCGTCCTTTGACGGTTCGTGTCTGATGTCCATAAGCAAAAGAACGAGATCAATGCCACTTCTTACTCTGAAGTAGTTATCACAAAGCTCCGAAAAGCCTCTGGATTTGTCTTTGGACGCCTTGGAATAGCCATATCCGGGCAAATCAGCAAGTATTGCCTGACCATCCAAATCAAAATATATAATCTGCTGTGTTTTGCCAGGTGTCTGAGATACTCTTGCAAGTTTCTTATTTGACCCCAAAGCGTTAACCAGAGAGGATTTGCCGACGTTTGATCTTCCTGCAAGGACAATCTCAGGCAAATCATCGCTTGGAAGGTCTTTTACTGTAGCGCAGGTCTTAAGATATTTGATTTTTCCGTAATTAATAGCCATGTAGATAACTCTGTATAAAGTGTTCAACTTGTCGTGTTTGTCGTATTTTTTGTCGTAATTTGTCGTAAAGATGAGACTAAATACGACAAAGAATGACTTTAGAATTTTACCATGAACAGTTTTTATGGCAAAACCGGTAATCAGAATTGGGCCCAAAGCTTCATTTATAAGGCTGAGAATAGGGTAAGGGAATTTGCAAATGACCTTATTAATCTTAACGAGGTCATAAATAGACGGCCATTTCTGTTGCCATCTTTATTGGTTCTGTTTACGTGCTTTATCTCATTTTTTACAAGATCCTATATACCATCACTGCTAATAAGCGTATTTGTCGTTGGTTTATGTATTTATCGTGTGGGTTCAAGTCCCACCAGCCCTCTGGTTTTGATTTCAAGGATTGTATTGGCCTTAATATTCTCATTAGTATTTTCATATATAGGTATAACTATGTCATCCAGAATGGTTCCTCGTCAGGATCTGGATGCCACTTCTTTTGAAGCTTATGTGACCAATGTTTCTTATGAGCTTTCCGGTGATACTAACGTTACCGTAAGACTTACTGAAGGAAACTACGCTGTGGTCAAGTATTACGGCTCTGATGAAGGTTTTTCGAATATTTCGCCTGGATTCAGGGTTCTTCTTAATGGAAAAATCAAAGAGCCTTCAAAAGCCGGCAATCCCGGAGAATTTGATTACAGGAACTATTTGAGAAAGAAAGGGATTCTTTACATTATTAACTGTGACAGTTTCGAGATACTTGGCTCGTCCAAGCCCAATCTTACTAGTCTCTTACAGAAAGCTTTCTTTAATTTCAGGAAGAATACTCTGGATTCAGTTAATGATGACTTTGACGATTCTTCCAAAGCTCTTGTAGCTGCTGTATGTCTGGGCGACAAATCCTTGATTTCAAATGACGTCAGGCGAAATTTTAATATATCTTGCTGTTCGCATCTTCTTGCGGTCTCCGGAACTCATTTCTCCGGCTTCCTGGTCTGTCTGCCGATTGTGCTTAAAGCCTTTAAAATCAAGCGAAAAGCGGCATTTTTTATTCATCTGTTGTTTTGTGTTGCAATAGGATGCCTGACAGGGTGGGGCGATTCGGTCACGAGAGCATGCATAATGAGCGTTTGCGTATTTGCTGAGCGTGACTGGCTGTCTGCCATGAGTGTTTCTTCATTTGTAATGATCATGGCAAACCCTTTTGCAGCCTTGTCTTCAGGTTTTCAGATGAGTTTTTGCGCTGTCCTGGGTATAAAGCTTTATAGCGCGAAAATGACTTCTTATCTTAATCGGCTTCGTCTTGGAGAAACTGTTTCAAAGCTTATCAGCCCATCAATTTGCGCAAGTCTTGGAATGCTCCCGTTTTGGACAGATATTTCTATGAGGCCGGACTTTTTGCATCTTTTACTTCAGATTGCCGGTTCTTTTCTGGCTTCACTTGTTTGTACTGTATTTGTTCCTTGCATGGTTTTATGCATGCTTTTTCCGTTTGGTTCGGAGTTTTTCTCGATACCGTTGCTTATTTGCATAAAACTCTTAGACAAGCTTGTTGTATTTGGGAGTTTTTTAAGTGAGAGGGAAAGTGTGCCTGTCCATCTCTCGAATATCAGTCTTATGCTAATTTCTATATGTGTTGCTTTGTTTTTCCTTCCTTCATGCTTTGTTAAGAGGTGTTTATTCAGGATTTCCTGTCTGTTACTGGCTATTTCCATAGGTGTTAATGCTGTTTCTTTGGTTAATAAGCCAATGGCCAGGATCATTTTTGCTGATGTTGGACAGGGTGACTGTTGCCTGATAATTACGCCGGAAAGAACCTGCCTTATAGATGGCGGCACTTATGACAAAGGGGCATCGACCGTATCTGATCTTCTGGATTACTATGGAATCTGGCAGGTCGATATTTGTGTAATCAGTCATTGGGATGTTGATCACGCCGGTGGAATTGCTGCCTTGAGCGAAAAGGGGCGCACAAAAACAATTCTTACTTCCTATGTGCCTTCATCCGATTGTATTGATAAGGATGTAAATGAATTTATTAAATCTACTGGTCTTACTGGTAATAACCTGTCGGATTTCTTATCTCAGCTGGAGCTTTTTACAGCAGGAAACATTGTAAAGCTATCTGATACCGTTTATTTGGAAGCGCTGTATCCTGATTTGCCAAGGGGTGGAGGTAATGAGGGAAGTCTTCTTGCCATGCTCCATATAGGCGGTGAGCCTGTTACAAAAATCCTTTTTACCGGTGATTTGGGCTCAGAAACTGAATCAAATCTGATTAAAAAGGGAATAGATCTTGACTGCGATATTCTGAAGGTAGCTCATCATGGCTCGAAATATTCATCTTCTGCCGAATTCTTGGAATCAAGTTCACCTGCTATAGCTGTAATATCGGTAGGTTCAGGTAATTTCTATGGTCATCCTTCACCATATACGATTGAACGACTTAACACATACGGGTGTGAAATTCTTCGTACAGATTTGGATGGCGCGGTAATCCTTGAATATTAGACTCATTCAAAATGTCCTATAAACGGAGATAGAAAACTAAAGCAGTTTGATATAATCATATTGTTTAAGAAGGCAAAGGAATGTTGAAATAGCCGTTATGAATATAAGGTTGCTTAAATTGTTAAAGACAATGGTTTCCGCCGTATTGGTGGTCTCTATGTCTGTGGCTGTATTAAGCGCATGTGATAGAACAGGCAATACCACTGAATCGTCGACTGAAAGTGTCATTGATACAAGTGAGCCTACTAATACGCCTTCTCCTACGCCTACATCAACTCCAACTCCTACGCCAAGTCCCACTCCTGCCATTCCTCATCTTGATAAACCTGAAGAGGACACGAAAGCTCCAATGTTCCTTAACCTTCCTGAGAAGGTTAGTGTAAAGCTTGGAAGTGACTTCAATATTCAAAAGCATATTGGATACATTGATGATTGCGACAGCGATGTTGATATTGCTGTTGAAGGAGAAGTAGATACGTCAAAAGTAGGAGAGTATCCGATTACTATTACTCTTACCGATGATGCAGGTAATACCAGAACCGGTAAAATGACAGTAAAGGTTTATAAACCAAGCACTTCCGGCGGTGGCGGCAGTAGTAGCAGTGGTGGTTCTGACGGACATAAGACCCTTGCTTTCAGTGACTTTATGGCCAGATATCCCGATAGTGATATAGCATATGGAATCGATGTTTCCAGATATCAGGGTGATATTGATTTTAAAAAGGTCAAGGCAGCCGGCTGTGAGTTTGTAATGCTCAGAGCCATGATTTATAACAATGGTGAACTTGGCGAAGACCGTAAGTTTGAACAGTACTATAAGGATGCTAAGGCTGCAGGTCTTTATGTCGGTGTTTATTATTATTCGACTGACAGTACCATTGAGATGTTGAGAGAACATACAGAAGAGCTCCTTAAAGTTTTAGAAGGCAAGGAGTTAGATCTTCCTGTAGCTTTTGACTGGGAGAGCTGGGGCAACTTCCAGAAATATAAGATGAGCATTATTGATATCAATAATCTTTTTTATGAGTTTGCAGGAATGATGGACGCTAATGGCTATAAGACAATCTTGTATTCAAGCAAGTACTATCTTGAGATTATCTGGCAACCTGCAGGTTATGATGTATGGCTTGCACATTATGTTAAGCAGACGAACTATACCGGTGAATATACGATGTGGCAGACAGGTTCTATAGGCAGAATCAGTGGATGTTCAGAGGACGTTGATACTGATATCCTGTTTAGGAGCAAATATCCTGAAGTTTTCGGTAAGAGCAGTAATCAGCCTGTAGTTAATCCGGTATTTGAGGAGGAGAGCGAAGCAACAGAGGAAGGAGAAGAAGATGGCTAAGCCCAAATCACTTCCCAAGGGAGTTTTAAATTCCCGTCAGATGCTTTCCAAGATCAACAAAGAGCCGGATTCTTTGGGACTTGTACTTATGTATGGCACTGAGAGCTATATGCTCGATGGTGCTGTTTCGATGCTTAAGAAAGCCTTTCTCGGAGAAGGTGCCGAGGACATGGATTTTGCTGTTATCGATACCAGAACAGGCGATAAATTTGATATGGGCAAGCTCGAAGAGCTTGTTTCTATGCCACCGTGGATGTCACCTAAAAGACTCGTGGTTATCAAGCAGTCGGGATTACCTAATAAGGAATTATCAGATAAGGACTTGGAAATATTGAAGAATATTCCTTCTTCAGCAGTCGTAGTATTTTTCGAGGATCAGGCTGATAGCCGTAAGAAGGCTTTTAAGGCTTTCTTGCAATACGGAACTGTTGCTTCAATGAGTGGCTTTGAAGATGATGAGCTTACCGGTTGGATTTCCAGCAGATTTTCTAAGGAGAATCTAAGAATTGGCTTTGAAGCGGCTAGTTCTATGGCTTCAAGGTGTTCCAATAATATGATGGAACTTGTAAATGAGATTAACAAGATTTCTCTTTATTGCCAGGGAAAGGGATATTCGGAAGTTACTCCGGATATAGTTGAATTGTGCTGTCCGGCTGATTTGTCAGGAAAGATTTTCGATATTATGGATGCCTGTGGAAGCGGAAATGCCAATATTGCTCTGGGCACACTTGAAAAACTTATCGCGAACAAAGAGCCTTTAGCACGAATCAGAGCCTCCATTGTTAACCATATTAAAGCGTTGATCATGGCAAAAGAAGCCGGAAATCCTAACGTTTTGGTAGAACGTACAGGAATGAATGATTTCAGAGCCAAAAAGCTTGTTGCACAGTCAAGGAATTTCACAATGAAGAATCTGGTTACGCTTTATATTCAGGCAGCGGATTCTGACAGTGAATTCAAGCATGGACTTATTGATGAGCGTTATTCACTGGAGATTATTCTTGTAAAAGCCTCAGCAAGAAGTGCTGTTTAATCATTTTTTCCTTATATAAATGATTCTTTTTCATTTTATTTTTCCACATTAACCTATTTGACGTCATGGTGCTTATGACTTAAAATCTTTTAGAATATTTATAAGGACGGATACGATATGGCTAAAATTCAGATGAAAACCCCTCTCGTTGAGATGGACGGTGATGAGATGACAAGAATTATCTGGAAACAGATAAAGGACATCGTCATTTTGCCTTATGTCGATTTGAAGACTGAGTATTTTGACTTGGGACTCAAGCACAGAGATGAGACTGCTGATCAGGTTACTATTGATGCAGCTAACAGAACAAACGAGCTTGGTGTTGCAGTTAAGTGCGCTACTATTACTCCTAATGCTCAGCGAATGACAGAGTATGATCTCCACTCAATGTGGAAGAGCCCTAACGGAACAATCAGAGCAATCCTTGACGGTACTGTATTCAGAGCTCCGATTTTGGTAAATGGCATCAAGCCTTTCGTTTCATGCTGGGAAAAGCCGATTACTATCGCAAGACACGCTTATGGTGATGTTTACAGAGATACAGAGCTTTTGGTTGAAGGACCTGCAAGAGCTGATCTCGTAATCACATATCCTGATGGAAGAACTGAAAGCCAGACAATTTTCGAATATAAGGATAATGGAATTGTTGAGGGACTTTATAACACTGATAAGTCTATCGAAGCCTTCGCAAGCGCTTGCTTCAAGTATGCTTTGGATACAAAGCAGGATCTCTGGTTTGCTACAAAGGATACTATTTCCAAGACATACGACAGACGCTTTAAGGATATTTTCCAGGCTAAGTACGATAATGAGTACAAGGAAAAGTTCGAAGCAGCAGGCATTACATATTTCTATACTTTGATTGATGATGCTGTTGCAAGAGTTATGCGTTCTTCCGGTGGCTTTGTATGGGCACTTAAGAACTACGACGGTGATGTTATGAGCGATATGCTTGCTTCTGCTTGCGGTTCACTTGCTATGATGACATCTGTACTTGTTTCACCTAAGGGCGTTTACGAGTATGAAGCTGCTCACGGAACAGTTACACGTCACTACTATAGACACCTTAAGGGTGAGCAGACATCTACTAACCCTATGGCTACACTTTTCGCTTGGTCCGGTGCTTTGAGAAAGAGAGCACAGCTTGATGAACTTCCTGAGCTTGAGGCATTTGCTGATAAGATTGAGAAGGTATCAGTAGAGACTATTGAGGAAGGCATTATCACAGGTGACCTTAATAATCTTCTTGATAATCCTAATAAGAAGACTGTTACGACTGAGGAATTCCTTAAGGCCATCGCAGCTAAGCTTTAATATTGAAATTGGAGGAAATATAAATGAGTTACTACAAGACATGGATGAATAAGTCTGAGGATGCATCCAACAGACAGGAATATATGGAGTATATTAATCGTTATTATGCTCTTGAGAAGGTTGCCTATGAGAAGATTCTCGGCGCATATCCTGATAACGCTGATTTGTTGAGCGGCACAGCAGCTGAGCTCGCAAAGAAGCTTGAATTCCCTAAGGATTCAATGGATGTATTCGTAGGATTCATCGATGGTATCAAGTCCAGCCTTACAAATGCTGATGATATTGATCTCGATGCAATTGATGATAACTATGATCTCAAGCTCGTTATCGATTATGAGAAGCTTTACTACAACATGCGTGATGCAAAGGCTGATTGGCTTTTCAACATCAAGGCATGGAAGGATATTCTCTCTGACGAGAAGAGAAATGAGATTACACGTGAGTATCGTGAGAGCAATATGGCTCACTCTGAGCATATTGGTCGTAATGATCCGTGCCCTTGTGGATCTGGCAAGAAGTATAAGAATTGCTGCGGTAAGAAGGGCTGATCCTAGAACGTTGGGAGAATCGTCTTGAAGAAGCTTTTAAAGTCAAAATGGTTCATAGCACTTATAATTATGCTGGTTCTTGCAGCTTGTGCTATTTTGAGCCTTCTTCCGGGTAGCCCTGTAAAAAGACTGTTGAAGCCGGTACAGCTTGTCACTTCTCCGGCTCAGTCAATGGTCAAGAGTGCAGGTGATACCCTGACTGACTTCTGGTCTGCCATTACGGATGGTATTGCGATCAGAGAAGAGAATAGAGCTTTAAAAGAGCAGATTGCCGACTTAAGATACCATCTTACTCAGAATGAAGAGGCTGCCTTGAGATATGAAGAGCTTAAAGAAGCTCTCCATATCAAGGATATGTTTAGTAACTACGTAATTTACGGTGCGTCAATTTTGTCTCGTGAATCTGATGAATGGTTCTCAACTATCAGACTAAATGCAGGTGAAGCGGATGGAATCGCTCTTTCTGAGGGTAATTCCTATCCGGTTCTTGACGTTGAGATGAACCTTGTTGGACGAGTTATTGAGACTTCTGATACAGAATCCAGAGTATTGCCACTTCTCCATGAAGGATTTGCTGTTGCAGCTAAAGTTAATGCTGTTAACGGTGCAACTTTCATGATTTACGGAGATGCTGAACTTAAGCAGCAGGGTTTGTGCCTTGCTAAGAACATAGATCAGGATTCCAGATTGGAGCCGGGAATGGAGATTGTTACTTCAGGTGATGGCGGTCTTTTCCCTGAAGGTATTCCGATTGGTGTTATTGAATCTGTAGATTATTCTAATCCTCTTGAAATAACGGCTACGATAAGACCTTATTCTCAGATTGGCAAACTTGAGGATGTCTTCATCATGATTCCTTATGTTGAGCCGGAGGATAATGCAGCTACTGCCGCTTCACAGGGTAATTAAGCCATGCCGATTATTAACATCGACGCTAAAGCAAAAATCCGTAAGATTGTCGTTTATGCGATATATATAATCCTGATTTCTTCTATTCAGGTTTCTTTCCCTGATGCATTCAGTTTATTTGGACAGACAGCTGACCTTATGTTTGTATTTGTTGTTCTTGCCGGATATTTTAATGGTTTCTGGGATGGCGCCGTTGTCGGCTTTATTTGTGGACTTATAAGAGATGTTTTTTCGCCTCCGGCCGTAATTGGTTTGGATGGGGAAGTAAGGGTGACTGCATTTATCGGTGTTTTTACTCTTTTTGCTGTTGGTATTCTCGGAGCTTCATTCTTTACGTCCAGAATGCATAGAAATATTCCTTTCTCATTTGTAGCGGTTTTGTTTGCTACATTTGTCTACAAAACTAGTGGATATATTCTTATTTATGGTTGGAGCATGATTTCCGGAGCGACTTCGGGAATGTATTCACCGTTTTCAGCTTTTGTGTATTCTTTCTTACCGCAATTGTTACTCAATGCAATGGCTGCGGTTCCTTTGATGCTTCTTATAAGATTCCTCGGACCTGTGTCTTTCAAGGAGAAGAAGCAGAATGATGAGATTATTGGAAATGATGGTGGGGGAAAATGGCTCGGAATCTGACAGATGATTACGGCGCATTTGATAATAATGCTGAAAAGAGCGGTAGAGCCAATGCCGGCTCGTTCTTTAAAAGCGCTTTTAAGTTCCTGACAAACAGGTACCTCGTTCTTGCTGCCGGATTTTCTGTATTCGGAATAATTATTCTCGTTATGACAACGAGACTTCAGTTCTCAGGTTACCAAAAGACCTTGTCTGAAAGTTCATCCGGTATTATCAGAACTTATGTCTCACAGGCTCCAAGAGGCAACATTTACGATGGTAGAGGCGTTCTTTTGGCCTCCACCAATGAATATAACACCGTAATGATTGCCAATGCCGGTCTGACAGATACGGAACTTAATGCTCTTTGCCTTGAGCTTTCTTATCTTTTTGATGAGTATCACTGCATTAATATTTCGAGCCTTGATCAGTATTTTGTTCTTGATCCTAAGGCAAGATTCATAAAAGAAGAAGCTAAGATCAGGAAATGGCAGTCTGACACTAACCTTTTTGGACTTAAAGATTATGCGTCGGGCGTAATTGTTACTTTTTCTGATGATTATGTTAAGACTGATCCGAATGTCTTTTTCCTTTATCTGCGTCGCAAATTCAACCTCGACAACAATTATACGATTGATGAAGCATATAGAATTGTCAGAATCAGATATCAGATTTTCTCTGATAACTGGGCGTTTGTTAAGGGTACACCTGTAAAGATTGCAACTGACGTTCCTGATGAACTTATTAGAAAATTTACAGAGCAGAATTACCACTATATGGGTATCGTTGCAGGTAAAGAGTATGCACGTACATATTCTTCTCAGGCGCTTTCTGCATGCCATGTTCTTGGATATTGCGGAAAGATTTCACCCAATACTTACTATGACCTTGCGCCTTTTGGATACACCAGTGACGACGTTGTAGGTAAGGCCGGTGTAGAGTCACAGATGGAAAGATATCTGCACGGAAGCAGTGGTGTTACTCCATACAGCATCTGGACAAAGAATGGGGAAGAAGGAATATTCGTTCCTAACAGTTACGGAGAGACTCCGAAAGAGGGAGCTACTGTTTACCTGACAATCGACTCTCATATTCAGGAAGTCGGTACAGAAGCTCTAAAAGAGTACATTTTGAAGCAGAAAGAATCAGACGTATCCGGATATAAAACGGCATCTGCTGGTGCTTTCGTTATGATGAACGTTAATACAGGAGCCGTAATTGCGATGGGTTCTTATCCGAACTACGATCCTGAAGACTTCATCCTTGCGAACTATGGATCTGAGCAGGCAAAAGAACAGGTTAAGTACTATCTTGGCGTTGATGAATACGAGGAAATCTCTGCTGCAGATCTTCCTTTGTGGAATCGTGCGATAAGATCCATGTATGCTCCGGGTTCTACATTTAAGCCTTGTACGGCTTTGGCAGCTCTCGAAAATGGCGACATTACGCCTACTAAGAACTCAATTGTATGCGTGAGCCCTTATTACGTTGATGGATGGAAATTTACATGTCTCGAGTTCCCTAAGACCGGTCATGGAACCCTTACACTCAATGAAGCAATGGCTCAGTCCTGCAATATCTATTTCATGATTCTTGGAATCAGAACGGGAATTGATAACATTTCTGCTATGGCTAACAGATTCGGTCTTGGCGTTAAGTCAGGTATCGATCTTCCCGGTGAGATTTCAGGCGTTATGTCTTCTCGTGAGAACAAGAGACTTACAAGACAGTCCGTATACGATAAGACCTGGTTCCCGTCAAATACGGCTCAGGCTTCAATCGGACAGTTCGATAACTGCTTTACAATTCTTCAGCTTTGCAGATACACAGCCGGTATTGCTACTAATAAGCTCTGCACACCTTATGTAGTCGATAAAGTCGTTGCTAGTGATGGTTCAATTCTTTATCAGGGTCAGACAGAATCAGTTGATATCGGTATATCTGAGGAAAGTATCAAGTGCGTCAGAACAGCAATGAGATGTGCTGCTACCGGTACATACAGATGGGGTACAACAATCGGTACATCATTTGCTAACTATCCAATCGAGATGGTTTGTAAGACGGGTACGGCTGAGACGGGATTCGAGGATTCACGTAAGGAGTATTCCAAC
The DNA here is from genome assembly GCA_024403855.1 of Saccharofermentans sp. Taxonomy (GTDB): domain Bacteria; phylum Bacillota; class Clostridia; order Saccharofermentanales; family Saccharofermentanaceae; genus Saccharofermentans. The sequence continues at coordinate 123,775 of JAKSRC010000001.1, read as the reverse complement.
GGTCTCTTTATTTGTTATGCACCAAAGGATAATCCGGAAGTAGCTCTTGCTCTCGTAGTAGAGAAGGGTAAGTGGGGTTCATCATCTGTAGTTATCGCCAAAGAAATCATGGCTGCTTACTTCAATCAGCCGGTTGATACTTCCAAGACATACTATTCAAGCACTTCTTTCCTTGGCGATTATCTGCCTAATCAGAGCAATTCAATACGCCGTAGATAAGATTTGTCTTGGAAAAATATCACAATTGATTGAATCTGATTTTCGATTGTTGATTTGTTATAAAAACGGTTGCTTGGCCGAGCGTTTTATTATACAATTTGTTTAGTTTCATTAAATGGGAGTAAATTGATGAAAATAGTTTTGATGGCCGACAACAGAAAGACTGAGCTCTTAGTTAATTTCTGCATTGCCTACAAGCCTTTGCTTGAGAAACATCAGCTCATCTCTGTTTATAATACCGCTAAGCTCCTTAAGTCTTCTGCTGACCTTGAAGTATCTGGTCTTTCAGTTGACTACTCAAGCGGTTTTGAGCAGCTTGCTTCAAGAGCTGAATATAACGGCATCGACTGCGTCATTTACTTAAGAGATGGTCGTCAGGTTGGTGAGTCCAATCCTTTCGAGCTTTTGGATGTCTGCGATCAGAATACAATCCCTTATGCTACTAATATCGCTTCTGCAGAAATCCTCGTTACCGCTATTGACAGTGGTGCGCTTGATTACCGCGAATGGACTTCGAATTAATTACTATTCCCTATGGATCTTTAGGTTCTAATATGTATCTGTTCACCAGTAGTTCTGGTGTATTTATTGTTGATCCATCTGTTTCTATTGATTTAGCAGAGAAATTCCTTGGTAGTAAAGGAATTTCTTTGGCTGATCTCAGAATAAAGGGAATTCTTATAACTCACGGCCATCATGATCACATTAAATGTGTTTCTGAATGGATTAAGGCATATCCTAGTGCGTCTGTATTTTTCAGTAGCAATGATAAGGAACTATTAGGTAATCCATTTATGAATTGCTCATATTTTGAGGGCGGTGAGATAACTTATGATTTTAAGTTCTCCAATCTTGCCGGAATGTATGGTATGAGCATTTATAACGATTCTGAACTTGATATTAAGGTTTATGAGACACCAGGACATACTATGGGAAGTGTTTGTTATCTTTTCACAGCAGGTGAGGAATCAATTCTCTTTACCGGTGATACTGTTTTCAAAGGATCCGTTGGTCGTACTGACATGCCTGGTGGTTCAGCAAAGATACTTATGGAATCGATAAACAGAATTAAGAGATTTGACCCTGCTCTTAAAATTTATCCCGGTCACGGACCTGCTTCTACAATTGATGAGGAAGTCAGACTTAACCCGTTTTTCGAGATGTAAAAGGGTTAAAACCGTATTAATAAGATTATAAAGACGATTTTTCTAGCCTAAAATCTGTAAACCCAATAAATTCAATGCTTTGAAGGTGATTTGACGTCCGTTCATACGGGCGTTTTTCTTTGTCTGTTTTGTCGTAAATTGTCGTAATTTGTACGATAAATACGACAAGACTTAGTTGTAGAATCCCGTGAAAAACCGGAGGTGTTCTATGTCTACACTTGAGTCAGCAATATGTTTTTCTCTGATAATCTTGCTTCTTTCTTTCATGATTACAGGCCCTGAAGCAATCGCTCTTGAAAGTTTTGACGTTGCAAAAGATGGTGGCAACGAACTTTTCTATATGCAAGCCGATAAAGAAGTTTTAAGTAAAAACACAGTAAGAAACGTAACCTGTTATGACACTTCGCCTGAGAAGCTTTGTACTTATCTGACGGGACTTTCAGATAATTTTAAGCTTGTGTATGGTGCTGTTTTTGATTTGTCACAGGAGGCACCAAATGAAGAGGGTTAAGAAAAATAGAATTTCAAAACATGGTGCATCATCGCTGTTCCTGGCAATAGTTCTTTCATCATTGATACTCATTGAATGTACTTTTGTTGCATTTGTCTGGAATCTGGATTATGCGATGTCCGTAAATGAAGCGTTGAGAATTCAGGTTGAAACGATACTATGTGATTACAACAGGCAGCTTTTCAATGTCTATGGAATATATGCTTTTTCTATTGATGGTGTTGATGGTGAGTGTTTTAGAAAAGCATTGGAAATTAACGGACTAGAATCCAAATCCGAACTCTATATTTCGGGAAGAACCAGGTTTACATGTGAAGATCTAAGTAAAGCCATAAATTCATACTATCGGTATAGAGGTATTGGAATCGGTACCAAAAACATCGTCGATAGTTGTGGTGAGCTTATTGCCAGTCTTGATGAAAATGGCTACTTGAATAGAATCGGCGAATTTATGAGAAGCCCTGCTGCAGGATATGTGCAAAAAATCCTAACCGGTTCAGATAAGGCTTCAGAATGGATCGAAAAAGCAGGCGATATCCTCAATATCGATGAGCTATCAGATGAAGCGGATGGGATTGATTCGTTGAATGAAGACTACAAGAATGCGGTTAAGGATTTTGGACTGAATATCAATTTGGATGTTGCTGATTACGAAAGTTTTCTTAAGACGATCTCGAAAATAGAAAAAGTTCAAAACAGCCTCGCATCAAATTCGCTTGGAAGATATACAAGAATCGCTGTCTCAAACTACTGTGCATATAATTTTGACTGCTATTTCAGACCTGACGGTGATTCATCAATAATCGGTACAAGTTTTGACGAGATTCATTCCTCGAAACATAGTGATGTGGAGTATTTCATAACAGGTAATGACAACGTTTCAGGCGTATTTGAAGTTCAATTACTCATCACTCATCTGGTTATCGCCGGAATGATCCTTACCGATTATGCAGATGAAAAATTCAGAAACACTATGGAAGCAATTGCGATTGTTATTTCTAACATAATTCTGGCAGTAAGCGAAGGTAGTATAAAAATCGATCCGAGTCTTATTGCTTTTGGTCTTACGTTCTTCTGTGCTTCTATTCAGGCAATCAAGGAAGTCTGGAATGTGTTCCGTGGAAAAAGAGCAGTTCTGTTCAAGTATGAAGGAGAGAAAATCGCAACATTTAACTATCGTGATTTCCTTTATATTTTCTGTCTGTATGTGCCGGTAAATACTCTTTTGGAAAGAAGTTTAAGTGTTCTTGAAAGAGACTATGGTGATCTTTATACGGGAATTACTTTGGAAGCAGATTACAGAGGTCAGACATACAGCGCAACAAAATCTTATCGTCTATATGATTGAAGGAGAGCGTTATGAGAAAGAATAGAAAAGGTTCAGTATCTATCGAAGCTTCTATCAGTTTTACTGTCACGCTAATACTTCTGTCGTCGATAATTAGTGCTATAAGCTTCTATCGCACAGATATTCTTATGAGGCGTTCAGTTGAGCAGACATGTGAAAAAATGTCACTTATATACCCGATGTCTATACCTGCGACGGACGTGCTATCGACAGCCGTAAATGCTTTCCCAGACTTAGGAATAGGCGATACGAAAGGAGCAGATATAGTATCAAAAGTAGTTTCGCTTGGCGTTGGTATTGACCTTAAATCAGGTCATTCACTGGAAGAATTGATATTGCAGGGCCTTTTATCGAAAACGATGGAAGAGCAGATAAGGAGTGCCTACATTGAGAGAAATGGCGGTTCAGATTTTTTCGTCCCAGAAGATATCGATGTCTTCTTCGTAATCAATGACAGACATCATGTTATTGAGGTAGTGACAGACTATTCTGTAGTAACAATTGTCGGGAAAAAGACCAGGAGTATTTATTCAGTTATTCCACTTTATGGAGATCCTTCATTGCTGCTTCAGAATGAGGAGTCTAAAAAAACTCAGAAGACAGATGATATCTGGTCTTTGAATAATTTTGACAGGGGAGATGCGTTCAGGGAAAGATATGGTGCAAACCTTCCGAAGACGTTTCCTGTCATTGATTCTGTTGATGGCGGTAGTGTAACAGCTATCAGAAGCATTGATCTAACTTCACCTTACTATCAGGATACGACGCATATTGAGAAGAAAATTAAGAGCGACATCAAGTCTTTACAGGACTTTGAACCACAGTCTGCAACAATAAATGGACAGAAATATGTTGTTGATCATATAAATTCCAGACATCTTAAGGTTATAATACCTAAAAACTCTGGTGCTATTGGTAAAGAATCCATAGAAGAACTTAAGGGATATGCTTTGATTCACGGCGTTATACTGGATATCAGAGAGGATTCCGAGTCCCAAAAGTACAGCAATTGAGTCAGGTCCCCTTTATTGTATTAAATTTATATATTGTGTTATGATATGTGGGTATGTTTGGAGGTAAACACATTGAGACATAATAACAGTGTAAGAAGGCCAAGCCTCGCCAATTCCAAGATTACGACTGACAGAACAGCGTCGCTTTCTATCGGTGACTCTTTGAGGAAAGCTAAGACAAATCTTGTTTTTTCAAGATTGCTCATTGGAATCCTCTTAATGCTTGCCGCTACAGTAATTTTTGCGACCATTTATCTGGGTTATGCTCAGCCGGTTTGGGATTATATTTTGAGAGTGGTCTCTTAATATTTAGGGTGGAATATGGACAGCATAAAGGATACTAATTTTACTGATAGCGAGTTAGTTGAATTAACTGATCTTTACAATGCTATGCTGACAATGAAAGACAGTGCGGAGATGCATAAGTTTTTCGTTGATCTCTGCTCGATAAATGAGCTTCATTCCTTTCTTCATCGTTGGCAGATTGTAAGAAGGATAGAACAGGGTAAAAGCTACGAAGAGATTATCAGAGAGATTTCTCCTGCTGAAGACCAAAGCGATAAAGCCGATTCTGAATCAACCGGAAGAGTACGCGGCAAAGCAAGATCTTCAACAAAAGTAAGTTCAACGACTATCTCAAGAGTAAAAAACTGCTATGTAAATCCTGAAGGCGGATATAGGACAGCACTTAACAGACTTAAAGAAGATTCTGAAGAAAATAACAACAAGTGAAGGTAATAGAATCAAAATGAACATAATTGAAAGCATTTTCGGTACACACAGCGATCACGAACTTAAGAGAATCAAGCCTATCGTTGATAAGGTTTTCTCATACGAAGAAGAGTATTCCAAGCTTTCTGATCATGAACTTTCAGGAAAGACTGATGAGTTCAGAAAGAGATACGAAGGCGGTGAATCTTTGGATTCAATTCTTCCTGAAGCTTTCGCAACAATGAGAGAAGCTGCCTGGAGAGTTCTTGGCATGAAGCCTTACAGAGTTCAGGTAATCGGCGGTATCATTCTCCACCAGGGCCGTATCGCAGAAATGAAGACAGGTGAAGGTAAGACACTCGTTGCTACAATGCCTGTATATCTTAATGCTATTACCGGAAAGGGTGTTCACGTTGTAACAGTTAACGATTATCTTGCAAAGCGTGACTCTGAGTGGATGGGTAAGGTTTATAAGTTCCTTAACCTCAGTGTAGGTCTTATCATTCACGATATCCCTATGAAGGATCGTAAGAGCATGTATGCTTGCGATATCGTTTACGGAACAAATAACGAATTCGGATTCGATTATCTCCGTGACAACATGGTAGTAAGTAAGGAACAGATTGCTCAGAGAGAACTTAACTATGCTATCGTCGACGAGGTTGACTCAATCCTTATCGATGAAGCAAGAACACCTCTCATCATTTCAGGTAGAGGTACTGAATCTTCTGACCTCTATCAGAAGGCTGATACATTTGTAAAGACTTTGAAGCAGTATACAGTAGTTGAGACTGACGACAAGGTTGATATGGATGAGCTCGTAGGTGATGCTGATTACGTTACAGATGAGAAGGCTAAGACTTCCGTACTTACAGCTAACGGTATTACAAAAGCAGAGAAGTTCTTTAATATTGAGAACCTTTCCGATCCTGATAACTTCGACCTTCAGCACTATATCAACAATGCTTTGAAGGCTAATGGTAACTTCAAGAAGGATCAGCAGTACATCGTTCAGGATGGTCAGGTTGTCATCGTAGACGACTTCACAGGCCGTCTTATGCCGGGTAGACGTTTCAGCGATGGTGTTCACCAGGCAATCGAAGCTAAAGAGAATGTTAAGGTTGCAAACGAGAATAAGACACTTGCTACTATCACATTCCAGAACTTCTTCCGTATGTATTCAAAGCTTTCCGGTATGACTGGTACAGCTTATACAGAAGAAGCAGAATTCAGACAGATTTATGATCTCGACGTAATCCAGATTCCTACCAACAGAGGCGTTGCAAGAATCGATGAGTATGATGCAGTATTTAAGACTGAGAACGGTAAGTATGCCGCAATTCTCAAGACTGTTAAGGAAGCTAATGAGAAGGGTCAGCCTGTTCTTGTCGGTACTGTTAACGTTGATAAGTCCGAGCTTCTTTCCAGAATCTTCTCCAAGTATGGTATTAAGCACAACGTATTGAATGCTAAGAACCACTTAAGAGAAGCTGAAATCGTAGCTCAGGCAGGTCGTAAGGGAGCAGTTACAATTGCAACCAACATGGCTGGCCGTGGTACCGATATCATCTTGGGCGGTAACGCAGAGTTTATGGCTTTGCAGGAAATGAGAAGAATGGGTTACACAGAAGATCTCATTGCTGCATCAACAGCTCATAATGAGACAGATGATGAGTTGATCCTTGAAGCAAGACAGAGATTTACTGATTTGGAATCCAAGTTCAAGGCTGAACTTGCACCTGAGGCTGAGGAAGTTAGAAAACTTGGTGGTCTTTATATCGTTGGTACAGAGCGTCACGAATCAAGACGTATTGATAATCAGCTCAAGGGTCGTGCCGGACGTCAGGGTGACCCAGGAAGATCAAAGTTCTTCTTATCTCTCGAGGATGATCTCCTGAGAATTTTCGGTGGCGAGAGAGTATCTGTAATGTACGATAGCCTTGGTATCGAAGATGATATGGAACTTCAGGTTAAGACTCTTTCAAGAGTAATCGACAGTTCACAGAAGAAGCTTGAAGCTATGCACTTCTCAGCTCGTAAGTCTGTCCTTGAATACGATGACGTTAATAACGTTCAGAGAACTATTACTTATGACCAGAGAAAGCAGGTAATCATGGGTGAGGACGTTCACGGAATTTACCTCACAATGATTGAACGTGTTGCATCAAGAATCTGCAACCAGTTCGCATTAGATGGAAAGATTACATCTACAGAGAGATATTCTCTTGGTAAGCTCCTTGAAGAGATTTATGGTCAGCTTCCTTCAGTTCTCCTCGTTCAGGATGATAGCAAGGAAATCCCTGAGTGTGATGAGCTTGCTGCAAATATTGCTGAAGAAGCAAAGGCATTCATCGCTGAGAAGGAGAAGGAGATCTCAACAGAAGTATTCCGTGAAGCTGAGCGTCAGATTTTGCTTAGAACAGTTGACCTTAAGTGGATGGATCACATCGACGCATTGGATCAGCTTTCAAATTCAATCAGAATGAGAAGTATTGGTCAGCACGATCCTGTTGTTGAATATAAGCTTGAAGGTTCTGCAATGTTCGAAGAGATGAATGAGAACATCCAGAATGATGCTGTTAAGTTCGTAATGAGAGCAAGATTTACTCCTGAGACACAGATTGAGGCTAAGCCCCAGATTAGAGATATGAAGGAGAATCATGCAGCAGCATCTGTTACTCCTCAATCTGCTTCTAAGCCTATTCAGGGTTCTACTGGCAATAATGCTCCCCAGCAGCCTGTTAAGCGTGATTCTTCCAGAGTAGGAAGAAACGATCCGTGCCCTTGTGGTTCTGGCAAGAAGTATAAGGATTGTTGCGGAAAGAAGTAATTCCTTAAACTTAATTAGACTATCAACGGCTATCTCATTTGGAGGTAGCCGTTTTAATTTATGTCTTTTCTTTATATGAGTTTTCATGCTCTAAATGATATATAATGAGCCTATGATTACAGATGTTAATGAATTTATCTTGCGTGTTGACGGTGCTGCTGATTATATCAGGAGCATTTTGTCTGACCGCACAATTCCGTCAGTTTGTATTGTTTTGGGTTCGGGTTTGGGACCTTTGTCCCAGATGGCAGAGGAGGCCATTGAGATACCTTACAAGGATATACCCGGATTTCCCGTTTCAACTGCACCGGGACACAAAGGAAGCCTTATTGTTGGTACGCTCTCAGGAAAGCCTGTTTTTATGATGAATGGCAGATTCCATTACTATGAAGGCTATCCGATGGATACAGTTTCTTTCTATGTACGAGTAATGGGCAGACTTGGAGTAAAAGTCCTTCTTCTTACAAATGCATCCGGTGGCATTAATATGGATATGAAGGTTCCTGAGCTCGTTGCAATTACAGATCACATTTCATTCTTTGCTGAGCCTGTTCTTAGAGGACCCAATCTGGCCGAGTTTGGTACCAGATTTCCTGACCAATGTCATGTTTACGATCCGGAACTTACAGATATCCTTGTAAATGGTGCAAGAGATCTTAATATCAGAATCAGCAGAGGTGTTTATGCATACAGTAAAGGACCTCAGTATGAGACTCCTGCAGAGATAAGAGCTCTGAGAGTTTTGGGAGCAGACTGCGTTGGTATGTCAACTGTTCCTGAAGCAGTTGCTGCATCTCATATGGGTATTCGTGTTGCTGCTATGTCCTGCATTACTAATATGGCAGCCGGCATTTCCGGTAATGCTCTCTCTGAGCGCGAAGTGCTTGATAATGCAGCATTGGCATCTGAGAACAGTTGCGCATTAGTAAAAGAATTCGTAAAGAGATTAGAAATATAAAGGGGAGAGTTCTATGGCTAAGTTTAACTATGAAGTAAGAGATATTAACCTTGCCCACACAGGCAAGGAGAAAATTGAATGGGCATATCGCAATATGCCTGTTCTTCGCGCTATTGAGAGTGAACTTATCGAAAAGCAGCCTTTTAAGGGACTTAAAGTATCGGTTTCAGTTCACGTTGAAGCAAAGACAGCATGCCTTGCAAGAGCTTTAGCAAGAGGCGGTGCAGAAGTAGCTCTTACCGGCTGCAATCCTCTGTCTACACAGGATGATGTTGCTGCAGCACTTGCATCCATGGATATTATGAATGTATATGCTGTTCATGGTGATAGCGAAGAAGAGTATTGGGGAAGACTTAAGAAGGCTTTGGAATTTAAGCCAGATATCGTTATTGATGACGGTGGAGACTTTGCTTTGCTTCTTCACTCAGAGCTTAAAGAACTTGCAGCAAATGTAAGAGGCGGATGCGAAGAGACAACAACCGGCGTTCACAGACTTGAGATATTAAAGGGCGATAACAAGTTGCTTTATCCTGTAATTGCCGTAAACGATGCAAGATGTAAGCACCTTTTTGACAACAGATTCGGAACAGGCCAATCTGTTTGGACAGCTATCATGGCTACAACCAACCTTGTAGTTGCAGGTAAGACTGTAGTTGTTGCCGGATATGGCATGTGTGGTCGTGGTGTTGCTATGAGAGCTAAGGGCCTTGGTGCAAAGGTTATCGTAACTGAAATCGATCCTGTAAAGGCTTGTGAAGCCATTATGGAAGGATATGAAGTCTTGACTATGGATGACGCAGCTCCTTTGGGTGATTTTTTCGTTACTGTTACAGGCTGCAAGGATGTAATCGTTGGAAGACATTTCGAAGCAATGAAAGATGGCGCTGTATGCTGTAATGCCGGACATTTCGACTGTGAAGTAAGCGTTAAGGAACTTAACGAGATCTGTGTCGAAAAGTCAGAACTTAGAAACAACATTATCGGATATAAGCTTTCAAACGGTAATACAGTATGTGTTATCGCAGAGGGAAGACTTGTTAACCTTGCTTCCGGTGACGGACACCCTGTAGAAATTATGGATATGAGCTTTGCTTTGCAGGCACAGTCAGCGATGTATATTGCTAATAATCCTGAAAGACTTCCTATCGACGTATATCAGACTCCTGAAGTTATTGATAACCGTGTTGCTGAGATTCTTCTTTCGACCAAGGGTATTACAATTGATACTCTTACACCTGAGCAGCAGAAGTATATCAGCTCCTGGGATCTCTGATCTTAACTATTCTTACTAAAGCCCGCCTTTTTGCTTATGCAGAGGGGCGGGCTTTTTATATGTAAGATGCATAATTTTAGAGCGCTAGTGAGTGAACTCATTTACTTGTAATTTATATATTAAAAATTATAATGATTATGGAAAATTATTGATTGGAGGCCTAAAAATGGCTTTAAGAAATTTGGTTTTGGAAGATGATCCGCTTATTCGAAAGACATGCAGACCTGTAGATGAGATTACGCCTAGGATAATTAAGCTCCTGGATGATATGGCTGACACTATGTATTTTGAAGGCAGAGGCATTGGTATTGCTGCTCCTCAGGTCGGCGTATTAAGAAGGATTTTCATCGTTGATGTCGGTGATGAGCATGGCCTTATCGAATTCATTAATCCTGAGATTTTAGAGACATCCGGTTCACAGATTGATGGCGAAGGCTGCCTTTCTGTTCCTGGCAAGACTTGTGAGGTTGAAAGACCTGAGTATGTAAAGATTAAGGCTCTTAACAGAAATGGTGAAGAGTTTGTCTTGGAAGCAGAAGAACTTCTTGCAAGATGCATCTGCCACGAGAATGACCACCTTGATGGAATCCTTTTCATTGATAAGTCTGTTGACGGCAAGATTTACAAAGCAGATAGCGCTGAGGATTAATTGAATGAACAGAAGTGAACTCAAGGTTATCTTCATGGGAACGCCTGAATTTGCAAGCGTTAATCTTAAGTCGCTTATTGATGCAGGCTTTAATGTTGTTTTAGCTCTTTGCCAGCCTGACAAGCCGGTTGGAAGAAAGCATATTCTTACAGCACCTCCTGTAAAAGTAATGGCTTTGGAAAACGGTATTGAAGTTTATCAACCTGCTACATTGAAGACTGAGGAGGCGTTTGCCAAGCTTTCTGAGTATAATGCTGACCTTATTGTTACTGCTGCATATGGAAAGATTCTCCCTAAGGCGGTTCTTGATCTTCCCAAGTATGGCTGTATCAATTGCCATGGAAGCCTTCTTCCTTTAAGAAGAGGCTCAGCTCCTGTTCAGCGTGCGATTCTTGAAGGCGACAAGGTAACCGGAATCACTTATATGAAGATGGATGTCGGTATGGATACCGGTGATATTATCGATAAGATTGAAGTCGCAATTGATCCTAATGAACATACTGATTCTCTTATGATGAGACTTGCAGATGAAAGTGCAGCAAAACTTCCTGAGTTAATTGATAACTGGGTAGCAGGCAATCTTTCAACTATTAAGCAGGACGATTCAATTGCTACTTCATGTCCGCCCATTGAACCTGCTGAAGGTGAATTTACATGGGAGCAGGACGCAGTGGCAATCCACAACAGAGTAAGAGCTTTGAGTTCATGGCCGGGTGCCTTTGTAATGAAAGGCGAGAACAAACTTAAGGTTCTTGATTCTGAAGTTATTGAAGATGAATCCATTGTTCCCGGCGAATTAGTAAATTCTGTTCCCGGTACTGTTGTAAAGGCAAAAGGTGAGAATCTTATTGTTAAGTGTGGAAATGGTTTCCTGAAGGTAAAGGAACTTCAGCAACCGGGTGGTAAGAAGCTTAGAGCAAGCGATTGCGCTCACAACTTCACTGTTGGAAGCCCCATTTTGTAATAAATCGAGTTATGTCAGACGAGATTAAATTCAATAAGAAAGAACTCCAAAGACTTATTTGCGAAGGCAATGAGAGAGAACTGACCTTTCTCATGCTTTACTGGGTTTATGAGCAGGATGCTTTTTCGAATCTCGTTATCAAGAAAGCTGACAAAATTGCTGCTTCGGAAGGCAGGAAACTTGATTTTGCAAGAGCGATGCTTTATGGAACGCTTACTTATACATATTCGATTGATTTTCTTGTAAGGCATATTACCAAAGAAGAAACAGAACTCATGGATCCTGTATCCAGGACGGCCATAAGAATGGCTGTCTGGCAGATTCAGTTCGGGAATAATATTCCATCCTATGCGGCTGTTGATGCTTCGGTCGAGATTACCAAGAAGTATAATCACAAGGCTTCTGGTTTTGTTAATGCTGTTTTGAGAAAATTTGCTGATGCTCCTGAAGAAAAGAGATCACTTGACCAGTTTAAACCTAACTTAAGAGTAGCGTTAAAGCCTGAAATCTTCGGAATTCTTAAGAAGGATTTTGGCAAGCAGGGTGCTTTTGAAATTGGAATGGCTTTGCTTGAACCACAGCATATAACTGTCAGATTTGATGCAAATAAGATTACTCAGTCAGAGCTTTTAAAGGAACTCTCAAGCGAAAATATATCAGCTGTTAAAGGAAGCTTTATTCCTGATAGCGTTGAAATTACATCTGGCCTCAATGGTCTGGAGAATTCTGAGTGCTTCAATAAATACGGTATGTTCGTTCAGGGTCAGGGAGCCATGCTTGCGTCTTTAGTGGCAGATCCTAAAACTTCTGATAAGATCCTCGACTGTTGTGCTGCTCCTGGTGGTAAGTCTACACATATGGCACAGCTGGCAAATGACAAGGTCAGCATTATATCTGTTGATGTTAATGAATCAAGACTTGAACTCATTAAAGATAATTGTATGAGGCTTGGTTTGAATTCGATTGAGACTGTCCTTGCTGATGCTTCCAAGTTAGCTGAGAATGATAAGATTGCTAATAAGTCATACGATATCGTTCTGTGTGATGTTCCTTGTAGTGGTCTTGGCCTTTTGGGTAGAAAGCCAGATATAAGAGAGAAGTTTTCGTTTGACGGACTTGATGAATTGATTCCATTGCAGTATTCGATTCTTACTGAAGCAGCAAAGTTGGTCCGTCCCGGCGGAACGCTTGTTTACTGCACCTGTACTGTTAATTCTGAAGAAAATCAGAAACAGGTTGCGAAATTCTTAAGTGAACATGAAAGTTTTCATAGCGTGTCTATCGAAAAGTATCTTCCTGAAGGAATGTATATGGACGAAGACAGGCAGCAGAGTATTTCAAATGGCATGATTACTCTTCGCCCAGATAAGGATAAGTGCGAAGGATTCTTTATTTGCCGTATGGAAAAAGATAGAAAGGAAGATTGATCTTGAAAGATAAGTTCTGTTTGGATTTGACTCTTGAAGATCTTGAACTCTGGTGTAAAGAGCGCGAGGTTCCCAAGTACCGTGCTTCACAGATTTACGGCTGGCTTTCATCGGGTGCTGTGACAACCGATGACATGACGAATGTCCCTAAGAATGTAAGGGCACTTCTCGAAGAAGACTTTATTTTCGGTGGTTTTGAACTGATAAATCATCTGGTTTCGAAGCTGGATGGAACTGAGAAGTTCGTGTATAAGCTCTACGACGGTAACATTATTGAGACTGTTGCAATGAGGTATAAGCCGGGTATTTCTGTCTGCGTTTCTTCACAGGCAGGATGCAGAATGGGATGTGCTTTCTGTGCTTCGGCAAAAATCGATTTTGGAAGATCTTTGTCAGCAGGCGAGATACTTGCACAGATTTCAGTAACTCAGAAATTGCTTGGAGAGAGAATCAGAAGTGTCGTAATCATGGGAATAGGAGAGCCCTTTGATAATTACGATAATGTAATGCGCTTTATCAGGCTTGCAAATGATCCTAATGGACTTAATCTTGGAGCTCGCCATATTACTTTGTCTACATGTGGATTAGTTAATAAAATCGAAGAATTCACAAAGGAAGGTCTTCAGGTTAATCTCTCGATTTCTTTGCATGCACCTAATGATGAACTTCGAAAAACACTTATGCCTATTGCAAAAGCCTTTTCTATTGAGAAACTCATGAAGTCCTGTAAGGATTATACGATTGCGACCAAGAGAAGAGTTACTTTTGAATATAGCCTTTTTGCCGGCATAAATGACACACCTGAATGTGCAAAAGAACTTGTAAAACTCTTAAAGGGTGGCCTTTATCATGTAAATCTTATTTCCGCTAATAAAGTGCCCGGTACAAAATTCCAGTCGACATCACCTTCCGGAGTTAAGCAGTTCAGAGACATTCTTGAATCCGGCGGAATCAATGCTACTATAAGGCGCGAAATGGGCAGTGATATCATGGCTGCCTGCGGACAGCTTAGAAGAGGAACCATTGAGGCTGAGAGATGTTAATTTACGGTAAGTCTGAAAAAGGCCCGGTCAGGGAGAAAAACGAAGATAGTTTTGCTTTGGAAATGATAGGTAATTATCTTTGTATGGCTGTAGCAGACGGTGTCGGTGGAGAAGTCTGTGGCGAAATAGCAAGTAAGATAGCCGTAGATTCTTCTATGAATCTTCTTAAAAAGAGCCTTCCTTTTGTAAAAGAAAGAGATGAGCTTCCGAGCTTACTTAAGCAGATTTTTAATAATGTAAATATTGATATTCTTCATGATTGCCTTGAGCATAGAGAGCGTTTTGGAATGTGCACGACACTTACTATTGCACTGATAAAGGATACTGAACTTACTATCGCTCATATTGGTGATACCAGGGGATATCTTCTTCACGCTTCTGAACTCATCAAGCTTACTGAAGATCATGAGCGCACTACAGAGCTCATAAAGAAAGGCATTATTACTGAGGAAGAAGCAAAAGATCATCCGGATAAGGGTAAGCTCTGTATGGTGTTGGGAGAGAATAAGTATCTCAATCCTGACATTTACAGTTATAATATAAGTTACGGCGATTTGGTCTTTTTGTGCTCTGACGGACTTTATTCCTATATGAGCCCAGAAGAATTCAAGTCCTGTACGATGCCAAGAAACAATCCTGAGAGCATCTGTACCAAGTTGATTGAACAGGCGCTTAAGGGTCAAAGTAGTGATAATATAACGGTTACAATAGGCAAGGCTGAACGCCGCGCCGAATTATAGGGGGATTTATGGCAAATCAGGTTCACGGCCCTGAGGGCATGATATTTGCGAATAAGTACAGAATCGTCAAGCTTATAGGCTCAGGCGGTATGGCCAACGTATATCTGGGAATCGATATGCAAACAGGAGTCAATGTGGCTGTCAAGATTTTGAAGCCTGAGTTCTCTTCTGATGAGGATTTCATTAGACGTTTTGATGCCGAAGCAAAGTCCGTAGCATCCTTGAATCATGCAAACATCGTAAAGGTTTACGGTGTCGGCCATGAAGGTAATTTCAGATATATTGTTCAGGAATATATTGAAGGTATTACGGTAAAAGACCTTATTAATCAGAATGGACACCTTGACTGGAGACACGCAGTGCCGATCATAATTCAGATTGGTCTTGCACTCGACTATGCTCACCAGAACGGTATTGTTCATAGAGATATTAAGCCTCAGAATATTCTTATTTCACGTGACAGAGTTGCGAAGATTACAGATTTCGGTATTGCAAGAGCTGCTTCTACAACAACTATTACAATGACCGGTGTTCAGATGGGTTCTGTTCACTATTTCTCACCTGAGCAGGCAAGAGGTGGTAATGTCGGTCCTCAGTCTGATGTTTATTCTTTGGGTGTAACACTTTTCGAGCTTGTAACAGGAAGACTTCCTTTCGATGGTGATTCTAATGTTGCTATTGCCGTAAAGCATTTGCAGGAGACGCCACCGGTTCCTTCATCTCTTATGCAGGGTATTCCGAAGGGTCTTGATTCCATCATTGCTAAATGTATGCAGAAGAGCCCTGAAAGACGTTATCAGACGATGCGCCAGCTCGTAACTGAACTCGATTCATTGCTCGTTGATCCTAATGGTGTATATGGTGTTATTACTAATGTTCCCGAAAAGTCTGTAAGCAGTGAGACAAATATCTCATTCAGACAGGATCCTGAGTATGAGAAAATCTCTGAGATTGAAAAGAGTGCTGAATCAAGAAGAATTTCAAGATTCAGGGATAATGTTCTTCTTGCTCTTATCGTTGTTGTAATAATCGGTGTTCTTATCGGTATTGGCGTCCTTGTTATAAAGGCTGTCGGCAATGCTACTCAGATTGAGCAGAACACTGATTTTGAGATCGAAAATTATGTCGGTCTGACTGCGGATGAAGTTATCAAGAAACTTGATGCTGCAGGAGTAAATTACGATGTTGAGTATCTTGTATCTACAGAGCACAAGCCCGGAATTGTAATTGCACAGAGCATTCGCGAGGGTGTTGTAGTTTCAACTACAAACAGACTCAGTAAGCTCGTCCTGACAGTTTCTTCTGTTGATGAATCAATTATTCTTCAGGATTATACATATGCAAACTACAAGGATGCATATACTTCTTTGAAGAATCTTGGATTAGAGCCGGTTCTTCGTCCTGAACCTTCTGATGATGTTGAACCTGGTCTTGTTATCAGAACTGAACCCGGAGCAAATGCTCAGGTATTAAGAGGAGAGACTGTCATCATCATCTATGCTACAGAGCCTAAGTCTTCTGTAGTTCCGGATGTAGTAGGTAAGAATGTTGCTGAAGCTATTAAGAAACTTGAAGAGAGCAACCTTAACTATTCAATTGAAGGTTCTTCTGAAGTCCTCGCATTAGATTCCAAGAAGCAGTACGTAATTATCACAAATCCTGTGGCTGGTACGACTGTAGCAAGAAGATCATCAGTAAAGCTCTACGTAGGAACTAAGGAAGATTACCAGAATGGCGGTACTCCTACACCTACACCTCCGCAGGCTGTAATTACTGCAAATGTTAACGGTAGTGGTACCGTTCAGGGCGGCGGTCAGTACGACCTCAATACTCAGGTTACACTTACTGCTACACCTGCAACCGGATTCAAGTTTGAATACTGGATGGATGCTTTAGGTAACATCATCAGCTACTCAAACAATTACACATTCGTTGTTAAGGAGAGCACTTCATTTACAGCAGTATTCTCGGCGCTTCCGACGAATACACCGCTTCCTACACCGACAAATACACCTGTTCCTGAAAAGCCGACCGATACACCGGTTCCTGCTGAACCGGATCCGAATCCCAATCCTAATCCCGGTCAGGAACAGCCGGATCCTAATCAGGGTAATAACGAATAAGGCATACTTTGATGGGAGATAACGGAAGCATTAACGGAGTTATCACTAAAGGAGTGGGCGGTGTTTACACCGTCCGCTTTGAAAATTGTGGAAAACATCTCTATGCTCAGTGTGCTGCGAGAGGACAGTTCAGACTGAAAGGAATTAAGCCTGCAATAGGAGATAGAGTAACCATAATTTCTTCAGGTGATCCTGATGTTCCTTATGTCATAACTGACATCGCAGACAGAGTTAGTTTTATTAATAGACCGGCAGTTGCCAATCTTTCGATAATGCTTCTTACTTTTTCCGTAGCAGATCCTGAGCCGGATCTGACCTTGCTTGATAAGATGCTTCTTGTATGTTCATTGGGCGATATTAAGCCTGTGATCATCTTTACCAAGAGTGATCTGAATGAAGGCGATGGTGAAAAACTTTGTGAAATTTATACTAACGCAGGGTATGAAGTTCTATTATCTACACCTGTTAATCCTCTTACTAAAAGTAAGCTTAAGGATATAATAGGTGAGGGGATTGCCGCATTTGCCGGACCTTCTGGAGTTGGTAAGAGTACTCTTTGCAACAGCCTCTTGGGTTATGACCTTATGGAGACCGGTGAAGTCAGTGCTAAGATTCGTAGAGGTAAGCATACGACAAGACACGTCGAACTTCATGAGTTTTTCGATGGGTTTATATGTGATACACCAGGTTTTACTTCTCTCTCTTTGGAGGATCAGGGTGTAGATTACAGGGATGTTCTTTACGGATTTCCTGAGATAACCAAGATTGCTACTGGTTGCAGATTCGACGATTGCTCGCACAGAAAAGAAGATGGCTGTGTTGTGCGCGATGCTTTGTCAGACGGCATTATCGATGAAGGCCGTTATGACAGATATAAAAGCTTTTATACTGAGCTATACGATAATAGGAATAACTATAAGCATAGGAGAAAACAATGAAGGATCTTGATATAGCACCGTCAATACTTGCAGCGGATTTCGGATACCTCATGAGAGATATTAAAGCAGTTGAGAATAATTGTGAGTATCTCCATATCGATGTTATGGATGGTCACTACGTTGATAATATTTCGTTTGGTATTCCTGTTATTCAGTCTATCCGTAAGCATACAGATATAAAGTTCTATACTCATTTAATGATTACAGAGCCTGAGAAGTATATTAAGGCTTTTGCTGATTGCGGTTGTGATAATATTACTTTCCACCTCGAATGTGCTAAGGATCCTGATAAGCTTATCGATGAGATCAAAGCACTTGGTAAGAGTGCAGGAATTTCTATTGATCCAGACACACCCGTAGAGGCAGTTTTCCCTTACATTGGTAAAGTCGACATTATTCTCATTATGACTGTTTATCCCGGTTTTGGCGGACAAGGATATCTTACTTCTTCTGATGAACGTATCAGAAAACTTAGAAAAGCAATTGATGAACAGGGTGCTGATACTGTTATTTCTGTTGATGGCGGTGTAAAGAAGTCCAATATCAAAGAGATATATGATGCGGGTGCAAGACTTTTCGTTGCAGGAAGCGCTGTGTTTAGCGCAGAAGATCCCGGTAAGGCTATTGAAGAACTTAAAGCATGCGCTACATTATCGTAACCGGCGGACCTCTGCCGCGTGAAGCTTCCGATGTAATTAAAAGCTATGACGATGCCTGTATAATAGGCTGCGATTCTGGCTGTGATTATCTTGCAAAGATCAATATTATTCCTGATATTGCATTGGGTGATATGGATTCAATAACTGACCAAGGCCTTGAATTCATTAAGTCCAATAATGTTTTTACTGAAGTTTATCCGATCGAAAAAGACTGGACTGATACTGAGATAGCTATCGGAAAAGCAGAGAAGAACGATGAAGTTGTTCTTGTTTGTCCTTTGTCATCCAGAATTGATCATGCAATTGCTAATCTTGGAATTGCATTAAACCTTAGATCTCAAGGCAGAAAGATTACTGTAACTGACGGCATTACTTCTTGCTATCCATTGTATGGTGAAGATGAAGTATCTTTCGATGTCAGCAAATATGAAGGTGATGCAGCTGTTTCATTGATTCCTTGGAATTTTAATGACATGGTGAAAGGTGTTTCTTCAAAAGGTCTTTACTATCCTCTTAAGGATATGGATCTGACGGCAGGTTCATCTTTTTCTTTCTCTAATCATCCGAAAAAGAATACTAAGAAAGTTACTGTAAATATTAAGTCAGGAATGCTTCTGGTTGTAGTTACCAAGGCAATCTAACTTGTACATATAATCAATAGAAACCAATTCAAAATGCATTTTTAGGTGCCGAAATTGAGACTATTAAATATTGAATGAGACCATAAATCTGTCTAAACTTATGCTGTAAATGAATGAACGCATCCTTCGGGGTGCGTTTTTTTATTTCTATTTTTCATACGGAGGAAATGAATATGTTAAGTTACGAGAGGTTTAAGGAGAGAGTAATGAATGAGTTTCTGGATTATATGCCTGAAAGATACTCAGACTGCGAATTGGAACTTAGAAAGGTGCCTAAGGTGAATACTTGCCTTACGGGAGTTGTCATTAAGCCGAAGGAGAAGAAGAAGTCTTTCTGCAGCCCGACTTTCTATATGGAGCGTATGTACGAACAGTATCTTGATTGCGATTCATTTGAGAGAGTTATGTCGAACCAGGCAGTTTATCTTGAAGAATCTTTGAGGTATCTGCCGGAAGAAGTAATGAAGCTCGACTTTGAATCCATTAAGGACAAGATTGTTTTCCAAATGGTCAATGCCAAGGAAAACGAGGAAATGATCAAGGTGTGTCCTCACAGGGAATTTCTGGATTTAGCTGTAGTCTACAGGGCTATTGTCAGCTGCGATGAGCATGGAGTATCTGGATTTCTTATTACAAATGACATAGCACAAGCAGAAGATCTCAAAGAGAAAGAACTGTACCGATTAGCTATGAAGAATACCAAGATGCTTTTCCCGTTTAAGAGTGAAAGAATCGAGGAGACTATGACGCGTGTTATGAAGAGATGGGGAGCTTCTGAAGATGAAATATACAGAGCTTTTTCAGATGTAGATGGTGTTCCGGAAAGAGAACGCGTATATGTTATCTCTAATGAGTATGAGTTTTTTGGAGCAAATGCGCTTCTCTATTCGGATGTTTTAAAGAGTGTCGTAAATCGTATCGGTACAGATTGCTATATTCTGCCTTCATCTGTTCACGAACTTGTGGTTCTTTCAAAAGAAACTTTCGCTGAAAGCAAAAGACTGGTAGATCTTGTCAGGGATACGAATGACGAGCATGTAAGGCTTTCCGACAAACTCTCTGACAGCGTTTACGTCTATAACCTTGTTGGTGGAACCATCGAAAAGCTTAACGATTCAGTGGAGGAAGCATCGTGACGAAGAAACGATTAATTGAAGCTAAGGTAATTACTCTGATACTGACGGTAACGATTGCAATAGGCACGTTACCGTTTTTTATTCATAACAATACCGTAAATGCAGCAGTTTTAAGCACTAATGCTCTTGTCTCTGAGGCAAACACAAGAAACGCCGGTTATACGAGTGGAAAAGCTTTTCGAGATGCCATCCTTGCAGCATGCAAAAAGCTTGATGGTGTTAAGTACCAGTGGGGCGGTGGTGGCTGGGACGGTATCGACTGTGCCGGTTCAGTAAGCCTCGCATATAGTGTTGCTTTAAAGACTGCCAAAATAACAGGAACCCCAGGTTCATATGGAAAGAAGACTCTTTCATATACGGGTGGTGGAACACCTGATAAATATGGTTTTGAAAGACCTGGATTTGCCGGAATTAAGTCGAGCTTTACAAATGGCATTCTTAAGAACAGAGGTATCAAGCCTGCTGAAAACCACTTTTCGAGTTTTGAAACCAATGGAACTAAAGGTATACAAAGTGATGAGTGGATTACCATTATCAATAAGTATGGCTTTCTTCCTGGCGACATGATTATGTGGTGGAACGATAACAACGACAAGAATAATGCCCAGCACATTACAATTTATGCCGGTATTGAAGATGGTGTTCCTATGCATTGGACAGCAAGCTCTACTGCCGGATATTTTGTGAAAAAGTCTTTGGCCAGCAGCTCTTCTGAAGCAGGTAAGGGCAGTTTTACAGGTTTCATGGGCCTTAAAGCGACTGCTCTTACTGATAATGCCCTGGTCGGTTTCTACTTAGATAAAAGAGACGTGTCAGGTATTAATTATATTGGAGCGATATTTTCGATCTATAAGGATAGTGAACTTACTAATCTCGCTGGTGAACTCAGAGATGATGATTCTGATGGTATTTATACTGACTACTATGCACTTAACGGTTCGTCTTTTTCAAAGCAGAAATTCATTCTTACTGAGAAGAGCGATCAGAAGGGGACATATGGAAATACTCTTTATATCAAAGAGACAACGGCTCCTTCAGGCATTATCACAGATAGTGGAAGTAAGATAAATCTTAAAGATCAGGATGGTAAGTTGCCGGATGTCTATACATTTGTTGACCCCAATACTTATGTAATTGAAATAAGTCTTTCTGATACTGATGGCTCAAAAGGAAAACTTGAATACTCTATCTCTACTCTGGAAGGAAAAGAACTCTATAAGACTACCAGGAATGACTATTCCTATCTTTCGGGTTCAGATGTAATTCGTATAACGAATATGGTTACGACTGATGAGACTTCCGGTAGAAATAAAGGTGCAGGATTGTTTTGCGAAGCAACATCTGTTTCTTTGGAGAAGACGACATCGACAGGCTTTGATACAGCAAGTGTAGTTTTTACATTACGCGAGGGCTCGGCTGTTGTAGCTTCATATAAGAATACCGATAACAAATGGAACTGGTTTGATTCATATGGAAATAAGCTAACAGGAATCACTTCTTTTCCGATAAAAACAGGGACAGAGTATGTGATTACCGAAGAATACGCGAAAGAAGAGCCTTTTAAGTGTATAGATGGAACCGAATTGCCATATGTATACAAGAATTCTTCAGGTTGGTCCAAGGTAACCGACACTTGCTACCAGTATGTTTTTACAACGGATAAATCAGATGCGACCAAGACATATTCATTCTCGTGTGAGAACAATATCGAAAAGGGGAAATTTGAACTCTCGAAAAGTGTCTCTGATAGAGATGATTCCAAAGCAGACTGTGTTTTCGAGCTTTGGAGCAAAGATTTAAAGATTAAATTAGCTGAAGGAGTATCAACTGAAGATGGTAGTGTTTTGTGGAAAACAGGAAGTAGAAGCGGAGTTACAAGTTTTGATCTTCCGTCAGGAGATTATAGACTTGCGGAAGTTGTGCCTGTCAAAACATATTCTGGAACTTCTGCTGCCTATACTTACAAGATCCCGGAAGGTTTCAAAGACGGCAAGGATGGTAAATGGTATAAGGACATAACAATTGGTACGGATAAGCTTTCTGAAAGCGTAACAAATGACAGGACCGAAGGCTTCATAAAACTTGTCAAGAAATCTGAAGACGGAATTAATGGTAATGTCGAATTCAGTATCTACTATGGTGGCAAAGATAAAGAACCAGTATGGCAGAAGTCGACTCTTGCTAGTGGGAAGACAGATTCATTAGGGTATCTGTTCTTCAATAATCTGCCTACCGGTTGGTATCGTATCGACGAAAAAGCAGCACCGACATATAAGGTCGTCTGGGATGACGGAAGTGAAGGGAAGTCACGAATTGTCAGGATTAATGAAGCTGACGATAACAAAACACTTGAATTCAAAGTGACCAATAAACTTGATCTCAATCCTTTGATTCATACTGAACTTACAGGAGCTGACGGTGCCCATGATTTGAATTGTGGGTCTGCAATTGAATTGACGGATAAAGTGCATATTGAAAATCTCGTTACTGGTTACGAATATACGCTTTCTGGTAGTCTCGTGGATAAGTCTACAGGAGAAACATTAAAAGACAGACAAGGTAAAGAGTATATTACTGAAGTCACTTTTAAGGCTGACGTTAAATTAGGCGAAGTCTCAATTGATGAGAAGGGACGAGAAGTAGTAACCGGAGATATCCTGGTTAAGTTCATAGTGGACAGTAGTTATCTTTCTGAACAGGCTCATGAAGCTGGAAAGAATTCATTTGCCATCGTATGTTTTGAAAGTCTTTTGTTCAGGAACATTACGATAGCTGAACATAAGAATATTGATGATCCTGATCAGACAGTCTTTGTTGAGCCCAAACTATCTACTAAGGCATCTGATAGAAATACAGGTACGGGCGTACTTACATTTGATGAAGCAGTGTCTATTATAGACAAAGTAAGTTTTGAAGGTCTGAATCCCGATGACGCTTATATCGTTAAGGGTACGCTTATCGATAAAACAACCGGTGAGAAATATATAGATTCAGATGGCCAGATTTATGAGGTAAGTGTTGAATTTTCACCTGAAGCTCCGGATGGTTTTGTTAATGTGATTTTTGACGATGTCAAAGTGCCTTTGGATGAAGTTGAATTAGTAGTATTTGAGTCATTATTTATAAAAGGTGGAACAAAGCCAATTGCATCACATAAAGATTTGAACGATAAGAATCAGACTCTTACCAGGCCTTCATGCAATACTTATGCAACTACGATTAAGGGCGATAAGACGATACTTGGAAATTCTACGGTCACAATAGTCGATCACATCAGTTACGATAATCTTGAAGTTGGACGAACTTACTACGCCAAAGCTTCTTTGAGATTAACTGATGGCACTGAAATTACAAATAAAGGTAGTGAAGTAGTATCGCTTCAGCAGTTTGTGCCGGATAGTCCCTCAGGTCAGGTTGACGTGACTATCAAATTCAAATCTAACGGTCTTGAAAGTGGTGATACAGTAGTTGTTTTCGAGAATATCTATGACAAATCCACCGATGAAGAGATCTCTATGGGGATCAGGGACGATGACATCTGGATTCTTTCTCACGAAGATCTTAACAACAAAGATCAGAGTCTTGATGTTACCAATGTCCCAGTTTCAGGTGAGATTCTGAGTCCATACACAATTTCCGGTATTGTTGTTTTCCTGATTTCTTTTGGCGCTGCAACATATGTCTTGTATGGAGAGATAAAGAACAGAAGGATTAAAAGGGACAAACGATGTTAAAGAAGTACTTCAAGAGCATATTGTTATTCCTTTTAGCGTTGATGGCAATTTTCGGGATTCTTGTTTTCTTGTCTGAATATGCAAAGTCATATGTCAGACAGTCGGTAAAAGCAGATATTTTAAAGAGTGATAGTAAAGAAGTGACATTTGAAGTACCTGCTGGAGATTTTCTTGCGATAGAAGGAGAAGAGAATAAAAAAGATACTGATCCGATAGATAGCTGGATAGAGATTGCAGAATACTATGCAGGTGGAAATCAGGAAAAAGAACAGCTCCATCTTGAAGGATCGATCAGTATACCCGGTATTGGCATTGAAGAACCAATATGGAGAGAGAACACGCCGCTTGCAATGCGCTACGGCGTGATTCTTTTAAAGAATACTGGAAAGCTTGGTAAAGAAGGGAATGCTGTTATTGTCGGGCACAGGAATAATATTACTCATACTATATTTGATAAGCTTACTAGAATTAGGATCGGTGATAAAGCGACATTGTTGCTGCCGGATGGAAAAGAGCAAAAATATAGGGTGAACGGTACTTACTACTGTTCACCCTATGAACTTGATCAATATGTTGGATCTTCAAAAGATTACAAAGTAATGATTACTCTTATAACCTGTGCCAGAGAGAAAGGAGATGACTGGCGATTTGTTGTGACCCTGATTCCTGATTAGAGCTCAGCTCTGTGGCTTAATCCGAGTTCTTCAGCAACTGCGAAGAATGCCTTTCTTGAGTTTCTTATAGAAGTCTCAGAAACGCAGAAAGCAAGACGGCAGTATCCAGGACGAGCAAAGCTGGATCCCTTAACGATTAAGAGGTTCTGCTTGGCACAGATTCCTGCAAACTCTTCATCTGTTAATCCCTTAGGAGTGTTCATGAAGATGTAGAGAGCGCCATTAGGCTTAACTGCATCGAAACCAGCGTCAACAATATTGGAGTAAAGAAGGTTTCTTCTGTGTTCATAGTTAGCGACGTCAACTTTAGCGTAGATTGCCTTTTCAATGATTCTCTGCCAGAGTGCGGGTGCATTAACGCTTCCGAGTGTTCTGTTGGAAAGAACGATTGCGCCTGTAAGTTCAGCATAATCAGCGCACTTAGGGGAAACGAGAGTGTATCCGATTCTTTCGCCAGGAAGGGAAAGTGACTTGCTCCATGAGAAGCAGATGATGAGGTTATCGATGTACTTGAGAGCAGAAGGAACTACAGCTCCATCGTATGCGAGATCGATATAAGGTTCATCGCTGATGACATAGATTGTGTGATCCTGCTTCTTAAGCATTTCGTTAAGTTCGATTAAGAGCTCTGCCGGATAAACAACACCGGAAGGATTATTAGGAGAGTTAACGATGATAGCCTTTGTCTTTGCTGTTATAGCCTTTTCAATATCTGCGATGACGGGCATAAACACATCGTTGGTCTGAACGATAACTACCTTACCGTTATGGTTTGCTACATAGCCGTTGTATTCCATGAAGTAAGGAGCGAGAAGGATTACTTCGTCTTCAGGATCAAGGATTGAGTGGAGCACGTCATTCATGGCAGAAGCAGCACCAACAGTCATGCAGACAGCATCTTCGCCAATTTGCATATCAGCTTCCTTGCCGCGCTTTTCTGCGACTATCTTTCTTGTTGAGGGATATCCGCTGTTAGGCATATATCCGTGCATTCCGGGAATCGGGTTGTCAGCAAGTTCCTTAAGAGCATCGAAGACTTCCTTCGGGGGCTCTAAGTCAGGGTTGCCGATAGAGAAATCATAGACATTGTCAGCACCATAGATAGCCTTAAGTCTACCGCCTTCTTCAAACATCTTACGAATCTCTGAACCGCCCTTAAGAGCTTCAGCCATTTTCTTAGAAATCATAGTAGTACCTCATATATATGAAAATTAGAAATAATATAGCACAAAAACCCTATCGAAGTAGGAACTGATATAACTTTATTGTAAATAAGATTTGCAGCAATTTAATCTTCGTAAACGGGATTTTTGAGCCTTTCAATGAAGAAACGCTCAGACAAAGGTTTGTCGAAATAGAAAGACTGGAAATAGTTGCAACCACATGATTTGAGGTCTTCTATATGCTTTTGGGAGGTGACACCGCTGCAAACTACTTTGTAGCCTAAAAGCTTGGCGAGATTAATCATACTGTTGGTGATGATACGTCCCTTGGAGTCTTCCGGATCAAATCTGTCAGCATCAATCTTCACTTGCTTTGTTTCTATATCATGAAGAAGAGTGAGGGTGGATTGACCTGTGCTGAATTTATCCAAAGAAACATTAATACCGGCCTTGCTCAATTCGTGGCTGACGCTTTGAAGTACAGGCATTCTCTGGGTAAAGTCAGGTTCGGAAAACTCAATGCCAATAAGACTGTGATCGATTCCATACTTATCGATTACCGCAATAATGTCGGATACAAATGAAGAGTTGAAAAGATGACGACCGGAAAAATTAATTGAGATAGGAACGATCGTTAGGCCCTGTTCCTGCCATGATTTTATGTTCTTGCATACATTTTCAAGTACGTAAAAATCAATCTTGGTTACAATTCCGGTGTCTGTCGCAAGAGTAATGAACTCCTGAGGCGAAACGATCTTTCCGTCTAAAGGCCATCTTGCGAGAGCCTCTGCAGCAAAGAGAGTAGGCTTATCCTTAACATTTACTATTGGCTGGTAATAGATAAGGAACTTGTGTTCATTCAAAGCTTTGGACAACGTTTCTGTGTTATTGTGGTTTTTAACATTCAAATCGTCAGAATAGTGGACGATATCGATGTTGTTATTCTTGGAATAGTTGAATGCCTGAGAGCATTCTCCCATAACATGAGTACCGAATCTGTGATTGGAGCGAATCGTAGTAATTCCTGCACGACATTTGAAAATATGCTCGAACTTGTCTCCACCATAAACCAGGGAGATTGGTACTGAAGATATGAACTTCTCAAATTCGTTCAGGCGGGAAGTGTATATGACTATTACAAAGTTATCGCCACCCAAATGGACTGCAAATTCTCCTTTTGAATAATCTGGAAAGTTATTCAATTTGGCGCCGAAAAGCTTAATGGCAGAACCGGCGATATCAGAACCGAAATATTTGTTTAACTGATTGACATGCTTGATGTTGACGAAAGCAACAGAGTATCTCGTTGCTGTTCCAAGAGCAAACATCTCGTCAAATCTGTTGAACATGTAATTTGAATTAAACATGTTGAAGTCTAGATCGTGATTGTACAGGAATGAGTATTGGCTACTTAATCGCGTAACGGCAATTTTCTTGGCAACGCTATCCTTAAATATGAGCAAGAACTCTTCCTGTTCAACATTCATCTTAGGAGGGAATTGTTTATAAGTGAATCTTACCTGGGTAATTACAGAATCAGAACTGCCAAGGGTAACTTCAAAGTATTCCTGACCTATGTTGTCGGAGACGTAATCAACATTCTTTGAAGTGGGTTTGCCACTTATTATCGTAGTGTCTTCGATCTTTGCTATCGAAAGATAATCTGCATATTTTGTGAATTTTTCATTGAACTTGCACTCGGTGCAAGCATCGAGCGTTTTAAAGAAAGTCTTAATGTCAGGTGTCGCAGTAACCATAGCATTCCTCGCTTCAATTAGAGTTTAAGGGGAAAGCGTAATAAATACAATCGAAAAGCCTTAATATCAAAAAATTCATACAATCGAGGTGGATATGAATAGACAAACATTCAAACAGTATGTAGGAACAAAAGGTGAAGAAGCTGCAGTTGAGATACTTACTGGTAAAGGATTTAACATATTGAAGAGGAACTACAGAGTTCATAATGTAGGAGAGTTGGACATAATTGCTGAAAAAGGAGGAGACATCTATATCTTTGAAGTCAGAACTAGACTGAACAGTGGTTGCTATCCTGATTCTGTTGAGTCGGTTGCAGGAAGAAAGATGAAGAAGGTGATGAAGACTGCAATGATATTCGTTGCCGTGAATGATCTCTGTTACAAAAACCTAATTTTCGAGATTGCGAGTGTTACTTGTGACAAGCAAGGTAATATACAACGAGTGGATTTTGTGCCATTTTGATGTGCAAATTGCCGAATTTGGTCGAAAATGCATTTTTAAGTTCGAGAAATGCCAATTTTCAAGTTTTCTTTGTTGCTTTAAGTATATAAAAGAATATAATTGTTGAGGTTTTGAGGGGAATCCTCAATTGTGGAATTTGCAAGTTTTAAAATTCGAAAATTCATTTTAGAGAGGTTGGCAATCATGAAGGGTTACCGCGAAATGACAAAAGAAGAGCTCATCAAAGAGTGTGAAGCGCTTACAAAACGCTATGAGGACTTTAAGGCACTTAATCTCACTCTCGATATGACCCGCGGAAAGCCGGCTCCTTTGCAGCTTGACCTTTCTAACGATATTTACGATACATTGAAGGATGGTTTCAAGACTTCAAAGAATGAAGATACAAGAAACTACGGTATCGCTCCCGGTATCGATGAAATCAGAGAAATCTTCGCTGATATTCTTGGTACTGACAAAGAGAATATCTTTACTGGTAATTCTTCATCTCTTAACCAGATGTTCGATACAATTATGCGTTCTATGGTTTTCGGTGAAGTTGATTCACCTAAGCCTTGGGCACAGGTTGAGGGCAGAAAGTGGCTTTGTCCTGCTCCTGGTTATGACAGACATTTCAGAGTTACTGAGACATTGGGCTTCGAACTCATTCCTGTTCCTATGAATGAAGATGGTCCGGATATGGATGTCGTTGAAGAACTCGTTAAGGATGAGAACGTTAAGGGTATTTGGTGTGTACCTTGCTACAGCAATCCTGATGGTGTTGTTTATTCTGAAGAAGTTTGCAACAGACTTGCAAAGATGGAGACAAAAGCTCCTGACTTCAGAATCTTCTGGGATAATGCTTATGTTGTTCACCATCTTACAGAAGACAGATCCCTTTGGGGTAGTCTTCCTGATATGCTTTCACTTTGTGAATCTTATGGAAATGCAAACAGAGTTTATGAGTTTGCTTCAACTTCAAAGATTACATTTGCCGGAGCAGGAATATCATGCTTCGCTGCAAATAAGGACAATATGAACTGGGCTAAGAAGTATCTCAATACTCAGGCTATCTGCACCAATAAGGTAAATCAGCTTGCTCACGTCAGATTCCTTCCTAACAAGGAAGCAGTTCTTGAGCACATGATGAAGCATGCTGCAATTCTTAGACCTAAGTTTGAAGCTTGCCACAGCGTTCTTAATGAAGAACTTGGCTTTGACAACCTCTGGCACTGGACAGATCCTAAGGGCGGTTACTTTGTAAGTTTCTATGCTTATCCCGGAACAGCTACAAAGATTGTTTCAATGTGCAAGGAGGCAGGCGTTGCTTTGACTCCTGCTGGCGCAAGTTTCCCTTATGGTAAAGATCCTTCAGATTCTAATATCAGACTCGCTCCTTCTTTCCCTGTAGTAGAAGATATCGAGAAAGCCGTCAGAATTCTTTCAATCTGTGCTAAAATCACAGCAGTTGAAAAAATGTTGGAGGAATTAGCTTAATGAAAGAAACATATGAGAGCCCTTTAAATTCTCGTTATGCTAGCCGCGAGATGCAGTATATCTTTTCTCCTGATAAGAAGTTTACTACTTGGAGAAAGCTTTGGATTGCTCTTGCAGAATCAGAGAAGGAATTAGGTCTTCCTATTACTGATGAGCAGATTGCTGAACTTAAGGCACATGTTGATGATATCAACTATGAGAAGGCAGCAGAATACGAGAAACTTGTTCGTCACGATGTAATGGCTCACGTTAAGGCTTATGGTGAGCTTTGCCCTAATGCTAAGGGTATCATTCACTGGGGTGCTACTTCCTGCTACGTTGGTGATAACACAGACATCATCATTATGCGTGAAGCTCTTGTCCTCACACGCAAGAGACTTGTAACTGTTATTTCCAAGCTTGCTGATTTTGCTGAAAAGTATAAGGCTCTTCCTACATTGGGTTTTACACACTTCCAGCCGGCACAGCCTGTTACAGTAGGTAAGAGAGCTACTCTTTGGCTTCAGGACCTCGTTTTGGATCTTGAAGAAGTTGAGCATGCTATTTCCTGCCTTAAGCTTTTGGGATGCAAGGGTACAACAGGAACTCAGGCTTCATTCCTTGAACTTTTCCATGGCGACCACGATAAGTGCGTTGAGCTTGATAAGAAGATTTGCAACAAGATGGGATTTGAGGCTTCTTATTATGTAAGTGGTCAGACATATTCACGTAAGGTTGATTCTATTGTTATGAATGCACTTGCAGGTGTTGCTCAGAGTGCTCATAAGTTCTCTAACGATATCAGACTCTTACAGCATCTTAAGGAGATTGAAGAGCCTAAGGAAAAGGGCCAGATTGGTTCTTCCGCTATGGCATACAAGCGCAATCCTATGAGATCTGAGAGAATTGCTTCTCTTTCCAGATATGTTATTTCTGTAGCTTCATCTCCTATGATGACAGCAGCAGAGCAGTGGTTTGAGAGAACTCTTGATGACTCAGCAAATAAGAGAATCTCAATTCCTGAGGCATTCCTTGCAGTAGATGCTGTTCTTGGTATTTATGCAAATGTTGCAGGTGGTCTCATCGTTTATGAGAAAATGATCGAAAAGCATCTCAGAGATGAGATTCCTTTCATGGCAACAGAGAATATTCTTATGGATGCAGTTGCAAATGGCGGTGATCGTCAGGAACTCCACGAGAAGATCAGAGAATTCTCAGTTGAGGCTGGTGTTGTTGTTAAAGAGCAGGGTAAACCCAATAATATGCTTGAACTCATTGCAGCTGATCCTGAGTTTGGTGTAAGTGCAGATCGTCTTAACGAACTTACAGATCCTAAGCTTTATATCGGTCGATGTCCTGAGCAGGTTGACGCATTCCTTAATGAATGTGTCAGACCTTTGCTTGCCGCACACAAGGATGATCTGGATGTAAGTGAAGTAGAGCTTAAAGTTTAATAAACAAGCTTAACATTAAAGAATCTTAACGGGATATTCCTTGCGGCGAAAAGCAGTTTGGCATATCCCGTTTTTTATATTAAAATAAGTGGCAACTCGAGCATGGTGGCCTCTAAATTGGACCTACATGACATAATTTGGAGCTTGGGCCTGTCTTTTTGAAATAATGCCTTGTAAGTTGGACTATTGAGATCTGATACCTGAGCACCGCCCTGGAATTCCGGGTGTCAATCAGAGTCCGCTGTGTTTCGGGGGTTTTTTAGGAGATATCAGAAGTAATGGACTTCTTACTTATATAAATCAGATAACACAACAAGTTTTTAATATGCGTTAAGTATAACCAGAGGAGATATATATGAAGATTTACAACACACTCACAAGATATAAGGAAGACTTCAAGCCTATTGAAGAAGGCAAGGTCAAGATGTATGCTTGCGGCCCTACGGTTTATAACTATTTCCATTTGGGCAATGCAAGACCTTTTGTAACTTTCGATACTCTTGCAAGATATCTTGAGTACAGAGGATATGACGTTACATTCGTTCAGAATTTTACTGATATCGATGATAAGATGATCAAGCGTGCCAATGAAGAAGGCATTACTGTTGATGAACTTGCTGATCGTTTTATCAAGGAATATTACGTTGATGCTGATGGACTTAATATCAAGCGTCAGTCTTATCAGCCCAGAGCTACTCATTCAATGAAGTCAATCATCGCACTTATCAAAGCAATGGATGAGAAGGGCTATACCTACATAATTGAAGGTGACGGCGTTTATTACGATGTTTCCAAGAAAGCTGATTACGGTAAGCTTTCCCACTATAAACTTGATGAGCTCGCAGCAGGTGGCGGCGAAAGAGGCGCTTCCTACCAGGGTAAGAAGAATCCCGGCGACTTCGCTCTTTGGAAGTTCAAGAAGGACGGAGAACCTTCTTGGGGATCTCCTTGGGGTGAAGGCAGACCTGGTTGGCACATTGAGTGCTCTGCAATGATTAAGCAGTATTTGGGCGATACAATTGATATTCATGGCGGTGGACAGGATCTTATTTTCCCTCACCACGAGAATGAGATTGCTCAGAGCGAAGCTGCTAATGGCTGCAATTTCTGCAATTACTGGGTACATAACGCTTTCGTTAATATCGATGGCGAGAAGATGAGTAAGTCATTAGGTAACTTCTTTACAATCAGAGATATCGTAAAGAAGTATCCTTATAACGTTGTCAGATTCTTCATTCTTCTTGGTCATTACAGAAGCCCTATCAATTTCTCTGATGAGCTTCTCGCAGCTGCTCAGACCAGCCTTGGCAGAATCTCTAACTGTGTAAGAAACTGCGATTTCGTATTATCTTCGGGCAGTTTTAAGAATGATGCTGAAGCTGATAAGGCATTAGAAGAAGCAATTAAAGCAGCAGGTGACAGCTTCGTTGCTCATATGGACGATGATCTTAACAGTGCTGATGCTATTACAGATATCTTTAATCTTGTACGTCAGACAAATACAAGCGCACAGGAAGGTAAGGTTTCTGCTGATATACTCAAGCAGGCAAGAGATAAGATTGTTGAGCTTGCCGGAGTTCTTGGTATTCTTTTGGATCTTGAGGATGCAATTCCTGAAGAGATTACAGAACTTGCTAATAAGAGAGCAGAAGCTAAGAAAGCTAAGGATTATGCTTTGGCAGATCAGATTCGAAATGAAATCCAGGCTAAGGGCTATGTTGTAAAGGATGTACCCGGTGGTTTTAAGATTGAGAAGGCTAATTAATGATAAAACCGTTTATCGCTACTGATCTTCGCGAAGTATCGCCGTTGGTCCTTGCATATATTGGCGACTCGATTTACGAACTGTATGCTCGCTGTAAGTCTGCAAGTCATGGTGCTGGAAGCAATAACAAGATGCATAACAATACAGTTCGTTATGTTTCTGCTGAGGCTCAGGCAAACAGTATCAGGATTCTTGTAGACGAACTTACGGAGAAGGAAGCTGATTATTTCAGACGCGGCAAGAATTCAAATCCTCATGCCACATCAAAAAATGCTAATCACGCTGACTATATGTATGCAACGGGGTTTGAAGCTTTACTGGGATATCTTTTCCTGAACAATGAAGAACCAAGAATGGAATACTTGATTTATAAGAGTTTTGATATATGTGATGGTGTTATAACAAAGGCACCGGCAAAAGAAGAGGAAGTTTGATTTTGGAAAAAGGTAAGAGACATTTTAATCAGGATAGAAATCCTAGAAGACCTTCAAATAAGAAGCCCGATTTTAAGCGTGAGCGTGAAGATGATGCTTTCGTTGAACAGGGTTCAACAGATAAGATTGAAGGCAGAAATGCTGTTACTGAGGCACTTGCTTCAGGCAGAGACTTTAATAAGATTTGGATTTTGAAGCCTGAGGGTGACAAAACTCTGGATCATGGCCTCATCCGAATTTTAGATGAAGCGAATAAGCGTGGAATCATTGTAACAAGAGCCACAAGACAGATTCTGGATAAGATGAGTAATACTCACAATCACCAGGGCGTAATTGCCTCTGTAGCGCCTCACAAATATGCAGATCTTGATGAGATAATTGAGAAGGCACATTCTGAGGGAAGACCGGCTTTGTTAGTAGCTTTGGATGAGATTAAAGATGCCTATAATTTGGGTTCTATCTTAAGAATTTCCGATTGCTGCGGCGTTGACGGTGTTATTATTCCTGAGAGAAGATCTGTATCTTTGGATTCTATGGTCGCTAAGGCTTCTGCAGGAGCTATCGAGTATGTTCCTGTAGCAAGAGTTACAAATCTTGCCCAGACTCTTACAAGACTCAAGGAGAAAGACGGCTTCTGGGTATGTGGTACAGATATGAATGCTGATTACGAGTATCACGATGCTGATTATTCCGGCAATCTTGTTGTAGTAATCGGAAGTGAAGGTGATGGAATGAGAGATGGTGTAAGAAAGTGTTGCGATTTCACTGTTTCTATTCCTATGAGCGGACATGTTAACAGTTTGAATGCTGCAGTTGCAGCCGGAGTGGTGCTTTTCGAAGCGCAGGCAAAGAGACATAAAGAGGGTTAAAGAATTGGCAAAGCAAGATAAGAGTATCACGACTATTAGAGGGGCAATTAAGCGCCTCGTTTTGGTTGCTCTTTGTGCTTGTATTATATCTACGCTCGGTCTTTCTCTTACCGGATGCAAGTTGTCCAGAGGCTTGAAAGCTTCTTCAAAGGAAATTACTGAAGCTGAACTTGCAAGACTGGTTTCAATAGCCATAATGAGCGAAAAGAATGTTACAGAAGCCTACGAGAGTATTCCTGAAAGCCAACTTGACGGTTTGACTTACTCAGTTTTCGCTGAGTATTGCTCAGTGCTTCGCAGATCATCACAGGCTCATGGTACGATTAAGGCATTCAGAATCCTTAATGATACAGAGAAGGCTGAGTATTTCGCTCAGATTGATTCCTCAGATAATGAGAATTTTGAACTGATTGAAGTATATGGAGATCTGGATGTAGTCGAATTGTGCTATACAAAAGACAGAGATCCCAAGGCACCTCCCGTAAGATTTGCAATTGAACATAAGAA
The DNA here is from genome assembly GCA_024403855.1 of Saccharofermentans sp. Taxonomy (GTDB): domain Bacteria; phylum Bacillota; class Clostridia; order Saccharofermentanales; family Saccharofermentanaceae; genus Saccharofermentans. Next base: position 89,154 of record JAKSRC010000001.1, on the reverse strand, counting down.
TAATTCTTATATTCTTTCGAGTGATTACATTACCGATTCTATGTTTGCTTATTCTTATATCAATCACTACTTTGAGATGATTGACGAGAATAATATTGTTGGTCTTGAATCAGTAATTAAGTCTTCTTACAACTCTGACATTTATCTTAATGCTGTTGTCAGCGAAAAAGCTGCATATATAGCTGATTACTACAAGATGAAAGTCATGACAAGTACAAATAATTATGAATTGAAGCTTTTTTCTCCAACTCACATTTCATATGAGATTCCTCAGGTTTTGTCGGAATATAATGACACCATTTTCTCGAAAACAGTAGATCTCTATCTATATAAGAATGGTGCTTTTTGTATCAAGGACGATATGCCTTCCATCTTAAGTGAACTTCGTCTTTACAGAAATGGCGAGAGTAAGCTTCGTATGGGTTCTACATATAGCCGTAGCGAACTTCAAAGACTTATGGGCGACCCGGTTGTTTCTATTTACAGTCAGGGCGTTGCTACCATTGCATTTAGAGGCCTTACAATAAGGCTTGCAGTTGATGATGAAAAGTGGACATCCGGAAGACTTTATTCAGTAACTATTCGCAATTCAAATGAATATACTCTCGGTACTGATGTATATGTCGGAATGAATGTATCTGAGCTCCTGCTCATATATCCAATGTTTGATGAATGTGGATATAAGAGTTCTTTTAAGAACTTTGATGGAGAATTTATACTGGCTTTTGAGTTCGATGACAGGGGAAATGTCTCCAGAATTGATCTTGGTGAATTAGTCGGTTAATCTCCGATACACTTTTCTCTGAGTCTCGAGATTTCGTCTTCAGTAAGGCCATTGGCAATCAGAAGTTTTGCAGGATCGCCATCCCACTTTTCATCGAGATAGTCCAAAAACTTTACCATGTTTTCTTCGTCAGATCTTAATGAGTGCTTTAAGTCATCAGGCATTTTCTCAATGTACGGATCAATAAATGTCTTAAGATAAGGGTAGGACATCTTATAGTTAAGAATTACATTTTCTCTAGAAGCTCCGCAAATAAGATAGAGCAGAGCGGCAACTACACCAGTCCTGTCTTTTCCATGTGCGCAGTGGAACATAAGCTGACCGTCACTATTAAGAAGGATTCTCATGATGTCGACAAGAAGATTACCCATCTCTTCTGCGATGATGATGTAATAATCGCCAAGAATATGAGTTCTTAAAAACTGCATTGTTGCATCTTTTGTATCATTTGGATCACCGTTTAAAAGACGAACATTATAGAAATTAACATCCGGATCATTCATGAAAGGGTTACCGGATTTGAGGATTTCCTGTTCTCCACGAAGATCCAAAACGGACTTAATTCCATATTCTTTAAGCTTGGTAATGCCTTCATTATCAAGTCTGTGAGGAGAACTTGCTCTTAGAAATAAGCCGGATTTGAAGGTTTTACCTCCGGCTAACGGCATACCACCGAGTTCACGACAATTGGGAAGAGAAAGTTCTTTTACAAGCTGAAAATCAGGATTATAAGTATTCATTGTAATCACCATTCAAAATATTAAGTGTATTCTATATAAATCGACATTGACATTCAAGGTTACAAGTAATATCATTATTAGGCTATTGGGAAACCGATACACATATGCGCCTATAGCTCAACTGGATAGAGCGTCTGACTACGGATCAGAAGGTTGTGGATTCGAGCTCTGCTAGGCGCGCCATTTACAAAGCTGTTGCATTTGCGACAGCTTTTTTCTTTTTAACTTCTGAATAATGGCATCTATGGCTCATATAGCTTTATTGTTTGCCATTATGAGGTTTATAACGCTCGAAGATTGAAAAAATACTTCAATTATTCGTCTTGCTGTGATACAATTCATACTCGGCTATTAAATAATTAATAATTATTTGGAGGATATAACATGGCATCCACAATTGAAAAGAAAGAGCACTCTCTCGTAGTTATCAGCCTTGAGGCTGGCAAGGAAGAATGGAGTGAGGCCCTCAAGAAGGCTTACAACAAGAACAAGGGCAGATTCCAGGTTCCTGGTTTCCGTAAGGGTAAGGTTCCTTATCAGCTCGTTTGCCAGTATTACGGAGAGGGCGTACTTTATGAGGACGCTATGAACGAGATCGCTAATACTCAGTATCCTGAAGCAATCAAGGAGCACGACCTCAAGGTTGTTTCCAGACCTGAGATGGATGTTACAGATCTTAACGAAGATGGCATCAAGTATACAATCTCTGTTTATGTTAAGCCTGAATTCGAGCTTGGTCAGTATGAGGGCGTTGAGGTTCCTTACAAGGACATCGAAGTTACAGACGAGGATGTTGATGCTGAGATCGAGCGTATGAGAAAGAGAAATGCTTCTTTGGAAGAAGTTACTGATCGTGCTGCTGCTGAAGGCGACACAGTTACAATCGATTACGAAGGTTTCAAGGATGGCGTTGCATTTGAAGGTGGCAAGGGTGAGAACTACAACTTAAAGCTTGGTTCTAAGTCTTTCATTCCTGGCTTCGAAGAGCAGGTAGCAGGCCACAACCTCGGTGAAGAGTTCACAATCGAAGTTAAGTTCCCTGAAGAATATCATGCAGAAGATTTGAAGGGCGCAGATGCTACATTCAACGTAAAGATTAATGCTATTAAGGCTGAGATCGTTCCTGAGTTGGATGATGAGTTCGCTAAGGATGTATCTGAGTTCGATACACTCGCTGAGCTCAAGGCTGACGTAAAAGCTAAGCAGCAGGAGAGAGCTGACAAGGATAACAAGGCAGCATTCGAGAACGAGACAGTTCGTGCCGTATGCGACAATTGCCAGATTGATATCCCTGATTCAATGGTTCAGAGCGAAGTTGAGCAGATGGCTGACGATCAGGCAGCTCGTATGTCTAACCAGGGTATCGCTCTTGAGATGTATCTCCAGTATGTTGGCCAGAGCATGGATGAGTTCAAGAAGTCTCTTGAGCCTATGGCTAGAGTAAGAGTTAAGTCTTCACTCGTTATCGAGAAGATTACTGAGGCTATCAATCCTGAAGTTACAGAGGAAGATTACAATGAAGAGCTTTCTCAGATTGCTAAGTCTTACTCAATTGACCTCGAAGAGGTTAAGAAGTCTATCGGTGAGGATTCTGCTTTCATTAAGGATTCCATCCGTGCAAGAAAGACAGTTGAGTATCTTGCATCCAAGGCTGTTAAGGTTGAGCCTAAGGCAGCTGAGGCTGAAGAAGCTAAGACAGAAGAGTAATATTTCTACTACAATGAATTCCCAGAGGCTGTCATTATGGCAGCCTCTTTTTTTACTTTGCTATTGCATAAAAATGGGGCTATGAAAAACTATATGTTTTTCATGGCCTCTTTTTTGTGCGCGTGGGGAGCTGGTGGTGAGAGTGAAGAGGTGCAATTATCCATAATCTTTATTTTCGAGCGATCTGGATAAGAAATTGTCAATCGCAATTCTCTTTGCACTTGCTTTTCCACATTCACGTAGGATTCACGAAAATTGCGATTTTCGTGAACGTAGCGTGAAAATCAACCCAAAGTGTACGATTTATTCACGAAATCAGCGTTTTTCGTGAATATTCCGTATCGGGAGTGGTAGCGCAAAAGCAGACACAACAAAAAAGAACTGTGAAACCTACTTGTTAGTTAGGTTATTTCACAGCCCCTTCTTATATATGTTCTTGTAATCAGATTATGATCTGTAGCTTCCGTTAATCTTTACATAATCGTAAGAGAAGTCGCATGTGAACATTCTGTCGTAAGCATCACCTTCATAGAGAGTAATATCTACTTTGATATCGTGGCAAGCTAAAAGTCTTGATGCTTCCTCTTCGTCAAATGCTACAGCAGCTCCATCTTTATACATAAGAAGACCTGAAAGTCTGATATCGACTTTCTCCGGATCAAAAGAAGCTCCGGAATAGCCAACTGCCGTAAGGATACGTCCGATGTTAGCATCTTCACCGAAGAATGCTGTCTTGCAAAGAGGAGATCTTGCAACGGATGTAACGATAAGTTTTGCATCCTTCTCATCCTTAGCGCCACGAACTTCGATCTCAACGAACTTGGTTGCACCTTCGCCATCTGCAGCAAGCATTCTTGCAATGTCCTCAGCGAGCTTGCAGAGCGCTTCTTCGATAAGCTGGTAGTCTTCAGTACCTTCTTCAACGCAAACGCCAGAAGCGCCATTTGCGAGGACTACAACCATATCACAGACGGATGTATCACCATCTACTGAAACTCTGTTGAAAGTGTATTTTACTGCCTTCTGAAGCATCTTCTTAAGGCTTGCAGATTCAACACCAACATCTGTTGTAAAAACGCAGATCATGGTAGCGAGGTTAGGATGAATCATGCCGGAACCTTTTGCCATACCTGAGATAGTAACTGTCTTACCGCTTGAAAGTTCGATCTGAGCAGATACTTCCTTGGGAACTGTATCAGTAGTCATCATTGCATATTCTGCATTGTGAGCGGATTCTTCTGATTCAGAAAGACCTTCAACGAGTGAAGGGATTACACCGGTGATCTTATCGAGAGGAAGTCTTGAACCGATAACACCAGTTGATGCTGTCAAAATTTCTTTTGCATCGCAGCCAAGAAGAGAAGATGCACAGCTAGCAACTTTAGTTGCATCTTCAATACCGATTGCTCCTACGCCTGCATTAGCGACTTTACTGTTAACAATGATGCCTCTTGCTTTACCAATGTTCTCAATAATATCGATAGATCTTACAAGTGAATGGCCCTTTACAAGGTTAGAAGTGTAGACACCTGCGACGTTGCAAAGTGTATCAGACATAACCATTCCTACATCAAGGTAAGATGACTTCGGATCGTCTTTGTTGATATTTGCAAGATCATGGCACTTCATGCCCGCGGAAACACCATTAGCTTTGAAGCCTTTTGGCATTGTAATATATGATCTGGTAAGTTCTTCTTCCATAAATTTTTACCTCTTTATTAATATATCTGTCGCATTATAGTACAAGTTGGCTTATTGGTGCAATAAATTGCTTGACTTAAACGACAAGTAACATTATACTTTTTACGCATTGGCTGACATGGTGGGATTAGTTCAGTTGGTTAGAGCGCTAGTTTGTGGCACTAGATATCATGGGTTCGAATCCCATATCCCACCCCAACTTTTGCCTCTCATACTGGGGTGTAGCCAAGGGGTAAGGCACGGGTCTTTGACTCCCGCATCGTAGGTTCAAATCCTGCCACCCCAGCCATATGGTTCACTAGCTCAGCCGGTAGAGCACTTGACTTTTAATCAAGGGGTCTGGAGTTCGAACCTCCAGTGAGCCACCAAAATATAATCAAATCCTTTTTTGAGATTGTCTCAAAGAAGGATTTTTTAGTTTATTACTCTTTTTCAATTCCATTAATTGTGCATTTATGTTACAAAACGGTTACTTTTTAGTACATTTGCCCGAATTTTGCTTAATATTTAAAGAAATATGAAGTGATTAAATGTTAGAATTACATCATTAGTCGTAAAAGGCTTGCTTTTATTAACGCAGATAAATTGGAAGGTAAAGGTAATATTTTGAATTATAGACTGATTAACATCACATCAGCAGCAATCGCGGCAGTAATTGCAATTAGTTCATTATGCATTTATGAGTGCGGTTCAAAGAGCGAGATTGAACTTCAGAGTCCGTCTATTTTCGGTCCGGGTTCTGTTGATTTCTTTACCAGACAGTTTATGGATGATAACGAGATTTATGAGACTGGTGCTGTCACAGTAAGTCTTGGTAATCCTAACGTAAGTATTAATGACTATACTTTTGTTGCAACTACATCTTTTGCTGATGTAACTGTCGATTATGGTAACAATCCGGAAGATCCGGTTAAGTATGATGGTGCTACATATTGGCTTAAGGATAATGTTTCGCTCGTATCTCCTAATAAAGCTGATACTACAATTGTTTCTACCGCTGCAAATAGTACAAATGCTAATGATGATGGAGAAATCAATCTTAAGATTGGCGATTCCCTCATCAGAGTTTCCTATAACAAAGAATGGTCTTTGGTTAAGCTTTCTGACGGCACACAGGGTTATGTAAAGAATGAGAGTCTTTCCGCTACCGTTATTACTCCGGTACCGACTCCTACAAATACACCAAAGCCTACAAATACGCCTAAGCCGAAGCCTACTAAGAAGCCCACTCCTACTAAAAAGCCTGCTTCATCATCTTCATCATCAACTACTACAGTTAATGGTGTCAAGGAGACAAAGGTAAGCAAGACTGTTTATGCTACATGTTCTCTTAATACCAGATCAGGTCCGGGTATTTCTTATTCGTTGCTTTCAACTCTTTCAACAGGCGCTAAGATTACTGTTGTAGCATCTACTGATAACGGATGGTATAAGTCAAGCTCCGGATACTATGTAAAGGCAAGTCTTACAACGGAATCTTCACCTAAGGCAACTCCTACAAAGGCACCTTCTTCAAGTAGCAGCAGTAGCTCTGGTAGCAGTTCCAGCGGTTCCAAGGTCGGTGATAAGTCTGGTGACTTTGCTAAATATGTTAGAAGTTTTATAGGTTGTAAGTACGTTTATGGAGGTTCATCTCCTACGACAGGTTTTGACTGTTCCGGTTTCGTAATGTACTGCTATAAGAATTACTACGGAATTTCTTTACCTCATGGTGCTACCAGCCAGTCAAAGAAGGGTAAAGAGGTAGCACTAGAGGATATTCAGTGTGGTGATATTATCTGTTTTGACCGTAATGGCGATGGCACAATGGAGCACTCAGCACTTTATGTCGGCGGTGGCAAATATGTCCACGCAAAGGGTGCAGCCTACGGTGTAGTTGAAGATAGTCTTGCGTCAGCAAAGAATATCGCACATATCAGGCGAGTACGATAAAAGAATTAAAGCTGCTTCATATGAAGCAGCTTTTTTGTTTAATATTGCTTTGATTTATTCAGTAAGTGCTTTAATTGCTTCGGTGATAACCTTTATATCCGTTTCAAAATCACTAAGTGATCTGAATTCATTTGCCTGATGACACTGATCTTCCATCCAGGGTGTCTGAATTCCAAATGCTATTGTATTTGGCATATGACGAGCATATGTGCCTCCACCGATGGCTATAGGTTCAGTAAATGAATTCAGGTATTCTGGTTTAAAGTCTTTGTACGAAGGCATGTTTTCTTTCCAGATGTTTGTTAGAAGTGCAATTTCCGGTAGATCCTTGGGCTTGTACAAAGGATCCATTTGGTTCGTAATCTCGGCAGAAAGACCGTATTTTGCGGCAGTTGCTGACATAAACGAAGTAATCTTATCCATATCGTATGTAACAGGGTAACGAATATCAATTATCAAGGATTCGCTTTCGCTATTGCACTTAAGGATAGAAGGATTACCAGTAACACTTCCGGATTCATCTGAGATTGAGCATCCTGTGTACTTTTCAGAGGGAACATCGACCAGTTCTTTTGAGATAAAAGTCAGAAGTGGTGAAGAAGAGTAGTCGACACCTTCGCTATCAAGCTTCTTAATCATCTCGTAAATAGCATTTACGCCAAGATCAGGTTTGGATGCATGTGCCGTTTTGCCTGTTGCAGTATATTCCTTGTTATTAATCTTGCAGTATGCATTTGCAGGGACCATATTTGCAGCAGAACCACCACAAGCTTCAACTATAGAAGGGGTGTTTGCAAATATTCTGATGTTCATGATGCCTTTTTCGGCGTAGATTACAGGGAATTCTCCGTCAGGTGTTATTGAGAATGAAGGAATCTCACCCTTTTCGGCGTATGTTTCAACGCAGGAGCATGATCTTTCCTCATCGGTTCCAAGAATGAGACGTACTCTTTTGTTCAGAACATATCCACTTTCAAGAAGTCTTTTCATAGCGATGAAGCTTGCTGCAGCAGGACCCTTGTCATCGACAATGCCTCTGCCGTAAAGTATTCCGTCTTTTAATGTCAGTTCAAAAGCCGGAGTGTTCCATCCATCTCCTTCAGGAACGACGTCAAGGTGGCAGACAATTCCGATTAAATCAGCGTTTTCTGGGCCTATTTCACACCAGCCAACACGGTTTTCGATTGTTCCTGTGCGCATGCCTGACTTTTCAGCATAATCCAGGAAGAACTTCAAAGCGGAAAACGGCATAAAACCATAGGGGAGAGAGCCGTAAGTATCATCAACAATGGCATCTGAACCTGTGCTTTTAATTGCAATTAGTTGTTCAAGGAAACTATATTCTTCTTGTGATAATGAGGAATTGGACATTTAAAGCCTCCTGATATTCTTTTTCGAAAGAATCATAACACAAATGAATGTAACGTTCTTTTCTTATGGAGCGATTTCTCAAATCTCGTGCGTAGCTGATTTTTGGACTTTTTAGTCTATGAAATGTATAATTTACCGATATTTATTCATTAAGGAATTACTATGAAAGCATTGATTTTAAATTCTGGTCTTGGTCACAGAATGGGCGCTCTTACATCTGAACATCCGAAGTGTATGACTGAGATTTCATCCACAGAGACTATACTTTCCAGACAGTTAAATCTTCTTTGTGATTGTGGGATAACTGAAGTTGTAATGACAACTGGATATTTTGATTCTGTTCTTGTTAATTACTGCAAGGAGTTGAATCTTCCAATTAATATTAATTTTGTTCCGAACCCTTTATATGCTGAGACTAATTACATTTACAGCATCTATTGTGCGAAGGATTATTTGGATGATGATATCGTTCTTATGCACGGAGATCTTGTTTTCGAGAAATCAGTATTGGAAGACATGCTTTCTTGCCCTGAAAGTGCGATGAAGGTTTCTTCTACAATACCTTTGCCACAAAAGGATTTTAAAGCCGTAATTAAGGATGGATATGTTCAGAAAGTTGGCATTGAATTCTTTGATGAAGCGATGGAAGCTCAGGCTCTCTATAAACTAAATAGAGCTGACTGGACTATCTGGCTCAACAAGATTTCTGAATTCTGTGAGAATTATAACCGCAAGGTCTATGCCGAGAATGCATTAAATGAGCTTGGTGGTGCATGTAATATCAAAGCATTTGATGTAAAAGACAGACTTTGTACAGAAATCGATACTCCTGAAGATCTTGCAGTAGTATCTGGCAAACTTGCTGAAATTGAGAAACGTGTGTAAGGGTAAATATGAATCTTGAAGCTGAAGTCAGAAATGAGTATTTAATCAGTCCTGAAGTTAAGAGACTTTGGGCTGTTCAGATGGATATCCTCGCTAAATTCGATGAGATATGCAAAAAGCACGATATTCCTTATTTTGTTGAAGGCGGAACTCTTCTTGGTGCTGCCAGACATAAGGGATATATCCCGTGGGATGATGATATCGATGTTCAGATGCTTGCAGAAGATTATGAGAAGTTCTGTAAATATGCAAAAGATGAGCTTAAAGAACCATATTATCTTCAGTTCTGGGATACAGAATATGGTTTCTATCCATGGAATGCAAAAATCAGAAAAAGCGATACTACATGCTATTCTGACTGGGAATTAGAGATGAATCGTGACGGAAATCACGGAATATTCATCGATGTAATCCTTTTGTACAACATTCCTGATAATAAGATTAAAAGAAAGTTCCAGACACTTAGGCTTAAATATCTGGCTTTCCTCTTTAAGAGTTTTGAGTGCAGCAGAGCGCTCGAAAATCCATATGCCAAGAGAACATCAAAACGTAAGCTAGCTGGTGCATTTTGGAAGGTTTGCTCAGTTTTTACCAATGTTGAAAAGGTGTGCAAATCATATCTTCGTGTCTGCGCCTCCGAGAAGAAGGAGACTAAGTATATCGGATATAACGCTTTTTTGCCCGGAGATAAACGCTATGTATGGGAGCGTAGATTTTTCGAAAAGACAGTTATGCTTCCTTTCGAGGACATAATGGTTCCGGCTCCTGTGATGTACGATGAGAAACTTCAGGTTGAATATGGTGAATGGAATAAGCCTGTTAAGGGCGGTGCATGCCATTCTACTTTGCGTTTCTCCGATGCTATTCCATACAAGGAATACGTTAAAAACAAGTAATACATACAGGAATCGATAATGAATCAGAAGATTATTACATCTGAAAATAACTATAAAGCTTTAGACGAGTGGATCAGTTCCAATGGAATAGATAATTTGTTGCTTGTCTGTGATTCTTCAATTGAATTCCAGAAGAATCTTAATCACTATTTGAGCGGGTTAAGCATCAAAATAGTTCGTTTTGACAACATTAAGCCGAATCCGCTTTATGAGTCAGTAGTTGAAGGCGTATCCGTTTTTAAATCAAATAATTGTTCCGGTATTTTTGCTGTCGGTGGTGGTTCTGCGATGGATGTTGCCAAGTGTATAAAACTCTATAGCAATATGGATGACAGCGTTAACTATCTTAAACAGGAGATCGTTCCTAACGATATTCCGTTTATTGCTATGCCTACTACAGCAGGTACCGGTTCAGAGGCTACCAGATATGCGGTTATTTACTACAATGGTGAGAAACAGTCTGTTACAAGTGAATCCTGCATTCCTGAGACAGTTCTTCTTGATGCTAATTCATTGAAGACTTTACCCTTATATCAGAAGAAATCCACAATGATGGATGCTCTGTGCCATGCGGTTGAATCTTACTGGTCGGTTAATAGCAATGATGAGAGTAAGGAATATGCCAGAAAAGCTATCTCAGGCGTTCTCGAAAACATGGACGGCTACCTGAATAATTCTGATGATGGTAACTACGGAATGCTGATTGCTGCGAATTATGCAGGAAAAGCTATTAATATTTCACAAACAACTGCCGGTCATGCTATGTGCTATAAGATTACCAGCCTTTTAGGTCCATCTCATGGCCATGCTGCTATTCTTTGCGACAGAGTGCTTTTCCCATGGATGGTTGAAAATATCGATAGATGTATTGATTCAAGGGGAGAAGGCTATATTGAACAAGTCTTGAATGACATAGCCAAGATGTTCGGTTACAGTACCGCTGAAGAAGGAAAGAACTGTCTTGTGGATATTTTCGAGAAGATCGGATTAGAAGTTCCGAAAGCTACTGAAGAGGATATTTCTGTTTTGAAATCATCCGTAAATCCTGTCAGGCTTAAAAATCACCCTATATCCCTCGATGAGGACATTATTGAGTCTCTTTACAGAAAGATTCTTGTTGTAAGCTGATTTCGATTTTGTAGATTTTATTACTTGTAATATAATGTGCTTGAAAACAATCCGGAGGTTCATTCAGTGAGCGAGAAAATTGTATATACATGTTTTTGCACTGACGTCATCCACGAAGGTCATTTAAATATTATCAAGAAGTGTAAAGAACTCGGCAAAGTCATCGTTGGTGTACTTTGTGATTCCGAGATGATCAGATATAACAGATTCCCTTTAAAGTCAGTTGATGAGCGTATCGAGATGATAAAGGCCATTCCTGACGTATCAGAAGTAATTGTTCAGAATCATGTTATGTATGATGAGATCTTCGAACAGCTTCATCCCGACTATATTGTTCATGGTGATAACTGGGGCAGTTCCGCAATGGCTACGATCAAGAATAATATCCTTGAGCTTGCAGCTAAGAATGGAGCGGAACTTGTTGAAGTAGCATATACCTACAATGAGAACACCCAGAAGATCGACCGTCAGAACAGAGAAAAGCTTGCTATGCCTGAACTTAGAAGAGGCAGACTCAGAAAGCTTATCTCTATGGTTCCTATCGTAAAGACACTTGAAGTTCATAGCGGTATCACAGGTCTCATTGCTGAGAAGACTGTTGTTGCCAATGGTGAGCACATCGATCAGTTTGAAGTTATGTGGATCAGCTCTCTTTGCGATTCAACTGCAAAGGGTAAGCCTGATATCGAGCTTGTTGACATGACAAGCCGTTTCAGAACTATCGATGATGTTATGGAAGTTACAACCAAGCCTATCATCTTCGATGGTGACACAGGCGGACTTACTGAACACTTCGTATATACAGTTCGTTCTCTTGAGAGAATGGGCGTAAGTGCAGTAATTATTGAGGACAAGAAGGGCCTCAAGAAGAACTCTTTGTTTGGCACTGAAGTCGAGCAGACACAGGCAACTATTGAGGAATTCTCAGCTAAGATTGCAGCAGGTAAGAGAGCTCAGCTTACAGATGATTTCATGATTATCGCTCGTATTGAGAGTCTTATCCTTGAGCAGGGTATGGAAGATGCTCTTGCAAGAGCCAAGGCTTTTGTAGCAGCTGGTGCTGACGGAATTATGATTCACAGCCGTAAGAAGGATCCCTCAGAGATTGTTGAATTCTGTGACAAGTTCAGAGAATTTGATAAGGAGACCCCAATTGTTGTCGTTCCTACTTCATTCAATACTATTACTGAGGATGAACTTGCATCTCACGGTGTTAATATCGTCATTTATGCAAATCAGCTTACAAGAGCTGCGTTCCCTGCAATGAAGAAGACAGCTGAAGATATCCTTAAGTATCACAGAGCATATGAAGTCGATAGCACTCTTCTCCCGATAAAAGAGATTATTTCTCTTATCGATGAGCTTTAACCAAAAGACCTACCCGTATTCGGAGATCAGATGAGCACAGATAGTAACAACAAAGCAACTAATAAGACTAAAAGAGTAAGCAAGAGCGTCAGATATGTTTATCGCGCCATCTGTTCATTAATTCTTGCTGCGCTTTCAATTTCCAGTTTCTTATATGTCTGGATCGATTATGTAAAGCAGAACAACCATACCGGTTATTTGCTCGGTAAGGGCAACCTTGCTCTGGCCGGCATTATCTATCTTTTGCTTTTCGTTATTTTTGGTAAGTTCTTCAAGGCTTTCAGTATCGGCGTCGAGCGAATTGCAAAGCAGGTAGTAAGTGTCGTTCTGACATTATTTGTTACTGATTTTGTTGAGATCCTTGTATCTGCTACGATTCAGAACAACTTCAGATATGTTTTTGAATTCTTGTGGAGATATATGCTTCTCGCACTTATTCAGTCAGTTGTTCTTGCAGTAATCGTAATCGTAATGAATTTCCTTTACAGAAAGGTCATTCCGCCGTTGCCGATTGTTCTTATCTATGGCAATCACCCGAATCACATCGAAGATAAGCTTGCATGCCTTCCTCATAAGTACCAGATTGTTGACAGGATCAAGTTCGATGATCCTAATGTTGATCTTGCTAAGGTTATTTCCGAGAGCATCAGCGTTCTTATAAATGATGTTCCTTCTCCGATTGAGAATAAGATTATTAAGCTCTGCTTTGAGAATGATGTAAGAGTATATGTTGTTCCGAAGATCGCTGATATTATTCTTAAGTCATCTGAGAGTATTAACGTTATCGATACTCCTCTTTATCTGAGTCGTAACCTTGGTATGAGCTTCTGGCAGCGCTTTGCTAAAAGAGCAATCGATATTTTCTTCAGTGGTCTTGCGCTTATTGTATTCAGCCCTGTTTTCCTGATTACTGCACTCGCAATTAAGATTGAAGATCACGGTCCTGTTTTCTTTAAGCAGGAGAGAGTTACAAAAGATGGAAAGCACTTCATGATTTTGAAGTTCCGTTCCATGATCGTTGATGCTGAAAAGGACGGACGTCCTCATCCTGCAGGCGAGAAGGATGACAGAATTACAAAGGTTGGTAACATCATCCGTGCATGCCGCGTCGATGAACTTCCTCAGCTTTTTAATATCTTCTCAGGTGAGATGAGTATTGTTGGTCCTCGTCCTGAACGTTATGAGCATGTTATTAAGTACACAAATGACATTCCAGAGTTTAAGTACAGAGAGAAGGTCAAGGGCGGACTTACAGGTTATGCTCAGGTATATGGAAAGTACAATACTTCAGCATTGGATAAGCTTAAGCTCGACCTGACATACATCGCTAATTACAGCGTTTTGTTGGATTTCCAGATTATTTTCGAGACGATCAAGATTTTGTTCCAGAAGGAAAGTACCGAAGGTTTTGACAGTGAACGTGCAAAAGAAATGCACGATGCTGATTGCAAGTAATTCTTATTAAAGAGGAAGTCGAATATGGATAATTATTCTGTGCTTATGAGTGTTTACCATAAAGAAAAGGCAGACTTTCTCCGTGAGGCGATGGATAGCATCTGGCATCAGACTATTCCTACTAATGATTTTGTTCTCGTTTGCGACGGCCCTCTTAACAGCGAACTCGACAGTGTAATTTCTGAAATGGAAAGTGCTCATCCGGGTGTTCTCAATGTTATCAGACTTGAGAAGAATGGCGGTCTCGGAAATGCTTTGAATATCGGTATTAAGCGTTGCAAGAATGAGCTTGTCGCACGAATGGATTCCGATGATATTAGTTATCCTGACAGATGCGAGAGGCAGCTTAAGATCTTCGCTACAATGCCTGAAGTTGATCTTGTATCCGGTACTATTGAAGAGTTTATTGAATCCAAGGATGTAATTGATTCCAAGCGTATGCTTCCTCAGATGCCGGATGATGTTTATGAATTCGCCAAGAAGAGATGTCCATTCAACCATCCCTGCATTATGTATAAGAAGCATGCTATTGAGGAGTCCGGCGGCTATATTCAGTTTAAGCTTGAAGATTATTATCTTTGGGTAAGAGTCCTGCAGCATGGCTTTAAGGGATATAACATCCAGGAGTCACTTCTTTGGATGAGAGCCGGTGCAGATATGTATAAGAGAAGAGCAGGCAAGCAGTATGCGCAAGCCGTAAAAGAGCTTTTCCAGTATATGAGAGATACAGGATTTATTACCAAGGGTCAGTATTTCAAGCAGGTAACTATCAGATCTGCCGGTGCATTAATGCCCAATGGCCTTAGGAAATTCTTATATAAGACGCTTTTGCGTAAATCTTGATTTGAGGCAGATTTGATGAAGAAACAGAAGGACATATATTCTCAGGTCTTTAACGAATTTGTTTTCTCGGATTCGCAGATTAATCTTTTGCATGACACTCTTTTTGATATGCTTATGGATATCAGAAAGATATGCGAGAAGAATAATATTACGTTCCTTTTGTCCGGCGGTTCAATGCTTGGCGCCGTTAGGCACAAGGGCTTTATTCCGTGGGATGACGATCTTGATATCATGATGCTCCGCTCTGAATATATTAAGTTCAGGGAAGCTATCGTCAGAGAAATGGGCGATAAATACGATTTGGTCGAGCCATTAGATGGCAAGTACACCAACAAGAAGCCGAAGGTTTTTCTTAAAAATTCTGTCTTTACTGAAGTCGTTTATGCAGGACTTCCTTCAGAATACAGGCGTGTATTTATTGATGTTTTCGTTATTGAAGATATTCCTGCTTCGTCTACAAAGCGTAAACTTATCGGTAAGGTTTACGATTTTGCTTTCCATGCTTCTAGTTTTATTGGCGACTATAAGTATCCTTCACCGATTATTCTTGAGAAGGCTAAAACCAACGACGAACTTCGTAAGTATTATTCGAAAAGAAGAAATATCGGTGCAATTCTCAGTGTTTTCTTTGGAATGAGGTTCTATCTGAAGTTATGTTCCAAATTAGATCACACCAAGAAGGAGACAGGCATAGTTGGTGTTCCTTCTGCGATAAGCTATAACCGCGAGGTTTTTGCCAAATCATTATTTACTGATCTTATTGATGTTGAATTTAATGGTGAATTATTCAAGATTCCCAGCGATTACGATTCATATCTTAAGAATCTATACAAAGACTATATGAAACTTCCGCCCGAAAAGGACAGAGTTGTCCACAGTTGTGCGGAGTTTAAAGTGAATACGGAGGTTTAACATGAGTAACGTAGCTTTATTGATTGCCGGTGGTTCCGGTAACAGAATGAATCAGGACATCCCGAAGCAGTTCATTACTGTAAATGAGAGACCTGTAATTGTATATACTTTGGAAGCATTCGAGACCCATCCGGAAATCGATTGCATTGCTGTTGTTTGCATTGAGGGTTGGGAGCAGGTTCTCTGGGCTTATGCAAAGCAGTTCAATATATCGAAGCTTAAGTATGTTGTTCCGGGCGGTAAGAATGGCCAGGATTCCATCAGAAATGGCGTAATGGAGCTCGAAAAGCATTTTGAACCGACAGATCTTGTCCTTATTCATGATGCAATTCGTCCGATGGTAAGTGCTGAGATTATTTCTGATAACATCAGAGTGGCAACTCAGTTCGGCAATGCAGTTACTGTTATTCCTTGTGCTGAGGCAATGATGGAGACAGAAGATGGAGTTTCTTCTGTTGGTTCATATCCTCGTGACAGACTTAAGAGAACACAGACACCTCAGAGCTTTAGAATTGGTGATATTTGTGATCTTCACAGAAGAGCTCTTGAAGCGGGAATCACGAACTCTGTTGCATCCTGCACATTGAAGATCGAGATGGGCGAGCAGGTATATTTTTCATCTGGTTCTGAGAAGAATATTAAGCTCACTACTGTTGAAGATATTGATATTTTCAAGGCACTTTTGACAGCTAAGCGTTCAGACTGGCTCAAGTGAGGATTTATAGATGTTGTACGATAACAAGACTTGGATTAGTGATATAGACGAAGTAATTAAGATACTTCCGGAATTGGATACTCTTGCAGGAAAATCTCTCATGATTACCGGTGCTGCCGGCCTTATCTGTTCTTCTGTAGTTGATATCATTTTTCGTTACAATGACACACACGAAAAGAAGATTCAGGTGTTAGCTGCTGGAAGATGGCCTGAAGAGATGTCCGGAAGATTCGGAGATCTTGTTAACCGAGACGATTTTACATTTGTCGTTTATGATGCATCGAAAACTGACAACGTCATTGATGTTCATGCCGATTACATTATTCATGGTGCAAGCAATGCTTCTCCAAACATGATCGTAAAAGAACCTGTAGAGACCATGCTCAGTAACTTCCTCGGTATGAAGTACCTTTTGGACTATGCAAAAGAGCAGGGAACAAAGCGAATTCTTTATATCAGCTCCAGCGAGGTTTATGGCAAGAAGGAAGGCTCAGATCCTTACCGTGAAGGTCAGTATGGCTACATAGATCTTTTAAATGCAAGAAATTCATATTCCGTAGGAAAAAGAGCAGCTGAGACTCTTTGTGCTTCCTATGCTGATGAATATGGTGTTGAATCCGTAATAGTTCGTCCCGGTCACATCTATGGACCGACAGCCTCACCTTACGATAACAGAGTAGCTTCTGCATGGGCTTATTCTGTTGCAAAAGGTGAAGATATAGTTATGAAGAGCGATGGCGCTCAGGTAAGAAGTTATTGCTATTGCCTTGATTGTGCTTCTGCGATGCTTAAAGTCCTTCTTGCAGGTGAGAATTGCCACGCATATAACATCTCTAATCCCGATTCAATTATCAGCATTAAAGAGATGGCCGAGATTCTTGTTAAGAATGCCGGCGTAAATCTTCGTATGGAGCTTCCGACCGAAGAGGAGCGCAAGGGATTTAATCCTATGAGCAATTCTTCTTTGGAAAGTGAGAGCCTCATTGGACTTGGCTGGAAGGGTTGTTTTGATGCAGAAGCCGGTTTTGGCCATACAGTAAAGATTCTGAAGGAGATTTATTCCTTATGAATATGAATGAAGAAGTTATTTGTGATTACCTTGTAACCGCAGAGACCAAAAAACTTTGGGCTCAATTAATTGAAATCTACAAGGTAATTGAAGATATCTGTGATAGAAACGGAATCAAGTTCTGGGCAGATGGTGGTACTAATCTTGGTGCCGCCAGACATCATGGCTTTATTCCGTGGGACGATGACTTGGATTTGGCAATGCCGATCGATGATTACGAAAGATTCATTGAAGTTTGTAAGGATGAACTCAAGCCGCCTTATTTTCTTCAGACTTGCTTTACAGAACCCGGTTATCCGCCTTATCACCTCAAGATTCGTAAAGATGGCACTACCGGAATTACTAATTGGGAACTTGAGATGTGTCCGGAAGGCCACAGAGGCATCTTCGTTGATATTTTCCCGCTTTATAACATCCCGGATGATGACGCTCTCTACTATAAATACATGAAGAAGATTGATAAGTTCAAGTTTAAGTTTTCATGCTATCAGGTTGACAGAGCAATTAAGAAGTATGGCGTGAAAAAAACTAAGTACAAGGCGAAAATGCAGCTTATGTGGAAGTTCTATTCGCTTTTCACTACGCCCGAAAAGATTTGCCGTGATCTTTTGAATTTTTGCAAGTTCCAGGATAATTCTTCACGTCGAATTGGTTTTGTTACTATGCGTGACTTATACTTTGATCGTGAGTGGTTTGATAATTTAATAGACGTACCTTTTGAGGATACTACAATCAGAGTTGCTGAAAAGTTTCCTGTTATCTTAGATCGTAACTTTGGAGATTGGCATAAACTCGTCAAGAATGACGCAATGCATTCGGATCTTCATTTCTCGTGTGAGATTCCATATCAGGAGTATCTGAATAATCTAAATAAGTAATCAATAGAAAAGGGGTTGTCATTCGACAACCCCTAACTTTTGTTTGGATTTAGCTTCGATTATCTGGCAGCTTCTGAAATGAGAGTGATGACCATAATTAAAACGTAGAATACTTCGATAGCAGTAATTACGCAACCACCGATGAGTCCGCCCAATGAGAGGTACTTACCAACCTTAGCTACGCCATAGAGCTGACCCTGTTCTTCAAGGAACTTCTTAGCCTTTGAAAGACCGATAGCGCCGCAAATGATTGAAGCGAGTGAGAAGATGTAGAATACACAGCAAGCTACAGCAACGATACCCAAGATAAGAATCGGCTTACCATCAGCTGTCTTAGCTGCAGCAGCAGGTGCTACATAAACAGGCTGAGCGGGAGCTACAGGTGCAGCAACCGGTGCAGGTGCAACAGGAGCGGGAGCAGGTGCAGGTGCTACAGGAATAGCCTCAACAGGAGCCGGAGCGGGTGCGGGAGCTGCAACAGGAGCAGCAACGGGAGCAGGTGCTTCAACAGGAGCTGCAACAGGTGCGGGAGCTGCTTCAACAGGTGCAGCTACGGGAGCGGGTGCTTCAACGGGAGCAGCAACAGGTGCAGGTGCTTCAACAGGCTGAGCAAAAACTTCTACCTTTGTTCCGCAGTTAGGGCAGAAAGCGTTGCCGTCTTCAAATTTTGATCCACAATTTGTGCAAAACATTATAATATCCCTCCATAAAAAGATAGCAGAATATTAACATTATTAGCTGATAGGTGCAATAAACATAACCTTAACGTTTCCTTATTTAGCAAGCACTTTATGGCATTACGCTTCTTTTGTCATGCCAATCTATCCATGTTCCCAAAGCATAATTTGATAGAGGTAAATTGCACCTCTTTCAGTAAAGATTGTCGGAGAAATATCTGATATCTAATATTCCTTGTTCTTTTTGCAAGGTTTTGTCGGATAACTTGTCGTAATTTTCTTTAAAATTTTTCCGATAATCGTCGTGCCGATAGAGATGGTAGTCATCTCGAGTAAGGGAACACCTATACTACAATTTCGGAAAAATTCTAAAGCTTTTTAAGACGAGTATCTCTGCAAAATCGGTAAAACCGGTTGAGACCAGTCTCAATAACAGACAAACCACGACAAGCTTTAACTGAAAACCGACAATTTTAGCACTATAGAATTATGGATCCAGATAAGGGACTTTCGCCAAGAGTGATTTCAATGATAAGCCGCGACAGGTGATACAAGAGAAACCTTAACGTTTCCTTATTCCTGCGCTCAAAAGCCCTTTTTCACTATTATTTATTTTTATATTAAGGTACAATACGACATTGTAAAAACTTAGACTCGATTATTGTGCTTAACTGTTTAAGGGAAAGATTTTGAGGGGGAACTTGAACTTGAAGACTGCTGTTCTTTTGCCTGTTCTTAATCCGGATGAGAAGTTCCTTCGCCTTGTTGAAGAACTTTATAATCTCGGATTTAAGATTGTAGCTGTAAATGACGGTAGTATCGAAAGATGCGATGAGCTGTTTAAGAAAGCTGCTGCCTATGCTGACGTAATCGGATACAAAGAGAATAAGGGCAAAGGTTACGCCTTAAAGCGTGGTTTCGAGTATATTGGTAATAATTTGTCCGATGAAGTTGATTATATTGTTACTGCTGATTCGGACGGCCAGCATGCTACTGAGGATATAGTCCGTGTAGCTAATCTCACCAGAAAGACCGATAGCATAGTTCTTGGTATGCGTGATCTCTCTGAGAGGATTCCTATAAAGTCAAGAATCGGTAATGATTTGTCTAAGGTTGTTTATACGATCGTTACAGGTGTTTTCCTTAAAGATAATCAGTCAGGCTTAAGAGGCTTTCCTGCAAGACTTTGCATGTGGTTCCAGGATATTCCTGGAAATAAGTACGAATTTGAGTTGAATGTCCTTGCTACAGCACATAAAGAGGGCATGAAGATCTACGGAATAGACATTAAGACTATTTACGAGAACAACAATAAGAATACTCATTTCAGACCTATAAAAGATACTGTTAGAATCCAGAAGTCTCTTTGGGCTTATGGACTTATTTCGGCGCTTCTTTATTCACTTTATACGCTCATTATTTCTGTGTTGGTCTGGTTCGGAATTCCGCATTTCTTCTTCTGGCTGATTGGAATTTTTATCTGGATTACGGCAATGCATGCTGTTCTTAATGTTTTCTCTGCTGGAATCAGACACAGACAGAAGATCAGTGCTGTTTATTACATTACTTGCTCGATCAAGTATTTCATTACTACTTTGATTTTGTTGCTTTTCTATTATATGAGTTGGAATATGTTCCTTGGCGGAGTTCTTTGCCTTGCGGTAATTATGCTCTTAAGTTATGTTTTCGGACTTTCAGGAATATTGGGAAAGGTTTAAGAAAGAGGGATACGTCATGGATAAGTGTGATTTTGAATTAGTAAAAAAGATTTACGAGACAGATGAAGTCAAAAATATCGGTGAGCAAGAGATCATCATAAAGGCTGTTCCGGATTGCGAAGGAATGGGTTTGCTCGATAAGAGAGAATTCTTCATTAGAAGCGCAATTTATGCATTCCAGAAGTCTATGCCAACTAAGTTCTCAATTGAGGGCATGCGCACGACTACGAAGACATACTGCAAAGATATGTGCACAAAAGAAATCGCTGAGGATTCTTTCGAGCTCAATGTTAAGGGTAGAAATTTTAAGGTTTTCTCATATGTTCTCGCTGAAAAAGCAGGGGAGACTCTCCCTGCTATGATCTATATTCATGGTGGTTCTTTTATGGCTTCAAAGGCTGAGTTCTATAAGGAACCTTGCCGTTATGTAGCTGAGAATCTTGGGATCCGTGTTTTCAATGTTGACTATAGCTTGGCTCCAGAGAATCCTTATCCCGCAGCTATTGAAGACGTTTGTGCGACTGTAGAGCATCTTTATACCAATTGCGATGAACTCGGAGTTGATAAGGAGCATATTGGACTTTTTGGTGACAGTGCGGGTGCGAACCTTGCAATTGCTGCAATTCTTGATAACAAGTCTGAAGCTAAAGTTACTTATGCAGGACTCTTTTATCCATGTGTTGATTTGTTTACTCAGGAGAAACTCTACGATTGGGATCTTTCCATGTATGAGATTGCTGATGAACATAAGGAATTGATCAATTCAAGACTTCAGCTTGGCAGAGCAGACGGTAAGGGTAATAACGAACTTATGGCTAATATCGTTTTCGCTTATTCTGGCGGAAAGTATGAGGAAGTCTGTAAGAACCCAGATGTAAGTCCGGTTTATGCGGATCTTACCAATATGCCTTATACAGGTGTATTTACAGCAGAATACGATGGACTTAGAGTTCAGTCCGAGTACTATTCAAGACTTCTTGATAAGGCTGGTGTACCAAATAAGCACATCAGATACAGAGGCGTTACGCACGCTTTTCTTGATTATTTTGGAATTTTACCTCAGGCGCAGGCTGCTATTCTGGAGATGTGCGATCAGGTAAGAAAGGTTTGGGGATTATAAGGGGATATGGTTTCCAAGATTGTTACAAACAATATTGCAGCGCTTAAAAACGCTCCGCAGACATTTGAGTCTTATTACTCAATCGTAAAGGGCAGTTTTACGAGTGAGGTTTTCGGCGAATGGCTCGAAAATGGTGAGATTTGCACAATGTCATATTATGAGCTTTATGAGAGGGTAGATCACTTTTCTAATGCCTCTTTAGCTTATGCATCAGTGCTTGGTTCTGAAAGCAAAGTAGTCGGTATTTTCCTTGAGAATTCACCAGACTGGGTTGCTCTGTTCTGGGGACTTTTGCAGGCGGGATTTAAACCGCTCCTTCTTAACACAAGACATAATGTCAAAATTAATAACGACATCATCAAGGAGATGAATCCTGCTTTTGTCGTTTCTGAAGACAGCAGAATTGATAAGGCAATTACAGTTAAGGACCTTCTTGAATCAGGTAAGAGCTCTAAATTTAATAAGTCCATGATTAACTGGGCTGACGAGATTATCCTTGTTACTTCAGGTTCGACATCAAAGCCTAAGATTATCAGCCATAATGGTAAGACTATCTGCCTTCAGGTTGAGATGAGTGGCGATATCGTTAAGGAAAATCAGTCTATTCAGTACAACGCGAAGCTTGATATCCATAATCTTGCGTTTTTGCCGTTCTACCATGTATTTGGCCTCATTGCGACTTTGATGTGGTTTATGTTCTTTGGAAGAACTTTTGTGTTCCTTCCTAAATACGATGCTCAAAGTATCCAGTTTATCTCCAAGAGAATTGGAGTTACGCACTTTTTTGCGATTCCTTTGGTCTGGAACAAGATTGTTGAGAATCTTGAACGTGAAGTCGAAAAGCAGGGCCATACTAAGAAATTCAACAAAGCAATTAAGTTTTCGAATAAGCTCCAGAATGCTTTGCCTCTTTTGGGACCTATCATCGTTAGAAAGATTATTTTCAAGAAAATCAGACGCCAGCTTTTGGGCGAAAAGCTTTCTTTCCTCATTTCCGGTGGTGGTTTTATCAATCAGAGAACTTTGGAAGTTCTTAACGGTATCGGATATTCAATCTATGCCGGATACGGACTTACCGAATGTGGCGTTCTTTGTGTTGAACTTTCAAGAAAATCAAAGTACAGATGTGGTACAAGCACTGGTAAGATTTTCTCCAATATCCATTACAAGATCAGCGAAAAGGGTGAACTCTTAATTCCTAAGGATCACTCCATGAATGGTATCTATAAGGATGGTATGTTCTGTGACTTTACAGAGGATTTCTATCCTACAAATGACCTTGTTTCGATTGATGAGACAGGAAGACTTCATATCATTGGTCGTTTAGATGATGTCATTATTGGACCTAATGGTGAGAATATCTCCCCTGAGGAGATTGAATCCCGTATTGATAAGGGTTCTTTTACTCAGGAGGCCATGATTTACTGTCAGTTGCCCGGTGCAGATGAGAAGCAGATGGTTCTTGTTTTAGCTGATGACGGTTCCATGGGTGCATTTGAGAAGGCTTCTTCATTAAGAAATGTATTCAATACAATTGATACACTTACAATGTCAGAAAGACCTCAGAAGGTAATAAATCTTATTGGATTAATGCCTGAGAATTTTAAGGGTATCGACCGAAAGTCTTTGGCTAGAAAACTTGAGAGTCAGGAACTTTTCGCTACCGAATGTGTAAGACCTACTGAAGAAGAGGTTACACGTACAAGAACTACTGAGTATACAGAACTTATTGCTAAGATCTGCGATGTATATGCTGATATTCTTAATAAGGACAGAAGTGAGATTACTGAGACATCCAATTTCGTTTCGCTTGGTGGCGACTCAATGCAGTATGTTGAGCTTTTGGCAAAGGTATCTGAAGTAACGGAAAGAGAAATCTCCATGACAGAGACACCTTTGATTACACCTATGGCTATCGCTGATTATCTTATCGATAAGAATAAGGAGATCAAATAATAATGATTATATTAAGATGGCTCCTTATCTTAACAAGTTTTATTCCGGCAATGATTATTTTCCCGGTTAAGAGAATTTTCTTGAGGAAAGAGAAGAAGACCAAGTATAAAGGTCCTATCATCATTGCGATGAACCATACAAACTTTTTGGATTACTTCTCAGCATTACTATCTTTCCCGACAAAGAGGTTCTCTGTTCTTGTCGGCGCGCAATTCTATGCTTATAATCCTGCACTTACATTCCTTCTTAAGATTATGGGTGTAATTAGAGTTGATTCTGTAACAGGCAATATGGATGCTGTAAACCAGGCAGTAGAGCAGATTAACAAGGGTCGTTCAATCCTGATTTTCCCTGAAGGTCATATTGAGACAGAAGGAAAGCTTCTTGAGTATAAGCAAGCAGCTGCTCTTATCTCACTTAGTTCCGGTGCTCCAATCGTTCCTGTTTTCCATAATGGAAAAATCGGTCCCGGTAAGCGTGATTTGGTATTTATCGGAAGCCTTATGTATCCTGATACCTACATTTGCCGTGAAGGTCTCGACACGATTAAGGATAGGGCAGAGGTGTTTACCAAGGAACTTCAGGAGAAGACTGAGACATATAGACAGTTTTACCTTAAGAACTTTATGGCTGCTGACGGAGAAAAGCTTAAGCGTCCGAAGTATGTTTCTTTCCTTTATAACTTTATGAAGTATACATGCCTTCCGGGTATCAAGTTGCTTATGAGAACCAAGATTACTTATGGTGGTGATTTGGCGCGTGGCACAAGATTCATGGATAAAGGCATGGTAATTGTTGCGAACCACTCATGGTGGATGGATTCCGCGCTTCTGTATTTTGTTTTCAGAAGAGTATATTGCAGAAGCTTAGCTGCAAAGGATGTTGCTGACATTAACAAGTCATGGAGCTTTTTCGAGCGTGCTATGGGCTGCGTATTGCTCGACAGGTCAGGTTTTGACTGGGATTCCATGAAAATCATGATCAACGGCCTTAAGAATCACGAGCCTTTCATTATTTTCCCTGAAGGCCATATGAATTATGACGATGAGCTTATTGATTTCCACAAGGGTCCGGCAATGCTCTCTATCTATACCAAGAGACCTGTTGTTCCGGTTTATATCCATACTTCTTATAAGGTTTTCAAGCCGACAAGATTCGTTATTGGTGATCCTATCGAGTTTGACAAAGAGGGGTTGTTAACGAATAATGAGTCGTTGGAGAGGGCAAATGAAATAATGCGAGAGGCTATTTACAGCCTTAAGCGACAGGCTATTGCCGAGACATCACCATCACTTAATTCATTCATCAGAAAGACTCGTTTTGAGATGAAAGAAAACCTTGCCAGAATCAGTAAGGAAGTTGAAGATGCAAGAAATGCTAAGGCAAGTGCCAGCGCATAACATTAATTTAGTAGTTAATAGAACTAATAATAAAAAACATTATATTAGGAGGACAGAAAATGGCTGATTATGTAATTCTCACAGACAGCTCAACAGACCTTACAAAGGATCTCAGAGAAAGATTCGGTATCACAGATTACCTTCCGGGTAACATCACATTCCCTGATGGTCATACTGAAGATTCATCTCTTGACTGGGAGACAATCTCACCTCAGGACTTCTACACAAGCATGAGCAAGGATTCAATGTATTCTACTGGTGTTAAGAATATTGAGATTCAGAAGGCTTTCTTTGAGAAGTATTTGAAGGAAGGCAAGGACATTCTTAATATCAGCTTGTCATCTGCTCTTTCAAACACATATGACAATTGCCGTAAGGTAGCTGCTGATCTTATGAAGGAATACCCTGAAAGAAAGATCATCGTTGTTGACTCCCTCAGATATGCTGGTGCTGATGGACTTCTTTGCTCCATTGCAGGCGACATGAAGAAGGAAGGCAAGTCTTTGGATGAAGTTGCTGCTTGGCTCGAAAACAACAAGCAGAGATGCCACCAGACAGGTACAGTTGATGACCTCAAGTTCCTTGCTAAGGTTGGTCGTGTTTCTAACGTTTCTGCTGTTATGGGTTCACTCATCAACATCAAGCCTATCGCTGAATTCAACCGTGCTGGTATGAACCAGGTAATCACAAAGGTTACAGGTTATAAGAAGCTTTTCGCTGCTATGATCATGTACATGAAGGCTACAATCGAAGACGAGCCTAAGAGAATCTTCGTTACTCACTCATTCCGTAAGGCTCAGTGGCTTCAGGTTCAGGAACTCGTTCGCGAGAATTTCCCTACAGCTGAAATTATTCCTACAACAGTTAACATGGCTAATGGTTCATCCATCGGCCCTGGTATGGTAACAGTATTCTACATGGGTAAGGAAATCTCTGAAGGATTGGTTGAGGAGACCAAGCTTTTGGAAGAGATTAAGTCTAAGGTCTAATGGGTTTTGTATTAAAAATTGTTATTGCTAGTGTTTTAGTAATGCTTATCGGCGGTTTCATCTTCATGTGGTTTTACTGCATGAAGATTGCCGAAAAGCAGTACGCAAACATGTTTATTAGAGACTCCAAGGATAAATGGGCAAGAGGTAACAGTGCTCCGGAGAATGCTGAGCACACAGTTATGTTTGATACCGGCATGAAGTGGGGTAATGAAAATGCTTCATGTATGCAGGAGATCGAAGTAACTTCTTTTGATGGTCTCAAGATGAAGGGCGAGTACTTCGACTTCGGTTTTGATAAGGCTGCAATCATTATGGCTGGTAGAGCAGAGACTTGTAAGTACTGCTATTACTTTGCTGATCTTTATCAGAAGAACAACTACAACATTATCGTTGTAGATCCCAGAGCTGCGGGCCTTTCTGAAGGCAGATATACAGGATCCGGTATCCTTGAAGGTAAGGATCTTGAAGCATGGATCAAGCTTGTTCACGAGAAGTTTGGTATCGACCACTTCGCAATTCACGGTATCTGCATCGGTTCAGTTGCAGCAATCTATGTTGCAGCAGATCACAATCCATATGTTGATTGTATCGTTCTTGAAGGACCGTTTATTTCTTTCTATAACGTTTTGAAGCAGAGAACTAAGAATCTTGGAAGACCTACATTCCCTGTATGTCTCCAGATGGGCCTTCTTTTCAAGAAGTATGCTAAGATTGATATTTTCAAGAATACGCCTGTTAAGGCAATTCGTAATGTTGAAGTACCTCAGCTCATGATCTGTGGCAGACAGGATGTTTCTTCACTTCCTAAGTATTTCGACATCATCAATGAGGCAAGTGGTTCAAAGCGTAAAAAGATGGTCTGGTTCGATGAGGGTGCTCACTCTCATTTGAGAATCAGAAATCTTGAAGCCTACGATAAGGCTGTATCTGATTTTATTAATGGAGTTGGATAAGTCTTTATGGCTTTGATATTTAACTGATTCCGCTTCACATTAAAAGTATTGTTGATAGTGATTATCAGACTATATAAGTAAGTAAATATAGGAAGTATTCGATATGAAATTATCTGTAGTTAACAAGATGCTCATTGGCGGTGCAAAGAAAATTCTCGACAATAAGCAGAAGCTTAATGATATGAATGTTTTCCCGATCCCTGATGGTGATACGGGCACAAATATGTATAAGACAATGCAGGGCGTTCTTCAGGTTGTTGCTGAAATCGGTGACAGAGATCTTGTTCCTGCTGACTTTGATAATCTTTATACCGGTGCTCTTATGAGTTCGCAGGGCAATTCAGGTGTTATTCTTTCGCAGTGGCTTAAGGGCTTCCTTAAGGCTTTCAAGGATTTTGATGAACTTGCGATTGATTCATTATATACGGCATTCCTTTCCGGTACTGCGAGTGCCTATACATCTGTTGCTGAACCTGTTGAAGGTACTTTCCTTACTGTTTGCCGTGAAGCACAGGAATATGTTGAAGAACTTATCGATGAAGACACTTCTGTCGAGCAGTTTATGAAGTATATCGTCGAAGGTGCTACTGAGTCTTTGAAGCGTACTCCCGAACTTCTTCCTGTACTTAAGGAATATGATGTTCTTGACTCAGGTGCCATGGGCTTTGTATGCCTTATGACAGGTATGCTCGAAGCATTGGATGATTCATTTGAGATTGATCTTAGTGAATATCAGACAATTGCAAAAATGGCGGACAGCTCCAATCTTGCTAAGAGTGGTGATCTTGCTGAATTTGGTTACTGCACTGAGATGATCATCAAGATCGAAGATGATAAGCTCGATTCATTTAATGAGAATCAGGTAAGATCCGATATGAGAGATTTCGGTAATTCTCTCGTTCTTGTTAAGGAAGGAAACCAGGTCAAGATTCACATCCACACAGTAAAGCCTGAGTCTGTAATGGCTTACTATCACAGATTTGGTGAGTTTATAAAGCTCAAGATCGAAAACATGACGATTCAGCATAATGAATCATTTGCAGTAAATCTTAAGGATTGCGCTATTGTTGCTGTATCTGATGGTGAAGGATTTAGTAATCTTTTCAAAGAGATGGGAGTTTCTGAAGTCTGCAACGGCGGACAGTCCGATAACGTATCTGTCGCAAGCCTCACTGATTGCTGCAAGGCAACAGGTGCAAAGCATGTAATCATTCTTCCTAATAACAAGAATATCGTTATGACAGCCGAGAAGGTAAGGGAAGTATATAAAGATGCGGTAATCCATATTGTTCCTACTAAGTCTATGGCTGAAGGCTATCTCGCACTTTCACTTATTGATACTTCAGCACCCGCTGATGAGATTGAAAAGTCTATGCTTAAGGCTTTAGAAGGTGTTCACACAGGATTTGTTGCTAAGGCTGATAAAACAGGCGTTTATAACGGTTTAAGTGTTACAGCAGGAGATTATATCGGTGTTCTTGACGATGATATAATCTCATGTGCTTCATCTGACCTCAAGACATGTTTTGTCAATCTTTTTCCTACGGTTCCGACAAGCAAGACATGTGAATCAGTTGTGATTTTTGCCGGAAGCGATGACGATAAGGCTTTAGCAGATTCAATAAATGACGATATAAAATCAGTTTGTCCTTCGGCAAAAATTTTAACTTGCTTAGGTGGTCAAAATATATATAATTACGTTGTAGCTTTTTCATAAAGCTCTAATCTATAAGGTCAGGTTTTGAGATGAAAGATGGAGATGATCATCTTAGACCTCTTTGGAGGGGACAATTCAGTTGACGTCTTAATGGACGGCGCTAATGGTGCGCTGTCTTGTCGTTCTGGCCTTTATATTCCTTTTATTTTTGGCATTAAGATGCCCCTTATTAAAGTGCACGCTAATGTTGGTGTTGCGACTATCCTAAATTTCCTGCTACAGGCACTACTAGGCTGTTAAAGCAGCCATATTTATTTTTCCCAGCCGGCTTTGCGTATGCCATTAAATGCGCAAATGTTTTACAAATTGTCTGATAACCTATATAATCAATGGGTTGTTTATAAATATAATTAAATTAAGAGGATATTATTATGTTGACTTGTTTTTCTACACTCGCTTGTCCGGATCTCTCATGGCAGGACATTTACTCAATGGCAAAGGATTTCAAATTCAACGGAATTGAAATCAGAGGTTTGGGCCAGGATATTTTCTCAGTTAAGGCTGCACCTTTCAGAGATGAGAATATCGCTAAGACAGTAGCTAAGCTTAAGGAGCTTAAGCTTACAATTCCTTGCCTTTCATCAGGTGAGCCTGTAAATAACTTGGAGACAAAGGATAAGGCAATTGCTGAAATCCGTGCTTACATTGAACTTGCTAACAAGCTTGGTACTTCATACATCCGTGTATTGGGTGACTGGAATCCTGCTCCTGAGAAGGAAGTAGATGATGAAGTTGTAATTTCCATCATGAAGGAACTCGTACCTTATGCAGAGGAAATGAACGTTACACTCCTTATCGAGACAAACGGTGTTTATTGCGATACAAAGAGACTTAAGAAGGTCTTGGATGCTATCGGTTCACGCAAGGCAGCTGCTTTGTGGGATATGCATCACCCTTACCGTTATATGGGTGAATCTCCCGTTGATACAGTTAATAACCTTGGCGAATACATCAAGCACGTTCACGTTAAGGATTCCGTTATGGAAGACGGCAAAGTATCCTATAAGCTCATGGGACAGGGTGATTTGCCTTTGAAGGAAATGTTTGCTGCTCTTCAGTCAATCGAATATCTCGGTTATGTTTCACTCGAGTGGGTTTACAGATGGTCAAAGGACCTCGAGAACGCTGGTGTCGTAATCCCTCAGTTTGCTTCTTTCATGGAGCCTTATCGTTCATCCACAAAGATTGAGCTTCAGAAGGATAAGAGAGGTACAGGTTACTATCCTTGGCCTAAGGAAACATTGATCGATCTCACATTCCCGGATGTTTTGGATAAGATCTGCGAGCTTTTCCCTAATCAGTATGCTTTCAGATATACAGAGCTTGACTATACACGTACATATCCTGAATTCAGAAATGACGTAGATAATCTTGCAAGAGCATTCCTTGCTATGGGTTGTAAGAAGGGTGATCACATTGCTATCTGGGCTACAAACGTTCCTCAGTGGTATCTCACATTCTGGGCAGCTACAAAGATCGGTTGCGTATTGGTAACTGTTAATACAGCTTATAAGATTCACGAGATCGAGTACCTCTTGAGACAGTCTGATACATCAACACTCGTTATGATCGACAAGTTTAAGGATTGCGACTATCTCCAGATTATTAATGAAATCTGCCCTGAGCTTAAGGACTCTGAGCCTGGTAAGCTTGAGGCTGAAAGACTTCCTTTCTTGAAGAACGTCATCACATGTGAATCAAGAATTCCCGGTTGCTTCCACTGGAGCGATATGCCTTCACTTGCTGAGAAGGTTAATGTCAGTGAAGTAGAGAAGATTCGTAGAACAATCGACAAGCACGATGTTTGCAACATGCAGTACACATCCGGTACTACAGGTTTCCCTAAGGGCGTAATGCTCACACACTACAACGTTGTAAACAACGGTAAGGCAATCGGCGACTGCATGGATCTTTCATCTTTCGACAGAATGATGATTCAGGTTCCTATGTTCCACTGCTTCGGCATGGTTCTCGCTATGACAGCTTCCGTAACACACGCTGTTACAATGTCTCCTATCACTGCATTCTCACCTCGTAAGGGATTGCACTGCATCAATCAGGAGAAGATCACTGCATTCCACGGCGTTCCTACAATGTTCATTGCTATGCTTGGTCATGAGAACTTCGATAAGACTGACTTCTCACATATGAGAACTGGTATCATGGCTGGTTCACCTTGTCCGGTAAAGACAATGGAAGAAGTAATCGAGAAGATGCACATGCCTGAGATCGTTATCACATATGGTCAGACGGAAGCTTCTCCTGCAACAACAATGAGTAAGACTACAGATACAATCGAGCAGAGAGTTAATACTGTAGGACCTTCACTCTTCGGTGTTGAGACAAAGATCGTTGATCCTGAGACTGGTGCTGAACTTCCTGATGGTGTACCTGGTGAGTTCTGCGCAAGAGGCTACAATATCATGAAGGGTTACTACAAGATGCCTGAGGCTACAGCAGCTGCTATCGATGAAGATGGTTGGCTCCACTCAGGTGACCTCGCTCTCAGAAGACCTGAAGATGGTTACTACAAGATCACAGGCCGTATTAAGGATATGATCATCCGTGGTGGTGAGAACATCTATCCTAAGGAAATCGAAGACTTCCTTTACACACATCCTAAGATCAATGACGTACAGGTAATAGGTGTTCCTGATGCTGATTACGGCGAAGAAATTCTCGCTGCAGTTGTTCTTAAGCCCGGTGAAGAAGCTACAGAAGAAGAAATCAAGGAATATGTTGCTACTCACATGGCTAAGCATAAGATTCCGAGATATGTTGACTTCGTTGATGGCTTCCCGATGAACGCAGCAGGTAAGATCCTCAAGTACAAGATGAGACAGGAAGCAGTTGAGCGTCACAACCTCGATGCAGCAAACAAGATTGTTACAGCTTAATTTTTGAGTTTGTATTAAATTAATTGAGAGCATTCTGTATTTACAGAGTGCTCTTTTTTGTCGAAATTTTCGTGTCAATTAAAAACGACTGCCGTAAGACAGTCGCTTTTATTAATTAGTTTTTGTAAGGGTGAAAGGACCTTCGTTAGAAGCATCCCATATGATGTTGGCTATTTCTCTGGGCGGTTCAACCATACCATTTAGAATCCAGGTGCGAATTACCGCATTGCAGCCCTCATTGCAGTAGATCGAAAGATACTTATCTCGCTGAGTCTTGCAAGAGTTAACATCAGCAATAAATAGTTGCGTAATTCTGGTAGCGGTGTCGAAGATGTCTGAGAATAAATCCATGTCACAGTTTGGTGAACAAAGGATATTAAGGAAGTGAGGATGACGTCTCAGACTCTCGAAAAGTTCAACAAGATTTTCTTTACTTGAAACAGGCTTCTCAAGAATTCGCGACATATCACCGATTACTATCTGCTGATGATCTTTAAGGAACTCGCAAATGTTGTTGTAGTGGTAGTAGAAAGTGTTGCGATTAATATTTGCCTGAATACATAAATCAGTAATAGTGATGTTTGTAAGTTTCTTCTTCTGGACCATGATCTCCAATGCTTCAAGCAAAGCAGTCTGTGTCCTGATAACTCTTTTGTCGCGTGTATCTTTCATATTCCAACCTTAAACATAATATCTTACTTAAATATACCACATAATGCTGAAATGTTAAAAAAACTGAATGAATTTAACACGCTAAAGAGGAGAGAGGAAATTGATCAAATGCTCGAAAAAAAGGGCTGACCCACAAGGAGTCAGCCCAATAAAGCGTTTTGAAATTTTACTTTAAGAATTAGAGCTTAGGACCAGCAGCAACGAGTGCCTTACCTGCATCGTTTGTCTCATACTTCTTGAAGTTCTTGATGAATCTGCCAGCGAGATCCTGAGCCTTTGCATCCCACTCAGCTGCATCAGCATATGTGTCACGAGGATCGAGGATTTCTGTAGAAACGCCAGGAAGAACTGTAGGTACTTCGAAATCGAAGTAAGGGATCTTCTTAGTAGGAGCGTTCTTGATGTCGCCGCTGAGGATAGCATCAATGATTCCACGTGTATCAGGGATAGAGATTCTCTTGCCTGTGCCGTTCCAACCTGTGTTAACGAGGTAAGCCTTAGCGCCGGACTTCTCCATCTTCTTTACGAGCTCTTCAGCGTACTTTGTAGGGTGGAGCTCAAGGAATGCCTGACCGAAGCAAGCAGAGAATGTAGGAGTAGGCTCTGTGATTCCACGCTCTGTACCAGCGAGCTTAGCAGTAAATCCAGAGAGGAAGTAGTACTGTGTCTGCTCAGGTGTGAGGATAGAAACAGGAGGGAGTACACCGAAAGCGTCTGCTGAAAGGAAGATTACGTTCTCAGCTGCAGGACCTGCAGAAACTGTATTAACGTTCTTAGCGATCTTCTCGATGTGGTCGATAGGATAAGAAACACGTGTGTTCTCTGTTACAGACTTATCAGCGAAGTCGATCTTGCCATCTTCTGCAACTGTAACGTTCTCGAGGAGAGCGTTCTTCTTGATAGCACCATAGATGTCAGGCTCATTCTCCTTAGAGAGGTTGATAACCTTAGCATAGCAGCCACCCTCAAGGTTGAATACGCCGTTGTCGTCCCAACCGTGCTCGTCGTCACCGATGAGGAGTCTCTTAGGATCTGTGGAAAGTGTTGTCTTACCTGTTCCGGAGAGACCGAAGAAGATTGCTGTGTGCTCACCGTTCATGTCTGTGTTAGCAGAGCAGTGCATTGAAGCGATACCGTCGAGAGGGAGGAAGTAGTTCTGCATTGAGAAGAGACCCTTCTTCATCTCACCGCCGTACCAAGTATTGAGGATAACCTGTTCCTTGGATGTTACGTTGAAGAGAACTGCTGTCTCAGAGTTGAGTCCGAGCTCTGCATAGTTCTCAACCTTAGCCTTAGAAGCATTGTAAACGATGAAGTCAGGCTCGAATGTAGCCTCTTCCTCAGCTGTAGGAACGATGAACATGTTCTTTACGAAGTGAGCCTGCCAAGCAACCTCAACGATGAAACGAACTGCAAGACGTGTGTCCTTGTTAGCGCCGCAGAAACCATCGATTACATAAAGCTTCTTGCCGGAAAGCTCATCAAGAGCGAGCTTCTTGCAAGCATCCCAAGCTTCCTGTGAAGCAGGGTGGTTGTCGTTCTTGTACTCATCTGTTGTCCACCATACTGTGTCCTTAGACTTGTCATCCATAACGATGAACTTATCTTTAGGAGAACGGCCGGTGTAAATACCTGTCATAACGTTAACAGCACCAAGCTCTGTGAGATAACCCTTGTCATAGCCTTCGAGGGCAGGATTCAACTCTTCTTCAAAGAGCTGATCATAAGAAGGATTGTAAACAATCTCCTTTACGTCTTTGATGCCGTACTTTGTCAAATCAATGTTTGCCATAATATCGGTAACCTCTTTTCTTAAAATTAGACACGATAATTATATTACTATTGCGTCAGGTTTATATTGCAAATTTTAGTTAATTTCGAAATTTTCACTCAAGAAACTTAATATACGCCCATTTTTTCGCCACTATAACTTCGAATGATTTTCACTTTTCTTTTGATATAATGTCTCAGATAAATTTAGAGGGGAATTTAATTATATGGCTAAAGCACGCAAACCGGCCAATCGCAAAAAGGTCTTGAAAATCGTTCATATCTCGCTTGTGGTCTTTATAGTTCTTAATCTTATTGGTGCAGCTGTAGGAACATCAATATCGATTGCGTATCCTTCGCTTGAATCTTATGAAGATCATATCGCTTATATGAAGAGCTCAGGAATGTGGGGCAATTTCGATTCTTATGATACGGAAGACTACATTGTTAAAGGTTTAGACGGTTATGAACTCCGCTGTACATCTGTTTCATCTGCTGATACCCGTGGCACAGGTAAATATGTAATTATTTCTCATGGTCACCAGAATAATCATTGGGGAATGGTCAAGTTCGTTGATCCATATATTGAGCTCGGCTTCACATGCATTATTTACGATTTAAGAGGTCATGGCAAAAATGAGAGGACTGCATGCTCCATGGGTGGTTGGGAAGCACAGGATCTAAATTTCCTCATTGAAGATACTTTCGCACGCTTTGGCGATGTAGCTCTTCTTGGACTACAGGGCGAATCAATGGGTACATCAACTTCTTTGAATGTTCTTAAGTACACTGATAAAGTCGATTTCATTGTAGCTGACTGTGGCTTCCAGAGCCTTAAGTTTATGGTTCACGACATGTATAACGACATGTATCTTTATCCCTTCGGCGCATGTGCTGACCTTGGTTTCAGAGTCTTGTTTGGAATCAACGATGCAGAAGTAAGTGGCATCGATGCGCTCAAAGACAAGGGTGTTCCGATTCTTTTTGTTCACGGTGCTGATGATAACTGGATTGATGTCGAAAACAGCGAGGCTATGTATAAAGAAGCTCAGAAATATGCATATTCTGAACTCTGGCTCGTTCCAGGCGCTGAACATTGTGATTCACGAGAGGTTGCCGGTAAGGATGCTTATCGTGATCACATAGCAAACTTCCTCGAAAAAGCAGGAATAGAGTATATGGGCCTTGAAGACGATCAGGCTGCATAAAAATTAAAGTTGATACTTGAGCTTAAAGCGATTTTTTATTTAATTTGGTGTTCAAGTCTTTGGAAATCCCGGTTAGTAGCTGGGATTTCTTTTTGGGTAGTTTTTGCCAGGCAATCTAAAAAACTTCCGCTTCTATACCGATTTTATAAGGATTTCGAAGCATAATTTGATAGGGGTAAATTGCTCCATTTTCAGTAAAGATTGTCGGAGAAATATCTGATATTTAATATTCCTTGTCCTTTTTGCAAAGTTTTGTCGGATAACTTGTCGTAAATTTCCCTGAAAATTTACCGATAATCGTCGTGTCGATGAAACTGAGCCTATACTACAATTTCGGAAAAATTCTAAAGGTTTTTACGACAAGTAACTCTGCCAAATCGGTAAAACCGGTTGAGACTAGTCTCAATAACCGACAAACTGCAACAAGGGTTATCTGAAAATCGACAATTTTAGCATTAGTAAATTAGGGCCTTGAAGATATGAAATTTCAGGATATTTTGCGTTAGAAGTTGTTTAATTGTGTGAGCAAGTTGATCAATCAATCTGTAATTGTGTTCAAAGATATAAAAGTTAAAAAATTATATGAAGCCGTTTTTGTGGGGCGAAAAAGATTAAATACAGGCAATAAAAAAGCTGTCTCATTGCGAGACAGCTTTTGGTGGGGCTGGTGGGACTTGAACCCACACGATTTATGGTCGGCAGATTTTGAGTCTGCTGCGTCTGCCATTCCGCCACAACCCCGTAGCGAAGTAATTATATTAAAGCTGCTTTTCTTTGTCAATTTATAATATGCAATCTTTATTAATAACATTATCAATATTGTTGAACTTTGTGTTTTGCACCAAATCGGAATGTTTTTGATTACAAGAAATCTTCAATTATGGTGATATAATAGGCGCGTTAATTCTAACTTTGGAGATTCCAAATGCCCTGGACAATAATAGTTATCGTAGTTTCTGTATTAGCTTTTATATTCATATTAGGAGCTATTATCTTTGGCTGCTGTAATGCTACCGTATATTGCAAACCTAAGCTTATTCCTTCTGAACGTGAGATTAGAGGCAATAAGAAGAGAGGATTATGGCTTGATTTCGATTCCTACGATCAGGAAGAGTTTACTGTTGAGGGTAAGGACGGTTACATTTTAAATTGTGTTTTCGTATCGACTGAAGAGACAAGAAAGACCGGTAAGTATGTAATTATCTGCCATGGTCATACATCAAGTCGATATGGTGCTGTTAAATATGCTAATTGCTATGTAAAGCTTGGATTCTCTTGCATTATTTATGATGCGAGAACCCATGGCGTAAATAAGCCGGATACGTGTACTTTGGGTTATGTTGAGTCAGAAGATCTGAAGCACATAATTGATGATACAAGAGCTAAGCATAGCGATATAAAGATTCTTGGCCTTCAGGGTGAGTCAATGGGAAGCTCAACTGTAATTC
This sequence comes from Saccharofermentans sp., assembly GCA_024403855.1. Classification (GTDB taxonomy): domain Bacteria; phylum Bacillota; class Clostridia; order Saccharofermentanales; family Saccharofermentanaceae; genus Saccharofermentans. Next base: position 52,242 of record JAKSRC010000001.1, on the reverse strand, counting down.
ATAGCCTGAGATTTGATCCAAAAGTCAACTTTATCGTATCTGACTGCTGCTTTATTGGCTCTTACGAAGAACTCTATGATTGCTATAAGAATATTCATCTGCAGTGGCTTACGCCTACGCTCTGGCTTGCTGCAAAGATTCTTTATAAGGTCGACATTAAGAATACAAATTCATTGAGATGCCTTACAAACAATAAAACTCCGATTCTTTTTATCCATGGCGCAGGTGATACTCTAGTTAAGCCTTTTAATGCTGAGATGCTACATGCAAAAGCTAAAGAAGAGGGTGCTTATACAGAACTAGTATTTGTTGAAGGCGCAGGACATGCTGAAAGCAGATGGAAGGCTGGTTTTGAAGCATATACAGGATATATCAGCAATTTCCTTAAAAATATTGGCATAGAATGAGATCAACATTAGCCATTTAATAAGTAAATTCTAAATATTTATTGATATAATTTTAACAATAATTCAGTATGCATTTATGGAGGTGCATTTATGAGAAAAAGCATGAAGGCTATTGTTGTAGTCCTTTTGCTGACATTTACTTTAAGTCTTACTGCTTGTGGTAACGATACTAAGAAGTTGCAGGGTGTATGGAAGCATGACGAAAGCACAAATTCAACTTACTCAGCTGTACTTGCAAGCTTCGGTGAACTCATGCTCGAGAATGACGGCACTTATAAAAGGGTAGGCAACAGAGCTTATATTGGTCTTCCGGATGCAACATCTGCAAAGGGTACTTATAAAGTGTCCAGCAAAGATAAGACTATCAGTTTCTATCCTGATGAAAGCAACCAGTTTTCGGGAAATGGCTTGACTTATTCGTATTCACTTGAAGGCAAAAATCTTACTATAACCGATACTAAGAACGGTGGTTCAGTCACTTTAACTAAGCACGGCTGATTCAAAATAACAATACAACGACATTAAAAATGGGGATGAAATGACACAAAACTCGTGTTGCATTTCACCCCCTTTAAATATAAAATTCTTGTAGCATAACTTTAAGCGGTCCGGCGAGGCCGTAAGTGGCGGTATCTATATTACTAATTACGGATTCCTTCTTTAGCCGGACGGTGGTGGTAAGCCACATATTTTAGGCGGAAGGAGTTTTTTTATGGTCCTAATTCCCGGTCATGAATTGATGGATGAAGCAGCTATTTCGAGAGCGCTTGTACGTATCTCACACGAGATCGTTGAGCATAATGTTAGTCTCGATAATGTTGCTATCATCGGTATCCAGAAAAGAGGTGTGCCTCTTGCAAAAAGGATAAGAAAGCTTTTGGAAGATATTGAAGGTGTTAAGGTTCCTATGGGAATTTTAGACATCACATTCTATAGAGATGACTTATCAAAGCTTTCAGCACATCCTGTTGTAAATGGAACAGATATTCCTTTTGATGTAACTGATAAGAAGATTATTTTAGTTGACGATGTTCTCTTTACAGGCAGAACTACAAGAGCTGCTATTGAGAATATTTTTGATATGGGAAGACCTGCTAATATTCAGCTTGCAATTCTCATTGATAGAGGCCACAGACAGCTTCCGTTCAGAGCGGATTTCGTTGGAAAGAATGTACCTACATCCATCACTGAACAGATTAAAGTTGAAGTCAATGAAGTTGACGGCACAGACAGGGTAGTTTTGCTTAAGGAGGAAGATAAATAATGGGACTTAAGAGTAAAGATCTCCTCGGAATGAAGCAGCTTACTGCAGATGAGATTATGGAGATTCTTGACACAGCGAAAACAATGAAGCTCGTAATTTCTTCTGCTAATAAGAAGACTTCACACCTTCAGGGAAAATCAGTAGTTACACTTTTCTATGAGAATTCTACAAGAACAAGACTTTCATTCGAGCTTGCTTCAAAGTATATGGGTTCAGCTTCAGCAAACATCTCTACTTCAGGAAGCTCAGTAAAGAAGGGTGAATCACTTCTTGATACTGCAAGAACAATCGACATGATGGGTACTGATATCATCATCATGCGCCACAACCAGTCAGGTGCTCCTCATTTTATCGCACCTTACCTCAAGTCATCTGTTGTAAATGCCGGTGATGGTATGAATGAGCATCCTACACAGGCCCTTCTTGATATGCTTACAATGTATGAAAGATTCGATACATTTGAGGGCAAGAAGATCGCTATCTGCGGCGATATCTATCACTCAAGAGTAGTAAGATCCAATGCAATCGGCCTTACCAAGCTCGGTGCACAGGTAAGCGTATATGGACCTAAGACCATGATGCCTATCGGTATTGAGAACCTTGGCGTAAGAATTGCGGATAGCGTTGCTGACTGCGTAAAGGATGCAGATGCTGTCATGGGACTCAGAGTTCAGTTGGAGCGTCAGCAGAAGTCACTTTTCCCCTCAATTGCAGAATATGCCAAGTTCTACGCTATTACACCTGAGATGCTTGCTTTGGCTAAGCCAGATGCATTCCTTATGCACCCGGGTCCGTGCAATCACGGCGTTGAGCTTCCTACAGCAGTATATGACTGCGATCAGTCAGTAATTAATGAACAGGTAACGAACGGTGTTGCTGTCAGAATGGCAGTTCTTTACCTTCTTATGGCAAGGAGGAACCAGTTATGAGATTAGTTTTAAAGAATGCTAAAAAGTATAACGAGGAAACTCTTTCTAACATTTATATTGAAGATGGCAAGTTCGCAAATGAGTTTGCTGAAGATACAGCAGACAGAGTAATTGACCTCAAGGGTGCTACTGTTACACCAGGTCTTGTCGATATGCACTGCCACTTGAGAGAACCGGGCGGAGAGTACAAGGAAACAATCAAGACAGGTACAGCTTCAGCTGCAAAGGGTGGATATACATCCATCTGCTGCATGCCTAATACAAATCCTGTTGCTGATAATGCAGCTGTTATCAGTGGCATCATGAAGAAAGCTGAAGAAGCCGGTAACTGCAGAGTTTATCCTATCGGCGCAGCTACGAAGAACATTGAAGGCGACCAGATTTCAGAAATGGGTCTTATGAAGGATGCTGGAATCGTTGCAGTATCTGACGACGGCCGTCCGATCAAAAATGCAGGTATCATGAGAAAGGTTCTTGAGTACGCTTCAGACTTTGATATTCCAGTATTGAACCACTGTGAGGATAAGAGCCTTGCTGAAGGCGCAATGAATGAAGGTCCCATCTCTACAACCATCGGTATCAGAGGTATTCCTACAGCAGCTGAAGATATCATGATCTCAAGAGATATCATCCTTTCTGAATATCTTGATATTCCTGTTCATATCTGCCACGTAAGCACAAAAGGTGGCGTTCGCATGATCAGAGATGCTAAGGCAAGGGGAGTAAAGGTTACAGCTGAGACATGCCCTCACTACTTCACACTTACTGACGCTTGCTGCGAGAATTACGATACAAACTTCAAGATGCATCCGCCGCTTCGTACACAGGAGCACGTTGATGCAATTATTGAAGGTTTGAAGGACGGAACAATCGATACAATTGCTACAGATAATGCTCCTCATCACGAAGATGAGAAAGTTTGCGAATTTTCTGTCGCATTAAATGGTATATTAGGATTTGAGACCGCTTTCGCTTTGGGTTACACTTATCTTGTTAAGACTGGTGTTATCACGCTCGAAAAGCTTGTCGACCTCATGTGCTTTGCACCTTCCAAGATTTTGAAGCTTGGAAGAGGCGGTATGGAAGTTGGCGACGATGCTGATCTTGCAGTCTTCAATACTTCGGATGAGTTTACATTCGATAAAAATACACTTCTTTCCAAATCAAGGAATACTCCTTACGACGGATGGAAGCTTTACGGTGAAACATTATTAACCATAATGGGAGGAAAAGTCACATATGAAAAACTTTGCTGATAGACTCGTCAGAAAGATCGATGAGGTAAATAACCCTACAGTTATCGGCCTTGATCCTAAGCTCGATTACATTCCTGAGCACATTAAGAATTATGCAGAGCAGTTGTTCCCTGAGGAAGCTGCAAAAGCTACAGCAAAGGCGCTCTGGCTTTTCAACAAAGAGATTATCGACCACACATACGATATCGTTCCTGCTGTTAAGCTTCAGTACGCTTACTATGAGATGTATGGTGTAGAAGCAATCAAGACAATGCTTCTTACAGCAAGATATGCTCAGAGAAAGGGCATGCTCGTAATCGGTGACTGCAAGCGTAATGACATTGGCTCCACAGCAACAGCTTATGCTGAAGGAATCATCGGTAAGACTGACATCCTTCTCGGCGAATCAGTTGAGATGAGTGGTTTCGATTGCTGCACAGTTAACTGCTACCTTGGTATCGACGGCGTTAAGCCTTTCATCGATGTCGCAAAGAGAGACGGCAAGGGCCTTTTCTGCTTGGTAAGAACATCCAACCCTTCAGCTGGTGACTTCCAGGATTTAGAGCTTGCTGATGGCAGAAAAGTATATGAAGCAGTTGCTGATAAGGTCGCTGAATGGGGCGATGAAATGATCGGCGAAGAAGGCTTCTCTTCAATTGGTGCTGTTATCGGCGCTACATGGCCTGAGCAGGCAGTTGCTCTTCGTAAGCGTATGCCTAATGCATTCATGCTCGTACCTGGTTACGGTGCACAGGGTGCAGGTGCAGATGCAGCTGTTGCAAGCTTCACAGCTTATGGCAAGGGCGGCATTGTAAATGCTTCAAGATCAATCATGTGCGCTTGGCAGAAGAAGGCTGACATGTTCAAGCCTGAAGATTTCGGCAAGGCAGCAAGATTTGAAGCAGAAGACATGAAGGAAAAGCTCAATGCAGCTTTATTGAATCGTAAGTACGTATAATCATGGTTACCAGAAAAGAATATAGAATTAAGTTAGTTTCTAACGAATTATTAAACAATGATACTTGCTATCTCGGATTTTACTGTCCTGAGATAGCAAGTTCCGCTATTCCCGGTCAGTTTGTAAATATCTCAGCAGGCACTATGTTTTTGAAGCGCCCTTTTGGTATTGCAAGTGTCGACCGCGAAAAGGGAACCTTCAATATTGGTGTAAAAGTAGTAGGTAAGGGAACTGAGCAGATCAAAGAATTTGAAGTCGGAACTGAAGTTGACTGCCTTGGCCCTTTGGGTAATGGTTTTGATTTTGAAGACTACGATAATTTCATCTTAACAGGTGGTGGCACTGGTGTTTTCCCGATTAATTTCGCCTATGAGACATTAACTGCTGCCGGTAAGAAAGTTACAGTTGTAGAAGGCTTCAGAAACAAGAACCAGGTAATTCTTAATAAGGAAGGCTATGTCATTACTACTGATGCCGGTGATGCAGGTATTAAGGGTACTGTAATTGCAGGTCTTGATACATTAAATATTGAAGATTCTTCGAAAACACTTATTTGCTGCGTTGGTCCTATTCCTATGATGAAAGCTATCTCTTCATGGGCAGAATCCAAGGGCATGAAGTGCCTGGTTTCCATGGAACAGAGAATGGCATGTGGTGCTGGTATTTGCCTTTGCTGCATTGTTAAAGTTAAGGATGATGGTCCTGATGGATATAAGAATGTAAGGTGCTGCAAAGAAGGCCCTGTATTTAACAGTCAGGAGGTGATCTTCTGATGAATCCTTTATCAGTAAACGTTGGTAAGACAGAACTCAAGAGCCCTATTATCTTAGCTTCCGGTACATGTAATTTCGGAAGAGAGCTCTCAGAATATTATGACCTCAGTATCCTTGGTGGTATGTCATCAAAGGGCCTTACAATTAAGCCCCGTGCAGGAAATCCCGGTGTAAGAGTAGCTGAATGTGCTTCAGGTATGCTTAATTCCGTTGGCCTTCAGAATCCCGGTGTTCATTACTTCATCGAAAATGACTTGGACTTCATGAAGGAATCCGGTGCAGCCGTTATCGTAAATGTAGCCGGTCATTCATACGAAGACTATGTTGATATGGCAACAACATTAGCTCCTCACAAGGACAAGATTGATGCTTTGGAAATCAACCTTTCTTGCCCTAATGTCAAGGCAGGCTGTATGACTATCGGTTCTGACCCAGAAGCAATCAAAGCTATTACTTCTAAGCTCAGATCCCTCACAGATCTTCCTTTGTGGATCAAGCTCACACCAAATGTAACAGATATCAAGGCAACTGCTCTTGCTGCTCAGGAAGGTGGAGCAGATGCAGTAGTTCTCATTAACACATTGATGGGTATGAGAATTGATATTAGAACCAGAAGACCGATTCTTACAAATAACACAGGTGGATATTCTGGTCCTGCTGTTAAGCCTGTTGCGATCAGAATGATTGCTGAAGCTTCACAGGTACTCAGTATTCCGATCGTTGGCTGCGGCGGTATCGAAGACTATAAGGATGTCATCGAATTCATGATCGCCGGCGCATCTGCTGTTGAGATTGGTACTGCTTGTCTCGTACATCCTTCATTACCTGTTAAGATTACTGAAGATCTTAATAAGTACTGCGAAGAAAATTCACTTGAACTTAAGTCACTTACCGGTACTTTGCAGCGCTGGTAAAGTTTGCTTGTAGTCCCTAAAATTGAACTCTCAGTTCAAAAATAGGAGCGAAGTCAACACAACTTAATCCCTATAATTGAACTCTCAGTTCAAAAATAGGAGCGAAGTCAACACAACTTAATCCCTAAAATTGAACTCTCAGTTCAAAAATAGGAACAAAAACTACTACAACTTCAGAGGAGATATACATATGGATAACACAATCGTTGAAGCTTTATTTGCTACAAAAGCCGTTAGAGTTGCACCTGAGGACACACCTTTCTGGTATACATCAGGTAAGCTTGGACCTTTCTTTATCAACACTCATTTCCTTTTAGAGAATGAAGCTGCAGCAGGTGAAGTTCTTAAGAGAATTGAGAAGGTAATTGCTGAAAATAAGCTTACTGCACCTGAAGAAATTTTCGATATGATGCTTGCTTACTACAATAAGGGTGGCACATTCAAGATGGTATCAGACAAGCTTGCTGAAGCTGCTTCAAAGCTCGATTTTGATTATATTTCAGGCGGTGAGAGAAGAGACTATTTCTTCTCCATGATGCCTGCATATCTTCTTAAAAAGCCTCATCTTACAGTTTATAAGGATATGACAAGTGTATATTCTGAAGTTATCGACGGACCTTCTGTTGATTCCAAGGAAGTAGATCTTAAGGGTAAGAAGGCTCTTCATATCGCTGACCTTATCACTGAGGCTTCTTCTTATGAAAGAGCTTGGGTTCCTGTTATTAAAGAACTTGGTTCAACAATTACAGATACTATTGCAGTTGTTGACAGATGCCAAAGCGGAAGACAGGTTTTGAAGGATTTGGGAGTTGAACTTCACGCTTTGACAGAAGTTTCCAAGGCACTTTTTGATGAAGCTACATCTAATGGTATTATTAATGAAGCACAGAAAGAAATGATTCTTCATTTCCTTGAGTCACCTGACGGTTATATGAAGAGCTTCCTTGAGGCAAATCCCGGATTTATTGCTCAGGAGATCGCTAAGGGTGGCAAGACTAAGGAAAGAGCGGAACTGGCTATTGAGAAAGGATACGCAAGCTTATGAAAAACCCCTACGCAGGCCTTTATGAAGTAACTGAAGTCCATAATCTTAGAGATGTAATCAAGAAAAGACTTAAAGAGTTCCCGGAAAACCCTGTTTTCCTTGAGAAGAATAAAAGAGGCGGCGAGTATGTACCGATCTCTACAGAGAAGTACGACCACGACATCGATTCTCTTGGAACTTACTTCATGAACACTGTAAAAAAGGGTGCAAGAATTGCTATCTTTGCTGAGACAAGATATGAGTGGTATACAACATATCTTGCAACAACAAATGGTACAGGATGTATCGTTCCTCTTGATAAGGAGCTTCCTGTAGATGATGTAATCAATATGGTTACTAGGGCAGAAGTAGAGATCCTTGTTTTCTCAAAATCTAAGCTTGATATTGTAAAGCAGGTTTACGGTAAGGTTGATTCCGTTAAGTACTGGATTTGTACAGAAGATCTTAAGGATGAAAGATTCCTTTATTATCAGGATTGCTTAAAGCAGGGCGAAGCTAAGCTTGAAGCAGGTGATAAGATTTTCACAGAAGCTACTATCGATCCTGAAGAGATGACAATTCTTCTTTTCACATCCGGTACAACATCCAAGTCCAAGGCAGTTATGCTTTGTCAGAAGAACATTTGTAAGAACTTGATGTCAATGTTCTCGATGCTTTATATCGACAGAAGCGATGTATGGCTCTCTGTTCTTCCTTTGCATCACACATATGAATGTACATGCGGCTTTTTAGGACAGGTATATAGAGGTACGACTGTTGCCATCTGTGAGGGCCTTAAGTATATCGCCCAGAATATTCAGGAAGCTAAGCCTACTTGTATTCTTATGGTTCCTGTAATGCTTGAGCTTTTCTATAAGAAGATCATGAAGAATGTTAATTCTGATCCCAAGAAAGCAAAAAAGCTCCAGACAGGTATGAAACTTGCTAACGCATTGCATCTTCCTTTGTCTATCAGAAAGAAACTCTTTAAGCAGATTCACGATGTATTCGGTGGCAGAATGAGACTTATTATCTTAGGCGGTGCTCCGGTAAATCCTGAGATGCTTAAGTTCTTCCAGACAATTGGTTTTAAGTGCGTTCAGGGTTATGGACTTACGGAGTGCGCACCTATTCTTGCGCTTAACAGAGATAAGTTCTTTAAGAATCATGCTGCAGGTTTGCCGCTTCCAGGCTGTGATGTTAAGATCCTTGATCCTGACTCAGATGGAATCGGTGAGTTCATCTCCAAGGGTGATAACAACTTCCTCGGTTACTATAATGATCCGGAGAATACTGCTCTTGCACTCGATAAGGATGGATACTACCACACCGGTGATTTGGGTTATATCGATGAAGACGGTTTCTGCGTAATTACAGGTCGTAAGAAGAATGTTATAATTGCCAAGAATGGTAAGAACGTTTTCCCTGAAGAGATTGAGTATCTCTTAAGCTTAAGCCCTTACGTTGCTGAGTCTGTTGTTTCAGGCGTACATGATGAAGTTGCTGACGACATCGTAATTACAGCAACAATCTTCCCTGAACTTGAGGAGATTAAGGCAAAGCTCGGAACAGATAGCGAGCCTACCGAAGAGCAGATCATGGCTGTCTTGAAGCAGGTTGTTTCAGAGACCAATGAGAAGCTCGAGCTTTATAAGAAAATCAGGAAAACAGTCCTTCGTATGACTGAATTCGAGAAGAACACATCTAAGAAGATTAAGAGATACTAATTCTTAAGAATTAAGCTTAACCAAATACCTCTTGTCTACTTAGATTAGACAAGGGGTATTTTTATGTTTAACGATCAGGATTGCCTTAGAATTCTTGAACAGGCAATGTCGACTACAGCAGACTTCGCTGAAGTGTTCCAGGAAGTAAAGGAACAGAAATCAGTAAGTCTTTTAAATGGCCAGGTTATAAAGGCATCTACAGGCTTTGATTCCGGTACAGGAATCAGACTTTTGGCCGGAACAAATTCTGTTTATGTATATTCCAGCGATAACGATCTGGAAGTTTTATTAAAGCTTGCAAAAGAAGCAGCTGCTGCAATCAAGGGTAATGATAAGGGCCAAATTGAAGCTCTTAAAGATCTTTGCAGAACAACAAAATCTACAATTGCAATCGATCCTATGAATGTTCCTAAAAAGGACATGGTTGATTTCCTTAAGCAGTCTTCAGATTTTGCACTTAATTACAGCCCACTTATTACTCAGGTTGCTTCTTCTATAGCTTCAAGTAAGAGAACAACTAAAGTGATCAATACCAAAGGCGTAAATGCCGAAGAATCAACTAATCGCATCAGACTTTCAGTTGAAACTATCGCAACAAAAGATAATGAGAAGCAGTCTGGTAGAGTTGCTCCCGGAACAATGCGAGGATATGAATTCATTAATGAATATCCTCTTATAGATAAGACCAGAGAATGCTGTGATACAGCGATAAGAATGGTAAATGCCGGTTATGCACCGTCAGCTAAGATGCCTGTTATCTTAGGTAATGCTTTTGGTGGTGTTATCTTCCACGAAGCATGTGGTCACGCTCTCGAATCAACTTCTGTAGGTATCAAAAATTCATACTTCACCGATATGCTCGGCGAGCAGATTGCATCAAGCATTGTAAGTGCCAGAGATAATGCAAGAATAGACGGTGAGTGGGGTTCATACGCAACTGATGATGAAGGAAATACTTCTTCAGATTTGCTCCTTATCGAAAATGGTATCCTCAAGAATTACCTTGTAGATGAACTTGGCGCAAGACGAATGAATACTAAGCCTACAGGCTGCTCAAGACGTCAGAATTATTCTTATGCTCCAACTTCAAGAATGAGTAATACATATATCTGCAACGGCGAATCTGATCCTAAGGATATTATCGCTAATACTGAATATGGTCTTTATGCTACCCAGATGGGCGGCGGATCTGTTGATACTTCAACAGGTGATTTCAACTTTGCTGTTAATGAGGGCTTCATGGTAAGAAACGGTAAGATTGCTGAACCTGTAAGAGGTGCAACACTTATCGGCAAAGGCCAGGAAATTCTGAAGAATATTGATATGGTCGGTAATGACTTAGAGCTTTCAGCAGGTATGTGCGGCTCAGTATCAGGTAGCGTACCTGTTACTGTTGGTCAGCCTACTATCAGAGTTTCTTCAATTCTTGTTGGCGGAAGAGAGGCATAAGTTATGGATATTAAAACAGCTGAAAAATTCATGGAAAAGCTCGTAAAGGCCGGTATGGAATACGGCTTTGAAGAGTGTGAAGCATGCTTTGCTCTCGATTCATCAATGAGTATCGACATTCTTAATGGCGAAGTATCAAGCTATGAGAACAGTGCAACAAGTGCTCTTTCATTCAGAGGATTAAAAAATGGTCAGATGGGATATTGTTCAACAAACATTCTAAATGACGATTCTATCGGTTTCTTGCTTAAGTCTGCTATGGAGAACTGTGAAGTCTTAAATGATGAAGATCCCCAGTTTATCTACTGCGACGAGAATAACAAAGAACTTTACTATTCACAGCTTTCTGAAGCATATTCAAAGAATACCTATAATGCTTTTGCAGAGTTAGGTTTAAAGCTTGAAAAGGCGATTCTTGCATTAGACAGCCGCATTGATGCTGTCGATTATCTCACAATCAGCTGCGGAACAGGACCTTTCCTTATTATCAATTCAAAAGGACTTCATTCATATAGAGATAATGATGGCATGTCTATTATGGCAGCTGCAAGAGCTACAGACAGTGACGGAAGTGTAAAGAGCGGCGGACACTATTGGATTGGAACTGATATTGACGAATTCGATATGGATAAGTTTCTTGCAAAATTTCAGGAGAACCTTCTTGGCAAAATGGGTGCCAAGTCTGTTAAGTCCGGAAACTACAAAGCCGTTCTTACACCTGAAGCTTTCAATCAGTTCTTTAGTGTTTTCTTTGGTAATTTCTTTGCCACCCCTATGCAGAGAGGTTTATCACTGCTTGCAGATAAGGAAGGAACCAAGATTGCATCAGAAGTTCTTACTGTAAAAGAGATTCCTATGTATGAAGATGCAAGAACCAAGATTCCTTTTGATGATGAAGGTGTACTTACAACAGAAAAGGCAATTATCGATAAGGGTGTATTTGCCACAGCTCTTTATGACCTTAAGTCAGCTTATAAGGCAGGAAGAAAGTCTACAGGTAACGGTTTTAGAGGTGGTGCAGGAGTATCTGAGTGCCCTACAAATCTTATAGTTGAACCTGGCAACAAATCATTTAACGAACTTCTTGAAGAAGTAGGTGATGGCATTATTCTTACTGATCTTTCTGGTCTTCATGCCGGTGTAAATTCAATTTCAGGTGACTTTTCACTTCTTTGCGAGGGTTACCTTATCGAAAACGGTAAAAAGGGAAGACCGGTTGAACAAATTACGGTTGCCGGTAATTTCTATGAAGTAATTAAAGAAATTATTTCTGTAGGAAATGATATAATCAACTTGCCCGCAGGCGATGGTGAATTCTTTACTCCATCAGTTTATGTGGGTACACTCGCTATTTCCGGCGACGATTCAAGCAATTAACAGAAAGAAGGATATATCTATGACAAAGATTGATACAATTGCGCTTCATGCTGGTTATGAACCTGGTAATGGTGATCCCAGGCAGCTTCCTATCTATCAGAGCACAACATGGAAGTATTCAACTTCAGAAGCAATGGGCAAGTTATTTGACCTTGAGGATTCAGGTTACTTCTATACAAGACTTGCTAACCCGACAAACGATGCAGTAGCTGCTAAGCTCTGCGCTATGGAAGGTGGCTATGCCGGTATGCTTACATGCTCTGGCCAGGCAGCAAACTTCTTTGCAGTATTTAATATCTGCGAAGCTGGCGACCATTTTATTGCTTCTACAAGTATTTATGGTGGTACATACAATCTCTTCGGTGTTACATTCAAGAAAATGGGTATCGAGTGCACATTTGTAGATCAGACACTTCCTCTTGAAGAACTCCAGAAGTTCGTTAAGCCTAATACAAAGTGTATCTTCGGTGAGACAATTACTAACCCTACAGTAGATATCCTTGATATCGAAAAGTTCGCTTCCCTTGCTCACAACAACGGCATCCCGCTCATTATTGATAACACATTTGCAACACCTGCAAATTGCCATCCTTTTGATTTCGGATGCGATATCGTAACTCACTCAACAACAAAATATATCGATGGTCACGCATCTTCTGTAGGTGGTGCAATAATCGATAGCGGTAACTTCGATTGGATGGCACATAAGGAGAAGTTCCCTGGTTTGTGCACACCGGATGAGTCTTATCACGGAATCACATATGCAGAGAAGTTTGGCAAGGGAGCTTATATCACAAAGGCTACAGCTCAGCTCATGAGAGACTTCGGTTCTATACAGTCTCCTCAGAATGCTTACTATATCCAGATTGGTCTTGAGTCTCTTCCTGTTCGTATGGCTCGTCATTGCTCCAATGCTTTGAAGGTTGCTGAATTCCTTTCTCAGGATGATAGAATTGCATGGGTTAAGTATCCCGGACTTCCTTCCGACTCTCAGTATGAGATGGCTAAGAAGTATTGTCCTAACGGAACATGCGGTGTTCTTTGCTTCGGTGTAAAGGGCGGACGTGATGCATCCATTAAGTTCATGGATAGCCTTAAGTTTGCAACAATCGCAACTCACGTTGCTGATTGCAAGACACTATTATTGCATCCTGCTTCACATACACACAGACAGCTTACAGATGAGCAGCTTGCAGAAGCAGGCGTTTTACCTGATCTCATTAGATTCTCTGTCGGTATGGAAGACCCTGATGACATCATTGCTGACCTCAAGCAGGCTCTGGATCAGATCTGATAATAGGCTAAATAACATAACAATTATAAAAGAGCTGTCTCATAAACTGAGGCAGCTCTAATTTTATAATCAATTGTAGAAACGTTTCATTCCCTAAAATTGAACTGACAGTACAATTCTAGGGGAATCTAAACAATCATATCTAACCTATAATACTTCTGTGTATCTTTTAAGCAAATTTGAATGAATCAATTCAAATAGTTTGACTGTCAAACTATTTTTGCTATAATACCAATGTTTAAATCTAAAACTATATTTGAAGGGTTTTAATTTATATGGATGAATTATGGCAAAACAGTATTGAGCGCTTAAATGCCAGACGCGAATCAGCTAAGGCAGCAGGTGGCGCTGAAAGAATTGCAAAGCAGCATTCTTCCGGAAAGCTTACAGCTAGAGAGAGAATGGAAGCTTTGTTCGATGATGGTACTTTCGTCGAACTTAACGACCAGACAATGTCCAGAGCTTCAGACTTCGGTATGGATAAGAAGAAGCGCATTGGCGACGGCGTTGTAACAGGTTACGGATATATCCACGGCAGAGTTGCTTTTGCATCTTCACAGGATTTTACAGTTGGTGGCGGATCTTTAGGTGAAGCTCAGGCTCAGAGAATCTGCAGAGCTATGGATAAGGCTATGGAGATGAAGGCACCTTTCATTTCAATCAATGACTCCGGCGGAGCTAGAATTGAAGAAGGTATTGATTCACTCACAGGATATGCAGATATTTTCTATAGAAATACAATTGCATCCGGTGTTATTCCTCAGATTTCAGTAATCATGGGACCCTGTGCAGGCGGCGCTTGCTATTCACCGGCTATTACTGACTATATCTTTATGACTGATTACTCTCAGATGTTCATCACTGGACCTGCAGTAGTTAAGTCAGTAACAGGTGAAGTTATCTCATCAGCAGATCTTGGTGGTGCAGCAGTACACGGTTCTACATCCGGTGTTGCTCATTTCGTATATCCTGATGATCTCTCATGCCTTAACGGTGTACGTGAGCTTTTGGGATATCTCCCGCAGAGCAATCTTGATTCTACACTCGAAGTTCCTGGTGTAGCAGTAGATAACAGTGCGGCATTAGCTGACATTGTTCCTGCTGATTCTAAGAAGGCATATGACGTAAGAGATGTTATTAATTCTATCGTAGATATGGGCAGCTTCTTTGAGGTTCAGCCTTTGTTTGCAAGAAACATCGTAGTAGGTTTTGCAAGACTTGATGGCGAGACAATCGGCATCATTGCTAACCAGAGCCTTTATATGGCAGGTTCTTTGGAAATTAATGCCTCCGATAAAGCAGCAAGATTCATTAGATTCTGCGATTCTTTCAATATTCCGCTTCTTACACTTGTTGACGTTCCGGCATTCTTGCCTGGTTCACAGCAGGAGCACAACGGCATCATCAGACACGGCGCAAAGCTTCTTTACTCTTATTCTGAAGCTACAGTTCCGAAGATCAGCGTAATTATGCGTAAGGCTTACGGTGGTGCTTATATCGCTATGAACAGTAAGGGAATCGGTGCTGACGTTGTTTATGCTTGGCCTGTTGCTGAAATCGCAGTTATGGGTGCTTCCGGTGCTGTTAACATCATCGGTAAGAAAGCAATTGAAGCTGCTGAAGATCCGGTAGCTAAGAGACAGGAACTCTTGGACGACTACAACGAGAAGTTCATGAATCCTTATATCGCTGCTGAGCACGGCTATGTTGATGAAGTAATCCTTCCTGAAGAGACAAGATCTAAGATTGCTACAGCTTTCAAGATGCTTAAGACCAAGGATAAGATTCTTCCTTACAAGAAGCACGGCAACATTCCGCTTTAAAGGAGGCTCGTCATGGAAGAAGCACAGATCGTTGCAATGGCAGTTGCCTGCATAGCAGAAGAGAACGGCGTAGATATCGATAAGGTAGTAGTTCGTTCTTTCAAGAAAGTTGAGAAGACTGGCCTCGAAAAGTTTATCGCTGATAACAACATCAGCTATCACAAATATCAGTTGGGAGAGTAATAAAGATGAGCAAATATCGTATTACATTAGACGGAAAGACATATGAGATGGACGTTGAGCTTTTGGGCGCAAATGGCGCTGTAATCGCTCCTGCAAAGGTAGCTGCACCTGTTGCTGCTGCTCCTGTAGCTCCTAAGGCCGCTCCTGCGCCTGCAGCAGCTAAGCCTGCAGCAAATGCTGGTTCCGGTTCTGTTGTTGCACCTATGCCTGGTACAATCCTTAAGGTTTTGAAGAAGGATGGAGATGCAGTTAAGGCTGGTGATGTTGTTCTCGTTCTTGAAGCTATGAAGATGGAAAATGAGATTACAGCACCTGTTGATGGCGCTATCGCTTCTTTGAGCCTTGCTGAAGGTTCTACTGTTGGCGGCGGCGACTTACTCTTTGAAGTTAAGTGAGGTCTTTGTATTTAGATGTCTGAACTTTTTAATACAAATAAGAAGCTCTTTATCACTGATACGATCTTAAGAGATGCTCACCAGAGCCAGGCTGCTACAAGAATGAAGCTTGAAGACATGCTTCCTGCTTGTGAAGTATTGGATAGCATCGGTTACTGGTCAATTGAATGCTGGGGCGGAGCTACATTCGACTCATGCATGAGATTCTTGGGCGAAGATCCGTGGGAGAGATTAAGAACTTTAAGGAAGGCTCTTCCTAATACAAAATTGCAGATGCTTTTAAGAGGCCAGAACTTACTTGGTTATCGTCATTATGCTGATGATATGGTAGAAGCTTTCTGCGCTAAGTCCATTGAGAATGGTATTGATATTGTACGTATTTTCGACGCATTAAACGATGTAAGAAATATGGAAGCTTCTATCAGAGCTATCAAGAAGTATGGTGGTATGGTTGAAGCTGCAATGAGCTACACAACAAGCCCTGTACATAATGAAGATTACTTCGTTAATTTAGCGATCGAATTGGAGCAGATGGGCGCTGATACAATCTGCATCAAGGATATGGCAAATCTTCTTTTGCCGGCTGATGCATATAGCCTTGTAAAGAAACTCAAGGAAAAGGTATCTATCCCGATTCATCTTCACACACATAATACAACCGGTACTGGTTCAATGGTTTACCTTATGGCTGCTCAGGCAGGCGTAGATATCATTGATACTGCATTGTCACCTTTTGCTAACGGCACATCACAGCCTGCAACAGAGTCTTTGGTTGCTACTCTTAAGGGTACAGACCGAGACACAGGTCTTGATTTGAATAAGCTCAACGAAGCTGCAATTCACTTCAAGGGTGTTGCTGCTAAGATGGAGAAGGCAGGAACAATCAGCTCTAAGGTACTTCGTGTAGATCCTAATACTCTCTTGTATCAGGTACCTGGTGGTATGCTTTCTAACCTCTTATCACAGCTCAAGCAGGCAAATGCTGAAGACAGAATGGAAGAGGTATTGCAGGAAGTTCCGAGAGTACGTGAAGACTTCGGTTATCCGCCGCTCGTAACTCCTACTAGCCAGATTGTAGGTTCACAGGCCGTATTTAACGTTCTGATGGGCAGATACAAGACATTTACAAAAGAATCCAAGGGATTGCTCCGTGGCGAATACGGCGCACTTCCTGGCGTTGTAAACGAAGATATCAGAAAGCAGGCGATTGGCGCAGACGAAGTTATCACTTGCCGTCCTGCAGATCTTATCAAGCCTGAGCTTGAAACAATCAAAGAACAGTATAAGGATATTGCTAAGAGTGAAGAGGATGTTCTCTCTTGCGCTATGTTCCCTCAGGTAGCCCCTGAATTCCTCAAAAAGCGTGATGGATCAGACGCTAAGGAAATCAAGGTTGAGTGGATCAGATAATTAACTTATTTCTGTAATAGTTAAATTAGTAAAGCCCGAACTAAAATGTTCGGGCTTTTATTATGATTAATTAGAATCTATATCAAAGGAACTCTTCAGAACTCTGAGAAATAACTTTGCAGAATGCCTGAATATAGGGAGTCTGAAGGGAAGACTTGTCTTTAGCTATAACGATTACATATGAACCTACTTCAAGAGTTTCCGGTTCGTAATCGAAGTTCAAAAATGCAGTACCATCCAAGTAAACGAATTCATCGATAGTTTTTTCAAAAACAGGCTTAGAATAATCGATTTTTTTCATGTCGACTTTATCACCAGGAATGTAATAGACAGTGTAGTAAAGATCTTCAGAACTACTCATAAGCTCAATTGAAAAAGCCAATGTATGTGTATTGCTGCAATACTTTCCGTCAGCGACCATTGTTCCATCGTAATCCCACCAACCAAGGCTCTTGATTGACGCAAAAGATGCATCTTTGATTGAATAAGTAGCACCCTTAGGCGCTTCAGTTATGTCATCAGGCTTAATCGAATCATCGTAAGTAACTGTAGTTTCCTGTTCTGCCAACAGAAGATCATCTTCACGATAGATGCTAATAGTGTATTTACCGGGTTTAATATATCCATCTTCAGTAAAAGCAGCATCTTGGAATCTACCATATGTTGCTCTATAGATAATGTCGTCAGACTTCATAAGCTGGCTCTTATAGACATTGGTTCCGTCCTTATTAACCATGTAATACATATTAACTTCAGGATCGTCTGTAAACCAAAGATCTAACTCAATCTCTCTAGCATTCTTATACTCTCTGTTCAGCGAAAATAACCATGACGTGGCCTTTACTAGATCAAGAGTGTTAGGACCAAAAGTGAACACCGTATCAAGGAAAGCGTAAAGCTCAGAAAGCTTATCAATAGTATCCGCAGTAGCAAGCCATCTGCCGTCTTGTTGCTTCTCTAAATTCACATTAATTGTGATTGTCTGGTGCTCAGTTGTATCTTTTAAAGCCTGAATATATGCTTCGTTGTAACCAACTACCTCTTTAAATGCAGCCTTGTAGTTTACGATATCGAAATCAATCTGAACCGTAGCTTTATTATTGCCAATAACCATCGTATCAGTAATAACTTTATATTTAATGGTCTTAGCAATCTCACTTTTGATAGCTGCCTGTTCATATTCGTAGTTCTCGAGTGTTACTTTATTCTTAAGTGTTGTGGCAATATCAGCATCAACCGGTAAAGTATTTTCAAGAATTCTATCTGCATCTAAGAAAGAAACGCATTTAGCATATGTATCAGCGAATGTAGTTATTTCTTGAGGATCAGACTTACCGGTACATGATGCAAAAGCAAATAACATAGAAAGTATTAGTAGGGAAGAGATTACCTTCTTAAACCTATTCATCCACAACCTCCGTGAAATCAATCCTATTATCACAGGCATTATAATAACGCAAAATAAATCAGAATTAATATATAACAAACCATTCAAATCGTTTATATATAACTGAAGTTAATTAGTGGTAATCGTTCCTAAAAATGAACTGTCAGTTCAATTATAGGCATTAATCTCAAGTAAGCATTAATACACATTTGATAAAAAATTGCTATAGAAGAATTTTGCCGAATTAGAATTGAATAATGATTGTTACTACTGATAATTGATAGAAAAGGCATTTACAATAAAAACCACGTTAGCAATCTGTTAACCTTTGATGATCAACTCAAATTATTAAATGCATTAATACTATGAACGGACCATTGCTAATGATTACTAATTGGCAGATACAATCAGATACAAATCATTTACTTAAAGATTCTGATTAGTAATACATACAATCAAATATAAATATTGTAATCAGAAATTATGTAAGTAACGATTCCTAAAATTGAACTGTCAGTTCAGTTTTAGAATGCGCTGGAACAATAAAACAATTATTAATATGAATCATTCATGAATCCTATATTTGAACTATCAGTTCAGTTATTGAACTCTCAGTTCAAATATAGGTTTTTATCTGAATCGATTTTTGCATAACATTCATCTAAATCCAATTTAATTCCTCTTCCCAATTCACCAAAATTGTAATTATACCGAATTAGATGTAGAGAAAAATTCTGAATTGAATGAATCATGCGATGCTTCTACTGCTATCAATTAAGGAAAATAAATCAGGTGTATACGACTTCGTTCTTACCCTTAGTCTTCAGATAAATTGAGAAAACAACTCGGATAATAATCAAAACGATAACGATACCAATTATGTCAATCAAAACATTAAAGATTCGTCCGTCACGACCAATTACAAACAACTGATGATACTCATCAAAAATTGCATTAAGAATTGCAAACCACAATGTAAAGATAATATTCATTTCGTTATCAGATCTCATGAGTTTAACAGGACTTTCAGAATATGATGTTCTGTTAGAGATCTTATTAGTAGAGGAAAGTGCCATATAAGACAGGAATGTCAGAACAGCGAACTCTACGCCGTGAGCAAACAGTCTGATTGCACTATCATCAACTATTTCTGTTCCGAAGTACTCATTAAATATACTAATAAAACCTTGAGATGCCGCAGAAGATGCTGAGCCAGTCTGATTTGAAAAATGGAAGATCATGCAAATACATGTAACTGTGGCAATCCAAAAAATTGCTGCTAAGAAGCAGTATTTTATGGATATTTCTCTATTATGATCGTTATCAATGATCTTATTTGCCATAGTATTCAGGTCTTCCCTTTTAATATCAATCAGCGTACTTTTTCGCGCTCTTCATTGCACGGTCAATGTCACGATTAGCTTCCTTTTTGGCAAGAACGGCACGCTTATCATAGTCTTTCTTACCACGAGCAAGTCCAATTTCAAACTTTACCTTAGAATCCTTGAAATAGCACTTTGTAGGGACCAGAGTAAGGCCATCTTGTTTTGTGGTCGAATATAGTCGTATAATCTCACGCTTGTGCATGAGGAGCTTTCTATTGCGCTCAGGATCAAGATTAAACCTGTTGCCATGCTCATAAGGGCTGATATGTACTCCGATAAGCCACATCTCCCCGTCTTTTACCTGAACATAAGAATCCTTAAGATTGATTCTTCCGTCTCTTAGGCTCTTTACCTCTGTTCCGGATAAAGCCACACCTGCTTCAAACCTATCTTCGATGAAATAATCGTGATAGGCTTTTCTATTTTCAACTATTACTTTTATACCTTTTTTGATTGCCATAATCGTATATTTTATATGCAAAAGTTATTTTTGCAAATTCTAAGGCTTTATTTAAGCTGTAATGACGGATAAGCATTCAGGTCAAGGCTGTCACGTCTTCCATTCATATACTCAAAATAACCGCAGGAAGCAATCATTGCAGCATTGTCAGTACAATACTTAAGATCAGGATAGTAGAGCTTGATGCCTTTCTTTTTCGATGCTTTATCAAAAGCTGATCTTAAGAATGAATTGGCGGAAACACCACCAGCCAGACAAACCTTCTTTATTCCTGTCTGATCTACAGCAGCTAAAGTGTTCTTTAAAAGTGCATCAGATATTGCCTGCTGATAAGAAGCCGTAAAATCCTTCAAATCAATCTCTTCACCTTTTTGCTTCAAGCCATTAATGAGATTGAGAGCTGATGTTTTGAGACCTGAAAATGAGAAATCAAGAGAATCACCCATATGAGTCTTAGAGAACTGATACCTTGTAGTATCACCACCCTGCCCTGCTTTGTCCATCTTGGGGCCACCTGGGTAACCAAGACCTACCACTCTTGCAATCTTATCGATAGCTTCACCTGCAGCATCATCTCTGGTTCTTCCAAGAACTTCCATGTCTGTATAATCCTTTACGTGGACGATCATGGAATTGCCGCCACTTACACAAAGGCAAAGAAAAGGCGGCTCTAATTCTTCAAAGCAAAGATAATTTGCAGCAATATGACCTTTTAAGTGATTTACACCTACTAAGGGCTTTCTGGATACTTCACAGAGGCCTTTGGCTGCGGACAAACCTACAAGTAATGCTCCTACAAGACCAGGGCCATAAGTTACTGCTACAGCATCAATATCGGACAAAGAAATATTAGCGTCTGATAACGCTTTCTGGATAGTCGGATAGACAGCATCAACGTGCATTCTTGAAGCAAGTTCAGGTACTACACCACCATACTGTTCATGAAAATCAGCCTGTGATGCTACACAATTACTTAAGATAACACGTCCATTTTTAACAACAGATGCTGCTGTCTCATCACAAGAACTCTCGATTCCTAATATAAGAATATCTTTATCAGTTGCCATATTATTCGTCTTTCAAAAAGTATGCATTGAGGAAGTCATTTACTGTCTCAATATACAGATTCTTATTAATAGAATACTCTTCAAGGTAACCAGCACCAGATACCATTATGCTCTTGGTAATACTGGAGTTGAGTCTGCTTCTTTCAGTAATGATCTGGTCGATCTTATCAGCTCCGATAAAGGTATCGTGACCACCATAGATAATGAAAACCGGAATCGGAAGTCTGGCAATTTCAGCTGCAAGGCTTACGTTAGAGCTTCCTGAAGATACTCTGATAGCATAAGGAACAGCAAACTGAGTAATAAATCCCAAAGGCTCAGTTCTTACTACCTCAGGCTTGATATAGTCATCAGTTTCTTTTGCAGGAGAATCAAGAACCATTCCGGCAATATAAGATTTACTGAATCCAAGGTTTCTTACGTTCTTATCATATGCTGCAAGATCCTGTTCACTTGCGCCTTCAGGTGGTAAATATGTGTATGCAAGAACAGATGATGTACATCCTGTTCCAATACCAAACAGAATTACATCAGTAGTAACAGAAATCTGTCTTACGATACTGATAGCACCTACGACATCCTGCCACTCAAGATATCCATATGTACAACAGTCGCCACCAGATGTACCGCAGTTTCTCTGGTCGAATAAGAAGACGTTGTAGTGGTTTTCGAGCCAGCCTTCGATCATATCGATCATTTCAACGCCGAAAGGAAGTCTGTTAGAACCGGAATCATGAACTACAATAATTGTAGATATAGGATTCTTAGTCTTAAAGAACCAACCCTGAAGAGCTGTCTGACCATCGATAGATTCAAAACTCGTAGCACTATAAGATGGGAGAATGTTTGAAGGTACGTTCGTAACGACATTACCCTTCTTATTCATGAGACGGTTAGATGAAAAAACCGTAAGAGCAATGAATGTGATGATAATAACAGCGACAAAGCTCAATGCCAAAGCAAGCCTTGTAATAAAAGGGCTTCTCTTTCTGATACTTCCGCTCGAAAAGCTAACAAAACCGCTGGAAACTCTGCTCATCAGTTAACTCCGCTTGAACCGAATCCGCCACCTCTGTCTTCGCCAATAGCTTTAACATTATCTGTCTCAACAAATGTAGCATATTCGACTTTGGCAACAACCATCTGGGCAATACGATCGCCTTTGCGAATCTTATATGTACCGTGAATGCAGCCTTTCTGATCAAGAGTCAAAGGCTCAGTAGAATTACCCTCTTCAACCATATAAGAAGCATTAAAGACGATTACATTGATCTCATCTCTGTAACCGCAATCAATAGTTCCAGGAGCATTAGGAATTCTTAAAGGCGTCTTTAATGAAACTCCACTTCTGGGTCTTATCTGAACTTCATAACCATATGGAATTGCAAGCTTGATTCCTACTGGAACAAGTGCCGACTTTCCTGGTTCAATGATTACTTCTTCTGCTGCATAAAGGTCCATGCCGGCATCACCGTTATGGGCATAAGACGGAAGTTTTGCATCTTCCCTGCACTTTTCGATATAGATATCAGCCATCGATAGAACCTCCGGGCAAAATTGTGTAATTGCAGATTACGTCAAAACCCATATCCGCAATAGCATCAGCAAATTCAACATCAACCGGATTTTTAGCTCTTCCGTAAATTGAAGAAGAACAATCAAGAGGATGAGGAATAACTACAAGTTCAGAACCATCGGAATCTCTCTTAGCCTTCATACCGTAGAAAGCATTATTCTTACAGAATGTACAAGGCTTCTGATTTCTGCCTGCAGCACAAAAATCTGACTGCATCCAAGGAATAAGTCCTTCCGTGTGAACAATCACCTTCGGATGATTTTCGCTCATATCACAGGATTCAGAGTACTGTCTTAAATTCTGAACAAGAACATCAGGAGAGATTTCATATGAAGGCATTACAGCATCAGCATATTTGAATGCACTAATAAGAGAATTAGCACTATAGATATTAGTTCCTGCTGAAGCATAAAGCTTAATATCATCTTTTAAGAATTTCCTGTCAGTAAAGAGTCTGGATGTCATAACTGCTGTAAAAGCATCACCCAAATCAACCTTAAGAAGTGATATTACATAATCGATAATCTTGTTGATCTTATCGTGATGGAAGTCAGGAATCATTAATACTAATTCAGCACCCTGATCTTTTACAAAATCAATAGCGATCTTGTAGATATCAGGATCAGAAAGATCATATACGGAGAAAGCATAAATATCTGCTCCCTCTTCAAGAATATCCTCATTAAGTCTTAATAAAGGATATGTATACATATTCTTTAAAGATCCGGGCTCGCCTTCCTGATCGCCGAAATATTCAGAAGATTCAACATAATCAATACCATAAGATTTCTTGAAAGAATTGACTACATTTACTTCCAATACTGTAAGCAAATCACGTCTCAGATAGTTAATAACACTAACAGGACAGTAGAAATCATCAGAACCTTCGAAAATTACTGAGGATACAGTAAATGGAGTATCTAATGTCTTGGAAAGTTGTTCTTCTACTCTGCTCTTATCAAGTGCTCTTCCCTCATAATCTGTCGGAACAATGACCTTTGATTCAGCAGAAACATTGCCGGAGATACCGCCAACCACCTTTGCAGTTGCAGTAATCTCAGAATCAGCGTTTGTAACTGTAATCTCAATTGGTGTTCTTCTTAAATCCTGTTTCGAGATATTGATCTCATGGTTCATGAGGAATACTTCCATGCCGGGCTTAAGCTTCTTTATCATGTCAGGGTGAAGTCCTCTGACATCAAGTCCATTAAGTCCGGTATTGGTTCTTCCAACAGGGAATGAACAGATTTCTCTGGCATTCTCACGAATAGACAGATAATCACCCTTAAGAGGCTCTAATGCACCATTCTTAACACCAACTGATACAACACCATTTTTAGCGTCCAAACGGCTAATGCGGCCAATTCTGACGCCATACTTTCCAGGATATTCACCCGAAAGCAGATGATCATCTTTGCTTCCGCTTAAATACTGTGATGTAAATGCGCCACCTCTGTTAAAGTTTACGAGAAGATCGTATTTAATCTCCTTTAAGAGATCCTTATCAAGATTACCTTCATAGTAGGAATCAATCATGCGTCTATAGCAATAAACAGCAGATCTTACATAAGCGGCATCTCTCATTCTGCCTTCAATCTTAAGGCTCTTAACACCACTAGAGATAAGTCTTGAAAGATATTCGGATACATCTCTATCTTTAGGTGATAAAAGATGTCCATCCTTAATCTTTAAACCGGCATTATAAAGACCATATTCTTCTCTGCAGGGTTGAGCACATGAGCCACGATTACCTGATCTGGAACCACTTCTGTTCATTGCAGAGAAAAGGCACAATCCGGATGCACAGACACAAACAGCACCGTGTGCAAAAACTTCAGTCTCAATGCCGTAACCAGCAGCAATCTTAGTTCTTGTCTCAATCTCATCACATGATAATTCTCTGGGAAGAACTACTCTGTTTACACCAAGTTCAGATAACTTCTTAAATTCATCTGCAGAATAGATATTCATCTGAGTACTGCAATTGATAGTTACATCTGGAAAATCTTCAGTTAACTTCTGTAATACAGCAAGATCCTGAACAATAAGTCCGTCAATACCAATATTTACAGCTTCTGCAATTGTCGGATAGAAGACTTCGAATTCCTGATCTGACATGAGCGTATTTACTGCAAGAAAGACCTTAGAAGATCTTAGATGTGCATAATCCACACCCTGCTCTAAGTCATCAAGTGTGAAATTCTCAGCTCCCGCTCTTGCGGAATACTCTTTTAATCCGAGATATACGGAATCAGCACCGCTATCTACTGCAACTTTCAATATCTCAAGATTGCCTGCAGGTGCTAAAAGTTCAATTCTATTATTTCTTGTCATCATTCTTCTTTAAATGTTCAAATAAACCTGAATTAACCTTATCAGCTAATTCTTCCATAGGAGTAGGCTTGATATCAGCTCTTCTCTCCTGTGCATATTCATTGGCCTTAACTTTATAGTATGTAAGTTCAGTCTTATACGAACTGTTCTCAGCTCTCAATGCAATAATCTGGTCGCAAGCTTCGAAAAGCGCCATTACCAAAGTCTTGCTTGTAGCGATATATGGGTTGTTCTCTTTAGTCTCTGTGTAGATTTCATCAGCAAGTTTGCCAACCTTCATCATATGATCGTAGCCGGCATCTCCGCTTCTAACAAGGTACTGAACGCCGCCAATCGTAATCTGTGCGCTCTCTTCCTTACTTCCATCTTCGTCCTTAGGCTTAGCAGTTCTAGCCTTAATCTTATCTTCTAATGATATATACTTCTTCTCAGTAACTGTCTTGGCTTTAATCTCGCCCTTATATAGTTGCTTATACTCAACTATTGCAGGTTGATCCTTCTTACCCTTACGCTTGTAAGAGCCATCAGAATACTTGCCTAACAGACTGGCATTAGATTTTTTCATATGCAAACCTCCGCATATATATAGAAGATATTAAATTATAACACTAAACTACTTTAGTCTTTTATAACGCTTTAATTACGGTAATTTCTAAGCATTCAGTGTTTTATAAAGCTGAACGAAAGTCTCAGGCATCAATTCTTCAGCTCGCGCTGTTTCAGCGATACCGAGCTTTTCGAATGCAGAAATCAACTTCTCAGAAGAAGTAATATTCGAAAGATTTTTCTTCAATAATTTCCTTCGCATTGCAAAACAGCTATTAACGAACTTCACAAAATCAGGACTTAAGATATCAGCTGAATCCGTTCTGGTAAAACTAATTACAGCTGAAGTTGTCCTTGGCTGAGGTACGAATGCTGTATGAGGAACTTTGAATTCGTACTTATATGTGCCGTAAAGACTACAAAGAATTGCCAAAGGTCCATATTGTTTGGTTTTGGGACCGCAATCGATTCTCGCAATAGCTTCATCTTCAACCATAAAGACCATCTTGCGGACAATCGAAAAATCTGAAAATAGCTTCTTCATTATGTCGGTCATTACATAGTACGGTATATTGCTTACTGCTACATCAAATGTACCAAGATCTTCAACGTCAAGAAAATCAGCACAAACAATTCTTACACCATCTAAATTCTCAGTAAGATATGCAGCAAGTCCTCTGTCTATCTCAACACAAGTCAGGTTATCTGTAAGCTGACTGATCGGATAAGTAATGCTTCCTAAGCCCGGACCGATTTCAAGCACATGGTCTTCACTTTTAAGATCACAAAGACTGACAATAGAATTAATAATTTCCTCATCACAAAGGAAATTCTGCCCGAACTTCGATTGGGGCAGAATTCCTTCTGATGACATTAATTCTTTAATTATCTCTCTGTTCATTATCACAGGAAGTAAGCAACACCTGATTCGAAAATCTTCTGATCCTTGTTGCCAACGATATTCTTTGAAAGATCAGATTCATATCTTTCTGTATGACCCATCTTACCCAATACACGACCGTCAGGTGAAAGAATACCTTCGATAGCACAGATTGAACCGTTAGGGTTAAACATTGTGTCAGAAGCAGGATTTCCATCAAGATCAACATAGCATGTTGCAATCTGTCCGTTAGCAGCAAGCTTTCTTACGAGTTCTTCAGATGCAGCGAACTTACCTTCACCGTGAGAAATCGGGATCTCATAAATCTCGCCGGGTTTTGTAAGTGTAAGCCAAGGGCTGTTATTGGACATAACCATAGTTCTTGAATACTTGTTCTGGTGTCTGCCGATATTGTTGAATGTAAGCGTAGGGCTATCAGGTGTCATATCGCAGATCTTACCGAAAGGTACAAGACCAAGCTTGATCAATGCCTGGAAGCCGTTGCAGATACCAAGCATCAAACCATCTCTGTTCTCCAAGAGGTCAGAGATAGCATCTGCGATGCCACTGTTTCTCAAGGAAGCTGTAATGAACTTACCGGAACCCTCAGGTTCGTCACCAGCGGAGAATCCACCAGGGATCATCATGATGTTTGCTTCCTTAATCTTTGCTGCGAGTTCAGCGAAAGATTCGTTGATATCATTTTGATTTCTGTTACGGATAACGAAGATCTCAGCTTCAGCACCTGCTCTTTCGAAAGCTCTTGCAGAATCGATTTCGCAGTTATTTCCAGGGAATACAGGAATGATTACCTTCGGCTTTGCACCCTTTAATGTTCCGGGAGCAGCCTTAATAATCTTGCCGTTTGTATAGACATCGATTGCGAAAGGCATGTCTGCAGACTTGGACTTTGTAGGGAAAATTCTTTCGAGTTTGCCTTCGAAAGCCTCTAAAGCATCGCTACCGGAAAGCTTTGCACCTGCGAATGTAAAGTCACCGGAATCATTTGTTGTACCGATGAACTTACCGCCAGCCATCTCAACCTTATCAACTGCATTAGCATCATTAGGGATAGCTACGATAATGGAAGCCAAAGTCTTGGAGAAGAGATCAGCTTCTGTAAGCTTATCAGAGAAATCAAAACCGAGCTTGTTACCAAAGCACATCTGAGCAACTCTTGCTGCTACGCCTGAGCTCTTAACAACTGCAGCATTCTTGATCTCGCCTCTGGAGATCAATTCCTTAACAGCCTTGATTACTCTCAATACGTGATCTTTCTTATATGAACCCTTACCATCACGAGCGCACTTAATGAGGTAAAGCTTCTGGCCAGCACCAGTAAGAGTTGAAGTAACAACCTTATCTGTTGTTGTCATACCAACTGCGAAGCTTACGAGCGTCGGAGGTACATGAATATCATTAAATGTACCGGACATAGAGTCCTTACCACCGATAGCAGCAGTACCAAAGTCAAGCTGAGCCTTGTAGCTACCAAGGAGAGCTGCAAGAGGCTTACCCCAAGATTCAGAACCTGTCATTCTCTCGAAGTATTCCTGGAAAGTGAGTCTTGCCTTCAAAGGATCGACACCCATAGCAAGGAGCTTAAGCAAAGATTCAACTACTGAGTGATAAGCACCAGCATAAGGGCTCCATTCGGTGTAATAAGGATCGAAGCCATAAGTCATAACAGAACAGTCATGTGTTGTGCCGTGATCAAGAGGAATCTTTGCAGCCATACCCTCTTCTGGTGAATTCTGCATCTTACCACCGTAAGGCCATACAACTGTTGCAGCACCGATTGAAGAGTCGAATCTTTCGATAAGGCCCTTTCTAGAAGCACCTTCAAGTGAATTGAGGACACCCTTCAAGCTCTCAGCAAAGTTACCGGAAACAAAACCATTGGAAGGTTCATCAAGATAGTTGCCTTCGCCGTGAGAAGCGCAATCAGCTTCAGCATACTGAGCAGCACCATTTGTATCGATGAAGCTTCTGGGAAGGTTAACGATTGTATTGCCGTTCCAGACCATCTTCATTACAGGCTCTTCTGTAACTTCAGCAACAACTGTAGCTTCAAGGTTTTCCTTAGCAGCTGCAGCCATGAACTTCTCAAGATCAACAGGATGAACAACAACAGCCATTCTCTCCTGTGACTCGGAAATAGCGATTTCTGTTCCATCAAGGCCATCATACTTCTTAGGAACTGCATCAAGGTTAATCTCAAGTCCTTCAGCAAGCTCACCGATTGCTACGGATACACCGCCTGCACCGAAGTCATTACATCTGATGATAAGTCTTGTAACGTCAGGATTTCTGAAAAGTCTCTGAAGCTTTCTTTCTGTCGGAGGATTACCCTTCTGAACTTCAGAACCACATGTAATAACTGACTGAGTATCGTGAGCCTTAGATGAACCTGTAGCACCACCGATACCGTCTCTACCTGTTCTACCACCAAGGAGAACAACGATATCACCAGCCTGAGGTCTTTCTCTAACGATATTTGAAGCAGGAGCAGCACCAACTACGGCACCGATTTCCATTCTCTTAGCAACATAACCGGGATGGTAAACTTCATCAACAAGACCCGTTGCAAGACCAATCTGGTTACCATAAGAAGAATATCCTGCAGCAGCTGTTCTAACGAGCTTCTTCTGTGAAAGCTTGCCCTTCAATGTAAGTTCAACAGGAACTGTAGGATCACCTGCGCCTGTAACTCTCATTGCCTGATATACGAAAGATCTTCCTGAGAGAGGGTCTCTAATAGCACCACCCAAGCATGTAGCAGCACCACCGAATGGTTCGATCTCTGTAGGATGGTTATGTGTCTCGTTCTTAAACATGAAGATGTAATCTTCGGGTTTGCCGTCTACTTCGATTCTGATCTTGATAGAGCATGCATTGATTTCTTCAGACTCATCAAGGTCATCGAGCTTTCCGTCTCTCTTAAGCTTCTTTGAAGCAAGAGTAGCAATATCCATAAGGCATACAGGCTTCTTGCCGATTCTGTCCCCGTAGATTTCTTCTCTGTCTGCGAGGTATTCCTTGTAAGTTTCCTTGATTTCTTCAGTGAGCTCATCGTCACCATTAAATCTGATATCTGTAAGGTTTGTAAGGAATGTTGTGTGACGGCAGTGGTCAGACCAATATGTATCAAGAACACGGATTTCAGTAACTGTAGGTACTCTTCCCTGTTCATTAAAGAATTCCTGAACGAACTTAATATCTGCAAAGCTCATTGCAAGACCCATTGTCTTTCTCATAGCTTCAAGATCTTCATCAGTCATTGAGAGGAATCCGTCGATGCTTGCAACAGTTGTAGGAATGTCATACTTATCAACCAGTGTAGCAGGCTTCTCGCTTGAAGCTTCACGAGCTTCAACAGGGTTAATAAGGAAGTGCTTGATCTTCTCCTTTTCTTCGTCAGAAACAGGGCCATAGAAAGCTACGATCTTTGCGCACTTAACGATCGGTCTTTCTTTAGCAGTCATGAATTGGATGCACTGTGCAGCAGAGTCTGCTCTCTGGTCATACTGGCCAGGAAGAGATTCGATAAAGAGGACATAAGAAGCATCGTCCAGATTAACAGTCTCATCATAGAGGATATCTACCGGAGGTTCACTGAATACGACAGTCTTCGCATTTTCGAACTCTGAATCAGTTACGCCTGAAACATCGTAACGATTGATTACGCGAACCTTCTCGATTCCGGAAACATTCAAATCGTACTTTACGTCATGGAGGATTCCGCCGGCTTCAACGTTAAAACCCTCTTTCTTTTCTGACAGTACACGTCTTACATCATTCACGTTCATAAGGTCTCTCCTTGTGAAATTTAATTACAGATTTTCAGCACTCTTTGAGAGTAATTCAGTATTGTATTTGAGGAATCTCTCAAGGCCTTCGCTATCAAGAGATCCATGTGCCAGTTTTGCCTGATCGAAAATATGCTGAGCCAGGCGATCAGCGTCTTCTTTCTTTGTGCCCATTGATTCAAGAGCCTGAAGCTTAGTGATGAGCGGACTGTCTGTATTAACGACAAGCTCCTCTGTCTCAGGGAACATCTCATCCATCTGCTCAGGTGTCATATTGTTCATTGACATCATTCTCTCATACTGAGCACGCATTTCCTTCATTCTTCTATTATGTTCAGCTTCTCTGATGAGAGCAGGAAGATTATCCTTACCCATCTCCTGAGCGAAAACAATAAGCTTGTCATTGCCAACAGCAGCTCTGAAGAAATCCTTGAGTTTATTCTTTGTCTCTTCGTCAGATTCCTTACCGGAAAGCTCAGAATCAACACGCTGGAATCTGTAATCCGGTTTTTTCATTTCCATAAAGGACATGAAATTGTTGTCGATTTCTTCGCTCATGACGATGACATCAAATCCATCCTTCTTGCTCATTTCAACATAAGCCGCCTGAGCCTTAGGATCGTTTGTATATCTGATTGTCTTCTTCTCTTCAGAAGTAAGTTCTTCGATTGTCTTGAACTTGCCGTCAACTGTCTTGAAGAGGCAGATTCCGTTAGCTTTCTCATAGAACTTCTCTTCCTTCATCATTCCGTACTTAACAAATACGGAGATGTCAGACCAGTACTTCTCGAAATCTTCTCTCTGCTTCTTGAAAAGGTCATTTAACTTATCAGAAACCTTCTTAATGATGTGACCTGAAAGCTTCTTTACATATTCATCCTGCTGGAGAGCAGAACGGGATACATTCAAAGGAAGATCAGAACAGTCAAGGCAGCCCTGAAGGAGGAAAAGGAAATCAGGAATGATCTCTTCGATGTTATCAGCAACGAAAATCTGGTGATTATAGATTTTGATTCTTCCTTCAAGTGACTGATAGATATTGTCTGTCTTTGGGAAATAAAGAATACCCTGAAGTGTGAAAGGATAATCCATATTGAGGTGAATCCAGAACAAAGGATCACGACCATCATTAAATACGGAATGATAGAACTGCTTATATTCAGATTCTGTGCATTCAGAAGGCTTCTTTGTCCAAAGAGGTGCCTTATTGTTAACAGGAACATAAGAAACCGGAGCAGGTGTATATGTCTCGCCCTTCTCTTCAGCTTCTTTCTTGCGCTTCTCTTCAGCTTCCTCATGAAGTCTGTCGGACTTGGTATCTACAAAATAGATGTCAGCAGGAGCGAAGTAGCAATACTTGCGAAGTGTCATTCTGATAGTAGCAGAATCGAAAATCTTTACTGCATCTTCAGAAAGCTTAAGAGTAATGATGGTTCCTCTTTCCTTCTTATCAGAAGGTCCGATCTCAAAATCCATACCATCACTTGACTTCCAGGAAACTGCTTCAGCATCTTCCATAAAACTCTTAGTATTGATAGTAACCTCATCAGCTACCATGAATGCTGAATAGAAGCCCAAACCAAAATGTCCGATAATACCTGTCTTATCAGTAGATTCTTCCTGATACTTGTTTACAAAATCCAAAGCACCGGAAAAAGCAATCTGATTGATATACTTCTCGACTTCATTCTCAGACATACCGATTCCGTTGTCTTCGAATGAAAGTGTCTTGTTGTCGTCATCGTAGATTACTCTGATTGAATAATCTGCCTTAGAATCAGCATCCTTCTCAGCCTTACCGAGTTCTGCTAATCTTCTGTGCTTTGCGATAGCGTCAGCGCAGTTCGAAACAAGCTCTCTGATAAAGATATCCTTATCTTCGTAGAGCCACTGTCTGATAACCGGAAAAATATTCTCGGTAGTTACCGATACTTTTCCTGATTTTGTCTCCATTTATTCCACCTCCATAAATTAGCCGTTAAAAGCATGCTTATAAGCAGCGATATATTCTTCCGTATAATCCCTATAACATTTCGAAATCATCTTCAAGACTTCGTTATCACTTGAATTGAACTCATAATTGTCGATGAATCTTACCGGCAGGATATCAAAAGGCGTACTTGATACGAATATTGCATCCTTCTCAGAATCGAGCTCATCAGGTCTGAAAGTACCAATAGCAAGTTCAACTCCTGCATTCTCCAAAGCGGCCATAACCCTCTTTCTGGTAATACCAATAAGAATCTTGGAATCAGGCGCAGAATATACCTTGCCGTCACGAATAACGAAAAGATTAGACATAGATCCTTCGTAAAGCTTTCCATCGTTATCGGTGAGAACAAGTTCGAAAGGAAGTCCGTGAGAATTCTCTTGCTTGAACTTCTCATTAACAGTGGTCTTATAATCGCCTCTGAAAATTTTAAGATTAGGAGTTTTACGCTCCCAATTAAGAATGCTCGTATTAATTCCATTCGCAAACAGCTCATCTGTAGGAAAAGTAATATCAGCCTGATGAATCAGAAGAACTTCCTTAGTGAGTACAATTCTGACTGAACCATCAGTTATTTTGTCCATATGAATGAAGCTATAAGCTTCAGATAAGATCTTGGAAGTATCAACTTCAAAATTCTCAAGCCCCTTAACAGAATTAACTAATCTGTTCAGATGATCTTCAACAAATAAAAAGACACCGTCTTTAACTCTGACTGTCTCATAGTAAATTCTGGCATCTACCGGCTTCATGAGAGATTCGGTCAATTCAGAACTGGCTCTGTAGTACTTTCCACAATAAAGAAAACCATTGCCAATCAGATGTTCCATCAAAGGATACGCCATTAAAAACAAATCTCCTCGAAATAATTCAGGACATATTATGCCACATATGATTTTATACAAAAGTTCCAATTTTTACAAAATAATATAATTAATAAAATGCACAAATAAGCGCCCGTCTGTACGAAATAGATTTACTTGTATTTAGTTAATGTTATCTGAGGTCTGATTTATGCAATCAGAAACATCAAAATGATTCAGAAAATGTATGGATTTTTCTTAAACTATTTACTTGTAATATTTAGTTCCGGTAATTAAAATTTGTGTGTTGACTTGTATTTAATGCAAGTGTATTATATGCAAAGTTTATACAGAACCGTGCATAAATATTCATAAATCATTCGGAGGTGCCCTATGGCAAAAGAAAAATTCTTACTGGCTTATTCAGGCGGACTTGATACTTCCATTATCATCCCGTGGCTCCTTGAGCACTATGACTGCGAAGTTGTAGCTTACTGCGGTGAAGTTGGCGTAGGTCTTGATCACGATTATCTTGAGAAGAAGGCTTTGAAGTGCGGTGCAATTAAGTGCATTATCGAAGACATCACAGACGAGTTCGTTGCTGATTTCGTATACCCTACACTTAAGGCTAATGCAGTTTACGAAGGAAAGTATCTCCTCGGTACATCTATGGCTCGTCCTGTTATCGCTAAGCACTTTGTTGAAGTAGCTCACGAGAACGGATGTACAACAATCGTTCACGGCTGCACTGGTAAGGGAAATGACCAGGTAAGATTTGAGCTTTCCATTAAGGCACTTGATCCTGATATGAAGATTCTCGCTCCTTGGAGAATCTGGGATATTAAGTCTCGTGATGAGGAAATCGACTACGCTATGGCTCGTGGAATCGATGTTCCTGTTACAAAGGAAAACAACTATTCTAAGGATGAGAACCTCTGGCACCTTTCACACGAAGGTATGGATCTCGAAGATCCTGCAAATGAGCCTAACCTCGATAAGATCCTTGAGCTCATGGTTTCTCCTGAAAAGGCACCTGATACTCCTACATATGTAACAATCAAGTTCGAAAAGGGTATCCCGGTTGAAGTTGATGGACAGAAGTTCTCCCCTGCAGATCTTTTGAGATACTGCAATAAGGTAGCAGCTGCTAATGGTGTTGGTATCGCTGATATCGTTGAGAACCGTCTTGTTGGTATGAAGAGCCGTGGCGTTTATGAAACACCTGGCGGAACACTCCTTTTCGCAGCTCACAGAGAACTCGAGCTCCTCACAGTTGAGCGTGATACAATCCACTACAAGGATCTCGTAGCCCAGAAGTTCGCTGAACTCGTATACTACGGACAGTGGTTCCACCCCTTGAGAGAAGCTCTCTCAGCTTTCGTAGATCAGACACAGGAAGTTGTTACTGGTGAAGTTAAGATGAAGCTCTACAAGGGCAACTGCACACCTGCTGGTACTAAGTCACCCTTCTCTCTCTACGATCCTGAGATCGCTACATTTGAGGCTGATGACGTTTACAACCAGGCTGATGCTGGCGGATTCATCAACTGCTTTGGTCTCCCTATGAAAGTCAATGCTAAGATGAAGCAGAAGAATGGTCTTCTTTGATTGACATCATCGATTGATTAAAAGTTCAACGGCTGCCTCACACAAAAGAGACAGCCGTTATTATTTTAAGGTGCAGATATGAGATTACGTCCTTTCAAAAAATGCGATGCTGAAGAAATAGTTTCATGGATCGAAAATGAGCACATCTTCCGTTTATGGTGTGCAGACCGGTTTGAGACCTACCCTATTTCTGCTCAGGAACTTATACAAAGTTACAATGCTTCTCTTGATAGTGATGAAGTATTTCACTTTGTTGCTTACGATGAATCCGGTATTAGCGGTTACTTCATCATAAGATATCCTGACAAGAATGACATTAATACTGTTCGTCTTGGATTCGTTCTATTGGATAACAAAAAGCGTGGACAAGGCCTTGGTAAACAAATGATCAAACTGGCTATCGATTATGCAGTTAATATTATGGGCGCGAAAAAGGTCACCATTGGAGTTTTCGAAAACAATCCTTCAGCACTTAATTGCTACCTCAAATCCGGTTTTAAGGATACCGGAATAACTGATACCTATCCAATATCTGGTGAAAAATGGATATGCAGAGAACTGGTTTTCGAGCCAATTGCACCTAACAAAGAGGGTTAACATTTCGCGAAAAGGAAAATTGTATGGAATACAGGTTAATGACAATTGATGACTACGAAGAAGCTTACGATCTTTGGATTAAGTGTGGTAACGGACTTAATGACAAGGACGATTCAAAGGAAGGCATCGAAAAGTACCTTAAGCGAAATCCTACTACTTCTTTTGTTGCTGTTGAGGATGAAAAAGTTGTAGGTGTGATATTATGTGGTCATGACGGAAGGCGTGGTATAATCCAACACGCATGCGTATCCCCTGATTCAAGGCGTGGCGGAATCGGCAATAAGCTTGTTGCTCTTGCACTTGATGCTCTTAAGGCTGAAGGCATAAACAAGGTTTTACTTGTCGCATTCAAAAAGAATGAAGTTGGTAATGCTTTCTGGGAATCACAGGGCTTTACGCTTAGAGATGATTTAAACTACAGGAATAAAGCGCTGACTGAATTAGTCAGGATTGATCCTGATTATGTTAAGGAGTAACAACTATGGCAAAGAAAATGTGGGCAGGCAGATTTGAAAAGGCTACTGACAAGGAAGTAAATGACTATAATTCTTCCCTTCCTTTTGATTGCAAAATGTATAGCCAGGACATCGAAGGATCCATTGCACATTCACAGATGCTTGCAAAACAGGGTGTAATTTCTGCAAAGGATGCTGAAGATATTAAGAGCGGTCTTCTTTCAATAAAGGAAGATATCGAATCAGGTAAGCTTACTTTTGATTCTGACGCTGAAGATATCCACATGTTCATCGAAGAAGAACTGACAAACAGAATCGGTGATGCCGGAAAGCGTCTTCATACAGGCAGATCCAGAAATGACCAGGTAGCTTTGGACCAGCGTCTTTATCTTGTTGATGAAGCTGGCGAGATTATCGAGCTTTTGGATTCTCTCATTGATACTCTTGTTGAAATAGCTAAAGCTAATACCGAGACATATATGCCCGGCTATACTCACCTTCAGAGAGCACAGCCTATCACTTATGCACACTATCTCTCAGCTTACATTGAGATGTTTAAGCGTGACGTAGATCGTATCAATGAAGCTAAAGACAGAGCAAATATCTCCCCTTTGGGTTCTGGTGCTCTTGCCGGAACAACATATCCTTTGGACAGAGAATTCGTAGCTGAACAGCTTGGTATGACTGGTGTCACACTTTGCTCTCTTGATGGTGTTGCTGACAGAGATTTCGCTATTGAATTCGCTTCAGCTTGCTCAATTCTCATGATGCATTTATCAAGAATGAGCGAAGAGATAATTCTCTATGCTTCACAGGAATTCAAGTTCTACGAATTAGATGATGCATATTCAACAGGCTCTTCCATGATGCCTCAGAAGAAGAATCCTGACGTAGCTGAACTTACACGTGGTAAGACAGGTCGTGTTTATGGTGATTTGATCTCACTTCTCGTAATTATGAAGGGATTACCTCTTACATATAACAAAGACATGCAGGAAGTTCAGGAAGCAATGTTCGATTGCATTGAGACAATTAAGGCTGTCCTCCCTCCTTTCACCGGTATGGTTAAGACCATGACAATCAGAAAAGACAATATGGAAGCTGCAGCTTTAGGCGGATTTACTAATGCTACCGACCTCGCTGACTATCTCGTTAAGAAAGGACTTCCTTTCCGTGAAACTCATGCAATCTCCGGTAAGCTCGTTCATTACTGCATCGAAAATGGAATCTCTCTCATTGATGTTCCTTTGGACAAGCTTAAGGAATTCTCACCTGCTTTCGAAGAAGATGTTTATGATGCAATCTCACTTAAAACTTGTGTTGAAGGCAGAAAGTTGATTGGTGGTCCTAATCCCGAGACAGTTAAAAACTACTTGGATCAGCAGTAAAATCACGAATCAATTCAAATAATAAAGGGGTTGTCTTAATCAAGACAGCCCCTTATTCTTTTTTTCGAATAGTATCTATTAATTTTCCATAAGCCAGATTTCAGAAGATTTTGGCTGTAATGTTGATCCGCCACCGAAATCGTGCATATTACCGCTAAGTAATTCTTTAGCACGTCCGCAGCCGGCATCAAAATGAGCAGTAAACGGATTATCGTCCATATTAATTGCAACCATAATGCGCTCGTTGTCGCATCTTCTCTCGAAAATGCACTGCTTGTTATTAAGAACAACAATTCTGATGCCACCGTAATTCAAAGCCTTGCTGTTCTTTTTGATTTCAGCAAGCTTGGATACATGTGTTGCTACATCATTCCATTCAGGCTTTTCAAAGCATGCACGAAGCGCAGGGTCGCCTTCTTCTTTTCGAGCTTTTGTACCCCATTCAGAACCATAGTAAACACAAGGAATTCCGGGCATCGTGAATACGAGTGTATAAACAAGCGGAAGATTACGTTCATCGCTTAAGATTGAAGCAATACGTGTAACATCGTGGTTGTCAGCGAATGACAAAAGATGTGCACCACGGCATACTGTCCAGTCCTCTGGTCCGAAAAGTCTCATAAGTGAGTGCATGATCTCGAACATGTTTGCTGAGTTAAAGGATGAATAGATTCCCTTATAGCACTGATAGTTTGTAAGTGAATGAAGGTGCATATCATTAAGCATTCTTCCATATTCACCGTGAAGGACTTCACCTAAAAGCAAAAATTCATTCTTCTTGCTATCAGTGAACTCACGAAGTCTTCTTAAGAACTCATGATCCAGACAATAAGCTACGTCAAGTCTTAAGCCGTCGATATCGAAATAATCAATCCAGAAACCGACTTTATCAAGTATGTGATCGATTACTGCCCAGTTTCTGAGATTAAGCTTAACAAGGTCATAATTGCCTTCCCAGCCTTCATACCAGAAACCATCATTGTAATGAGAGTTACCTTCGAAAGATAAATGGAACCAGTCTTTATACTGTGAGTCCCACTTCTTTTCCTGAACATCCTTAAAAGCCCAGAAGCCTCTTCCTACATGATTAAATACACCATCAAGAACAACCTTAATACCTTCTTTATGAAGCTCGTCGACAACCTTTTTGAAATCTTCATTTGTACCAAGGCGAGTATCAATGAGGCCATAATCTCTTGTGTTGTAACCATGCGTATCCGATTCAAACACAGGTGAGAAATAAATAGCATTGATTCCAAGCTTCTTCATATGAGGAATCCAGTCAAGAACCTTCAATATCCTTGAAGCAGGAACTCCGTCATTTTCAAACGGAGCACCACAAAAACCCAATGGATAAATCTGGTAGAAAACAGCTTCTTCAAACCACATAAAAACACCTAACCTTCATTATTGTTTTCAATAGTTAAACTCTTTTTAACTCTATGACACTTAATTAAGCCCAAAATGCCCATTAAGAAAATAATAGCTACAGCAACAAAACCAATATAAGCCTGAATGCTCTGTGAAATAACCGAAAAGAGCGTTCCTGTTGTCCTTACGACTGCCCACTGCAGTACAAGGAAAGAAACAATCGCATCGGTGATACCAAGCTTTCTAAGAGCCATAGCAGTAAGGGATTTTGACTTGCTTGCCTTAAACAGATTGGTAATAGCAACTATAACCTTAAATACAACATAAGCCATGAAGACATAGCGAATGAATCCAGGAAAATCGTGGAACAGTTCCGTGTAAA
Source organism: Saccharofermentans sp. (assembly GCA_024403855.1). Classification (GTDB taxonomy): domain Bacteria; phylum Bacillota; class Clostridia; order Saccharofermentanales; family Saccharofermentanaceae; genus Saccharofermentans. Next base: position 13,042 of record JAKSRC010000001.1, on the reverse strand, counting down.
CGATCCTGTAGATTGCAATCGAAAGGATAATTCCGAAAAACAACAGATTTCTGGAGAACTTTCTGTAGTTGCGCCATTCACTGAACTTTGGATTCTTGGTAATCCTTCCCCTGCCTGCTCTGTAAAGAATATTGATTCGCATCAGGAAAAGAATTACATGGTAAAAGGACATAATAACCAGCCAAGGCGAAAAGGTAATTATGCCAATACCAAAACAAAGAGAAAAATAAGCAAAATCAAATAGCATAGACGGTAGCGTCATAGCTATCGTCATATGCTTATAGTCATTTACAAAATCCCAGAATTTGTTCTTCTTTTTCTCTTTTTTAGCGGACATATCAGTTGCGCATTGAATGAATTGGAGCAGGAATTCTTCCACCTCTGTGAATGAAATCAGCACAGGAAGCTCTGTTTACGTTCATGATGGGCGCAGTACCCAAAAGACCGCCAAATTCAACACTGTCACCTACATCCTTACCAGGAACAGGAATAAGTCTAACAGCTGTAGTCTTGTTATTGAATGTACCGATAGCCATTTCATCAGCAATGATTCCGGAAATTGTCTCGGCTGTTGTATCACCAGGGATAGCAATCATATCAAGACCTACAGAACATACGCATGTCATAGCCTCAAGCTTTTCGAGCTTTAAGGAACCGGAACTTGCAGCAGCAATCATTCCTTCATCCTCTGATACAGGAATAAATGCACCGGACAAACCGCCTACATAAGACGATGCCATAATGCCGCCCTTCTTAACAGCGTCATTGAGCATAGCCAAAGCAGCTGTCGTACCCCATGTACCACATGTCTCAAGACCGAATTCTTCCAAAAGACGTGCAACAGAGTCACCTACAGCAGGTGTAGGTGCAAGTGAAAGATCGATAATTCCGAATGGAACATTAAGTCTTTCAGATGCTTCACGCGCAACAAGTTCACCTACTCTTGTAATCTTGAAAGCAGCTTTCTTAATTGTCTCAGCAACGACACCAAGGTCCTTTCCTTTAACGCCTTCTAATGCATGCTTAACAACACCAGGACCGGAAATACCAACGTTAATAACACATTCAGGTTCGCCAACACCTAAGAAAGCACCAGCCATAAACGGGTTATCTTCAGGAGCATTAGCAAATACAACGAGCTTAGCACAACCTAAAGCATCTTTATCCTTAGTGGCATCAGCAGTCTTCTTGATAATTACACCCATATCGCGAACGGCATCCATATTGATACCTGTTCTTGTAGAAGCGACATTAACGCTGGAACAAACAAGCTCAGTAGATGCCAATGCATCAGGAATAGACTCAATAAGCACCTTATCGGAATTTGTGTAACCCTTCTGAACAAGAGCTGAAAAACCACCGATAAAGTTAACGCCGCATGTTCTTGCAGCCTTATCAAGAGCCTTTGCAAAAGGAGTATAGTCCTTAGCACCGCATGCTGAAGCTACAATGGAAATAGGTGTAACTGAAATTCTCTTGTGAATGATCGGAATTCCATACTTCTTGCTGATAAGTTCGCCTGTCTCAACAAGCTTACCTGCATATTTACAGATCTTATCGTAGATTCTATTACAGGATTCCTCAACAGTCGGAGCTGCACAGTCCATAAGCGAGATACCCATAGTAATTGTACGGATATCAAGATGCTGGCTGTTAAACATCTGCATCGTTTCAATTATTTCATGTTCGTTAATCATAAAAGCCCCTCAATTCAAAATCAGATAGTATGCATGGCATTAAAAAGGCCTGTGTGCTGAATAGTAATCTGTACACCAAGCTTATTGCCAAGTTCTGAAAGTTTTTCAGAGATATCGGATTCTTCAATAACGAGATCCTTAAGATCAACCATCATTACCATTGTGAAGATATCGTCTAAAATAGTCTGAGAAATATCGTTGATATTAATACCGTAATCAGCCAAAAGCCTTGAGACATCAGCAATAATACCTACTCTGTCCCTACCAAGAACTGTAACTACCGCTCTGTTTTTCTCATTGCCCATAAATGGCCCTCCTTAAATATATTTCTTACGTTCATATAATAACGCAAATCTTGATAAATATTAGTGTTCGTCAGCAACCAACAAAGAAAAAACAAGTTTATTAGCGCATTTTATTCCATCAATTGCAGATGACATGATTCCACCGGCATAACCTGCACCTTCGCCACAAGGAAAAATTCCTGTCACGCTAACACACTGGAATGTCTCAGGATCTCTAAGAATCCTGACAGGCGAAGAACTTCTGGCTTCAACTGCAGTTAGTACTGCATCACTATCATCAAATCCTTTGATCTTTCGTCCCATCTTGCTTACACCATCTTTGATGGTATCCAAAATAACAGGTGGAAATACATCAGCCAAATTACCACAGGTCACACCCGGCATAAATGAGGGCTTAACTCTACCAAATTCTGTTGTGATTTCATTATTGATCAAGTCAGCATATCTTACCGAAGGTGCTTTTCCTGATGAACCACCTGCAAGAAAAGCCTTGTGCTCCAGTTCTTCCTGAAATCTTATACCATCAAGTACTCCATCCCCATAATCCCTGCTATCAATGGGAACAAGAATAGCACTATTGGAATTGACACAATCTCTTGCTCTGTAACTCATACCATTCGTACATACGCTTTCATTGTCTGACTGTGCAGCTACAACTTCTCCACCGGGACACATACAGAATGTATATAGTTTTCTACCGGTTTCAGTATCGCAAGAGAGCTTATAAATTGAAGGTGTAATATCAGCAGAATAATCAGAATCAAAACCATATTGGGAAATATCAAGATCTTTTCTTAAGTGCTCAATTCTGACACCAACCGAAAATGGTTTCGACTGCATATTAAGGCCGGATTTATACAAAGTCCTGAATGTATCACGACTCGAATGTCCTATAGCCAAAATTAATCTGTCACAGGAAATCTCATAAGTATCGTTACTATCAGATACTGTAATGCCTGTAATATCACCATTCTCAGCTTTATAGGACGTAAAAGTAGAATTAAATCTGACTTCTCCCCCAAGACTAATAATCTCTTCTCTGATGCCGGTAACTACATCTCTGAGTTTATCAGTACCAACATGAGGATGAGCATCATATATTATGTCGAAAGGAGCTCCATGAGCAATCATTGTACGAAGAACATAATCCTTAAGACCGGAACTTATACCGGAATATAGCTTACCGTCAGAAAATGTGCCGGCACCACCTTCACCAAACTGAATATTGGAATTGGGATTAATTTTAGATTTACCCTGCTTGAAATCTTCAGTATCTTTTATACGCTGGCTCATTTCAGATCCACGTTCAAGAACAATCGGTTTCAATCCATATCTCGCAAGAATCAAAGCTGCAAAAAGGCCAGCCGGTCCTGTGCCGACAACAACAGGTCTTTTAAACTCAGCAGAAGCTTCAAATGAATCCGAATATGGCATAGCAGAAAGATCAATCTCTCTATTCTGAGAATCTTTCTCTTCCTGTGAAATAAAACCAAATCTGTAAGTAATTACTACTTTTCCGCGTCTGGCATCAATGAACTTCTTGGAAATATCAAGTGTAACCATGCCTTTTTCGAGCTTTTTAAGCCCTTCACGCATAGCTTTATTTCCGGACTTCCTAATCTGGTTAACTATAAGATCAAAATCCGGTGTTTTATTCTTTGCTATCTCTTCGGTTATTCTTGGAACAACTTTAATCTCAAACATTCTGAGATATTCCTTCCGCTGCCAGTGCTGCAGAAGTCCACGCCCACTGGAGGTTATATCCACCACAAATACCGTTTACATTAACCGCTTCTCCAATTATATAAAGGCCTTTGCAAGATTGAGTCTGCATATTGTCATCAAGCTTTGAAAGCATGAATCCGCCTGATGAGACTTGCGCCTTATCAACATCACCATAGCCATTGACCGGCACAGGGAAAGCAGACAAAAGATGTGCCATTTCGATGAGTTTAGAGTCATCAAGTTCTCTTAACTTCATCTTATCTGCCTTTATGCCCATCTTTTTCATAACAAAATCAGTAACATTACGAAGAAGCATTCCGGACAAAGCATCAGCACAGTTTCTTTGCGGATACATCTGACGTCTTATAAAGATCATTTGGAGGAGTTCTCCAGCTGTCTTACCTGTCAGGTTAAGAACTGCTTTAACATCCTCATCACCTTCATCAATAAGCTTTACAACAGAATCTGAAACATCCATTACACAAATACCGGAAATTCCGCCTTCTTTGGTAAAGAGTATCTCGCCTTCAGATTCAGCCTTGACCGTACCATCACCTGCAAGAATTTTGACATCTCCTCTGCATCTGATACCGGCCATCGCCTTTATTCCGGTAAGGTCAGACGATAAAGAAGTAAGAGCAGGCTTAAAAGGAACAAAACTATCCTTGTCTGTGAGGCTTTCTACAAGCTTTACAACATCACCGGTTGATCCTGTAGAAGGATAAGTAATACCACCGGTAGCAATAACTATATTCTTTGACAGAAATGTTTTATCAGAATCTGTCTTAATCTCGAAAAGATCATCATTCTTGCTGATAGACACAACCTTATCTTTCAAATCGGTCTCAACGTTATTATCAGCTAAATAGAATCTCAAAGCATCAACTACAGTAGAACTTTTATATGTGGAAGGATATACAAGTGTTCCCTTCTGTTCTAATACAACACCTAAGACATTCTCATAGAAATAAGTTGTATCAGCCTCTCCATATCTATTGAGACAGGATTCAAGCTTCTCAATATCATCTGTGTTGTAATTAGCAATTTCAAGTGCTGTATTGGTAAGGTTGCAACGACCGGAACCAGTTAAAGCAAGCTTATTGCCAACTCGGCTTCCGCCTTCGAATATCTTGATTTTCTTGCCTGAATAGAAAGCAGATTTTGCAAGCTGGGCAGCACAATAAAGGCCTGCTGCTCCGCCACCTACAATAATACAATCGTACTGATTACTTCTCATTTCTCGATTCCCCTGACAAGTTTTAACGTTCTAGCATATTTGCTTGCATCTAATGGAACACAATCCGATATCTCTTTAATCAAAGCGGAAAGACTATTTAAATCATCAATATTACCGCTGATTAACTCTAATTCGAGTTCGCAAATATCTTCCGAATTAGACTTATCGGAATTATATATAGTTCCAATATCAAAGCAGGCCTCAATCAAGCTTTCGCCATAAGCTACATCATAAGTTGTCCTATTGAATGAATTAGAACAAAGAATCTCAAAATCTTCATCAGTCAAACCATCAAAAACTTCATCTAAAAGCTCTTTTGGATCATCCTGTGAATCAGCAGCATCTTTGAATGCTTCTATTGAAAAATCGCCGTTCAGTCTGGCATTCCATTCATGACGTCTGTGAAGACCTTTCTGAGCTCCACCGCCATACTTTACTGTCTGTTCGTAGTAGTCCACTTCAGAACCTGAAACATGTCTTCTTCTTACAGAACCACCACGACTTAAAACAGTCATATTCTTTGTATCAAGATAGAAGTTTTCCAAAAGCTTGGGTTCTATATTCAAATCCTTACAAAGAGATGTGAATGAATCCAGCGATATAAGTGCTTTTAAGTTCTCTTTATTTTTAAACGCAAGCTTAACTTCAGTTTCCATAGGCCACCTTAATTAATTGTGTGAACTCCATTTGTAGATACAACACAAAGCTTATTACCTGAAATAAAATTCAATCTGATGATGTCTTCATCAATTGAGTAATCGTTCGTAATAACACCGGATGTATTAAAAATGAATATTCTTCTGTCAACACTAATAGCGTAGAAACCCTTTGTCTGAGCTACACTGATAATATTTGTACCGATATTGGAATTATAGATAATCGCATCATTCGAATTGATAATAGCAAGACTTGAAAGCTGGCTGATACCATCAGAATAAGTAACAAAGAGATTGCCATTAACATTTTTAACATAGCTGATAGCAGAAAAATCATAATTCATACGAGACAAAGAATTATCCTTAATCTCATAGAGAGAATTTGTTGTAAAGCAGCAGAGCTTATTTCCAACATAGCAGATAGTGGCAAAGATAACACTGTCATCGGTGGTGTAAACAGCATTATCAGAACACTGGTAGCCCTTCTCATTTTTCGCAATAGAGAAAACTCTTACATAAGGCTTAATAACAGCACCACTTGTATTAATTGTTGATACAGCAAGAAGCGAAGAGTCGGAATTAAATGCACAGCATATAGGGAATCCTGAGTTGTAGGATGTCCAAACGGCAATCTGATTACCTTCGTTATCAAATAAAGAAACATCACCAAAAGAATCCGTACCACCTGAAATTACAGCAATAAAACCCTTCTCAGACATCTGTACAGACTTAACGGCATTCTGAGTAGGCTTGCTAAAGAGCACGCCATCTCTATTGAGAACTGTGAAGTTATAGCCATCACGATCAAAAACTGATACGTAATCGCCAAAAACTACACATTGCGGATTCTTATAAGAGATGAATTGAGAATAGATTTCATTACCAGAAAGATTCAGATATGCGATTCTTTCTGATGTAACCTTTATTACACCATCGCCAAAAGGATAAAGTTTCTGTGCTTCAGAATATTCGCATGAAAAACCGCCCTGAGCAGAAAGCCTGATCTGGGCATCGGCACCGGCACGAGATTCGATTTTCTTTGAAACCACGAAAATCAGCGCAATGCTCGCAATCAGAATCAAGGTAAAAATTACTACCGTGATTGTCAATGTTTTTCTTATCGTAGCCTGTGAGACTGTTCCCTTTTTGTTTTCGGGAGCCTTATTCTTCGGCTTCTTATCGTTTCTAATAACTTTGTTTTCCATAGTCGTTCTTCTTAAAAATCGTATATACCGTTTGTATTATTTCTTATTGCTTCATCCAACAATTCATATGCTTTCCAGTATCCGTAACTATATGTATCTGCCCCACCATCTTTAAAAATCTCGGTGGCATAAACGTAGAAACACATATATTCATCATTCTTGAAGACATAATAAGAATCATCATCTCTTCTGTAGAAAGCATAGACTGTTGTATTGTAATTCTTATCAATAAATGTAAGTGAAAGTGCCGGAGCAACTGAAGTATTAGTATTGGGATTCATCTCAATACCACCAATCTTTATGCACGCAATACTCTCAAAAAGAACTGAACAATAAGCCCTGCCCATAGAATCAGAGATCTTGGCATTGCGCCCATCAAGTTCTACTCTAGAATCATTTGCCATAATTGATGAGCCTTCACGAACATCAAGATTGAACTTAAAAGACTTATCACCATATGTGCCGGTTATAGATGAAACATCCTTAACATATGAGTAGCAAATATACGGATCTATAAGTATCAATTCTGGAAGATTAAGACCTTCAATAGCCATTTCAGGAACCTTAAAAAACTTCTTATTTCCTTTTATATAACCGTAGTAATAGCCATCAATGAGGCTACTCAAATAAAGCTCAGAATTAGTACCATCTTTCCTTGTAAATACAAAATGATAGCAAGGATCGGATAATCCGTATTCCGAGAACTCTGAATCTTTTATATCGACAAAATCAGTAAACTGAGTATTAACAACAGCATCAATCAATGTTCCAAAATAACCGCTTGTACCATGTTCATAAGGCTTATAGATAGTAAAATCAGCGATTCCGGAATTAGTAATACGAACCATCGTATCAAGTGAAAGATTATCCGACTTTCTGTCGAAATGAACAGCACTTAATTCATGATAATCGACACCAAGAGTAACCGGCGCAAGGAAATCCAACGAATTTTTAGATGCATAGAAACTCTTCAAAATATCAACAGTATAGATATCTTTTGAACCTTCAACATACAAATAACACTGCTGACCGTCAGGAGTCTTATTACCAATATACACAGTTGAACTGTTTCCATTTGAAGTCTCAATAGTGATAACAAATCTTGGAGTATCAAGTCCGAATGCAGCGTAATTGCCGTCAGAAGAAACCTTATTATTGCTGTAATAAGTTACCAGACAGTTTACATAAGAGAAAAGTTTGTCCTGAGAATAATCCTCTTTAGGATCAAAATCATCACCCTCAAAACTATAAACTGCCTTTCCACTATCCTGAGCGCATCTTACAAGCGACATATAACCATTATCCTGGTTAACGACCTTGACTGATGCTATGTCAGAACTTTCGTAAGTCAGAACCGTTACAGTACCGGAAGTCGTTTCAGACGGCTGCTTATTCTTAATTCCATCAACTGCAAAATAAACGATCGCAAAGACCGTCAAGCAGATAAGAATTATAAGCGGTACCAGTAGGTTCTTAATTGACTTCATATCAGAGATTCTTCCTCTTTGTATATACAACAACTGCAAGTGCTACAAGCAGAATCGGAATGATGATCATGAATACAACCATAACTGCGGTAGATGCAGCTATTGTTGACTTTTCTGTATCAAGTGAAAAGTCATCAACATTCTTAACTTCGATATTGAGTCCGGTAAACTGCTTAGTACTCATAAGTTCTCTGATACAAGATCTTAAGAATTTAACATTAGAATCGTTCATTCCGTAAGCAGACATGTATTCATCTGATGTAAAGTTCAAAGTACCGAAAACAAAAGCTTTTGAAGGATCCTCGCCTTCTAAAACTGTGTACATAGCTACATTAAACTGTCTTCCTTCAACAATACTGCTCTCAATTGCATTACCGTTGACATCAATTTCAGCAGAAGATGCATTCTCACTTGTCAAAAGGACAGGTAAAGCTAAATACTCGTTACCTGGAACATCAGCGTTTCTGACAGATCTTGCAAAAGTATTATGAAGAAGTGTGATATCGGCATAGTCTGTAAAACCATTAGCAACCTTTACGACACTGTCGAGCTGATAACCACTTAACTGATAGCCAGGATCATTCTCTGATATGAGAACAGGATCGATATTAACATTCATCTGGTTAAGAAGACGATTGAGTCTTTCGTACTTTTCGCTGAAGTTAAGCATAGAACAATCTACAGCAACCAAAAGCTTACCATTCCTGGAGATGTATTCAGAAAGAGCGACATAAACCTTTTCAGGAATATCCTGGTTCGGTCCGTTAAGAATGATCAAATCACAATCTTCCGGAACATCGAAATTCTCAGACACAGGAAGTTCATTATACTCAATGGTCAAACCTTCAAGTACCTTGGCCAAATAAATATTTCCATCTTCGCTCAAGCCGGTAATTACATATGCCTTACAGGAATAACCCTGAGTAAGTATATACATTGTGTTAGTAAACTTATATTCAACGTTATTAGAAAAAACATAGTAATAACCCTGAGAAATGTAAGTTTCATCGTATCCATAACAATCGTATGGATCTACAACGAGAATCTGGTCATTGTACTTAACAACAAAGCATCCTGAATATGAGCTGAGGCTATATGAATTTGAAGGATCAAGTTCACTTAAAATAGTCGGCTGAACAGTGGGATCGATATATTCTACAGAAATCCTTCCAGATGAGTTCTTAACATAATCATCAAGAAGCGGAACAATATACTGATATTCAGTATCGTATATTTTATCAGCATTAGGACGGGACATAAGTCCAACAATTCTGATTTTGCAATCTGCAGGAAGAGAATCAATAAAGTCGATTGACTCCTGTGAGATAGAATTACCTAAAGAGTCAGAAAAATCGAAAGTAAGTGCTCTTCCCAGGATTTTATCAAAAAGGACATTTGTTAACAGGATAATTGCGATAAGGATAATAACAGCACCGACAGAATAGAACTTGAATCTGTCAGATCTTGTATAAGTCTTCTTTGTTTTATTGTTATTTGTGTTAATACTCATAAGAATCTCACCGCCTCCCTTACGACTGGCTCCAGCGCTTCTTATCAAGTACTCTGAATGTCAGATACAGGAAAAGAAGTCCGATGGAAACAAGGAAGAATAAAGCCGAGACAGAGAAAATTCCCAAACGGAAATCCTGTGTCTTAAGGAATGGATCAAACCATCTGATAATAGAATTGATTCCATTTCCAATAGATACAGCAGAACCGACCTTGATTGAAGAAAGAACTGAAGTAACTGCAGTTCCTGCATATTCACCGAATCTGCTAAGAAGCTGAGTTACAAGAATCATGATAAAAGAAACGATAGCAGAAACAATCTGATTATCAGTAATTGCAGATGCGAAAAGGCCCATAGAGATAAACATGAAAGCCATAAAGAAGAAAACTATGATCGTTCCGATAGCACCAACGCCAAACATACCGCCACAACATAAAGTAACGATTATGTGGATGATGACATTAATGAACATAACTGCAAACAAAGCAAAAGCCGCAAGAAGCTTACCGATTACAACATTAAAAAGGCTTACGGGAGTTGTGTAATAGAGGATATCCGTTCCTCTCTTTTTATCTTCTGAAAGAAGGCCCATCGTAACGATAGGAACAAGAATTACAAAGAATTCACGAAGTGAGATAACCTCACTACCGATATTTACAATGTGATTTGAAAATTGAGAATAGAAAATAAAACCTGAAAGGAATGAAAACAAAGCAATTGCAACATATCCAACAGGTGATCTGAAAAAGGATAAGAATTCTCTTTTAAAAATTGCAGTCATAATCAGCCCTTAGCCTTTCCGGAAGTAATACTCAAGAATACTTCTTCAAGTGTAGGATCAAGAGATCTAAGTTCAATAATCGGACAGCCAAGACTTGCCATCATGAAGAAGATGTCGGTCCTGACTCTGGTTGTATCAGCTGAACCTACAGTAATTTCAATCTGAGTAAATTTACTGTCTACAACTCTGACGACAGCAGCAGAAACACCGTTAATCGTTCTGATTTTTGTTGCAATATCCTTGGCAGGGCCAGCAAATGTAAGTAAGAACTTGGACTGACCGGAAAGTCGCTTGGATAAATCAGTCAAAGTATCGATTGCAGCAATCTTTCCGTTATTAATAATTACAACCCTGTCAGCAATCTCCTGAATCTCAGAAAGAATGTGAGAACTGATAATAACTGAATGAGACTTTGCCAAAGACTTGATGAGTCTTCTGATTTCAATAATCTGTGTAGGATCAAGACCTACAGTAGGCTCATCAAGAATAAGAATTGAAGGATTACCTACCAATGCCTGTGCAATTCCGACTCTCTGCTTATAACCCTTAGAAAGATTACCGATCAGTCTGTCATAAACATCGGAAATCTTCACCATAGCTACAATATTCTCAAGTTGCCTTTTACGCTTATCTTTGGAGACACCCTTAAGATCACAAATATAGTTCAAATACTCCTTAACGGTCATATCCGTATAAAGAGGCGGATTCTCAGGGAGATAACCGATTTCTTTCTTAGCAAGTTCAGGTTCTTCTAAAATATCGTGTCCATTGACTTTTACAGAACCGGATGTTGAAGAAAGATATCCGGTAATGATATTCATAGTTGTAGTCTTTCCTGCACCATTCGGTCCCAGGAAACCTAATACTTCATCGTCATTTACAGTAAAAGAGATACCTCTGACAGCTTTTTTGTCACCATATCTCTTAACAAGATTGTTTATCTCGATCATCGCTACCTCCGGATCAGATAAGCTGATACAACCTCTTATTATAACAAAATAAGAAGAAACAAAGAATGTAGACTGGTGAAAAAGCGTGAGAAATCAGTTGTTTCTCATAGTCATTTCGACGACAAAAACCTTAGTATCTGTATTCTTGTATCCATAAACACAGACTTTGCCATCATTATTGGCAATAAAAAGCTCAACCTTCTCTCCTGCTTTGACCTCACTGTTGTAATTGATGACAATATCCTCGATAAGAGAAACATCGTAACCATTCTTAAACAGTGCATCATAAGCCCAGGCAGTGTAACGTGAATTATTAACGTGTCTGTTGCGATCAAGCTCAGTAAAATCAGCATATTTGATGATGACAGGCTTTTCTGTCTCAGCTGCAACAACATTTCTGTCCGGAAAACTAACTTTCGGACACTTCTCACCAAAGACAAGCCTGTCATTCTGAACAGGTGCTTCCGGCAAATCAGTTCTCTTCTGAGGAATAATGGGCCTATGAGTGTTCCAATCAGCAAGAATCCAAGTAGAAGATGCTCTGCCAATCAATCTTCCATCAGAAGAAAAAATCTCAAAGTCACGGCCAAAATAAAACTTATCAATGTAATTGCCCCATGTCCTGATTTTGAAAGTATCGTGCCAGGATGGAAGTTCAACCAAATTAAGCCTCATCTTGAGGATAATCCAACAAAGCTCGTTTGTTTTAAGAAGATCAGTTCCAAACCCCATGTCATAAGAACCTCTCTCTGCAGCCTCCTGAAGATCTCCAATCAGCGTAGAGCAATAAAGCTTATCACCTATACCACATTCGGTTGCCTTACAGTACAACTCAAGGTTTGTATATTCAGGGATGTCACTCATTGTCTTTATCCTCTTTTGTCTTATGAGGCATAGCCATAGCTATAGTACCTCTTGGATTATATCTTCTGAAAATAGGATACATTGATTCTTTGTACATAAAAACAATCAAAATCTTGATACCTTCACTTGGAATATAAAAATACCAATACTTGTCCTCAATATCGAACTTCTTGTAATCTGTCATTTTAATAACGCAATCTGCATTTTTCGTATCAGACTCATATCTGTCAGAAGTAACCGGTCCGATATATTCACAATCTTTAAGAGAAAAACTTATAAGCTCATCACGCTTACTATCACTATGAATAATTGCACAATCAACAAGATCATTGCTGATTTCCATCTCATATTCCTTTGTCTGACGCTTTATCAGAACTACAACACCGGCAACAATAAGAAATGAAATGATACCGGTAATATAAAACTGGTTAAATCCCAACGAAAACGGAATAAAATTAACGAAGAAAACAGTAATAATCGTAGCAGTAATCAGGAAAGTATTAAAAATTACTTCCGAGAAACCATTTACGCGCTTAACACATGTTTCAATAAAACTATCCTGTAGCATACTTCACCTGTTATGAAGTGACCCCTGTCAAGCATAAATTCTTAACGGATCACCACA